>DATJNW010000142.1:0-7726 GCA_035507655.1 Bryobacteraceae bacterium | reverse complement strand
TTTTGCGTGCCGCATCGACACTCGTGTCGATGCCTCGGCAGTGCGTCGAAAGAGTCTCGACGCGGCACGCAAAAGTGCGTGCGCCACACTGCTCAATGAGTTCACGCTTCCGCTCCCGCGATCGCTTTGGCGACTGCGCCGCGCTGAATTTTTCCCGTCGCGGTGCGCGGGATGGTCTCCACGATATAAACTTTTTTCGGACGCTTGAAATCGGCCAGGCGTTCTTTGCAATACGCCAGAATCGCCGCTTCCGTCTGCGGCTCGCGGAGCACCACCGCCGCGGCGACTTCTTCACCCCAGGTCGCGTGCGGCACTCCGAAGGCGACCGCTTCGGCAATCGACGGATGCGCCAGCAGCACTTCATCAATCTCGCGCGGCGCCACTTTTTCTCCGCCGCGATTGATCAATTCCTTGATGCGGCTGGTCAAAGTGAGATAACCGTCGGCGTCGAGAAAACCCTGGTCGCCGGTGCGAAACCATCCGTCGGTAAACGATTTGGCGTTCGCTTCCGGATTATTTTCATAACCGTCCACCACGTTGGGACCCTGAATCACCACTTCGCCGCGCTCGCCGGTCGCCAGGTGCTTGCCCTGCTGATCCATGATGCTGATCTTCACGCCCGTTCCCGGCCCCACCGACCCCGGTTTGCGCGCCGCCGGCGGCTGCGGATTCGAAGCCATCTGGTGCGACGCTTCGGTCATTCCATACGCTTCGAGCACCGGCGCGCCGAACACCGCTTCCATTTTCGCCATCATCTCCGGCGGCAGCGCCGCGCTGCACGAACGGATGAAGCGCAATCCCTCGCATCCGGCAGGACGCTCCTCGCCGGCGCGCGAAAGCAGCAGCGAGTGAATGGTCGGAACCGCGGAATACCAGGTCACGCGCGAATCGCGGACCGTTCGCCAGAACGATAGCGGATTGAATTTCGCGGGCACCACCACGGTTCCGCCCGAAGCGAGCGTCGAAATGGTCGACGCAACCAGCCCGTGAACGTGAAACAGCGGCATCGCGCACAACGCGACGTCGTCAGGCGAAAGCGAATAATGCGCCACGATGTTGTGCGCCGACGCGGCCAGGTTGCGATGGCGGATGGGCACGCGCTTCGGCCGTCCGGTGCTGCCGCTGGTGTGCAGCACCAGCGCGATCCCATCGGACGACGGGGCAGGCGATTTTCTTCCATTCGACGCTCCCGCGATGCGCACGAATCCGCTCGCGTCCATTTCCAGGGAATAAACCGGAACCTTGCCTTCCGCCGCCTTGCGGGCGTCGGGCGCCCCGTCGGGCGGGCACAGCAGAATCTTCGCCGAGGTGTCTTCGAGAAAAAACCGAAACTCGTCTTCGCGATAACCGGGATTCAGCGGCGCCGCCGTCCCCGCGATGGAAGCCGCCAGGAAACTGACAATCGCGGGCAATCCGTTGGTCAGAACGCTAGCCACGCGATCGCCGGGGCCGATGCCCAGCGACGCCAGCGCGTCGGCCATCGAAAAAATCTGTTCGCGAAGCTTGGCGTAGCTGACTTCGATTCCGGCTTCCGGAAGAACGATCGCGGTTCGCGCGCCCGGCGCGGCGCTGATGAGGTCGGCAAGAGTGGACATAATCGAATCTACTATTATGCGTCCGGACGTAGACTGGACGCATGAAGGTTCTGATCGTCGGTGGAACGGGATTCATCGGGCCGTTCGTCGCGCGCGCGCTCCAGGAGAACGGGCACGAGGTGGCCGTCTTTCATCGCGGCAAGTCGAACATGGATCTGCCGGTGGAGCATATCCTCGGCGACTGGAGCGAACTCGGCATTCTGCGGCCGCGCGCCGGCGTCGTCATCGATTTTATTCTCAGTTCCGGCCGGCAGGCGCGGGAATTGATGGACGCCTTCCGCGGCATCGCGCGGCGCGTGGTCGCCATCAGCAGTTGCGACGTGTATCGCTCCTGCGGCGTGCTGCATGGCAGCGAGGACGGTCCGCTGGAGCCGGTGCCGCTCACCGAAGAATCGGCCCTGCGAACCAAACCGGCGTATCCGCCCGAGCAGATGCGGAAGCTGCGCGCGCTGGTTCCCTGGCTCGACGACGAATACGACAAAATTCCAGCCGAGCGAATCGTGATGGGAGATCCCAAAATCGCCGGCACCGTGCTGCGCCTGCCGATGGTTTACGGCCCCGGCGATTTCGCGCATCGCTTGTGGCCCGTTTTAAAGCGCATCGACGACGGCCGCCGCGCGATTATTTTCGAAGAAAGCCTCGCCCAATGGCGGGCGCCGCGCGGCTACGTCGAAAACGTCGCCGCGGCCATCGCGCGGGCCGCCATTGACGATCGCGCTGCGGGCCGGGTTTATAATATCGCCGAAAGACCCGCGTTTTCGGAGCTCGAATGGGCACGCAAAATCGCAGCCGCGACGAAATGGCCGGGCGAATTCGTCGTTCTGCCGCGCGAGCGCGCGCCGCGCCATCTGGTTTTTCCCGGCAATGCCGCGCAGCACTGGGAAGTCGATTCCTCGCGCATTCGCCGCGAGCTGGATTATAGCGAGCCGGTGCCGATCGAAGAAGGGATCCGCCGCACCATCGAGTGGGAGCGCGCCAATCCACCCGGCGCTGCCGCCAGCCTGCATCCGCCGTTCGACTACGCGGCAGAAGACGCGGCGTTGAGCGCCCGGGGAGCGGCTTAGGAACTTGCCTGAAAATCCTCACGGCTTTAGAGACTCCTGAAAAAGCGGCTGGATGCCGCGCGATTATTTCGGAGCGGGCGGCCGGGGGTCCCAAAACACGTGGCAATCGCCGACTTCGGCGTGGTTCTTGAATACCGGGGTCAGGTGGTCGGCGTCGAACCACGCGTCATCATCGCAAAATTCGACGGCGTAGTATCCGCCGGACTGAACTCTCTTTTGCAATTCCGCGTGCGGCAGAATGTGCAGCAGCGCGGCCTGCTTCGGCGGCAGGTTCAGCTTGTTCGAATCGCGCACCGCCATTCCCGGCGGCGGCGGGCGATGCAGCAGAAAGAAAATGACTTCGTCGGCCACCAGGGATTTATCCGCCGGCGCCACCTGCCCCACCTTTTGCGCCACCTCTTCCATATCCTGAAAGCTCATCTCGTCGCGAATATCGTACAGACTTTTCGCCGCGCTCAGCGTCATGATCACGCACACCAT
Source organism: Bryobacteraceae bacterium (assembly GCA_035507655.1). Classification (GTDB taxonomy): domain Bacteria; phylum Acidobacteriota; class Terriglobia; order Bryobacterales; family Bryobacteraceae; genus Palsa-187. The sequence continues at coordinate 4,587 of DATJNW010000142.1, read as the reverse complement.
CGCCACCGGAAGCCAGGGATGTTCCGCGCTCCACAGCCGGGAGCCGGCGAAATAGATTCCGGCGGCGGCCAGATAGCTCAGAAACGGCGTGGTGAACAGGTAATAGCGCGCGAAGGTCGGATGCGCGCTCGAAACATGCACCACCAGCGCGACGGTCAGCAGCACGCACAAATAAAATTCCTGCTTCCGCGCGCGCTCCCAACCGCTGCGGCGATAAACGAACAGCGTCCCGCCCACGGCCAGCAGCACCAGCAGCACGGCCTGCAACGAATTGAACAGGCCGGCGGCCGTTTCCAGATCGTGCCGCAGCGCGCCGGACCATTCCACCTGCCGGTAATACAAATGATATTGAACGATGCTGAACCAGGTCTGTCGCGGACCCATCGCGAACAGCCGCAGGATCGGAATCCAGGCGACGACGCATCCGCCCACGAACACCGCCAGTTTCCACCAGCGGCTGCCCGCGCGATTGCACAACAGCATCCACACCAGCAGCGACGGCGCGACCGGCGCGGTCAACAGCGACCCTCCCGCGGCGATCCCCGAAAACAGGCCGGCGGCAAACGGCAGAACCGCAGTCGCGCGATCCACCGTCATCGTAGTGAACCAGAAGGCCACCACCGTCGCCAGCAGGCTGAACCCGTAGGACTGTGCCAACGTGCCGAACTCGATCACCAGGAGATTCGTTCCCACCAGGACCATGCAGAAGATCGCCGCCGCCAGCCGCCATCGCGCCACCGGGAATTTTTTCAGCGCGAAAATTCCGGTGAGCAGCGCGGCGATCGCGGTTTCCAACGCCGCCACGGCGTGCGTGGTGCGCCAGCTTTCGCCCGCCATGCGCAGCCAGAATGCGTTCCAGTAAGCATTCAGCGGCGTTTGCGGAAACATCCAGTCCAGGTACGGACGGCGGCCCGCTTTGATCAGCTGCGCCGCCACGATATGAAAACCTTCATCCCAGGCGAACGCGTAGGTTTGCGAATAAGCCACCAGCGCGGCCGCCAGCAGCGCGCCGGCGAGGTACAACGGATAGGCGCGCGCGCGCAGCTTTTCGCCGGTCATCGACTACTTCGGAATCTGCAAAAGGTAACTGGTGATCGCATCCAGATCGCGCGGGCTGAATTTATACGACGGCATGGTCGATCCCGGGGAAAATTTCGCCGGATCGGCGAAATGTCCCTGTACCCAGTCTCGCGCGCGGCGGTCGCCGAGTCCATTGAGCGGCGGACCCACTTTATTCCCGCTGCCGTTCAACATGTGGCACACCGCGCACTGATTGGTGTTGTACACCATCGCGCCGTCCACCGCGGCTTGCGGCGCGCTGGTCCAGGCTTCCACGTCGTTCTCGTCGCGCTTGGTCACAAACACCGCCAGCGTGCGGAGCTGCATCCCGTTCAACTGCGTGGGCGGCGATGACGGCGACGGCTGCCGGAAATGCTGCATCAGCCAGTCGAGCGGCTTCTGTGACGGCGCCGCCGCCAGATCCGGCCCCGCGCCCGATTTTCCGGGCACGTGACAGCCTCCACAGTTGTCGCGGCGGAAATATCCAATCGCGGCCAGATTTTCCGGCGGAATCTGCCGCCAGGCTTCGACGTCGGTAAGGCCCGCGTTCGCCGATTCGGTGGATGGCGGCGTGGTCGCCACCGCGCGCGCCGTCAACCCCGCCCATCCGATCGCGCCCAGAACCACCATCGAGATGGCCACCGTCCGCTTCCGGATGCGCACCATTTTGGCGCGATCGATGAACGGCGTCGCAAACAACGCCAGAATCGCCAGCGTCGGAAGCACCAGGCTGCCCACGATTTCAAGCGGCCCTTCAAACAATTTCAAAGTCTGGAACAGGAACAGAAAATACCATTCGGGCCGCGGAATAAAGCTGGTATCGGTCGGATCGGCGGTGCGGCCCAGCGGCACCTTCACCAGGATGGCCATCACCACCAGCACGGCGAACCATAGAAACGTCGCGACGGTGTCTTTAAAAACCTGCTCCGGATAAAATTTCTTCTTCGGCTTGAAATCGTCCGCCGCGGGAGCCACGCCGTGGCGCCGCACCAGCACCAGGTGAATCCCGATCAGCAGCATGGTCAGCGGCGGCAGCAGCAGAACGTGAACCGCGTAGAATCGCGCGAAGGTCACCACTCCGATGGCCCCGCCTTCACTGCCGAGCAATCGCAAAATATAAGGACCCGCGCCCGGCGCCTGCGCCGCGATCCGCGTGGTCACCACCGTGCCCCAATACGCGCGGTTGTCCCACGGCAGCAGATAACCGGTCAATCCATAGGCAAGCGTCACCAGCAGCAGGATGCACCCCACCAGCCAGGTCGCTTCGCGCGGCTTTTTATACGCGCCCCACAGAAAAACCTGCGTCATGTGCAGCACCACGACGATGATCATCAAACTGGCGCCCCAGTGATGCAGCCCGCGAATCAGCTCGCCGCCGGTGAGCTGCGTCACGATGTAGCGCAGGCTGTCGTATGCGTCGCCGGGCGTGGGCGCGTAGTTGAACGCCAGCAGAATCCCGGTGAAGGCCTGCGTCAGAAACGCAAACAGCGCCACGCTGCCCAGCACCTGGTGCCAGCCCGCGGAATCGGGAATGTCTTCATACAAAAAATGATGGATCGCGCTCTCGATGCCGGTGCGGTCTTCAATCCAGTTCAGGACGTTACGAAACATGAGTGTTTAGGATTTCTGAATCGTCGGGGAAATCAGCAGCTTGCCGTTGTCGATGCGGGTTAAATACCGGTCCAGCGGCCGCGGCGCGGGTCCCGACAAAACCTTGCCGTCAATCGAAAAAATCGAGGTGTGGCAGGGGCACAGGAACTCCTTGGTTTGCGCGTCCCAATGATACGCGCAGCCCAGGTGCGTGCACGAAGGCGAATACGCGACCACATCCTGCGCATTCATCCGGACCACCCACGCCGTCGATTTTTCGTTCTCGACGCGCCATCCGTCCACGCGGGAGCGCCGAAATACGACCTCCTGCGGCTGGCCGACTTGCAGCGTATTCAAATCCGCCGCGTCCACCCAATCCGAGGTTTTTTTCATCCTCGGCTTCACCAGAAGATAAAGGGCCGCGGGAACGGCCAACCCCGCGCCTATCAATGCGCCGAGTCCGTTAATGAAGACGGAGTAAAATCCCCTCCGTGAGGTGCTTTGCGTTTCCATACTAAAGTTGGCTCGAAAAAGGGGACAGGCTACTCTGCCCCCGCCTGAAGCGGTTCTTGCGGCGGCAGCGGAGTGGCCGTGGGCAGAGTGGTCTGTCCTCCTTTTTCGAGCAGTCTCCTAAGGTCCGATAATCCCACATTGTATACTCAGTTAGGAAGTGTCTTCCTTCGCGCTGGTCATCACCGTCATTGCCGTCGCGAGCGCCGCGGCGGGTGTGTGGCTGACCTCCTTGTTCCAGGTGTGGCATTCGATTTCCCGCCGCCTGGTGCCGTTCAGCGGCGGATTATTGATGGGCGTGGCGCTATTCTGGCTGATGCCGGAGATGGCGGAGACGCTTGGCTGGCGCGGGGCCATCGCCTGGACCGTGGCCGGATTCGCCGCGCTCGCGCTCATCGATCGTTACCTGTATCCGGTGTGTCCGGCGTGTTCCCATTCACACCAGCATGATGATTGTGAGACGCGGCTGCATGGCTTCGCGGTTCCATTGCTGATCGCGGCGGGGGTGCATAGCCTGCTGGATGGCTGGATCGCCGCGTCGGCGCAGGAGGCGGTGGTGATCGCGCCGGCGCTGTTGCTGGCCATCGGATTCCACAAAGCTCCGGAAGGCGTGGCGTTGGGAGTGATCACGCGAGCGTCGGTATCGTCACGCTTTGCCGCGCTCGGCTGGTGCGCGCTGGCGCAATCGGCGACGCTGGCCGGCGCCGGGATGGAATCGGTGCTCGCGCCGCACCTGGACGGGAACGCGTTACATAAGTTACTCGCGCTCGCGGCGGGGAGTTTTCTCTATTTAGGCGGCCACGCGATCCACGGCGAGATCCGCCGCAGCGGTCCCGCACCGGCGTTCTGGCCCGCGCTGACCGGGGTCGCGGGCTCGAGCGTGTTGCGGTTGTTCGTTTCCTAATGCGTCGTGGATTTCCCCGCTCCGCGTTCCAACGGCGAGCCGGCAATGAACCGCGACCGGAGGAAGCTGCCGGTGGTCGTGCTTTAGGAACCTGTAAGCTGGCCATGTGGAGCTGATCTTCGAAGTCCGCGATGCTGACGAGGGAGGATACTCAGCTTGCGCGCTCGGGCACTCGATTTTTACGGAGGCTGAGACGTGGGAAGAACTTCGAGCCAATGTCCTCGAGGTCACCGCGCTTCATTTCGAGGACGCCAACGAAAAATCCCGCTTGGTCCAGTTACACTACGTCAAGGATGAATTGATTGAGGATGCAATCCGTCGCGATTGAATCCGTCGTCGGTTCGCTCTAACTCTCAATCTTGAACTTCGTCGACGCCAGCCCGTACAATCTCCGCCACAGCAGCCGGTTTACCGTCACCACCATCGCCGAAATCACCACCGTCGCGCCCAGCAGCACCGGGAAATTGCCGCTGTCGGTCGCGCGGCTGATCACCGCGCCTAAACCCGTCACCGTGAACGTCTGA
>DATJNW010000141.1:0-19120 GCA_035507655.1 Bryobacteraceae bacterium | reverse complement strand
CCTCATGTCCGGCGCGGCGATGGGCATCCCCCTGTGGGCGCTCATCAGCGTGATCGCGATCCCCTTGCTCTCCGGAACCATGCCCGAATGGGGAGCGGCGCAGATGCGCACTCATCTTCCCGCACTGGTCGGCTGGATTCTTTTTGGGGGATCGGTTTCCGTTTTGGCCCAACTTTGCGACGCTCTGGCCACCAAGGTTTTCGGCGCGGAGAAAGAGGATGCGCCAACGAGCAAAGCAACCCGGCGCGTGCTGATTCTCGGCGGAGGATTCGCCGGAATGAAGACGGCCGAACGCCTGGAAGAAGAACTGAGCGGCGACCCGTCGGTCGCGATTACGCTGGTCAGCGACACCAACGCGCTGCTGTTCACGCCGATGCTTGCCGACGTGGCCGGCAGCAGTCTGGAACCCAGCCATATCAGTACACCGCTCCGTAGCAGTCTGCATCGTACGGCGTTCGTTCGGGGATCGGTGGTGGCGATCGACCTCGACCGGCGCGCGGTCCGGGTCGGCGGCGACGAAATTTCTTACGATCACCTCGTGCTCGCCCTGGGCGCGGTATCGAACTATTTGGGCCTGGCCAACGTCGAGCAGTATGCGCTGGACTTCAAAACGCTGCTCGACGCCATTCGCATTCGCAACCGCGTCATAGAGATGTTCGAGCGCGCCGACCGCGAGCCGGACCGGGTCGCGCGCCAATCGCTTCTGACCTTCGTCGTCGCCGGCGGCGGCTTTGCCGGCGTCGAACTCGCGGGCGCGATCAACGATTTCGCTCATGGGATCCTGGCGGACTATCCTCGCCTGCGCGCTTCGGAACTGAGAACCATTCTGGTTCACTCCCGCGAACGAATCCTTCCTGAACTGAGTGAATCTCTAGGCCGCTACGCGCAGCAAAGGATGGAAGTGCGGGGCGTTCAGTTTCGCTTGAACACGCGCCTGACGGATGCGCAGCCAGGAATCGTCGTGCTGGGCGGGGAGACCGTTCCCGCCGGGACTTTAGTGTGGACCGCGGGCACGGCGCCGAATCCGCTGCTCAAATCTCTTCCCGTGGAACGCGATAAACGTGGTGCGGTCCTCGTCGACCACGCCATGGCGGTGCCCGGCCACGACGGCGTCTGGGCGCTCGGAGATTGCGCTGCGCTTGTCGATTCGAAGACCGGCAAAGCATGTCCCCCAACCGCGCAGTTCGCCTTGCGCGAAGCCGAGTTACTGGCCGGCAACATCCGCGCCGCGCTGGACGGCCGGCCCGGTCGCGCTTTCCACTTCGATTCCCTGGGCGCGCTGTGCGTCGTCGGACATCAGACCGCGTGCGCGGAATTGACGCTGCCTTTCGCCCGCTCCCGCTCGATCCGTTTCTCGGGGCTGCTGGCCTGGTTTCTGTGGCGCAGCATTTATCTGAGCAAGCTGCCTGGGCTGGAACGCAAGACTCGAGTGCTGATCGACTGGACGATCGAACTGTTTTTCCCTCGCGACATCGTCCAGACCATCGATCTCAAATAGAGGCGCGCCATGGATTTTCGCGTCATTCTCGGCAACGTCCTCCTCGGTGGCGCGGCGGGTGCTCTCGGCGGCTTTGCCGGGGCAATGGCGCGCAACGGATCCGCGCTTGTGTTCACCTCTCAAGGGGTGACGTTCGGACTATTGTTCGGCCTGCTCTTCGCGCACCGCGCCATTAGCCCCGGATCGGGTCTCATCTGGGGTCTTAGCGTCGCATTGCTCACCTGGATCACACTCACTGCGGAGACACCAGCATCGAGCGATATGTTCCAGGGGGCGCGAAAAACCTTTCCGGAGCTCGTCTTTGCGCTGCTTTGTCTCGGTCTGCCGGTCGGTCTGGCACTCGGCATTCGAAGCGGCCGCCGCCACGCGAGCGAATCTTCCTTCAGCTGGACACGTGCGGTCGTCGTCGGCGGATTCGCCGGCCTCTTCGCCAGTTTGATCTTCAGCCGGTGGATGTACCTCGGAGACTTCTTTCCATTGGTTGCCAGCCTTGAACTGCACTCGCGCTCGACGTCTGTAGCTTTGCAATTTCTGGTGGCCTTGGTCATCGGCTCGACTTTTGGCCTGCTGTTTCAGCGTGATGTTCGGAGCCTTGGATCCTCGATGTGCTGGGGCCTAGGCTATGGAATTTTCTGGTGGTTCCTGGGCCAATTGACGATCCTGCCGCTGCTCGGAGGATCACGGCTGGATTGGTCGGCGGAGCGAGCCAGCCTGTTGTTCGGCTCGCTGGTCGGCCACATTCTCTATGGGCTGATTCTCGGCGTGGTCTATGCGACCGTGGACCGGTCGTGGGTCCGGCTGATGGTGGAATCGGATCCGTTAAATCGGGTGCGCGAAGGGCCGGGCTACCGTCTGCTTTGGGGATTGCAATGGGGAGCGCTGGCCGGGCTTGCAGGCGGATTGGTCTCGGCGCCGATCATGTTCGCCACCGGAGTCTTGCCGCGCGCCACCGGACCTGGCGGCGCTCTATCCAACGTGATTGGTCTGACCGTTCATATGCTGATCGGCGCCGTCCTCGGCATGAGTTACGGCATCCTGTTTCGCGATGAGGCGCCGAACGCCGGGTGGGGTTTCCTGTGGGGTTCCGTGTTCGGAACGATGTGGTGGTACCTGGGTCCCATGACGTTGCTGCCCTTGCTGCTCACCGGCGAATGCGATTGGTCGAATGATGCCGCGTCCCAACTGTTGCCGTCGCTCCTGGGGCACGTCGTCTACGGCGGTGTCACCGCGCTCGCGTTCTACGCGGTCGAGCGCCGGCGGACCGCGCGCCTGCTGACCGATCCGAGGATCGCCGCGGCAGTCGCCCGGCGGATTCGGCCGGTCGGAACCGCCGCGCCGGCGTTATGGTTTCTGGCTCTGGGACTCGCGGTTCTGCTTCCGATCTTACTGGGATGAATCAGGCCGCTTCGCGCATTTCAGAGAAGCGGCTTCGCAGCTGCTTCTTCGCGCGGCTTAAACGAGACATCACCGTGCCGACCGGGATCCGGAGCATCGCCGCGATCTCCCGATATGAGTATTGATAAACTTCGGCCAGAATCAATACCGCGCGATATGGGCCGGGGAGGGTTCGTAACCCGCGCTGCAATACGGCATTCAAGCAGGAAGGCTGGGTGGGAGGGGTGGCGATGAGGTCGTCGTATTCAGGCCGCCAATCGAACGCCTGGTGGCGCCGGAGCTGGCGGCGATGTTCGTGGCAGGCATAGAAAAGAATCGTCATGAGCCAGGCTTTGCAGTTGGTGCCTGGTTGAAATCGATGAAATGTCTTCCAGGCTTGCAGGAAGACTTCCTGAGTGACATCTTCGGCGCCGGTCGAGTCTCCCACCGCGCGTCTCGCGGTGCGATAGATATCCGGAAGATACGGCAGAGCTTCCAGTTCGAACGCGCGGAGATTCGCGGTTGCGCCGCTCAAGTCGGGTAGGCTCATAAGTCCCTCGCAAAGACCAGGAAAATTCGGTTCAAGAGGCGAGCGTCTCGCGCGCCGCTTCGAGGATCACTCCGGCGACGGCGTCCGGGGCCGAGTACATCGGGCTGTGATCGACCGCGTGTGTCCGAATCTTCGCGCCCATCCGCTTCGCCATAAAGCACTGCGTATCCGGCGCAATCATGCGGTCCTCCTGGGCGATCAGAAACCACGATGGCTTGCTTTTCCATGCCGGCGCCGGAGCTTTCTCCCGAATGCAGTTCACCGCGATCGGCCGTTGCACGGCTTGGAGGATCGCGGTCTGGTCGCGGGAAGCCAGGTGAGCGACCGCGCCGGCAAAGCCACCATCGGGCATCCAGATCCACCCGTGCGCATCCGGCTCGAGTTTCGGCGCCTCCCGGTGTGGCTCGGCGCGATAAAAAACATCGGCGACGGTTTCATTCTCCGTGGGCGCCAGCGCCGCGATGTATACAAGCGACCTAAGGCGATCATTCGTCACTCCGGCAATCACCGCGCCGCCATACGCATGCCCCGCCAAGAGTACGGGTCCGCTGGTTCTTTCGAAGGCTCGCTCGACCGCGGCGATATCTTCCGTGAGTGAAGTGAGCGGGATCGGCGCGCACGTTACTTTGAGTCCTTCCTTTTCGAGCGGCAGGATCAGGTTCTGCCAGCAGGAACCGTCGGCCCACGCGCCATGGACCAGTAACACCGAGGCGTCCCGAGCAAACGAACTCATTCCCGGGCTCCGTTCGCGGCCAGGAATTCGTTCATCGCCGCCGCGATTTCGACGACATGCGTTTCGATCGCAAAGTGGCCGGTGTCCAGAAACTCGACGCGCGCGTTGGGCAGATCACGCCGGAATGCTTCGGCGCCGGGGGGGATAAAGAAGGGGTCGTTCTTGCCCCAAATCGCCAGCAGCGGCGGCTTTGCCTTCCGTAAGTAATCCTGAAACGCCGGATAGAGCTTCACGTTCGAGGCGTAATCGAGAAATAAATCGAGCTGAATCTCTTTGTTGCCTGCTCTCTCGAGTAACGCGGCGTCGAGAGTGTAGGATTCCGGCGGAACACTCGCCGGATCGGCTACGCCGTGTGTGTACTGCCATCGGGTCGCTTCCGGAGTGAGGATGTTTTGACGCAGGACCTCCCGATTCTCAGCGGTCGGCTCCGCCCAGTACTTGCGGATCGGCGCCCAGGCATCGCCGAGACCTTCCTCATAGGCATTCCCGTTTTGCGAGACGATGGCGGAGACACGCTCCGGGTGAGCCATCGCCAGGCGAAAGCCGGTCGGTGCGCCGTAATCGAACACGTAGAGCGCGTAGCGTCTCAGATTCAAGGCCTGGGTGAACGAAGAGAGTGTCGCGGCCAGGCGATCGAAGGAATAGACGTATTGACGCTCGCCGGGGACTTCCGTGAATCCGAAGCCCGGGAGGTCCGGCGCGATTACGCGGTACTTGCCGGCGAGCCGCGGAATCAGTTCGCGAAACATGAACGACGATGTCGGGAACCCGTGCAGCAGCAGGATCACCGGCGAACTGGGGTCACCCGCCGTCCGGTAGAAGACGCGAACTCCATCGGCTTCGATCGTGTGAACCGAAGTAACCGGCATCGCGCCGGCAGAAAACGGTTCCGGACTGTTCTTGGTTGCGACGGAATGAGCTTGACTCATGAAACGCTCCTTTTTCTCGAAACCTCGCCTTGAGCGGCCAGGACAGCATCGATAGAGCACCCGGCAAGCCGCACAAAAAATCGCGGCTTCAATTTGCTCTAACGGCGCAAATTCTAGATCTCAAAAGATTTCTGCCCGATCGCCGTCAGTCCGCCATGGTTGTGGACTGACGAAGCCGGGGCGAATCTCCAACACTCTGACTGACGCCGGTCGACACCTTCGTCATGCCGTCAAAAGATCAGGTAACAGATTCGCGGAGGGCAAAAGAGGGCGCCCGCTGCGAGATCCGCACGCACGGGCGCCTTCCTTCTTCAATCAAGACGCAGAACAATCGGACAGTTGATCGAGAAACCGGCGCTTCCGAAGGGGCCTCCGGAGGGACCGGTAATCAAACCGTCCTGAACGAATGTCAGGACTTGAAATTCCTCACGCAGTTGACCTCGAAAACCACTGTTGATGGCTTGCTGGGTCCACTCGTATAAGTTCGCGTCCCAGGCGGGGCTGTAGTCCAACGCGAGCGTCGGGATTCCGCCCAGCGTGTTATTCGGCCGATAGCCGTCCGCCAGGTCGGCCGACAGCCCCTGCCGCAGCGGATTATTGCAGCTTCCCGATTCGGCTCCGTTGGTGGCGATAAAGATTCGCTCGATGGGGCTGTTGAAGCTGTCGTCGTCGCCCAGGTGCAGGTTCGCCATCAAGGGGGCGTAAGTATTGTGCTCGATCGATGCCGCCAGCGGAATGCTCGCATCCATCGAGATGTACCAGACCGGCCGCCCGAAGCTAAAGCCGTTAATGAGGTTCAAGGTGACCGTCATGTTGATGGGATCGATCGCCAGCACCTGATCGTGAACTTTGGAGTAATCCACGTTGCCGTTCGGGAAATTAATGTCGCTGGCATTCACATTGAACGCAACGATCGGAGCGTTGTAAATCGCTCCGCCGCCATTGACGACCTGAACGTAGGGGCTGTAATTTGAATCCCCGACTTCGCCAGGCTGGTATGCCGTGGGCGGGAACTCCGCGCCCGGCGGGCCGGGCAATATGTTGCGGACCGGCGAGAAATCCACGGTTCCGGCATTGAAAACCAGGTCTCCGTTCTGATCCAGATTTGCCGTGCGCGCCCCGTTTGCCATGAAAGCCATCTTGGCCGAAAAGTTCAATCCCAGTTCGGCCGCAATGCCTTCGTTGGAAACGTCGGTGAGGATGTACCACACGTTTCTCCCGTCGACCAGATGTCCCAGATAAAGAGGAATCGTGACGGTGCCATTCGTGGTGTCAATGGGACCGGTATTGAGCAGTTGCACCGGGCCGACCAGGCTCTGATTGACGGTCGAAGGCGGCGGGCCGAAATACGAAAGACTGACGGCCGAACCAACGGAGGCGGGCGCGGGAAATACGTCGCAGCCTGGTCCCGGACCGATCGGCCCCGGGCCTGGGCCTTGGGCGCTGTTGAAATCCGGAGGCACGGTGCGCGGGGCATTCACCTGGAATTGCGAATGGATCGGCCCCGGAACGCTCCTTCGTGGAGCACGAAATCGCGGCGCGTCCTGCGCGAACGCAGTCACCGTCCACGCGACTGCAATCGCCGAAGCAGCGATCGATAAGATTAAGTTATCCTTGGCATTTCTGAAATGCACGTGAGAGTTCTCCTTTTTTTTTCAGGATGGATTCCTCGCCATGAAGCGAAGACAGCCTGATCCAGGCATCCGGCGCGCCGAAAAATCAAGTCTTTGCGTCGACGGGATAAGTAGCTTTTAAATGACCAGCAACGCTACGCAACCGCAGGGCATCGGCGGGTTCTGGAACAGACGAATCGTGGCGGACCTTCAACAGGCTGACCGGAAATCGGCGCGGCTTTGGTCGCGTGGAACTTGCTTTATTGAGCGAGGCGGGTGATGCGAAGTTTTCGCATTCGGTACACCAACGACGTTCGCTTCATTCCCAAACGCTGCGCGGCGCCATTCCGTCCGCCGACGACCCACCGGCTCGCTTCGAGCGCGCGAAGGATGTGGTCCCGCTCGACTTCCTGGAGACCCGTCATCGGTTCAAAGCCTGGCGCAGAGATGCCGGCTCCGGTGTGCGAAGGAAAGCCGTCCAACTCGGAAGTTGGAGCGCGCAGGACAGAATCGGGAGAAAGAATCACGGCGCGCTCGATGAAGTTCTGCAATTCGCGGACGTTTCCCGGCCAGGGGTATCGAACCAGCGCCTCCATGACCGGTGAGGGGATTTCGCGGATTTGCTTATTCATCCGCCGCGCGTACAATTCCGTGAAGTGACGGACCAGTTTCGGAATGTCTTCGCCCCGATGCCGCAGCGGCGGAACACCGATCGGAAAGACCCGCAAGCGATAATACAAGTCTTCGCGAAAGGTCGACTGCTTCACCATCGCGGGTAGATCGCGATGCGTCGCGGCGATGATCCGGACATCAACTTTGTGAGTGCGGGTGCTGCCGAGTCTCTCGAATTCCTGTTCCTGCAAAACGCGCAGCAGCTTGGCTTGAAGTTCCAAGGGGATGTCGCCGACCTCGTCGAGAAAAAGCGTGCCCTTGTGCGCCAGTTCAAACCGTCCTGTTTTTTGCGCGATCGCTCCCGTAAACGCGCCCTTTTCATGACCGAACAGCTCGCTCTCCAGAAGTCCCAGGGGAATCGCCGCGCAATTCAGCTTGACGAAGGCGCGTTCGCGGCGAGGGCTCAAATCGTGAATGGCGCGCGCGATGAGTTCCTTGCCCGTTCCGGTTTCGCCCAAGATCAACACGTTCGAGTCCGTAGGCGCGACCACCGATACGAGATCCAAAGTGGCTTTCAACGCGGCGCTCTCGCCCACGATCGCGCCAAACTGAGCGCGAACTTCCTGCTCGAGATAAAGCCTCTGTGTCGTTTCGCTATCTCGATCGCGGATCGCCGCTTCGTACTGCAACGCGTTCTCCACGGCGATCGCGACCTGGTGAGCCACCTGCTCCAGAAAGGCGACGTCATCGTGATCGAACGCCCTCTCGGACCGTTTCAGAGCCGCCAAAACGCCGACGACGCCATTCCGGCCATGCAGCGGGAGATCGCATCCCGACACCAGGCCTTCCGCGAGAACACGCTGATAGAAGGACTGGCCTACGCTGGTGCCGAGGCTTTCGGGGTCGTCGCGCAGCTCGTCGAGGTGGTTATAATGCTGCGTCTTACCGGTCCGGAACGCTTTGCCGCAGATGGAACCGCGAAGAGGGATGATGGACCCGTCCGCGAAATCGCCGCGCCCTTCCGGGTTGTACAGCGTGGTGAGCCGCAACTCACCGCTATCGGCGTCCGGCAGGAGCAGGCCGCAAAAATCGCTTCTGGTCACGCTCAGAAGTTTCGTCGAAAGCGCCTGCACCAGGTGCGGCAGGCCCAGCCGGGAGGTGGTGCTGTTGGTAATTTCCAGAAGCAATCGCAGCCGATCCCGCTCATGGCGCAAATCTTCCTCATGACTGTGGCGTTCGATGGCGATTCCGGCGATGTGACTGGCGTTCTCGATCAGTTCGAGGTCGAGGGCGTCAGGATTGCGCGCTTCACGGTAAAGGATGGCGAACGTGCCGAGGGTCTTCCCTTCACGCGTGAACAGGGGGCGGGACCAAACCGCACGAATCCCGTACGGCGCAATCCGCTCGCGATAGTCATCCCAAAGCGATTCCTCCAGGATGTCGGCAACGTAGACCGGCGCCCGCCGATAAACCGCGGTCCCACACGATGCTCCTTTTTCACAAATGCGCGTGGGGCCCATGTGCGCGGCGAATCCGGGAAGACTCGGCGCGGCGGCGCACCACAGATTCTCCCCCGTGAGGTCCGGCAGCCAGATGGTGCAGAAGACGCCGTGGCTTTGAGATTCGACCAGGCAGGCGATCGCGGAGAGCACGTCGGGCAACTCGGATCCGGCAAGAATCAGTTTTAGAATTTCGAGGACGCTCTGGTTGGAAACGGAGCCATTCTGCGTCGGCTCAGCTTTGGGCGCGTCTTGCAGGGCAGATGGCGATGCCGATCTCATAACCAACGGGAGAGCGATCCACTTTTCAGCGTACACCCGCGAGCGGCGAATGTGGCGGCGTGACCGGCTGCCTGGATTTCATCGAACCTCCACCACCATCAGGGTGCAATCATCCTGGAGGAGCGGCCCGCCCGAAAATGCGATCACTCCATCGACCAGGGCATCTCTCACGCGTTCGATGTCGCCGTCTGCCTGGGCTTCCAACAAATCCGGCAATTGCGTTTCTCCGAACTCTTCGCCCGACGCCGGGTTCATCGCTTCCGAGAGACCGTCGGTATAAAGCAGGAAATGGTCGCCGGTCTGAACGCGCGCCTCACCCTGGTCGTAGGGAACGTTGCAAAAAACGCCCAGGGGCAGATTTGCTTTCCCGGGTTGCGCCTCCAGAGTGAGCGGCAACCATCGCCGCCCCGATCGGCGCGCCAGCACCGGGGGATGGCCCGCGTACGAGTAATAAAGCGTGGAATTGGCGAGGTTATGACTTACGACCGCGGCGGTGGTAATCGCGGCAAAGCCCCGGCTGTGCACCATTTGATTGAGGTCCGACAACACCCCCGCGCAATCGACGGAGTTCATCTTTCCGTGCAGGCTTTGATAGATCCACGAGCTGATTTCACTCACCTGTTCGCCATGCCCTCGCACATCCGCCACCATGATCCGCGTCAACAGGTCGCTTGAACAGACGCTGAGGTAATAGATGTCCCCGCCTCGCTTGCCACCACTCGCGGTCGAATACAAGCTGCCGTTTACGCCCTTGGTGGCGACATCGAGGCGCGCCGGCTCAATGCCTCCCCAGACGGTGCCGCAAAGGATCCGGTGCGGTTGTTGCTGAAGTTCCTCATGCATTTGCGTTGCGTTGGTCCTGATAGGGCAGGTGAAGTCGCAAATGGCCATCGCAAGAGGTGACCTCTGCCCGGTCGGGGTCGGTAACCTCGGGAAGAGACACAAGGCTCAACGTCGAGTTGTCGCCGCTTGAATCCGCCTCGGCTCCGGCCCACAACACCAGCAGACTCGACGGCGCGATGCTCAAGAAAATCCGGTCCTGATGAAGGCGATTGGCGATCGAAATCTCAAGTCCCCCCTCGGAGGTCGTCATCGAGACATCATCGGGTTCCGAAGAGAGCTCGCGCTCGGCGTTGAGCCAGTCGTCGAGGTCGGCGCCGTGTTCGCAGCCCCGCCGGCAGAAGGCTTCGTAAGCTTTAAGAGCGATGATTCGATCCCGCTCTTGTTGGTTCGAGAGCACGGTGGCGATTCTCCTCTCTACGGTCAGTTCGGGGCTTAGGGTGCATAGCATCGAGGTCTGGTGATCCTTTCGCAAATTGCCGGGCATTCGACCCGCCAAATCCGCGAAACTGGCGCAAATGATTGTAAGGGATCGGAATCTCGCCCGCATGTCAGCCGTCCATGGGACGCGCGGGCGACGAATGGGCGCCCGATCGTCGACACCCTGACCAGGTTCGGCGGGAGTCGCCACCACGGCCAAGGACGCGACAGTTTCCGGCAGTGCGCTGGGAATCCGCCGCGGCTTCGACGTGGCGGACCGCGAAAGATGTCGTCGGCTCAAGAACCACGATGTGGCGCGCCGACTGCTATGGTGAAGAAATAAGCGTCATGATTTTTATACGAAAATGCCGAGTCTTCAGGATCGCTTAGACGAATTCAAAAAATCCTTCGAATCGGGCGCGGAGCCTTATAAAACCCCACCCGAAGCGGTCGCCGCCATGCATCGCGCTACCGCGGAGCTGAAGGGCTCGGGAGCGGAAGGCCGCGCGCTAAAGGCCGGCGATCCCGCGCCGGGCTTCACCCTATTCAATCAGGACGGAATCCAGGAATCCTCGAAGGATCTTCTGGTTCAAGGGCCGCTCGTGGTCTCGTTCTTCCGCGGACATTGGTGACCGTACTGCAATATGGAGCTGGAGGCTCTACAGGAGATTGATTCAGAGGTCCGAACGCTCGGCGCACGAATTGTCGCGATTACTCCGGAACTCGAACGATACACTCGCAGCCTGCACCGGAAGCTGAATTTGACGTTCGACATCCTGACGGATCCTCATTTGAAGGTCGCAGAACAGTTTCGCCTGGTGTTTGTGCTGCCGGATTACCTCCGCGATCTTTACCAGGCCTGGGGCGTGACGCTGGACCGGTTCCACGACGAATCAGAATACCGGCTGCCGATGCCGGCGCGCTATGTCATCGATCAGGGCGGGATCATTCGCGGCGCCGATGTCAATGCCGACTACACGATCCGTCCTGACCCGCTTGAGACTCTCGAAATCCTGCGGAGGCTGTCCCCATGACGAAGTTCGGGACCGAAGTCCGCCTCTGCGTCGGAAATCCGTCGCGATTTTGACATTCACGCGCCGGCGCTTCCGGCACGCAGCTTCGAAAGAGCCTCGCCGACTTAAAAGAATGCTGCTCGCCGATTTCGCCTGGAGCTTTCCGGCTGCGGTGTGTAAACTGCTTGAGGTTGCGGACCATCCCGTGTTTACGCCAAAGCTGCTGCTACTCCCGTTTCTGCTCGTGGCCGCGCCGCTGATGGCCGTCGATCCGCACACGAAAGTTACCGACCTGACCCATACCAAGTGGAGCGGCGGCGACCTGCCGTTTAGCGGCGTCGCCGACCTCGTCCAGACCAAAAATGGAGCCGTGTGGCTGGCGAGCGGCAACGGACTTTTTCGTTTCGATGGGGTTCGATTCACCCGGCTGGACGCGCTGTCGGGGACGGGCGTCCGGCGGCTGCTCGCCACCAGCGACGGTAGCCTGTGGGTGGTGTTCCTTTCGGGCCGCGTCAGCAGGCTGTTCGAGGGAAAAGTCACGACCTTTTCGCTCCAGGAGCTGCCCCAGACAAACGCGCTCGCGGAAGATCGCGATGGTTCGCTAGTCGCGGCGACCGCAAATGGCGGTCTGGCGCGATTTCGAGACGGACGCTGGCAGGAAATCGCCCACGCTCTGCATCATTCGGCCAGAAAGTCTCAATATGTGTGGTTCGACCGAGACGGCGTGCTGTGGCTGGTCACCGAAGATCGCGTGCTCAAGCTGCCTCCGGGCGCCGGCCGATTTCTCGATGCGAACCTGCACGAACCGCCTGCCTATCACACTCACTGTTACTTCGCGCAATCCCCGGATGGAGCGATCTGGTTCGCGAACGGCAATTCCGTGCGGTCCCTCAGTCCCGGAGGTCCCGTGTACCGCATGCAGGCGGACGTGACGACGGCGATGGTGGACCGCGAGGGAACCCTGTGGATCGGCACCTTTGGCGGCGGCCTTTGGCGCGTCCCGAATCCGGAAGGGGCTTCCGGTGAAGCGTTACCCAAGCCTGAAAATTTCAGCGGGAAAGACGGCTTGTCCGAGAACCACGTCTCCTACGCGACGGAGGATCGCGAGGGAAACATCTGGGTGTCTACAGCAGGAGGCATCGACCGGTTTCGCCAGGGCATTTTCCATCATGTAGCCTTCCCCAACGCCGCGTCGGTCGACCAGATCTGGGATTCCTCGAACGATGGCGGGATTTTGATCCATACCTCCAGCCCGCAGGAGATGATCCACCTCGCGCCGGATGGCGAGATCAGGAGTCTGCGTGTTCCGAGCGGAACCACGTCCAATTGTTATGCGGCGGACGGCACGGTCTGGGTGGGCACTCCGGAAGGCATCGGGAAATGGACGGGAAAAGAGATTCTCTATTCGATCCACATGCCTAATGCTTCGATCATCAGGATAGGCTGCGGGCATGGCGATCTTTGGATCGCGAGTCTCGCCCACGGCGTCACTCGTTTCTCCGCGGGTAAGATGACCCAAATCCAGGGGCTCCGGGCCAACGTCAATGACTTCACGTCGCCGGGTTCGGGACAAGTCTGGGTGACGTATGGCGACGGCACGGCTTTCTTCTACGATCGTGGAGTTCTCCGCAGATACGGGAAAAACGAGGGCGTTCCCGAAGGGGAGGTGCGTCCGGTCCATGTCGGTCACGGTTTTTGGCTGGTAGCGGAAGGCGGGTTGGCGCGGTTCAAAAAGGATCATTTTGAACGGGTGGATTTACGGCCTGATTATCCCCTGTCGGCCGCAAAGCAGAGCGCGAACGGCTTTTTCTGGATGCGATCGGGCGGCATATTATTGAGGATGGCGACGTCTGAGTTCGACCGTGCCGTGGCAAATCCCGGATACCGGCCGCATCTTGAAGTCTATGGGCCTCTCGACGGGATTCCGGGCGGGATTCATATTATGGCCGGCGCGCGCGACCGGATCTGGCTTCTGACGGCGGAAGGTTTGGGGTATGTGGATCAGGATCTGAAGATTCCCAAGAATATGGTGCCTCCGCCGGTGGAGATTGAAACGGTGACCGCGGACGGCAAAGCCGAGCCTGCGTCGCAGGGCATCGCGCTTCCCAAACTCACCCACAATCTTCAGATCGATTACACCGCCTACAGCTTGACCATCCCGGAGCGGGTCCGGTTCCGTTACAAACTCGAGGGCGTCGACAAGAACTGGCAGGAGACCACCAGGAGGCAAGCCTATTACACCGATCTTGCGCCGAAAAAATACCGTTTCCTGGTGACGGCCTGCAACAACGACGGCGTTTGGAATGAGGCGGGCGCCGCGCTGGACTTTTCCGTCGACCCCGCCTATTACCAGACGCATTGGTTTGAAGCCCTGTGCCTGGCTGCCGCTTTGGTCATGTTGTGGGGACTGTATCGATTGCGCCTGCTTCAGGTCGCGCGCCAATTCAACGTGCGCCTGGAGGAACGCATTGCCGAGCGCACCCGCATCGCCCGCGAGCTGCACGACACGCTGCTCCAGAGTTTTCAGGGCTCGCTCTTCGAATTTCAAGCGGCTCGAAATCTCCTGTCGCGGCGTCTTGAAGAAGCCAGGAGCGCGATGGACGAAGCGATCACCAGCGCCGAGTCGGCCATCGCCGAGGGTCGCGATGCGATTCAGGATCTGCGCTCGGGGAGCACGTTTGGCGGCGATCTCGCCTACCTTTTCCGGGCGGTAGGACAGGAATGCTCGCAGCCGCAGCGTTTAAACGGCGGCAACGCGCAATTCCGCGTGACCGTGGAGGGAACGCCGCAAACCTTATCGCCGGTTCTTCATGACGAGATCTACGGGATCGGCCGCGAGATCCTGCGAAACGCATTTCACCATGCGCGCGCCCGGCGGATCGAAGTCGAGATTCGCTACGATTCTCAGGAATTTCGCCTGCGCATTCGCGACGACGGAATCGGGATTGATCCCAAAGTCCTCGATGCCGGCGCGCGCCCGGGTCATTGGGGCCTCGCCGGAGTCCGCGAACGGGCAAAACTGGTCGGCGCGAAACTGGACCTTTGGAGCCAGGCCGCATCGGGAACCGAAGTTGAGGTTACCGTTCCGGCCTCCATCGCCTACGCGAAGGCCCGCACTTTTCGCGGATTACGCCTCGTCCGCAAAGCCACGGGATCGCATGGCGACTGATTCTCCCGTCATTCGCGTCCTGACCGTCGATGATCACGCGCTTCTGCGCAGGGGGATCGCGGCTCTGGTCAACGCCGAGCCCGACCTCGAGCTGGTCGGCGAAGCGTCCACAGGCGTCGAAGCGATCGAGCAGTTTAAGAAGGTCCGGCCGGACGTGACCTTGATGGATCTGCAAATGCCCGAAATGAGCGGCATCGAGGCCATCATTGCAATTCGCAGCGACTTTCCGAATGCGCGAATCGTCGTTCTCACCACCTACCCCGGCGATGCTCAAGTAGTGCGAGCGCTCAGAGCGGGCGCGCGCGGTTACTTACTCAAAGGGCATGTAAATCGCGATCTGGCCGACGTGATCCGCGCCGTTCACGCCGGGCAGAAAAGGATTCCGCCGGAGGTCGCAACGGAACTGGCCGAACACACGGCGGAAGACGACCTCAGCCCGCGCGAGATCGACGTCCTCCGGCTGATCGCGTCCGGAAATGCGAACAAAGAGATCGCCGGCCTGCTTTCCATTGCCGAGGAGACGGTGAAGAGTCATGTCACCAATATCCTCGCCAAGCTTCACGCTAACGATCGGACGCACGCCGTCACCACCGCGGTGAAGCGCGGAATCATCGAGCTTTGATCCCCAGAAAGAGGGATCGCGCAATCGGAGTTTCGGGTGTGCTGATTCCGGCGGGATTCCCCTATTCTTTAATCGGAATGTTATGCAGCGGCTATTCTCGACATTTGCCGACGGTTGGCCGGGCGCCGGTCTTCTCCTGTTGCGTTTGCTAACGGGCATTACGCTCATTACCGCCGGAATCGTCCACGTTTACCAGGGATCCGACCGGTTGGAAGACGCGCTCCAGGTGATCGGCGTTGCCGCCGGAATCGTTCTCATCGTTGGTTTGTTCACTCCCGTGGCGGGAGCGCTGGCCGCCGTCGCCAAGACCTGGATTGCGCTCTCCCAATTCTCTTCCCATTCCGCCGATCCCTGGCTCGCGACCGCCCAGGCCGCGCTCGCGGCGGGTTTGGCCATGATCGGCCCCGGCGCGTGGTCGATCGACGCCCGCCGTTACGGCAGGAAACGCTTCGACCTCTCGGATCGTTAAAGCGGTCCCCCAAAAGAGGTACCCTCCGCCACGACGAAAGCGCCAGTCGAATTTCCGACCCACGGGGGTTCGTGACCGACGGGATCGGGTCCACAATAAGGGTCGAAAAAGGCGATCGGATTCCTAAGCCTTTGGGAGGATTTTATGGCAACAACCGCACTCTCTTTCAACCGGGCCGACTCACTCGGTTTTGGCGGCATGATCGGTTCCAGCCCAGAGCTGCGCGAGATCTGGCATTCCGTTCAGATGGTGGCTCAAACCGACTCGGCCGTCTTGATCCAGGGCGAGACCGGGACGGGCAAAGAGCTGCTGGCCCAAGCAATCCACGAGGAGAGTCTGCGCAGCCATGGACCGTTCGTGAAGATCAACTGTGCCGCGATGCCGGCCGCGCTGCTCGAAAGTGAGCTGTTCGGTCACGAGCGAGGGGCTTTTACCGGCGCTTTCAATCAAGCCATGGGCCGCTTTGAGCGCGCCCACATGGGAACCCTGTTCCTGGACGAAATTGGCGACCTCCCGCTCGAATTGCAACCGAAACTGCTGCGCGCGCTCCAGGAGAAGGAATTCGAACGGCTCGGAGGCAACCGGACGATAAGAGTCGACGTTCGTTTTGTGGCGGCCACCAATCAGGACCTGCCTCAAATGGTCGACGAGCGCCGCTTCCGCGTGGATCTGTTCTACCGGCTGAACGTATTTCCGATCATGCTTCCGCCCTTGCGCGACCGCCGGGGGGATATTCCGGCGCTGGTGCGCCATTTCGTGGAGAGGTTCGCGGATCGCATGAATAAAAGGATCAGTCACATCCCTGAGGAGATCCTCGAATTTCTAGCGGAGCTGGATTGGCCGGGAAACATTCGAGAGTTGCAGAATCTGATGGAGCGCGCCGTGATCATGTCCCCTGGGCCTGAGCTCCGCTTGCCTCCCAGGGAGCCGAGACGCCCCATTCCACAGGGTTTCGCTAAGTCTCAAACGCTGCGCGAAGCCGAGCGTGAGCACATCCTGAAGACCTTGAAAGAGACCGAAGGAGTGATCGGCGGCCAACGCGGAGCGGCTTCGCGTCTGGGATTGCCGAGAACGACTTTGATCTATCGGATGCGAAAGCTGGGAATCCACCGGACAAAGGTGACGGCGCCTGAAATGTCGTTCGCCAACGGAAACGTATCGACCATTCGCTGAAATGAGCAGAACACCATGCAAACCCATCCCGATGACTACCTGCACGCCTACCGGAGCCTCAAGCTGGAGCGAAACGCGGCAGGCGTGCTGGTCGCCCGGTTTCATACCAGCGGCGGGCCATTTACTTTCACGGCTCAAGACCACACCGAGTTCGTCGACGCTTTCTACCGTATCGCTCAGGATCGCGCGAACAAGATTGTCATCCTTACCGGTGCAGGCGGGGACTTCATCCCGGCCATCGATTTTGCTTCGTTCGGCAATGTTGCCGATCCCGGTGTTTGGAGTCAAGTTCACGATGAAGGGGTTCAGATTTTGGAGAACCTCGCGAATATCCGAGTGCCGGTGATCGCGGCTGTCGAAGGACGTGCGCAGGTGCATTCCGAATATGCCCTGCTCGCCAGTGTGATTGTTGCTTCGGAAGGCGCCACTTTCCATGACTTCCCGCACTTCGCTGGCGGCATTGTACCCGGCGATGGGATCTTTACGGCCTGGAGCTATCGCGCCGGAGCCGGTCGTGCCGAGGCATTTCTATTGAACCCACAACCGCTCACCGCGGCCAGAGCGCACGATTGGGGAGTAGTGGCCGAAGTCGTGCCCAATGGGCAGGCCCTCAGCCGGGCGCAGGAACTGGCCACGCAGTACTTGCAGGCACCCGAGGTAACCCGTCGCAATACTCGTATCCACTTCATTCAACCGTTAAAGGAACGTCTGGTTCGGGAAGTGGGCTATGGACTATCGCTTGAAGGAGCGTCCGCCGTGGATCTCGTGAAATCAATTCAAGCTAAGGCCTGACTTGAGCATATGCGAGAGAACGATCCGGAAGTTAGCCGGCGCTTTGGGTCCGCAGGATCGAGACCTCGGAGGCTTCCTCGAATCCGTCCATTCTGTTCAATGAACCGACTTTTAACCATGATCGCGGAAGCGACGGGCTGGCAGAACCACAGTGCGCGGTCCGTGTTCATCCTGGGCAGCTTCCGCTGGCGACGCTTCTTGCTTTCAAGCGCGTCGTCCCCGCGTAGGTGATGGCACCCACCGGTCACATCCCCAAAAAGTGGCTGGGCGGGATCGCTGGCGGAGGCACCGAGTGACAACCTCGATGATCTCAGCTGGCTTGGCGGCACCCTGGCCCAGCCAACTAAACCTACTGCATCCAATCGAACTCAACTAAAACGAGAAGCTGTCACCTTCGATTCCCGTTAGCGCTACCAAGTTTTCCATAACTTACAGCCCAAGAGTGACAACGAGTGACAACGCGCTCCGAACCACCGCAGAGCGCGCACGAGCGCAGGATGCGCAGCCAGATAGGCTGCCAGGCGAAGCTGCTCGTCGGCGCGGAGCCTGCGACGATGGCGGCGCATCAAGGAAAGCAGCCCGCGATTCCTGGTAGCCGGTCTTTCGCGTCGATCCTCGTCATCAGTTTCTGCACTTCCGACCGGTACCACCCGAATAGGCCCATCCTGTCCGCCGCCCAGATGTCTAGGCGCCCAAGCACGCGCACGAAGTGCCGGATCACCCATTCTTTGGGCACCAGGCGCTGGAGGACCTTGACGGATTCATCCTCCATGACATGCTGGAGCGGGCGTCGCTTCACGTGAACCCATGACTTTGTTTCTTTCCGCGTTTCCGTCGGCGTTTCGGCGGTTCGCTGGCTTCGAGCTGTTTCGCCTCCACGAGCGTCAGATCGGGGTTCGTCTCCGAGTACTTCGCGAAGCGCGGGTCGAACCGCTTCATCTCCTCTAGCTGTCGCTTGTCTTGTTCGAGGTGTTCGGGCGTGCGGCGCCTGTAGTTGTACGAGTTGATCCGCTTCTCCAAGCGCGCGACTTCTGCGCGGTACTTCTCGTAGTTGAGCTGTTCCGCGAGGATCGCTGCGCCTTCGGACGGGATGAGGAGCGGCATGGATTCCAGGCCGGGGAGCTGTCGTTGTGCGGGGTCGGCGGCTTTGGCGTGCGTGATCACCCGGTTCACGTACTTCGTGACGCCTTCCTGCGCAAAGTGGTCCCGGATTTCCTTCCACCTCTTATTGTCATCGGCTTTGAGGTCGTCCATCACTTGTTTGGCCGCGTCGTTGATCGCGAACGGCGCGGCTTTCTTGGCGAGATCTTGGCAGACGTTCTCGATGCGCTCCACGAGCATGCCTCGCAGTTCTTCATCCATAAAGCAGCGAATCCTCCCGTTCCTTTTATCGTTCTAGCGGTTCAATCGGACGTCCTTTTCTAGGCCCAGTAACTCGATTTTGGTCTGCTCGATGATGGCTGTCGTACACGCGACACAGAAGATGGGATGACCCGTGAACCCGCTCTTGGCCTTAGGTATCTTGAAGCAAC
>DATJNW010000140.1:0-8635 GCA_035507655.1 Bryobacteraceae bacterium | reverse complement strand
ATAATCCATCGCCTCGCCGACGCGCATCTTGCGCTTGCGCGTGCGCCCGCCGAACAATCCCGGCAGCATCTCTTTGAGATTGATGTCCATCTCCTCGACGCCGTTGGGGGTCGAGACTTCAAACGTGGGACCGCGTTCCTTCACGTCGAGCTCCACCATGCGATCGTCGAGCTTCCCTGCTCGTAATTTCTCGCGCAGTTTTTCCCGGGTGCGATCGGCGCTTTCCGTCGGCTCCTGCTGCGTGGGCATCAGCAGATCGAGCAGGCGCTCTTCGGCATTGCGTTCTGCGCGCTCTCCGACTTCACTCAAACGCTCTTCGCGAACCATGTCGATGGAAATCTCCACCAGATCGCGAATCATCGATTCGACATCGCGCCCGACATAACCGACTTCGGTAAACTTGCTCGCCTCGACTTTCAAAAACGGCGAGCTCGCCAGCTTCGCCAGGCGACGCGCCAGCTCCGTTTTTCCGACGCCGGTCGGCCCGATCATCAAAATGTTCTTGGGCATCACCTCGTCGGCCATTTCCGGATCGAGTTTCTGCCGGCGAATCCGGTTGCGCAGCGCGATCGCCACCGCGCGCTTGGCTTCGGCCTGCCCGATCACGTATTTATCCAGTTCCCGGACGATCTCGCGCGGCGTTAGCTCGTCCAGCACCGGAGTGTCCTCAGCGGCTTGTGCGGGAAGATAGATGACCATCAGCCCAGCTCCTCGTAATTGATATTTTCATTGGTGTAGATGCAAATTTTGCCGGCGATGGCCATGGCCTTTTCGACGATCTGCCGCGCGGAAAATTTCGTATTTTCGATCAGCGCCGTCGCCGCCGCCTTGGCAAACGGACCGCCCGAGCCGATGGCCGCGATTTCATTATCCGGCTCGATCACGTCGCCGGTGCCGCTGACGATGTAAGTGTCGCCGACATCGGCCACCAGAAGCAACGCCTCCAGATGGCGCAGCATGCGATCGGTGCGCCAGTCCTTCGCCAGTTCCACCACCGATCGCGCCAGGTTCCCGTTGTGCTGCTCCAGCTTGGTTTCGAAGCGCGAAAACAACGCGAACGCGTCGGCCGTCGCGCCCGCGAATCCGGCGATAATTTTCCCGTTGTACAATCGCCGCAGTTTTTTCGCCGACGCTTTCAGCACTTCCGAACCGGCCGTCACCTGACCGTCGCCGGCCATCACCACCTTTCCGTCGCGCCGAACAGACAAAATGGTAGTGGATCGAATTTTTGATCTAACTGTCACAAATTTTAGTTTGGCATAACAATTGGCTGATTTCTTCCTGATTTATATAAAGCCGGCCGCGGCAATGGGCCGGATTCTGGATCGCGGCCGGCTCTGGCTCGCCGTAGCCGCGGCATTGTGCGTTTCGGGGCTGCTGCACTGGCGCGACATTCCGCTGCGTGTTCCCAACTCGCCGCTGCTGCGCTTCATTTCCTGGACGCCCGGCGCTTATCTCGCGCCGCTGCTGACCGTCGCGATTGTGATGGTCCCGGCGATTCTGCTCATCCGCGCAATCGCCGGCCATGGCAGCTTCACCGATCTGCTCAACACCGATTACGTTTCCCTGCTGATGCTGGCGATGGTCGCCTGGGCGGCCGCGTATCTGCCGCTGGCTCTGGTGCGCGCCTTTACCGATCTGCCGCTCTACGATCCGCTGGTGTACCTGGCCATCAACGTTTACTTCACGCTTCTTCTGGCCATCGGCGCGCGCACGATGTACGGGTCGGGAACGGCATCAGCGGTAGGGGTAACGCTATTCGGCTGGGGATTGGGTGTGTTGGGGATGCTGGTGATGATGTTCGTCGGACCGGCGCTGTATTTTCTCGGTTCGCCGCTGGTTTTGATTTATCTGTACTTCATCTTCGGATCACGCCTGCGCGGTTTCGGCGAAGGTTTGCGCTCGCGCCAGCATTTCCAGCAGCAGCTCGAAATTTCGACCAATAATCCGCACGATGCCGATGCGCATTATCAGCTCGGATTGATTTATCAGAAGCGCCGCCAGTACACGGACGCGATTGCGCGATTTCAGAGAGCGATCGAAATCGATCCGTCGTTTGCCGATGCGCACCTGCAACTGGGCGTGATCGCGCGGCAGCACCAGCGGATCGAGGAGGCGATCCCGCATCTGAAAACCGCGGCTGAGCTCGATGACAAGCTGGCGCAGAACGAAGTGTGGCGAGAATTGGGCGCGGCTTATCTGGCCGCGTCGCAACCGCAGGAAGCAGGAGCGGCGCTGGCGAAATTCACCGATCGGCGTCCGTACGATCCCGAAGGTCTTTACTGGTACGGCATGGCGCTGAAGCAGTTAAACCGGCCCGTCGAAGCGAGGGAGCTGTTCGAGCGCTGCATTGAAGCGGTGAACACCATGCCGTCGCACCGCCGCAGCCAGGTTCGGCAATGGGGCACGCGCGCGCGAAAAGAGATTTAGTGGCATAAGCCGCCAGGCTTGCGCTCCGGACGGCGCCAGTCCGGCGGCTTACGTCAGCGCAGCGCGTTCAATTTCTTCTGAATTCTCTTCTTCGACGCACCCTCGGCAACGCGCAGCGCCGACGAATACGCCTCGCGAGCCTCCGCCGTGTGCCCGCGTGCTGCTTCGATATCGCCGATCTGCTCCAGCACCGCCGCGTCACCGGCATCCGACTGCAACGCCGCGCGCAATTCGACCAGCGCCGCATCCGCGTCGCCCGATTTCTCGAGCAACCCGGCCAGCGCTACGCGAGCCGCAATATACGCCGGCTTCAGCGAAAGCACGCGCCGGTATTCCGCAATCGCACCCGCCGTATCGCCCGATTCCGCCAGCATCTCCGCCAGGCTCAACCGCGACGGCAGATAATCCGGCGACTCGCGCAGATTTTCGCGCCACAAAGCGATCGCCTCGGGATACTTTTTCTCCGCGGCGAGCAGCAGCGCCAGATTATGCCGCGCCGGAATGGTGTTCCCGCCGCGCTGCAAAGCGTCGCGATACAACTGCTCGGCTTCGGCCGTTTTTCCCTCCGCGGCTTTCAGCGTTCCCAGTGCGTTATATGGCTCGGCCGATTGCGGGGCCAGCGCCATCGCCTTTCGATAGGACGCTTCCGCGTCCTTGCGCCGGTTCAGGCGCTGATAGACCAGCCCCAGATTGTACGGCAGATAACTATACTCCGGCGTGAGCCGCATGGCCTGCTGATACAAACGAATCGCGAGCTGGTACTCGCCCGCTTCGACATGCGCCAGCGCTTCATTGTGCAGCGGGTAGGACCAGTGCGGCGCGCGGTGCTCGGCATCGCGAAAGGCGGGGATCGCCTGGGCGAATTGTCCCTGCTCCAGGTAGGCGATGCCCAGTGCGTTGTATCCATAAGCCGCGCCGGGGTCGATGCGCACGGTGTCTTCAAGCAGATTCTGCGCGTTCGAAAATCGTTTATCGAACAGCAGTGCGCGGCCCTCGAAGAAATCCTCGCGGCCCTGCAAAAACAGCGATTCCGGCGTCAGCGTGCGCGCAGCCTGCATCAGCCGGCCGGCTTCGGAAAATTCACTCTGCGTCTGCGGATTCTGATCGCCCGAAAGATAACGCAGCAGAACCAACTGCGCCCGATCCTCCAGGGCGATCCTCAGCCGGTTGCTGGTTTCGAGATACTGCGATGCGTTCATCTGCGGCTGCAACCGTTTGAGCGCATTCAACGCGTCCGGCAGCAGACGCCCGGCAGCGATCGCCGCGTTAAACGCCGCCAGGTCGCCGCCAGTGTCGAACTGCGGCGCGAGCGGCGCGAGCGACGCCAGTAACAACGGCACCCCACGCCGCCAATCGAGCAGCACCGGCCAGCGCGCCACTTCGATTCCCGGCTTGCGCAGGTCCGATAACTTCAGCGAATTGTCGAAAGCTCCGAAATCGCGCGGATGCTGTTTGTTCGCGGTCGCCTCCGGAACCTGGGCGCTGACGTATTCGATCAGCTCATTCGCGTCCACCACGCCGTCTTTGTTCGTGTCGGCGGCGCCTTCGAGTCCTTTGATCACGAAATAACTGAACGCGCCGTGCCCCCCGCCGAATTGCGGACCTTCAAAGGAAAGCTCGCGCGGACGGCTGGCCAGAAACCCGAACAGATCGCCCTCGGCGTCGCCCAGATGGCTGACGTCGGAGTTGACGGTCAGGTTCTGAATCGCGCCGATTCTGCCGGCTTTGCAGACGTCGGCGAAAAACAAAACGCGCCCCACGCGTTTCAGCTGCTCTTCAAACAGCGATTGCAATTCGGCCACGCCGAGCGCGGTGCTGGTCAAATCCTGCGGATCGGAATCGTAGGTGAGAATGAAGGCGTTGCGTCCGTCGACGATCCCGTGCCCGGCGATCAGGATGATCACCGTATCGTTCTTTCCCGCGCGATGCTTCAAAAAATCCTGGAATCCGAGCCGGACCGCGGCCGTGGTGGCGTGTTCGTTGGTGAGCAGTAGAACGTTTTGCGGATCCACTCCCCCGCCGCGCGGGCTTTCGAGCAGCTTGCTGAGCGTGATCGCGTCGGCGTCGGCATATTGCAGCGACAATTCCGGCAGCTTGTATTTCGAAACGCCGATCAGCAGCGCGTAGGTTTGCCCGCTGGTCGCCGGCGGTGGCGTCTGATCCGCCAGCGCCTGCTCCAGGCCGGAAATTTTCGCCTTCACCCAGATCGCGTCGGGCCAATCCGTGCGGAGTTTGTAATAAATTTCCAGCGCGTTGGCGATCAGCTTGTATTTCTCGAACACCGCCGCGGCGGTCACCTGCGCGGCGGGGTCGTTCGGATGGATCGCGTTCAGCTCGGCCAGAACCTCGGCCGGCAGTTGATCGCGCGGGATCGGTTTCACCGCGGGCGCGGCCGATCCGCGCGTCATGGTGACGCCGTAATGCTGCTGGCTGGCCGCTTCGACGCGCACCGAATCGGGCAGCGTGCAGGCTCGCGCGGGTTGTTCCGAAATCTTCCCGGCGCGAACCTTGGGCGCTTTCGGATCGAATCGCACTTCGCCCGACGGGGCCAGCGTGTCGATTGCTTTCGCCGGACAGAACAAAAACGACGCCGCCGAATTTTCCGTGCGCAGCGCGTCGCCTGAAAAAAGCAGATCGCCGGAGCGCGCGCTGAGCGCGGTTTCGGTGTTGGCGCGCAGCAGTTTGCTCCCGCCGGCCGATAAAACCAGCCCCACCGGAATTTCCGCCCGCCCGGCGGCCGTCAACGCCAACAGCACCGCGAAGTGGCGCACGTACTTTGGCGAGCCGTGTCGATCGTCGTATCGACACTTCTTCCCGGGAACAGGCGCCGGCGGAGAGTCGGCGCGGCCTGCACAGGTGCGTGCGCCACGAATTGTCATGCGCGTTTCACCAGCGGCGCGACCGTATAAATCTTGATCGGCGCGGCCTTCCCGCGCACCGCAACCGAGCCGAGCAGCCTGGTCTCCACGCGCCCGGCGAGCAGTCTCTCCGTCTCTTCACTCATCAGCAGTTTGGTCTTATGCTCTTTATTCAGACTCTCCAGCCGCGACGCCAGGTTCACCGTATCGCCCAGCACCGTGTATTCCATCTTATCGGCGCTGCCGACGTTTCCCACCACAACGATGCCGGTATGAATTCCCGCGCCGGTTTCGAAACGCCCCGGTGCGCGGACCATTTCCGTCGCGCACTGGACCGCCCGCCAAGGATGATCGTCGCCAGAAAAGACAGCCAGAATGCCGTCGCCGATGAATTTGTTCACGTGGCCGTGATAGCGAACGATAATCGCCACCATCGCCGACAGATATTCGTTTAAAAGCTGCACCAGCACTTCCGGCCCCTGTTCGTCGGATATTTTCTCGCTGAACGCGGTAAATCCGCGAATATCCGTGAACAGAATGGTAACGTGCTCGCGCTTTCCCGTCAGTCCGATGGTTTGCGTATCTTCAAGCGACGCCGCCAGTTCTTTGCCGACGAACAGCGAGACCGCGCGATGGAACAGATGCCCGCGCTGCTCCGCCGTCCAGAATCGATACACCACCGTTCCCATCGCGCACAGCGCCGCGCTCACCAGCAGTTCCGACGAATACAGAATCACGCCGGAGCGAAACAAAAATTGAGTGATCAAAAGAATCGCCAGCGTTTCCGCCAGGAACAGAACTGACGCCAATCCGGCGGAGGCGGCGAAGGCGATGGCGGCCGTCGCGCCGGCGACCGCCAGGAGAGCCGCCACGCGCGCCCACTCCGGAGCGAGAATCAGAAAATCGCGCGAGAGCAGCGTGCGCAGCGTGTTGGCGTGAATCTCCACACCCGGCGTGATCCAGTGCGCGCTGCTGAACATGGTGTAAAACGGCGTGGGATAACGCTCATCGGGCGTGTCGCTGCCGAGCATCACGATATTTCCCGCGAACCAGCGCCGCAATTGATCCTTGTTTCCCGCCCGCGCCGCCGCGACCACGTCGGCGAGCGAAACCCGCGGAAACGTATCCGGCGGACCGGCATAGTTTATGAGAATCGACCGGTCCGGCGCGATGGGCACCGTTTTTCCCGCCAGGGTTAATCGACCGTTGCGAAATTCGGCATCGGCGCCTTCCAATTTTTCCGCGGCACGCAGCGCGAGCGATCGCGCATTGCCCGATTCCTCAATCAATTCCTGGCGGCGGATGAAATCGTCGGGATCGGAAGTAATATTGGCGTAGCCCGCCAGGCCAAGCGCGGCGGCCAGCATGTTGATCGGCACCGGCTCCTGGTGCTGGTCGATGTTGATGGTCGGCGCATACGCGCAGATCACCGGGATCGGCGACGCGCTGACCGCTTCGGCCAGAATGCGGTCGTCATCCGGCTCCCATTTCGCCACCGGAATGCCGAACGCGAGATCGAGCACGATCAGTTTCGCGCCGGCCGCGCCGGCCGCGCGAATCGTCTGCGCGTAGTAGGGATGCCAGAAAATCCGCAATTCCGGAAAAGTGGCGAGCGCTTTCGGATCGATCAGCACCAGCATGAAGCCGGCGACCGGCTCGGCGCCGCGCAGCACGAACTGCGAATCCACGGCCTTCAGATTGAGGATTTGAAAGAAGCGCAGGCCGCTCAACGCGCGCGCCGCCGACGCGCCGGCGACCGCGATCAGCGCACAAATTGCGTAGTGACGCCATCGCCGCTTCATGTTAATCTTGCATCTTACACCTGTGGCCAAATGGTGGATGGTCGCCCTCGCCGTTTCGCTTGCCGCGCAGACTACGCAGGGCGTAATTTCGGGCCGTCTGGCCAATTCGGTCACTGGACGACCCATCGCCGACGCGACCATTGAGTACTCCAGCGCGCGCGATGCCGTTCCTCATACCGCGAAGGCGGATCCATCGGGCTATTATTCGCTGCCGCTGCTTTCGCCGGGAACGTATCGTGTGCGCGTCTCCGCCGAAAATTTTCAGGCGCAGGAAGTGCAGGAATTGGAGCTGCCCGTCGCCGGCCGCATCGATCTGAATTTTCGCCTGCGCCCGTTGAGCGACGTCTGGGAATCCGGTCAATACAACAGCGTGTTTCTGCCGGGTTCGAAAACGGTGGTGACTTTTTACGGTCCCGACGTCGACAGCAGCCGCACCGGAAATTTTGAGGCGCAGAAGGGGACCGTCGGGTCGCTTGAAACCAGCGTTTCTGAAGTCATCGATTCGGCCGAGATCGAAAATCTGCCCTTGCAGGGCCGCGATGTTTATACCATGCTGGTGACGCAGCCCGGCGTCACTTCCGATAGCGCCACGGGGCGCGGCCTGGGACTTTCCGTCAACGGCGCGCGGCCGTCGGATTCGAATTTCTTGATGGACGGTCTCGAAAACAACAATTACCTGATCACCGGACCGCTGGTGACCGTCGCGCCGGAAGCGATTGGCGAATATCGGATTTCCACCAACAATTTCTCCGCCGAATACGGCAGAACTTCCGGATTCGTCGCCAATGCGATCACGCGCAGCGGCTCCAACGATTTTCACGGCGTCGCCTATTTCTATCTGATTAACGATTTTTTCAACGCCAACGCATTTCAGGAAAACCTCGCCGGATTTCCGCGCACGCCGGACAAGCAGGTCCAGCCGGGATTTGTGGTCGGCGGTCCGATCGTCAAGAATCGCCTGTTTTTTTCGAGTTCTTACGAATATTTTCGCAACCGCAGCAACCAGGACCCGCAGGTTTTCACCTTTCCGGCGACGGGATTTTTCAACTTCGCCGCGCCCTCGAGCGAATCGCGCGCATTGTTGCAGCAATACGCGCCGCCGCCGCTGGTGGGCAACGGCATCACCGCGCAAATGACCATCGCTCCTCCGGTGGAGGTCGATCGCACGCTGGCCATCCAGCGCTTCGATTACTCGACGGCTAAAGACCGCATCATGCTGCGGGCGATGGCCAATCTTCTCGCCGAACCCGATTTCATCTGGAGCCCGTATCCGGCCTTCACCTCGCCGCTGCACGAAAATACCTGGAGCCTCGCGCTCACCGATACGCACACCTTTCGCGCCAATCTCACCAACGAAGCCCGCGCCGGATTCAGCGACGACGATCTGTTCTGGAATCGCGCGCATTCCGAAATTCCGACGCTGGTCTCGCTCGACGGCGTTTCGCTTCCCGGCAGCCCCGCGTTTTATGCCTACGCCAACGCGGATCGCAGCTTCGAAATTCTCGATAACGTGATCTGGTCGCACGCGCGCCATCAGGTCACGGC
>DATJNW010000139.1:0-34075 GCA_035507655.1 Bryobacteraceae bacterium | reverse complement strand
CTGCGTGCCGCGTCGAGACTCTTCTCGACGCAATGGCTGATCGAGCGGAACCAGCGTCGGCAAGAGTGCCGACGCGGCACGCAGAAGTGCGTGCGCCACGCTCGCTCAAGGTTGCGTCAGCGATATCAATGCCGAGTAGTCCCTGCTCTAACGTTGCGGCGGCGCGGCATTCTCCGGCCCCAGCAGCACGATCTCGCTTCTCGGAAACGCGAATTTCCGGCCCGTTTCGTCGATCACGTTGACCTGCGAAATGTACCGCCCCGGCGGAAGCTTCTGAAGCGCGATCTGAAACGCGAACGGAGCTACGCCCGGCCGCGTGGTCGCCATCTTGTTTACTCGCGCCGGCGGCGAGGTGTACACTTTGCGTCCGTTGAGCAGCAGGTCGATATCGGCCATCAGACTGGGCAGCCTGCGCTCCGGGTCCATCGCCGGATCGTAAACTTCGAAATAAACGTATAGCGTCTGGTCCTTGCGGAAGACGCGCGTAATGCTGGGCACGATCTTCTGATTATTCTCGACCAGCGGACTTTGCGCGATCAGTTTCTTGTTCGTTCCGGCGTCGCCGACCGCGGCCGTGATCGGCTCCTTCTGGTTGCTCCAGATCACCGAGCTGAGCCGCAGCGTCTTGCTGTTGTTCAAGTCGGGGATGGTGAATTTCGTCTCGAAGGTCCCCATTTTGCCGGTCAGATTTTCGCGCGCCAGAAAACGCAGCGTGTACGCGCCCGGCCCCAGCGCCAGTCCGGTGTCATATTCCAAATTCCGCTGCCCGATTTTCGAGGCGTTCGCTTCGTCGAGCTTCACCGTAATCTCGTCGCGCACGCCCGAAACCAGCCTCCCGCTCGCGTCGCGAATCTGGCCGATAAAATCGAGATCGTTCGTCTGCCGGGCGCCGTGCCGCGTCAACCCCACGGCCGATCCCGGAATTTTCACGGCGATCGGAACAAAATAACGCTCCCGCGCCACGCGGAAATAATCGACCTCCACCGCCAGCGGCAGCTCGTTCACCGGATCGCCCAGCGTCAGCGCCTCTTCGAGCTGCCGCTCCTTGTCGTTCGCCGTAAATTTCTGCCAGGTCTTATCCGCGTAATATCCCTTGCGGAAATCGAGCCTCGCGCTCATCTCTTTGTTGACCAGTTTCACGTCAATTCGCCGGAATTTCCCATCGTTTTTACTATTGGTGCTGTAATAGCCGAGGATGTAATAGCTGTTCATGTCCTCCTGCGCGCGGCGCATGCCCATGGTCAGATCGTTGGTGTCGAGCATGGCGTGTCCGCCGGTATCCTCGGCGATGGTCACCAGCGTTTCCTGCGTATCGTTGAAGCTGGAGCGGATTCCATTTTGCTTGGACTGGCTCAGCAGCCCGGTGCCGCGCGGCGAAGCCTGGGACGCGTCGCCGCCCGGCGGCAGCGCCACCAGTCCCCGCGCATCCACCGGATAAATCGAAACGTTGGCGCGATTCGCGGCGTTGGTGGTCGCTTTAATCTGCGACTGATTTTCCACCCCCGTTTTTCCGATACCGCTCGAAAAATAAATAAGCGCTTTCTTTTCCGGAAAAATGCTCAGCTTGCGCGCCGCGTCTTCAATGGCGCTCAATTTTCGATCGGTATTAAAGATGTTGAACTCGGTGTCATCGGCGGTGAAGCTGCCGCTATCGTCGTTTTCATCGGCCGTAGTGGTGGCCATATCGGCCAGGTCCGCGCCTTCGCCGAGATTCAGTTTGTGGATCGCGGAAACCAGCTCATCGCGATCGTCGGTCCATTCCTGCACCACTTTGATCGAGGTGGTGTAGGTCATGATTTCCACCAGATCGGACGAGGTCATCTGCGCCGCTAAAAATTTAACCGCCGCGTCCTCCGCGCGCACCTGCTCCGGCACGTCCATCGAGGTCATGTCGAAGAACAGGCACAACAGGCGCCGGTCCTGATAACGAACCACGCTGTTCGCCGCCGGCGCGACCACGCTCGGCTTGGGTTTCGCCCGGGAGTTCGACGGCGCGCGTTCTTCGATGGTCCGGGGCGCGTTGTTGGCGACGAAGGAAAGCGGCGTCAAGGGCTGGCCGCTCAATTTTTGCAGCTCGAAAACGCTGATTTTCTGCCGTACGCCGTCTTCGAAAATGGCCACGTCGTCCTTGGTAAGCGTGGTGATCGCGTGGCCGTTCTTATCCTTCGCAGTCAGGTCGACGATGACCAGCTTCGTTTCGGACTTGAACGTGACGTCCTGCGCAAACAGCGAAACAGCGAAAAGCGCGATCCATTTCTTCATGTCATCTCTCCAGCGCAGTGGCGTAAGCCGCCAGGCTTGCGCTCTCAGCGGCCCTTGATCTCCCGCCTGACGGCTTACGCTACTTCAGAACCTCAACCTCACCGTAGCCGACATCTGCCGCATCGCGCCGGCGCTGGTGATCAATCCATACTGGCTCGAATTGACGATGGTCACCAGCCCCGACGGATTCACGTGATTAAACGTATTGGTCGAATCCAGGCGAATTTCCAGCCGCCGGCGCTCGGAATGCAGGTTGATGCTGCGCGCCAGCGAAAAATTCCAGACCATCATTCCCGGCCCGATGATGGTGTCGCGCCCCGCGGTTCCGAACATCCCCGACGGCGGCACCACGAATGCGCCCAAGTTAAAATAACCCGATCCGCCGCCGGCCGGCAGCCCCGTCGCGTCCGCGCGCAGCGGAGCGATGGACGCCGTTCCATCGCGATCGCCGTTTACGGTGGCCGTCTGCGGCAATCCCGATTCCGCCGTCAGGCTGCCGGAGAGCGTCCAATCCTTCAGCGCCTTGGCGACGAACGCGGGATGCGACAAAAATCCGCGTGTCGCGTCCACCGGCGACGCGATCACCCAGCTCGTGGTCACCACGTTGGTTCGATTGGTTGACGAAAGCGCATATTCCGCGGCCTGATCGTGAAAATTCTGCGCCAGCGCGACGTCGTCCAGCGATTTCGAAAGGGTATAGAAAAAATTCCAGGAAATACCGCGCTGGAAGCGCCGCGTCAGCCGGACTTGCATCGCATTCATGTTCAGCTTGCCCACCGGATCGTCGAAAATAAAATTGCCGGCGTTGGCGATCGGCAGATTTTCATACCCGGTCAGCGCCGAGCCGAG
This sequence comes from Bryobacteraceae bacterium, assembly GCA_035507655.1. Classification (GTDB taxonomy): domain Bacteria; phylum Acidobacteriota; class Terriglobia; order Bryobacterales; family Bryobacteraceae; genus Palsa-187. Next base: position 30,964 of record DATJNW010000139.1, on the reverse strand, counting down.
CGGCGCCTGGTTGGGCGCTTCCTGCACGGTCAGGTGCATCGCATCGGTTCCGGTGTACATGATCTCGCCGACCATCCGCTTGGGCAAATCCTCCTGGATCGAAACATTCCAGGTCTGAATATAAGCGTCGGGATAATTGAGCGCGGCGGCGTACGAGTTGGTCACCGTTTTTCCGGGGGGAACGGCGACCAGACCGGTGGCCAGCGTCAACACATCCGCCGAGCTGGTGGTGACGCTGTTGGTCACCGCGAACGGCGGCTCCGCGGCGAGCTGGCCTTCTAAAATGTTGTACTGGTTGGGCTGGTAATAGAGTCCGTATCCCGCGCGAACCAGCATCCGCCCGCGCGCCGACGGCTTCCACGCCAGGCCGATGCGCGGCCCGAAATCGCGATGATCCGGACGAATCAGCGTGTTCGGAAAATACGCGCCCGTCAGCGGACCGTTTTCGTTCGGAAGCACCGGCTCGACCGCCGTGAAACCGGGGGCGATGTCCAGGTTCGCCGCGTGCCCGTATTCTTCATGCCAGGGCGTGAAATATTCGTAGCGGACGCCCAGATTCAAAGTTAAATTCGTCGCCACGCGATAATCGTCGACCACGAAAGCGTTATACCCGTCGCTGCGATAATAGGTGCTCGAATTGCCGTAGCGGATCGAACTCGATTCCGGCAGCGCCAGCAGAAAATCGGCGAGATCCCAGCCGGTTCCGCTGATCGGCAGACCCGCGGAATTGTATCCCGCCGTCGAAAGCCCCGTAAAATTGAACGATCCGCGGCCGTTCGAATCGGTAATCGTGTTGTTCAGATAATGGGTGAATCCGCCCCCGATGTTCCAGTTGTGTTTTCCCTTGTGGATTTGCACATTATCGGCGAGACCGTAATTCCAGATCGCGCTGCGCGATTCGGTGGTGTCGCTGAGCGAGGAATAATTCGTGAAACTGAGCGACGGCGGACCGAAATTTTCCGGATTGGGCGAGGCGCCCTCGATGCCCAGCTCCGCCGCCACGTTCGGACCGTTGGCGAAAAACGGAAGCGTCGTGTTGGTGTTGCGATTGAAGCTCAGCGTGACGCTGTTGAAATTACGCGTGCCCAGCCGGCGCCGGTAGTTGACGTTGGTGTTCAATCCCTGGCCGTTGACCGTATCGCAGCAGCCGAAATAATCGAAGGTCGAGGAGTCGCGCTTCTGCAAATTGAAGGTCACCGCCAGCGTGTCCCGCTGCGTGACCTGGGTGTTGACGCGGGTATTCAGCGACTGGGTATTATTCGGATTCGCGGCAATTAAACGGAAATTCTGATTAATGGTCGGAACATTTTGATTGGGCAGCGGCAGATAATTCATCAAACCCTGGGCGATGGAGTTGATGCGCGACGCCGGAATCACGTTATTGGGAAACGGCGTGTTCGCCGTGGGATCGTAAATGACGCTGCTGGTTTGCGAAAAATCGCCGGCGCGCTGCAACGCCGTCGGCTCGTTGAACGCCTGGTCGACGCCGTTCTTCATCAGGTTGCCCTGATAATTCACGAACCAGAAAACCTTGGAAACATCGAACAGTTTCGGAACAAACAGCGGACCACCGGCGGAAATCCCGAAACGGTTCTGCGCATACGCCGCCTTCGGCTCGGGAAGGCCGTTCACCGCAAAAGGCCGCGCATTTAATACCGAATTTCCAAGCTGATAATAAATCGAGCCGGTAATACGATTATTATTCGGCCGCCGGTTGCCGATAAACGCCGGATTACGCCCGCGGCCTCCCCGCCGGCCGCCGAATCCTCGACCACCACCCCCGCCAAACCCTCCGCCGCCTCGACCACCCCCGCCAAATCCTCCGCCGCCGAATCCGCCACCCGGACCACCCCCGCCCGGTCCCTGATCGAGCGCCGGACCCGCACCGTCCGGAGCACTGCCGGGGATCTGCCCGCCGGGCAGCGCCATCGCGCCGGGTCCGCCCATCCCGCCCGGACCGAATCCGCCGCGCCCTCCGCCGAGCATGTCCCGCATATCCGCCTGCGTCGCCTGCAATCCCTGGGTGATGCTGCCATTCACCAGCAGCGATTCATTCGAGGCGTCCACGGGAGCCGTCGGCGCCGCGCCCATATCGGCCATCGCCGCGTTCATCTGCGCCGCGTCCAGTCCTTCTTCGGTGGGAAGGCCTTCGCGCCGGTTCGCCGGCCGCGTCCGGAGCTGCAAAGTAAAATCGATTTTGCTGGGCGCCTGGCCGATCTGCACCTGCTTGCGGGCGCGATCGAAGCCGAACATATCCACTTCGACGTTCCACGGGCCGGGCGTCATTCCATCGAAGTGAAAATCGCCGTTATTGTCGGTCAGCGTGGTCAGAATACGATCGCCCTGGGTCGCCCGGACGGTCGCGCCGGGAATCGGCTGGCCCTCCGCTTTCACCTGCCCGCTTTGCGCCACGCAGGTGACCGCGCTCGCAAATACACAAACGCCGGCGAGAAGAAGATGTTTCAAGATAAAAATGGTACCCTCCCTCGCCGGCTTGTTTCCTTCCTGGTTATTCCTGCCCGCCGGTTATTCCTGCTTGGTCAGCGTGATCTCGCGCGTGCCGCGAGCCGTTTCCATGCTCAGCTTGATGGTATTGCCCGAAACTGTGCCGGAATACTTGATGGTCATCGAGTTTCCATTAAACTCCCGGGTGACCTCAAACGACACGTTGTCGCCATCCACTTTGCCGTTGGAAATCTGCGCCGGCTCGCCGCGCCCGCCCGCGATCGTGCCCGTCAGAGTCGACCCGTCCTGCTTCAGCTCGTACGTCTGGGTGCCGCCGCGGCCCGATGCCGCGGTCCACTTGCCGGTCACATCGGCCCCCAGCGCTACCGTGCAGGCCAGCGCCAAAAACCCACAAAGCCTCACCAATCGATTTTTCATTTTACAGGTCCTCTTTCTTCAAATCGCGATTCTTTTCAGGGAATCGTCCTCTGTTATGATGACCGGCCGCATATCCGAGGTTACAGGTGCACCGCGGAGCGGTTCGTACTCTTTTCTGAAGACGAAATCGGCCGCGCCGGGATGACAGAACCCGCTTTCCTGGTGGTTAGGTTGTGTTAGCGTGGGAGTTCCGGCCGATGAAACCCAACCTCGACAGCCTGCGCTCCGAAATCCAGCGCGAACTCGAAACCCGGGGCATCGCCGTTTTTCACGGCTTTCCGCGAATCCACGAAGCCCCGGCCGTGTATTGGGACACCGAGGCCCATCCCGATTACCGCGAATTCCTGGATGTCGCCCAAAAATCCGGTATCAAGCTGGTGGCCCTGTTCGCCAACGAATTTTCAAACGACCTGATCGAGGACGCCGAACAGCGCCTGGAATCGCTTCCCCGCGAGGACCGCCGCGAACTGGAAGCGACGCTGCGGCGCCTGCGCGGCTACGCCGGTTTTATCAGCCAAATCGAGTTGTCCTTCGATCTCGCCCCGCGCGTCTATATTTTCGACCTGCACACCGACTGGTATGACGATTTAAGCGACCTGCTCGAGCAGATCGGCGAGGCCGAGGAAGAAGACGAGGACGATACCGCGCTCGGCGGATATTTTTCCAAGAACTGACGTGAGATGGATCTGTGCACCAGACGACGCGGCCGGCCCTGCTGCGCTTGCGCGCGCGCTGAACCTCGCCGCGCCCGCGGCGCGCGTGCTGTGGTCGCGCGGCTACCGTGATCCCCAGGCGGCGCGCCGCTTCCTGGAGCCCTCCCTGGCCGATCTGCACGATCCTTACCTGCTCACCGGCATGGCCGAAGCGGTCGCCCGCCTGCGCCGCGCCATCGAACAGAAAGAACCGATCCTGCTTTACGGCGATTACGACGTCGACGGAACCAGCGCCATCGTCATTTTGAAAAAAGGCCTGGCGATCCTGGGCGCCGATGCCGCCTTTCACGTTCCGCATCGCCTGCGCGACGGTTACGGAATGAAGAGCGAGGTGGTCGAAACCGCGGCCGCGCGCGGGGTGAAGCTGATTGTCAGCGTCGATACCGGGATTCGCGCCAACGACGTGGTCCGCCACGCCAGAGATTCCGGCATCGACGTGATCGTCACGGACCATCATCTGCCCCAGGCGGAATTGCCGCCCGCGGCCGCGGTGCTTAATCCCAATCGCCCCGATTGCGCGTATCCGGAAAAAAATCTGTGCGGGGCCGGCGTCGCGATGAAGCTGATGGACGCGCTGGTCACCGCTTCGGGATGGGAAAAATCGCGCCGCGATCGCCTCATGGAATCGCTGCTCAAGCTGGTGGCCATCGCCACCGTCGCCGACGTCGTGCCGCTGACCGGAGAAAATCGGGCCATCGTGAAGCTGGGGCTGGAAGGGCTGCGCCAGGTGAAAAACGCCGGCCTGCGCGCCATTCTCGACGTGTCCGGATTGAACGAAGGCGATCGCGTCAGCGCCGGCCAGGTGGCGTTTCGCGTAGCTCCGCGCATCAACGCCGCCGGCCGCATGGCCAGCGCCAGCGATGTGATCGAAATGTTTCTCACCGAAGATCCGGCGCGCGCCCGCGATCTGGCGGCTCAGCTTCATGACCTGAATCAGGATCGGCGCGGCACCCAGGAAGATATCGTGCGCGCGATTTTCGAACAGTGCCTGGAACAGCCGGTGACCGATCGCGACGCCGCGCTGGTTTTTGCCGGCGAAGGCTGGCATCGCGGCGTGGTCGGAATCGTGGCCAGCCGCGTGGTCGAGACATTTCATCGCCCGGCCTTCGTTTTGGGCATTGAAAACGGTCTGGCGCAAGGTTCCGGACGCAGCATCGCGGCGTTTCACCTGCTCGAATCGCTTGAAACCATGAGCGATTTATTCAGCAAATTCGGCGGCCATCGCCAGGCGGCGGGAGTGACGCTCGACTCGGCGCGCGTCGCGGAATTTCGCCAGCGTTTTTGCGCCCACGCCGCCGCGCGGCTGACGCCCGCGGCTTTCGAGCCGGCGCTCGAAATCGACGCGCCGATTTTTTTCGAGGAGATCGACGACCGCAGCGTCGAGGAGATTTTTCGCCTGGCGCCGTTCGGCTGCGGCAATCCCGAGCCGCTGTTTGTCGCCCGCAACGTGGAGGTCGCGAGCACGGAGGTGCGGAACGAGAAACACATCTTTGCGTGGTGCAAATCGGGAGCACGGAAATTACGCTTCAAAGCCTGGGATTTCGCGCCTCGCGCGGCCGAATTTGCCGGACGCGTCGACGTGGTTTTTGAGTTTAAGGAAGACGCCTATTCGGCCGGCCGGGGTTATTCGCCGTGGCAGGCCGTCCTGCGCGACCTTCACCCGGCGGAGGCCGGGTCGGCCGCAGCGCCGTGAAGTATCCTTTACCCCTTCAGCTTCTATTCGTGGCATAAGCCGCCAGACTTGTGCTGTTCGCGGCCGATGAATTACACTCGCCGAGCGCAAGCCAGGCGGCTTACGCCACTTGTTCTGGCAGGGTGCTGAAAAAAGGGACAGACTCTGTCCCCGCCTGTAATGTAACCGTTCTAATCCTCCGCCGCCGGTAACCGGAACAGAAACGTCGAGCCTTCCCCCGGCTTCGATTCGAGCCACAGATTCCCGCCCAGCGAATCGATCGCCTTCCGGCAATAGGCCAGCCCTAAACCCGCGCCCGGAAATTCTCGCCCATGCAGCCGGCGGAAAAATCCGAACACCCGCTCCTGGTGCGCCGGATCGATCCCCGGACCGTTGTCGTGCACCGCAATCACCCAATCGTCGCCGTCCCGCCGCGCGGACACGTCAATCGAAACATCGGGCCGTTGCGCGAATTTCATGGCGTTATCGAACAGGTGACGCAGCACGTTCACCAGCAGATCGTACTCGCCAATCACCTTGGGCAGCGGACCGTTTTTGTGAACGTGCTCGCCGCCCGCGTGCCGCGCGGCATCGGCCGAGACGGAATTCAGGTCCACCACCACGGGACGCCGCTTTTCCGCTTCTATGGTCGAATATTCCACCACCCCCGCCATCAGCGTCTGCGCGCGATCCACGGCGTCGTGAATATATTTCAGAAACAGCTCCGTATCTTCATCGCGGGTGTTGCCGAAACGGTTCGCTAAAAGCTGGCAATAGGAAGAAACGGTCCGCAGCGGCTCCCGCAGGTCGTGGGCGATGCGCGAGGCGAACTCCTGAAAATCCGCGTTCAGACGCCGCAACTGCTGCTCGGCTTCCGCACGCAGGCGCTTTTCTGTTTCTAAGGTTGTATCGACCTCACTCTGAGTCATCGTGTGTTTGATCGCGGCGAAGCCGGAACCGTTACACCTTTCGCCAACCGCGTCCATGGATCACCCCAAAGAAAACCGTTAAGCTTCGGCTCTGCAACCGTTTACCAATCGCTCGCAGGAGTTTTGGAAATGCATCTGCCAGGATGTCGTCGCAGCAACGATTTTTAAACTTGCAGTGAACGCGTCCAGGCGGTTACCTGGGATGCTGGGGAGCCGTCAGTTCCAGAGTCCGATAAAATAACGACGTATGCTTTCGAAGGCGGCCTCGATCCGGATTCTGATCGTCGATGACGATCCACGCGAACGCGCGAGCCTCTCGACCATGGTGACGGCGCTCGGCTATGCCGTGGAGACCGCCGAAAATGGCGAAGAAGCGCTGGAAAAACTGGGCGCGCTGTCCTTCGACGTGATTGTCAGCGATTTGATCATGCCCAAAGTGGACGGCTTCGGCCTGCTGCGCAGCCTGCTCGACCGCGGCGATCTTACGCCGACCATCGTGCTCACCGGTTTTGGAAGCATCGATAAAGCCATTTCCATCGTTCACGATTTGCACGCGTTCTGGTTTTTGGAAAAACCGGCGCAGCCCGGGCCTTTGGCCACGCTGCTCGAACGCGCGATCCGTTATAAAGCTTTGCTTACCGAAACGCAGCGCTTGCAGCGCCAGCTCAGCCATCGCGGCGTGCTTGCCGGACTGGTGGGGGTTTCGCCCGCGATCCGCCACGTTTTCGCGATGATCGAACAGGTGGCGCCCAGTTCCGCGCCGGTTCTGATCACCGGGGAAAGCGGCACCGGCAAGGAGCGAGTGGCCGCCGCGATTCACCAGTTGAGCTCCCGCGCCGGCGGACCGTTCGTCGCCGTCAACTGCGCGGCGCTGCCGGAAAATCTGATCGAGAGCGAGCTGTTCGGCCATGAGCGCGGCGCCTTCACCGGCGCTCTCGGCCGCCGCGCCGGCTGCTTCGAGCACGCCCACCAGGGAACTCTGTTTCTGGATGAAATCGCCGAAATGCCCACGCCGATGCAGGCCAAGCTGCTGCGCGTGCTGGAGGATTCGCGGGTGCGGCGGCTGGGCGGAAAAGTGGAAATCGCCGTCGACGTCCGCGTGCTGGCGGCGACCAATCGCAACGTTCAGGAAGCGCTGGAGAAGAAATCCCTGCGCGACGACCTGTATTATCGTTTGAACGTTTTTCACATCGACCTGCCGCCGCTGCGCCAGCGCAAGGAAGATATTCCGGTGCTGGTGGAATCGCTGATTCAGGATTTGAACGAAAAGCACGAATGCCGCGTCGCCGAGCTGGACCCGGAAGTGATGGCCCGCATCCTGAGCCATTCCTGGCCGGGCAACATTCGCGAATTGAGAAACGTGCTGGAACGCGCCGTGATCATGGCGCGCGAAGGGGTCATCCTGCTCCATCATCTTCCGCCGGCGTTCCACGTTCCGCAGGAGGAGCAGACGGCCGCCCCGGGCGTCGAAGAACGCCATGTGCTGACCATCGAGGCCGGCAAACCGCTTCGCGAAATTGAAAGAGAATACATTCAACTGACCCTCAAACAGACCAAAAACAACAAACGCCGCGCCGCCGAGATGCTGGGCATGAGCGTTCGCACCTTGCACAGCCGCCTGGCCGAGCTCGCCGCCTGCGGTTCCGCGCAGGCGCAAACCCATGGAAAATAATTGCCGGAACCCAAAAATTTTGTCACGCGATAGAACCGTAGGAATCTAACCGACAAGGAGATGCGTAATGTCGCGTTACGATAAGGTTGACGTGTCGATGGATTTATCCCCCGAGGCCATACAAAGTGAAGTGGAGCGCATTCTGGCCAGCGAGAAGTTCGCTCGTTCCAAGCGTTTGCGCAGTTTGCTTCGTTTCACGGTGGCGCAGACCCTGCAAGGGAACGCCGACACTCTTAAGGAATACGTCATCGGAACCGAGGTTCTGAAAAAGCCGGATTCCTACGATCCCCGCAGCGATTCTTTGGTGCGGGTGCTGGCCAGCCGCCTGCGCGTAAAGTTGAAGGAATATTACAGCGACGGCGGCAGCGACGATCCGCTGGTGATCGAATTTCCCAAGGGGAAATATGTTCCTCGATTCCAGCGCCGCGAACAGTTGCAGACCGAAATTGAAAAGAAGCTGCGCGCGCGCAACGCCTGCTCCCAGGGAAAATTCCTGATGACCCGGCTGAGCGAGGCGACGCTGGCCGAGGCGGCCGATCGTTTTGAAGAAGCGATCGAAGCCGATCCGGCGTGGGCCGCGGCGCACGAAGCCTTGGCCGCCGTTTACGCCTATCAGGCGTTTTTCGGATTCCGCCGGCCGCGGGAAGCCTGGCCGGCCGCGCGGGCCCAGGCGGAAGCGGCGCTCCAGTTCGACGAAATGTCGGCCGGCGGGCATCTGATCCTGGGAATGTTCTGTTCGCTTTACGAATGGCGCTGGCATGACGCGGAATCGCACTTCCAGAAAGCGGTGGACCGCGACGCTTATTCCGGCGCGGCCCATTTGTGGCGCGCGCTGGCGTGCTGGCTGCCGGAAGGAAAACTGGGGCCGGTGCACCAGGAAATCGCGCGGGCGCGGGAGCTGGCGCCGGCCCTGCTGCTCGAGGAAGGAAACGCGCTGGCGCTGTATTTTTCCGAGCGCTATGAAGAAGCTCTGCACAAGCTCGACGAGGCTGCGCCGAGCGCGGCGCCGGTGTGGTCGGCGAGGCTGCGCGCCCGCTCGCTCACTGCGCTGGGCCGGCCAGCGGAAGCGGTGGCTCTGCTGGAACGCCTCCGCGAACAGCAGCCGGAGCGTAACGCCAGCGACGCGGAATTGGCTTGCGCCTATGCCGCCGAAGGTCAACTCGAGAAAGCGCGGGAAGTGCTGGCGGGGCTGCGCGACCGTCGCACGGCGGGAGCCTGGATCGCCAATTACGACCTGGCGGCCATCGAGATGGCGCTGGGGGATCACAATGAAGCGCAGACGCTGCTGCACGAAGCGCTGCGCGAGAAAGAGCCGGCGCTGGCGTTTCTGGCCGTCGATCCGCGGTTCCAGGCCTTGCGCGGCACACCCAAATACGCGAGCGTGGTGCGGCGGTTGATGCTCGCGGACGGCGAGGAAATCCGCGTCCAGACCGCGTGAGCGAGTCGGGGGTTCCGTGCACCATTCGCGGCAGCCGCGGCGGGCGGAATTTTAGTCCCGCCGCCGAAAGGCGGAGCTAAAAGCTCCGCGCGCGATCAATCCCGCCCTCCGGGACGCCGGCGCCCTGTTAGGCAGGGTCGATGTTCCAGATGTCGCGGGCGTATTCCCGCACCGCGCGGTCGCTCGAAAATTTGCCCATGCGCGCGACATTTAAAATCGCCTTGCGGGACCATTGCGCCGGGTCCTCGAACGCCTGCGAGACGCGATCCTGTGCGTCCAGATACGCAGCCAGGTCGGCCAGCACCACGAACGGATCCTGCTCGTCGAACAAGATCCCGTGAATCCATTCCGACGCGCCGAACAGGTTGGAGCCGAGCGCATCGGCGACGCGCTTCACCCGGGCGTCGCCCTCGTAAAATTCGCGCGGATGATAGCCGCCGCGCCGCAGCGCCTGCACTTCGGCCGTGTCGAGCCCGAAGGTGAACATATTTTCCGCGCCCACTTCTTCGCGAATTTCGATATTGGCGCCATCGAGCGTGCCCAGCGTCAGCGCGCCGTTCATGGCCATTTTCATGTTGCCCGTGCCCGACGCTTCGGTCCCGGCGGTGGAAATCTGCTCGCTTAAATCGGCGGCGGGGATTATTTTTTCGGCCAGCGAAACACGATAATCCGGAATAAAGGCCACCTTCATCCATTTTTGGGCGCGGCCGTCGCCGTTGATCACCCGGCCCACATCGTGAATCAGCTTGATGATCTGCTTGGCCAGCCAATATCCCGGCGCGGCTTTTCCGGCGAGCACGTAAGTTCGCGCGACCGCCGGCGTACGGCCGTCGAGCAGCGAAAGATATTCGTGAACGATGTGCATCACATTCAGCAACTGCCGCTTGTAGGCGTGGATGCGCTTGGCCTGAACGTCGAACAGCGAATCCGGATCGGCCGCGACGCGCGACGTTTCCCCGATCACCCGGGCCAGCCTTTCTTTGTTGGCCCGCTTGATCCGGCGAAATTCAGCCTGAAACGCGGAGTCGTCCGCGTGCTTTTCCAGGCCGCGCAGGCGATCGAGAGCGGTGACCCATTCCTCGCCGATGGTCGAGCTGATCAGCTGCGACAGCTCCGGGTTGGCTTCGAGCAGCCAGCGGCGCGGCGTGACGCCGTTGGTCTTGTTGTTGAAACGCCCCGGCCAGAGATGATAAAAATCCGGGAAGAGAACGGTTTTGAGCAGCTCCGTGTGAAGACGCGCGACGCCGTTGATCGAATGGCTGCCCACCACCGCGAGATTCGCCATGCGCACCTGCTGCGGCGAGGATTCTTCGATCAGCGACACGCGCGGCGCGCGGGCGGGCTCCACTTTTTCGAGCAGCCGGCGGTTGATCTCATAAATAATTTCGAGGTGCCGCGGCAACACGTGCTCCAGCAGCGGCACCGGCCATTTCTCCAGCGCTTCCGGCAGAATGGTGTGATTGGTGAACGCCAGCGTGGCCAGCGTGGTTTCCCAGGCCTCCTCCCAGTCGATGTTTTTTTCGTCGACCAGAATGCGCATCAGCTCGGCCACCGCCAGCGAAGGATGGGTATCATTCATCTGAATGGCGACGTGTTGCGAAAAGTCGCGAAAATCGGCGTGATTTTGTTCAAACCGCCGGATAATATCGCGCAGCGTGCAGGCCACCAGAAAATATTCCTGAAGCAGGCGCAGCTCATGTCCGGCGACCACGGCGTCGGAAGGATAGAGCACCATGGAAATGGTTTCCGACGCGATTTTCTGCTGCACCGCTTTGAAATAATCGCCGTCGTTGAAAATTCCCATGTCGAAGTCGTGCGAGGAGCGCGCCGAATAGAGGCGCAGATAATTCACCGTGCGGCCGCCATAGCCGGGAATCAGCATGTCATGCGGCACGCCGATCAGCAGGCGCCAGCCCAGCCACATCGGGTTGTAGCCGCCGTGACGGTCGACCGAACGCTCCACGCGGCCGTAGACCGGCACCGCGCAGGCTTCCTCGGGCCGCTCCATCTGCCACGGGCTGCTTTCGGCCAGCCAGTTTTCCGGTTTTTCGCGCTGATAACCGTCGTCGATTTCCTGCTTAAACAGGCCGTATTCGTAATTAATTCCGTAGCCGAATCCGGGCATGCCGAGCGTGGCCAGCGAATCGAGATAGCACGCGGCCAGCCTTCCCAAGCCTCCGTTGCCGAGCGCCGCGTCGGGTTCCACCGCTTCCAGTTCTTCGAGTTCGCAGCCCAAATTGCGCAGCGCCGCGCGGCACTCCTCGCGCATTCCTAAATTGACCAGATTATTCGCCAGCGACTGGCCGATTAAAAATTCGATCGAGAGGTAATAAAGACGCTTGGCGCCGGCGCGCTGATCGCGCTGCTCGGTGGCGATGCGGCCGTCGATCAGGCGATTGCGCACGGCCAGGGCGACGGCGCGAAAACGCTCGTTCAGGGAAAGCTCGGACCACTCCTGTCCCAGCGCGTAGCGCGCGTGGCGCCGGATGGAATTTTCGAAATCGCTCATTTGGCTTGAAAAGCTTTCACGGCTTCCTGGCACGCAGCGTAGATATCGAAGATGCGGTGCATGCGCACCAGCTCAAACAGATCGCGGACCTGTTTGGACATGCCGCACAATTTCAGATCGCCGCCGCGCGCGCTCAACTGGCGCAGGGAGGACAGCATGGCGCCGAGGCCGGAGCTGTCGATGAAGGTCAGCCGGGTCAAATCGAAAATAATTTTCGAATGAGCCTGCAAAACCGGGCCGATGTCGCGCTTGAATTCGTCGGCGTTGCCGGCGTCCAGCTCGTCGACGGGAATGGCGGCGATGGCGATGCCGTCCGCGATTTTTACCGGAATGTCCACGCGACCGCTCCTTTCGAGTGGCGTAGCCGTCAGCCTGTCCCCATCGCAAGCCTGGCGGCTTACGTTACCGGCTTCCGAAATTTCTTCAGCTCAACGCAATTTCGACCGTGCTCATCGCGATAATAGCGCACCTGGTCGACGCACTTGTTAATAATGTAGGTGCCGAATCCGGATTCGCGCGAGCCGTCAAAACGCGGAGGCTCGGCCGCGGCCGGCGAAAACGGCTCGCCGAAGTGCGTCAGACGCATCACCACTTCGGCCGGATAGGCGTCGGCTTCCAGATGAATCCATTCGTGCGGGCGGCCGCGATAGGCGTGTTTCATAATGTTGCTGGCCGCTTCGTTCACGGCCAGCTCCATCCCTCCGACGCATTCGCCCGCGATCCACTCGCTCGGCAGCTTGCGGCAGAATTCGCGGACGAATTCGCGGGTGCGATGCAGGTTCTTAAGGTCGCTATCGATTTCCATTTCAGAGTGCAGCAGCGGCACGGTTTTTTCTTCGATGCGGAGGGCCACGCTGGTCAGGTCGTCGCTGAGGCGTTCGTCCTGGGAAAATTCGGCGACCGCGGCGCGGATCGCCTGCACCAGGTCGTCCGGGTCCAGGCCGGCGTGCGAGCTGATGAAGTTTTCCAGGCGGTCTACGCCGAACAGCTCGCCCGAGGGCGCGCGCGCTTCGGTGATGCCGTCGGAATAAAACAGCAGCAGGTCGCCGGGATCGAAGGCCGCATCCACCTGCTCGTAAATTTCGTTTTCGCGAACGCCCAGCGGCAGATTGTCGCCGCGCAGCCATTCGCACGATTTTGTTTTGGCGCGCCAGCGAATCATTCCGGTGTGCCCGCAATCGACCAGCTGGGCGACGCACTGCCTGCGCTCGAAGCGCGCGTAAATGAGCGTGACGAAACTGTCGAGCTCGATCAGACGCCGCGCGAGCGAGGCATGCGCGGTCATCACGATGTCTTTCGGCTGCGGGATCAGTCCGTCTTCGGACGCGGCCATCAACTCAATCAGCGCGCGCAGAAAATGGCTTTTGGTCGCGGCGCCGACCAGCGCGGCGGGAACGCCTTTCCCCATCACGTCGCCGACGATCACATCCAGGCATTCGGCGGAGTGGCGGATGAAAATATAAAAATCGCCGTCGATGCGCTGCGAGGGCATGCTCATCGCGGCGATCTTGATCCCCGGAACATCGTGCGGCGGCGGATCGAGCAGCAGCATCTGCTGGATGCGGAACCCGATTTCCGCCTCGCGTTCAAGCGCCAGCCGCAGGCGCTGGTTGGCGCCCATCAGCGCGAGAATCAGCGCGGTGACCAGGATCACCACCAGCGCGACGGCGAAAGCGACGGCCGTTTCGTTCAGATGGACGCGCAGCAGCACGCAGATGGCGATAACCGCGGCAATGCCGAGAATCGCCGAAAGATAACGCGAAAAGATTTTTGCGCCATCCATGGACTGCTGATTCTATTAATCGCACTCCCGGCGGGCAGACCCGCGTCAGGCGCGCTCTAAATAAGTCGATTCCGACGTCGACACGCGGATTTTTTCACCTTCATTGATGAACGGCGGCACCTGCACCACCAATCCCGTTTCGAGCTTGGCCGGCTTGGTGACGTTCGAAACCGTAGCGCCTTTCAATCCCGGCTCGGTTTCGACCACGGTCATCTCCACCGACGGCGGCAGCTCCACGCTGATGGGCTTGCCTTCGTAAAACTCGACGTTGACGTGTAATTGCGGGATCAGAAAGTTCGTCGCGTCGCCCAGCAGGTCCTTCATCAGGTGCATCTGCTCGAACGTCTCGGTGTTCATGAAATAAAAATACTCGCCGTCGTCGTAGAGATACTCCATTTCCTGCTCATCGAGCGAGGCGCGCTCCACGCGATCTTCGGAGCTGAAGCGATGCTCAATCATCGTGCCGGTTTTGAAGTTGCGCATCTTGGCCTGTACGAAGCCGCGCAGGTTGCCAGGCGTGCGATGCTCCATTTTGAAAACCGAATACAGTTCGTTGTTGAACTTGACCACCATTCCCGGACGCAGTTGTGTTGCTGGAATCATAAAAGGGAATTTCTAGTTTATCAGACTGACTGTGTATCATAAAGAATGGTCCCTGAAACCATCCCAGAAGGGCTCACCTTTGACGACGTGTTGCTGCTGCCGGCGCAAAGCGACGTCGTCCCGGCCCAAACCGATACGCGCACCTGCCTGACGCGGCGCATCGCGTTGAATATTCCGATCGTCAGCTCGGCCATGGACACGGTCACCGAATCGCACCTGGCGATCGCGCTGGCGCAGCAGGGCGGCATCGGCTTCGTACACCGCAACATGTCCATCGAGCGGCAGGCCGAAGAAGTGGATCGCGTGAAGCGGTCGGAAAGCGGCATGATCGTCGATCCGGTGACGGTCGATCCGGAGCAGAAAATTTCCGACGCGCTCGACGTGATGAAACGCTATCGGATTTCCGGCGTTCCGGTGACGAAAAACGGCCGGCTGGTGGGCATTCTGACCAATCGCGACCTGCGTTTTGAAACGCGCTTCGACCTGCCCATCGAAAAGGTGATGACCAAGGAAAATTTGATCACCGTCGCGGTCGGCACCACGCTCGAAGAAGCCGAGGCGATCCTGCACCGGCATCGCGTCGAAAAACTTCTGGTGGTGGACGATCAGTACAACCTGAAGGGCCTGATTACGGTGAAGGATATTCAGAAAAAATTGAAATATCCGAACGCGGCCAAAGACGAACAGGGACGTTTGCGGGTGGGCGCGGCCCTCGGTTCCGGCGGCGATTTTCTGGAACGCGCCAAAGAGCTGGTGAAGAAAAAAGCCGACGTGCTGGCGGTCGATTCCGCGCACGGCCACAGCCGCGGCGTGATGGAGGCGATCAAGGCGGTGAAACGCGCGCTTCCCGAGGTGCAGTTGATCGCGGGCAACGTGGCGACGTTTGAAGCCGCCCGCGATCTGATCGGATTAGGCGTGGACGGAATTAAGGTGGGGATCGGGCCGGGATCGATCTGCACCACGCGCGTGGTCAGCGGAGCCGGCGTGCCGCAGATCACCGCGATCAACGAATGTTCCAAGGCGTCGCGCGGCTCGGGCGTCCCGCTGATCGCCGACGGCGGCATCAAATTTTCCGGCGACGTCACCAAGGCGATCGCCGCCGGCGCCGACAGCGTCATGATCGGCAGTCTGTTCGCCGGCACCGAAGAAAGCCCCGGCGAGACGATTCTCTATCAGGGCCGGACGTTTAAAAGCTATCGCGGCATGGGTTCGATGGGCGCGATGACCGCCGGCTCGGACCGTTATCCGCAGGCCGAAAGCGGCAAGCTGGTTCCCGAAGGAATCGAAGGCCGGGTGCCGTACAAGGGCCTGCTGGCGGAAATGGTTTTTCAGCTCGTGGGCGGATTGCGCGCCGGCATGGGTTATTGCGGCTGCGCGACCATCGCCGACCTGCGCGATCGCGCCAAATTTGTGCGCGTGACGTCGGCGGGGCTGCGCGAAAGCCACGTGCACGACGTGATCATCACCAAGGAAGCCCCCAATTACCGCTTGGAATAGCGCAACGTTCTGGGTGTAGTCGCCGATCCGCGCATGGTTGTGCGCGCTTCCCGCTGAAAACGTTCGCGGGATTTCCTGGACAGCCAAATGCAGCGTTTCGACGGGAGGGTATTTCGATGAAATACTTGATGCGAATTCTGCTCTTCGCCGCGCTTGCCGTGCTGGTGATTCAGGTCGCCGCGGCACAGGATGTCCCGTTCGTTTCGAAAACGGAAACGATTCAGGGCACCATCGCCATCGTGCAGGTAGAAAACAATCTGGTGATCGTCAAAACCGACGACGGTATCTTTTTCGATTTGAAAGTCGGCCCAGCCGCCAGGATCGAAATCGGCGGCGCGAAGGCGACGCTGACCAACCTGGCCGATCAGGTCGGCAAGACGGTTTCGGTGACCTTCCGGACCCTGCGCACCGGCGATTCGGCGCTGAAGATCGAAGTACAGTAGAGATTTTTCATTACGCCAAGCCACTCCTTTGAGTGGCATTCTATCGTCGAAAGCTTCCGCACTGGATTCCGGACGCGGCAACCGTTTTTATCACGTGGCGGCTCTACGATTCGTGGCCAGGTGGGGCAGGTCCCCGACCTGCCATCTCGAAACAACGAAAGTCCCCGCAAACACCCGGTCAAGAGTTCGTAGAAGTGGACCGCTTGCTCGATACGGCCCCTGGTCCAAGATGGCTAAGGCAGCCTGAAGTCGCCGAAGCCGTCGCCAACACGTTCTTCGTCGCAGAGCAAAAGTGGGAACTCTGCGACAACTTCGCGTGGGTGATCATGCCGAATCATGTCCACATTCTTCTTCTCCCGAGGCGGCCGCTTCGCGAAGTGACCCGCGCGATCAAAAGCAACAGCGCGCGCCTGGCGAATCAAATCCTGAATCGCGCGGGCGAGCCTTTCTGGCAGGACGAATCCTTCGACCACTGGGTGCGCAGCCCCTTCGAGCTCGAGAAGATCGCGCGCTACATTGAGAACAATCCGGTCAAGGCCGACCTGGTTCAGCGACCGGAAGATTGGCCGTGGTCAAGCGCCGCGCCGCGATTCCGGACATCAGAGCCGATCGGCAGGTCGGGGACCTGCCCCACCTAACACCCGCGCGACAAGGCGAAGATCTTCTTCACAGTCGGGCTCTGTAACGAAGGTCAAGCCCATGTTTTCTGTGGCAAGCATGATCCCGCCTCCCGGATTTGTTTCCCAGTACCGGCGCGTTTCTGGATCGCCGGCCATGGCGATGAATTCGACGCGACCCTGAAGGTCCCCATACCTGATTCGATCTCCGGTTCTGATTTCTTCGCCAGAATAGTATTGGAACGTCCGGCTGGCCACCCGCGCCTCCATCGACCCGCCTCGCAGACGGATCGAAACGGTGGAATCCGCCGGCAGTTCACCGGGGGAATTCACCACCTTTCCATCATGCTTCACAATCGCATACCCGCGGCGCAAAACGTTTAGCGGACTCAACTGCTGTAAGTGCGCTTCGAGTGGGCTTAAAGCACCCCACGCGCTACTCAACCGCAGCCGCGTCGCCTGCACCACCGCCGCCTCACATGACTCCAGCCGCCGCCGGTCGCGCGCGAATCGCATCCGCACATCGAGCTGCCGCAATCTCGCCGACGCCGAATCGAGCGCCCGCCGCCGAGACTCGAACCATCCCCGCCAGCGGTCGCGCAAGCGATAATCCAGCTCATCGACGCGCTGCATCTGTTTGCCGATCGCCCGATGCAGCCGCGCGCGGTCGACCGCCAGCGTGTGCCATCGCCGCGCCGCCAGCGCGATGGTCAGCCGAGCCGCCTGCGCCAGCTTTTTTTCCGCCGCGCTCATCCGATCCTCGATGCTCTGCCGCGTGCAGATCACCAGCTCGGCCGCGGCCGAAGGCGTGGGCGCGCGCAAATCGGCGACAAAATCGGCGATCGTAAAATCCGTCTCATGCCCGACCGCGGAAATCACCGGAATCGCCGACTCCGCGATCGCCCGCGCCACGCGTTCCTCATTGAACGTCCACAAATCCTCGAGCGACCCTCCGCCGCGCCCGACGATAATCACTTCCGCCCATCCCGACCGGCTGAAATAATCGATGCCGGCAGCCACCTGTTCGGCCGATCCTTCGCCCTGCACCTGCGCCGGGAAAATCCGCACGTGGCGCCCCGGGAATCGTCGCGTCAGAATATTTAAAATGTCCTGAATCGCCGCGCCGGCAGGCGACGTCACGATCCCGATCCGCTCCGGCATCGCCGGCAGCGGCCGTTTTCGCGACGCCTCGAACAATCCTTCCGCGGCCAGTTTTTTCTTTAACTGCTCGAACGCCAGTTGCAGGGCGCCGTGGCCCTGCGGCTCGATCGCTTCGACGATCAATTGCACCTCGCCACGCGCCTCGTAAAGATCGACGCGGCCGCGCGCCAGCACCGCGATGCCGTCCTGCGGCTTGAATCGCAGATAGCGGGCGGTCATTTTGTAACAAACGCATTTGAGCTGCGCCCTGTGGTCCTTTAACGTGAAGTAATAATGGCCGCTGGGCGGAACGCGGGTGCCCGAAATCTCGCCCGACACCCAGATGTCGGTGAAATTTTCCGCCAGAACCCCGCGCATCAGCTCGGCCAACTCGCTGACGGTGTAAAGGTTCGGCTCCGGACCCCAAGTAAGCGCAATCTGTTCCATTTTTTCAGTCTAGCCTTGCCGGTCTTATCGCTCTCATTCAAAAATTCTATTCGCTGTTACATCCCCGTCGACTATCATGTAAGGATATGAGCCACGCAGCTAAGACGCCCAAAGAGGTTCTTGAATTTGCCAAGAAAAATGACGCCAAGCAAGTCGATTTGCGCTTTACCGATCTGCCCGGCTTGCAGCATCACGTTTCCTATCCGATGAGCGAGCTCGAAGAGGACTCGTTCGAACAGGGTTTCGGCATGGACGGCTCCAGCATCCGCGGCTGGGCTGCCATCAATGAGAGCGACATGCTGCTCATTCCCGACCCCAGCACCGCATTCATCGACCCGTTCTACGAAACCAAAACGTTAACCATGACCTGCGACGTGATCGATCCCATCACGCGCCAGCATTACGATCGCGACCCGCGCTGGATCGCGCGC
Source organism: Bryobacteraceae bacterium (assembly GCA_035507655.1). Lineage (GTDB taxonomy): Bacteria > Acidobacteriota > Terriglobia > Bryobacterales > Bryobacteraceae > Palsa-187. Next base: position 12,187 of record DATJNW010000139.1, on the reverse strand, counting down.
AAGGCCGAAATGTATCTCAAAAATTCCGGCCTCGCCGACACCGCCTATTTCGGCGCGGAAGCCGAGTTTTTCATTTTCGACAACGTCCGCTTCGACCAGAACGCGCACGAAGGTTTCTACATGATCGACGCGGCCGAGGGACGCTGGAACTCCGGCCGTAAGGAGGACAACCTCGGTTATCGTCCGCGCTATAAAGAAGGTTATTTTCCGGTCCCGCCCACCGATCATTATCAGGACCTGCGCGCCGAGATGGTCGAGACCATGATCCGGAGCGGCCTGAACATCGAATGCCATCATCATGAAGTCGCCACCGGCGGCCAGTGCGAAATCGACCAGCGCTTCGACACGCTGGTCCGCTCGGCCGACAACATGATGACCTATAAGTACATCATCCGCAACGTCGCCTACCAGTACGGTAAGAGCGTGACCTTCATGCCCAAGCCGCTGTTCGGCGATAACGGCAGCGGCATGCACACGCATCAGAGCCTGTGGAAAGGCAGCCAGCCGCTGTTCGCCGGCGATATGTACGCGGGTCTGAGCCAGATGGCGCTGTGGTACATCGGCGGATTGCTGAAGCACGCCCGCGCCTTGTCCGCGATCATCGCGCCGACCACCAACAGTTATAAACGCCTGGTTCCCGGCTACGAAGCTCCGGTGAACCTCGCTTATTCGCGCCGCAACCGGTCGGCGGCCTGCCGCATCCCGATGTATTCGGCCAGTCCCAAGGCCAAGCGCGTCGAGTTCCGGCCGCCCGATCCGAGCTGCAACCCCTATCTCGGGTTCGCCGCCATGATGATGGCCGGCCTCGATGGCGTGCTCAACAAGATTGATCCGGGCGAGCCGCTCGACAAGGACATTTACGATCTGTCGCCGGAAGAAATGAAGAGCGTTCCCTCCATGCCTGCGTCCCTTGAAGAAGCGCTGCAATGCCTGGAAGACGATCACGCGTTCCTGCTGAAGGGCGACGTGTTCAGCGAGGAGCTGCTCGAAACCTTTATCGCTTACAAACGCAAGAACGAATCTGACGCGATTCGTCTGCGGCCGCATCCCTACGAATTCGCGCTGTACTACGACATTTAAGCCGAAACCTCGCGCTTACGGGCCGGATCTATTTGGCGTTTTTTGTCAGGCTCCATCGTCCCGGCCGCTATTCGACGGGTACCCACGACGAATCGGGATTATACACGTTCACCGGCGGCTGCGTGTTGTTGTCGGTGCGCCCGCCGAAATCCCGGTCGTAAATGAATCCGTCCTGGTTCACGATAAACGTCTCGATTCCGGTGACGCCATAAACGGCCGGCCAGGCGACCATCGCGAACCCGGCGACCATCTTGCCCTGCATCCGGTAATTCTGCTGCCCGCCCGGCGCCGCCGGTCCCTGCGACGACAGCTCGCGGAAATAGTAGCCATGATACGGCGCCGGATTCTGCGCCGACGCCGCGGCGATCATTCGCGCCGGAACCAGCTTCGCGAGCTGGGCAATGTCGGCGGCGTAATCGTGTTCCGGATGCTGCTCGGCGTACTGCTCCTGCGCGGTGACGAAGCCGTTGCAGATCTCGATCGCGTCGGTTTCATCGGCTCCGATGCGCCGCGCCTTCATCGCCTGAACGCCCATCGCCGAATCGAAGCTCCACTTGCCGTCGCGTTTCACGATGGGAACGGGAAACGGCCAATCCTGTTTTCCGACCGATAGAATCACGCGATTCGGATTCATCGAATCCGGTTCCAGCTTGTGCTGGTCCTGCGCCAGCGTGGCGAATTCCTGCCGGTCCGCGGCATCCTGATCCGGATTTCCGGAGTTGAGCATCGTTTTCGCCTGCGATCCGAAAATGGCGGAGAGCGCGGGCGTATCGCTGGCCGCGGCCGCGCTGATCAGCGCCTGCGCCGCTGCTTCCGGGCTGTCGAACTGCTGCTGCGCCAGCGCCGCCGCGGCCAGCAGCGCGAATGGTACCAGGAGTTTTGCGTTGTTCATGATTATCGCCTCCGTCCTCCGCGCGAGCCGCCGCCGCGGAATCCGCCCGAGGCGCGGCCCATGCTGGCGAAGCCATGATCGCTTTGAAAACGCTGTTGGGCGCCGCCGCGGATTCCGCCAAACACGCTGCGATTCCCGCCGGGATTGCCGCGCTCAAACTCTGGCGATCCGAAGCGCTGCTGCGGCGCGGCGAATCCGCGATTATTGAAATTTTCACGCGGCGCCGCAAAACTGCGGCCGGCGTTAAAATTTCCGTTCCGCGCCGCGAAATTCCCGCGGAATTGCTGCGCCAGCGCCCGATTCGGATAGGCTACGCCGCCGCGATGAGCCGGATTGTGGGCCCACACCCCGGTGGGAGCAAAGCCGTGCGGAAATTCGCGGAAGCCGTAGCGGTGCAGGAAATAATTGTTGACTAAAATCTGGTGATTGAACCAGGAGGGCGCCCAACCCCAGCCGAAGGCGCCCCATCCGCAGCATCCGCCGAAAAACGCGTCGACGTAAATCGCCGGACCCCACGAAAATCCGATGCTTAGCCCCGGATACCACAGCGGCGGATAATAGCCGTACGCCGGCGGTCCCCAAACATAAGCGGGATTATAAGCCGGAACGTAAATCACCTGCGGATTCGCGGGTTGAATCACGATCGCGCTCTGGCCGTTTTGAGTTTGTGTGGTGACGGAATCGTAGGAGTTGGATTGCAGCTTACCCGTTTGCTCGGCGCGGGCGCGCATCTGCTGGATTGCGGCCATGACGTCGGCCGGCTGCGCCAGATACGCGTTGCCGAGCGAGGTCGTCCAGGCGACGTCCTGATTCAAACGCGCCAGCACGTCGGGAAACGCCACCAGCGCCTGCACGCTCGCCGCCCATCCCTGCTGATGCGCCGCGTCGAGCAGCGCCGGTCCGGTCAGTCCCTGATTCTGTTGCAGCCACTGTTCCGCTTCGACGATCTCCAGCGGGTACGTCGACGCGACCAGAATCTGGCTGAGCAGCGAATCCGGATAAAGCGCGATCGGCGCCACCAGATTATCGAGCTGGTCCGGGGTCAGCAGCGGCGCCTGCGGAACGGGCGGCTGCTGAGCGGGAGGCGCAGCGGGCGGAGGAGCCGGCGGATACGGCTGCTGTGCCAGCGCAACCCCCGCGATCAGGATCAGCATTGCGCCAATTTTTGCCATTTTCATAGAGGAATCCCGGGCGCCTCGCCTTATTCAAGGCAAGTAGCCAGCTATTAGATACGTCTCGAGGCCCGGAGGGTACAGGCCGGGGTCACTCCACTGTAAACGGTTGCTTAACCTCGAATTGCTGATTGCCGATCTTGTCTTCAATGGTCACCACCAGGGTGTAACCTGCTTTGACGACGTTTGGATCGAGATTCAGGCTCAGCACGCCGGGGACGTAGCGTTGCGGATAGAACGAATCCTTCGATTCGGAGGCGGCGTCCGGCTGCGCGAAAAGCTGCTTACCTGTCGCATCCAGAATCGCCAAGCCGTAAGACACCGAAAATTTGTTACCGCCGGCGAATTTGTAACCGACGATATCGAACCGCGCCCACATCCGGTCGCCCGGACGATACACCGGATTGCGCATCGGAAACTGATCGTTTTCCGAGCGCAGCATCGCGAAATTCCGCGCGGTCAGCGTATCGCTCGGCGCGACGTCGTGACCGTGAACTTTGAAAGTGAGATCGGCGTCAATCTCGGCGCCGGCAATTTCGTCTTTCACTTTCACGGGAATGTGATACGTTCCCGTCGGCGCGAATCCGGGCACGACGAAGCTGGCCAGAAATTTCGGTCTCCAGTCCTTATCCTGGGGCAAAACCTCATCCTGAATGTTCCCCGACAAATCCTGCCGGAGGGGTACGCCGGAGGGATCGAGCATGCGCATGGTCCAGGAGAGATTCACCGTCTGCTTTTCGTTTTTTTTGAGCGTGGTGTATCCGGTGAGCCGGCAACTAAAATACGCCGTTTCGCCGGGAATGAACTGATAATCGGGGGCGAGCACCGGACCATCCTCGAACTGATGCAGCGCGACCCGATCGATCGCCAGCTTGGGCTGCGCCGCTATAACGCCGGCCAGAAACAGAAAAGCGAAGCTCGAAGCTGCCCGCAATGGCAAACCCTACTTTTTGATTGGCGGCGCACTCGCCGATGGGGGAGCCACCGGCACCGGCGTATCCACTCCGGTATCGGTATCCATTCTGAGCGGCAGATCGATCCAGGCGAATTTTTCCGCACCGGGATCTCCCCCGTCGGTCACCCGTAATTTATAGCTTCCCAAAGGCACGTCGAACAGCAGGGATCCTTGCGAGGTTTGCGCCGGCTCGATGGTGCGCAAAAGACCGAACCAGTTGTCGACGCCGTCTCCTTTATCCGATTCCTGAACGGTCTGGCCTTTTTCGTCTTCGAGAGAAAAGAGCGGAACCGAAACCTCCTTACCGCCGCCATTGGTGACCGAAATGGTGACCAGCAGAAACCGCTGCTGCGGGAAACGCAGGTTGAATTCATTGCCCAATTGACTTCGCCACGAGGTTTCGACGACATTGTAGGTCAGTGGCCCGACGTTCGCCCGCTCGCCCATCTGAAACTCGACTCGCGCGGGACCTTCCCGGGAAGCGCAGGCGGTGGAAAGGGCCGCGGCAAGAATCACGGCCAGGAAGTCTGCACGCTTGAACATGAGAATCACTCCACAATTTATCTTTAAATCCGCGGCAACGCAAACCCTCACTGTACTATGATTCGCGTGGGGCGGCATCTCTTCATTCTGACCAAGGCGGCCCAATGAATCCAGACAGTACGCAGAACGCCTTTCCGATTTTGCTGGAAGCGGTGGTGGGCGGAGCGATCGGGGCCTTTATCGCGATCGCGGCCAGCCTGCTGGGCAAGCGCGCCATCAAATTTGTCCCGGACCTGTTGCTCGGCGTGGCCGGATATCTCGGGGGAGTGGCGCTGACGCCGTACCTTCCCTGGCATCTGAACACCATCGAGTACCGCATGGGCAACGCGGTGATCCGTTCCACCAGCCGGCACTTCCAGTATCCCTACCGGGTCGGGTTTGCGGTGGCCGTCCTGCTGCCGTTGATCTACGAGCTGGTCCGGCTGTTTTTCGAGAGGAAAAGTAAAACCCCCGCACTCTAGCAGGGATGCTGAAAAAGGGGACAGACCGCTCTGTCCACGGCCATGGTCGCACGCGGCGCGAACAGCCTACAGGCGGGGACAGAGTAGTCTGTCCCCTTTTTTAGCACCCTGCTAGGGTGCGTGCGCCGCCATTTATGCGGGATTCGATTACTTCGGGCTGGCCGGATGCCGCTTCAGCAGGACGCTGTTGCCGTAGGGGCGCTGATAGACGACAAAATAACGGTCCGTGAAGACATCGAAATGTTCCGCCGGATAGAACGCGATCGCCGCCATCCAGGTGTCCACGTCGGACTCCTTCAGCCACATCCAGCTATTGGGCGATTGCTCCGGATTCTTATCGATGATCACGATGCGCCCGTCCGGCTTGAGATACTTCGCCGTCGCGTCCAGATAGGTCTGGCGATGTTCGATCATGTGCAGCACGCGATGGAAAAACGCCACATCCACGTCTTTCACCGGCAGCTGGGGATCGTCATAGACGCCGAGCACCGTCCGCAGGTTGGTCACGCCTTCTTTTTTGGCGCGATCGGCCACATAATCGAGCATCTTCTGATCGATATCCACCGCGTACAGAATTCCGTTCGGCGCAACCGCCTTGGCCATCGGAATGGAAAACGTTCCGGAGCCGGAGCCGACATCGGCCACAATATCGCCAGGCTTTAGCCCCAGCTTCTGGATCACTTCGGGAATTTTCTCTTCGATGCCGCGGTCCACCCGGTTCATCGCGTCAATGTACTGCTGGGCCGGCCTCTGCGCCAATTGCGCAAACGCACTGGTCAAGCTGAATCCACAACCGGCGCACAGAATCGCCATCCATCTCTGCTTCAGCATTCCTGGTCTCCTCTAGTCTCTGCCGACGATCTTATACCAGGTCGATGCGAAAGATCCAGCCGCTCGAAGGACTGTCGCCGACCGGCCAGTTGGGGTGAATGCCGGCGTCGCAGCTCACCAGCGCTCCCTCATGCATGGCCAGGCCGTGCGGATCGCAGGAACCGGGCAAAAATTCCACCGTCTCGAGCACCTTGCCGGTTTCCGATTCGTACTTCACCAGACCCGGACGATAATCGGCGTAGTGCTTGCAGTCGTTGCCGATAATCTGCCAGATTCCTCCGTCGGCGGGGTCCCAGGCGATGGCGTGATAACGCGGCCGGTCGTGCGACTGGTAGAACGGAATCATGAATTCCGGCTGCCAGGAGACCGGATCGACGCGCACAATGGCGCGCAGCCGCAGCGAGGCGATCCACAGTTTTCCGTCGTGCCACAGCGCGCCGTGACATCCGCCGCCGTTGTCCGGCGGGCCCAGCGGAATCTGATGATGGCTGATCTGCCGCGAGTTCATGTCCACCTGAAAAACGCCTTCGGGCGCGGCGTTGGCGCACATCCACACATAACCGCCGCCCACCGCCATGCCGCTGGTATTGCGCGACTGCGTGTCCACCGTTTTGAGCAGCTTGCCGCGCCAATTCACCAGCCAGGCGTGCTCGGTCAGATCCTTGGGCTCGGGCAAATGATAATTGACGGCGCCCTGGCCGGATTCTTTCTGCTCGCCGATCCACAAACCCTGCTCGGTGACGGCGATCGCGTTGGGGTGTTCTCCCGGTGATTTGAACAGCCGAGTTGTTTTCGCTTTTCGCGTGGAGCGTACGGCGTTTGATTGCGCCAAAGCGCGCGGGATGGCGCTCAATCCAATACCGGCGCCGATGCTGGCGGCCAGAAATTCGCGTTTTGTCATGATCGAAGGTTTATCACGGCGGCGGCTCGAGAGCAATGGTCAGTAGTGCCTGAAAAAGACTCGCTTAAAGCGAGGTCGTTGTTTACGGCCTGACAACCATGTCCCCCTTGCCTCATAGTTTGCCAGAACCGTATTGATATGCGAAGCGCTTGGAAACGTCGTCCGTGGAAAACGGAGTGGGCATCAATCCGCGATCCCCGCCATGACCGGCGCGGCTATAACGGGTTCTACAGCCCCGCCAGTCATGGCGGGGGCTCTCCATGCTTCAGGTTCAACGCAGATTTCAGGCACTACCCAATGGTCAGTCCGCAGCCGTGGCATAAGCCGCCAGGCTTGTGCCGGCCGTGGCGGACCAATACTTGTGCCGGACGCAAGCCTGGCGGCTTACGCCACTCATCTGGCATCGGCAGGAGACTGGGGACGCTAGTTTGGGCATTGATATCGCTGACGCAACCTTGAGTATCGGTGCGTGGCGCACGCACTTCTGCGTGCCGCGTCGGCACTCTTGCCGACGCTAAGTTCCGCTCGATCAGCCATGCGTCGAGAAGAGTCTCGACGCGGCACGCAGGAGTGCGTGCGCCACCAACGGACCGAAGCAACTGCCTGGATCAAGTATATTAGCGCCCTTATTTGCCGCTTCGCACCAGCACCCTGTTAGAGAACGTGAGAACCGATGTATGATGACATTCATGCGGCCGCAGCGAACCTGATGCGCCCTCTCGACGGTATTCGCGTTCTCGATTTTTCCCACGCCCTCGCCGGACCTTATTGCACCACGCTGATGGCGCACTATGGAGCCGACGTTTATAAAATCGAATCGCCCGATGGCGGCGATGTCGGCCGGACCTGGGGACCTCCCTTCACCGGCGAGGTGGCATCGTTTTTTTTGGGGGTGAATCCCGGCAAGCGCGGCGTGGCCATCGATTTGAAAAAGCCTGAGGGGCTGGCGCTGTGCCTGGACCTGATTGAGCGCGCCGACGTGCTGATCGAAAATATGCGCGTCGGGACGCTGGAACGGCTGGGCTTGGGATATGAAGCCGCGCGCGCCCGCAATCCGCGCCTGATTTATTGCTCGATCAGCGGCTACGGACAGAACGGGCCGTCGCGCGAGGAATCGGCGATGGACCTGATCGTGCAAGCGTCCAGCGGGTTGATGAGCATCACCGGCGTCGAAGGCGGCGAGCACGTGCGCTGCGGCCATTCGGTGGCCGATATTACCTCGGGAATGTTCGCGCTGATCGGAATTTTGCTGGCGCTCGAAGCGCGCCAGCGCAGCGGCGCGGGGCAGTTCGTGGATGTGGCGATGCTCGATTCGATGATTTCGGCGATGTCGTCGAATCTGGCGTATTTTTCCGGCAACGGCGTGGTGCCGGGACCGTTAGGAACGAAATTCGGGGCGATTGTGCCGTATCGCGGATTTGAGACGGCGGATCGCGATCTGGTGCTGGCGGTGGCGAGCGCGAAATTATGGCCGGAATTCTGCGCGGCGATCGATCATCCGGATCTGGCCGATGATCCGCGTTACGCGACGAATGCGCTGCGGGTGAATCATCGCGGCGAACTGGAGCCGCTGCTCGAAAAAATGTTCCGGACGAACACCTGCGCGCATTGGATCGAAAAAATGCGGGCGCGGGGGATTCCCTGTACGCCGGTGCGGACCTTCGATGAAGTGGTGGCCGATCCGCAGACGTCGATTCGGGGAATGTTCCCGGTGGTGGAGGGTTTTCGCGTGCCGGGTCCGCCGGTGAAGTTTTCCCAAACGCCGGGGTGCGTGACGCGAGGCGCGCCCAAGCTCGGCGAGCATACGGAAGAAGTGCTAAGAGAGCTGCTGGGATTGGACGACGCGGCGCTCGATCGGCTGAAGCGCGGCGGGATCATTCATGGCGAAGCGCGGCCGACGGCGCGACCCGGGTAGCCCGGCGCGCCGGCAAATAGCTCGCTGCCAGAGCGACTGCGATGAGCAGGAACAGCACCGCCGTGAATGTCGCGGGATCGGCGCCGCGCACCTCGAACAGAAGACCTTCCAGAAAACGGGTCAGGCTGAGCGCTCCCGCGACGCCACAGACTGCACCGATCGCGGTGAGCCGCAAGCTTTGACCCAGGACCAGGCGCACGACATCGCCGCCGCGCGCGCCCAGAGCCATGCGCACGCCGATCTCATGCGAGCGCCGCAGCACCGAATACGCCAGTACGCCATAAATCCCAATGGCGGCGAGCAGCAGAGCCAGTCCCGCGAACGAGGCCAGCAGAAACAGATTGAAACGCCGCGCCAGAGTCGAATCGTCGATCACTTGCTCCATGGTTTCCATGGGCGGAAGCGCGAGCTGACGGTCCAGGCTCCAGACCGCGTGGCGCACCGTGGACGCGAGATTTTCCGCATCGCCTGCGCCGCGTACCGCCAGATTCAGCGAGCTGAAGGCGCCAAGTTGCGCGTAGGGCTGGTAAGTGTGCGGAACCGTCGCCCGATCGAGAGGACCTTGTTTCACATCTCCGGCCACACCTACGACGGTCAACCAGGCGCTATCCGAGTTTTGAGTTCCCCATTTCAGGCGCTTTCCCAGTGCGTCTTGCCGCGGCCAATATTTTTCAGCGAAGGACTGGCTGACGATGAGCACGCCGGTGGAATCATGCGTGTCGTGCTCGTTGAAATAGCGGCCGCGAAGCAGCGGGATGCTCATGGTCTGAAGGTAATTTCCGTAGATCACGGAGTGAAAACATACGTTGGCGCCGGTTCCGGAGGCCGGCGGGCGGCCTTCCAGCGTAAATATGTGCGTCCAGCCTCCCTGGAGCGGCAGGTCGGTCGATGCGCCAGCGGAAATCACGCCGGGGGATTGCTGAACGCGCTCCAGCAGTTGCTGAAAAAACGACGCGAACCTCCCGCGATATTGCTCGACGGGCAAATCGATGGAGGTGGTCAGCACGTGCTCCGGACGGAATCCGGGATTGGTGTTGAGCACGCGCTCGAAACTGCGCACCAGCAATCCGGCGCCGACCAGCAACACCACCGAAAGCGCGATTTCAGCTACCACGAACGCCGCGCGCAGGCGCTGCTGCGCGTGTCCTTCGGAAGCGCCGCGGGCGCCTTCCTTCAAGGTGTGGTTCAGATCGGCTCGCGACGCGGACAGCGCCGGCAACAGGCCGAACACAAATCCGGTAAGCGCGGTCAGCAGGAAGGTGAACAGCAGCACATGGCCGTCGAGATTGATCTCCCGAAAGAGTGGAACCCTGGGAGGGATCATCGCGGCTAAACCCTGCTTGATCCAGATCGCGGCGAACATTCCCAACAAACCTCCGGCGAAGGCGAGCACCATCCCTTCGACCAGCAACTGGCGAAGCAACCGCAACCGGCCCGCGCCGAGGGCAAGGCGCAGCGCTATTTCCCTTTGCCGGCCCGCGGCCCGCGCCAGCACCAGGTTGGCGACGTTCACACAAGCGATCAGCAGCACGAAGCCGACGGCGCCGAAGAGCATCCATAGCATTGCCGCGACCGGTCCACGGACTTGCTGATTCAGCGGCTGGGCCACCAGCCCGAGATCGAAGTTGCCGAGCGACTGGTGGTTCGCCTCGGCCCATTCGCCGTAGGTGCGGAGAATACTTTTCGCGACCGTTTGAAGATCGGCGTTCGCCTGCGTAATTGCGGTTTTCGGTTTGAGCCTGGCAAACACGGCGTAATTGAAGTTGTCGCCGATCTGGCTTAGCTCTTCTTTGGTCAGGGCCAGTGGAACCCAGATATCGGCTGCCGGACCTTGCGACATGCCGGGCAGCGGGAAGACAAAATTTCGCGGCATGACGCCGATGATCGTGTAGGGGATGCGATCGAGGTCCACGGTTCGTTCGAGGACGCCGCGATCCCCGCCGAAGCGCTGCTGCCAAAGACGGTAGCTTAGGATCACGACGTGATGCCCGATCGGCTCTTCCGCGTCGGTGAACGCGCGGCCGAGCAATGGCTGGACGCCGAGAACTTTAAAAACATCGCTGCTGGTGCGATCGGCGATCACGCGCTGCGGCTCGGAGATGCCGGAAAGTTCGTAGGTCCAGAGACAGATTCCGCCGACTGCCTCGAACACGTGATTCAGTTTCCGGATCTGAGAAATGTCCGGCGCCGAGACATGAATGGGAGACGCGGCGATCAGCGGAACCACTTCCTTGACCATCACCAGGCGGTCCGGATCGGCATAGGGCAGCGGACTGAGCAGCACCGCGTTGATGACGCTGAAAATCGCGGTGTTCGCGCCGACGCCGAGCGCCAGCGTCAGGACCGCCACGGTGGTAAATCCCGGGCTTTTGAGAAGCACGCGAATGGCGTAGCGCACATCGTTCGCGAGGGTTTCGAGCCAGTTGATTCCACGCATATCGCGGCATTCCTCCTTGATTTGCGTAATTCCGCCGATCGCACGCAGGGCCGCGCGGCGCGCATCTTGGCGAGTCATGCCGCGCGCGAGATTTTCTTCGATCTGCTGCTCTAAATGAAACTGGATCTCGGCGTCGAGCTCGGCGTCGGCGGCGCGGGTTCGAAACAACGACTGCAGCCGCATCGCGAAAACACGAAAACGCCGCATTTCAAGCCTCTTCGAGAACCAGGTTGACGCCCGACGACAGGCGCTGCCAGCTGGCCAGCTCCTTTTCCAACTGCGCGCGGCCGGATTTGGTTAACGAATAGAATTTCGCTTTGCGGCCGGTCCCGCTTTCCGACCAGTGCGCTTTGATCCAGCCCTGATGTTCCAGGCGATGCAACGCCGGATAGAGCGAACCTTGCTGAACTTGCAGGATTTCGTTTGAAACCTGCTGGATTCGTTTGGCGATCGCCCAGCCGTGTTTGGGTTCGAGGGAAATCGTCTTCAGAATCAGAAGGTCGAGCGTGCCCTGGACCAGATCGGCCGATTTGGCCATACCTAGATAATCTACAACTGCAATTGTAGATTGTCAAGGCAGCTATCGAAGATTCGAATGTGACCGGCGGTCGGTGTGAGAAGAGCAGGAAAAACCCCCGGCATCACTGCCGGGGCTTCCCGAAATCGTTGCGACTTTTCGGGTCGCGTGGCCGCGGACAGGAAACGGAAACCGGTGCGGCGTGCGTCTTAGATTCTTGGGGAGATGAAGTACATTTGCGCCGCAAAAACATTAAGTACCCTTTACATTCACAAATTTTCACGATGGTACCGTGTTTCGAGGATCAGGACGTCTCTACGACCATGAGGACACCAACGAGGCTTTTGACGCTTATTTTCACCGTGGCCGGCGCGCTGGCGCTGGCGCAGGGTCCGCCGGCTCCGCCCGATGCGGGGCCCATTGGTCAACCCATTGGTCAATCCACTGGTCAACCCAGTGATGAGCCCGCTCAGGACCCGCCGG
>DATJNW010000138.1:0-8797 GCA_035507655.1 Bryobacteraceae bacterium | reverse complement strand
AATAAAAAGGCGTTTCTGGCATCCAGGCTCCACGAAAATGCCCGTGAAAAGCTAGTTGGTGAAGGTCCAGAACCTTCGCGGAGTATCTTTTTCAGCACCCTGCTAGGGGAGGATCACGGCGCATCGTGAATTTCGCCTATTTGACGACCCAGCCACGGGGCCGGCATCGGGACCTCGAATCACTACCGATATTCCGCGTTGTCAGGGCGCACATCGGAATCAGAAGTTGGGTTCGCCGGGGTGATAAAATTCAGCTGGGGTCAGGTCCATGCCCAAATATGCACTCCGGGTTAACGGCAAAAGGGTCAATGTCGATTCGTGGGACCCGGACCAGCCGCTGCTGTATATCCTGCGAAACAGTTTGGGGTTGCACGGCCCCAAGTTCGGATGTGGACTCGGCCAATGTGGGGCCTGCACGGTATTAATCGACGGAAAAGCGGTGCGCTCCTGCGTGACCCCAATTCATCAGGTTTCAAACCGCGCCATTACGACCATCGAAGGTCTCGGCACAGCGGAGCAGCCAAATGCGATCCAAGCCGCTTTCATTTCGGAGCAGGCCGCCCAGTGCGGGTATTGCACTAACGGCATGATCATGGCGGCGCAGGCGCTGTTAGATCAATCGCCGCATCCGACGCTTGAGCAGATCAAAAACGCGCTCGGTGGAAACCTGTGCCGGTGCGGAACTCATACGCGCATTCTGAATGCAGTCCTGCGAGTCGCCAGGGCGTAAGGAGGAATCATGGACGACGTTGGTCTCTCCCGGCGCGCAGTTCTCAGAAACGGCGCCGCGCTGGTCGTCAGCTTCGCCATCGGTTCCATGCTGCCCAAGCGAAGCCTGGCGCAGAGCGGATCGCGTACCTTCGATGTCGATAGCTTTCTCGCCATTCACGAGGATGGGTCCGTGACAATTTTCACGAGCCATGTCGACGTGGGGACCGGCATTGCCACGGTTTTCCGGCAGACGGCGGCGGAGGAGCTCGGGATTCCGGTCGAGCGATTCACGGTGGTCGAAGGCGACACGGCGACTACGCCCGACCATGGAGGAACCGGCGGCAGCACCGGCGTGCCGCGCGGCGCGGCCGATATCCGGCGAGCGGCGGCTACCGCGCGACAGGCTCTGCTCGAACTCGCTTCCGCTCGAATGAACCAGCCCGCAGCAGATCTCGTAATCGAGGGAGGTGAAGTTCGGCCCAAGGAGGGCGGCGCAGGAATCCCGGCCGCCGCGCTCATCGGCGGGAAGCGTTTTTCGCTAAAGGTCGATCCAAATGCTCCGTTAAAGTCGCCCTCGACCTATACCACCGTTGGCAAGCCCATCCTGCGTGCGGATGTCCCCTTAAAATGCAGCGGCCGCCTAATTTTTCTTCAGGACTGGACCGTCCCTCAAATGCTGCATGGCAGAGTGGTGCGGCCGCCGTCATTTGGCGCGAAGCTGCGCTCGGTGGATGAATCTTCTGTGCGCGCCATTCCGGAGGTGCGTATCGTGCGCATCGAAAGTTTCCTGGGCGTCGCCGCTAAGGACGAGTGGGCCGCTGTGCGCGCCGCGCGAGAGTTGAAAGCAAGTTGGAGCGAATGGCAGGGGATTCCGGCGAGTGATGATTTGGAACGCTATCTTCGCGAGTCGGCGGCCGGTCCGGATCAAGTCGTGGTGAATCGCGGAGATGCCGTTGCGGCGCTTTCCTCAGCCGCGAAGCCAATGTCGGCGACCTACTATTGGCCGTTCCAGAGCCACGCGTCCATGGCGCCGTCGTGCGCGGTGGCGGATGCAAGGGACTCCGGCACAACGATCTGGTCGTCAACGCAGAATTCGTTTGGGTTGCGGGCAAACCTGGCGAAAGTTTTCGCAATCCCGCTGGAGAAGCTGCGGGTGATTTTCCTCGATGGGTCGGGTTCCTACGGCTCGAATGGAGCCGAGGACGCCGCCGCCGACGCATTGCTCCTTTCGCGCGCGGTCGGGCAGCCGGTGCGCGTGCAATGGATGCGCCACGATGAACTCGGCTGGGACCCGAAGGGGCCGGTTCAACTTTTGGACGTCCGCGCGGCGATGGACGCGAGCGGAAACATCCAGGCCTGGGAGACGCAGATGTGGCTGCCCGGCGGGCCAACGGGTGCGCGCGCCCTGATCGGCCCCGAGTCCGCCGGCATGAAGCAGGGACATGGACAGGGTGCGGGGCTGATGACGGCAAATGCCGATCCTCCCTACAGCGCGCCCCATGTGCGGGTTGTCGCGCACAACTTGAAAGACACTCCGCTGCGTTTATCGAATCTGCGGGCTCCCGGCAAGATCGCCAACGTTTTCGCGGTGGAGGGTTTCACGGACGAACTGGCAGCGGCCGCGGGAATGGACGCGGCCGCGTTCCGGCGGCGAGCCTTGACCGATCCGCGCGCGCTGGCGGTGATCGATCGCGCCACCGCAATGATCGGTTGGCAGCCGCGTCCTTCTCCGAATCCGAATCCGAACCAGGGCGCTTACCGGGTGGGCCGCGGAATCGCATACATGCGTTATAAGCAGGCGGAAAACTATGTCGCGCTCGCTGCGGAGGTTGCGGTGGAGCGTGTCACGGGGAAGATCACGGTTCGGCGGATCACCTGCGCGCACGACTGCGGCCTGATCATGAATCCGGACGGCCTGCGCAACCAGGTCGAAGGAAATATCATGCATACGCTGAGCCGCACGCTCCATGAGCAGGTCCGCTTCGATCATTCGAAGGTCACCAGCGTGGATTGGAGCAGCTATCCGGTGCTGCGGTTCCCCGAGGCGCCCACCATTGAAGTCGCGCTAATCGATCACCCGGACCAGCCTCCTTACGGAGCCGGGGAGGCCGCTTCCGCGCCGGTCGCGGCGGCGATGGCGAATGCCGTGTTTGATGCCACTGGAGTGAGGCTTCGCCGGGTTCCATTTGCCGTGGAGCAGACCAGAACATTGCTGGCGCGAGCCTGACCGATTCGGATTTGGTCTGACGGGAGCTGCATGGAAGCCTCTCCGTGAGGCAGGGGGGCCGACGATGTTGCACATCAGGCCCGATTCCCGGTCATTCACGAGCTTCTATTTTTTTGCGATAGGCGCATACTGGTCGGGCCAGGCCAGAACCTCGCGCGTTGGCCCAATTGCTCAAGTATTGGTCTGGAACGATTCCCCGGTTCAGCGTGATATCGCCGAACTTATCCTGCCCAGTCAACTTGCGGGGAGAGAGGCCGCCACCGCCGTTCCGATAATCGATCAGGTCGGTCGAAGAAAGCAACGTCGCAATCTGGCCGGCCCAAGCGCTAAACGATCGATCCTCGACGACCGAGGATCTTATCTCAATCCGTCGCACGTGCAAGACGCACCCGGACGAGCACAGGCGTCACGCGGTCCACTACTAAACCAGGTGGAAGAGCCAGCGTACCAGGCGCGAACTTCAACGTGTGCCAGCCCGGCCCCATGCGGCTCAAGTCGAAACTGGCCACCTGATCTCCCAGACTAACCGAATTCATGATCCAGGGACTCCCGCGAATCTGGAGCTGCAACGTACCGGTGGATTGTTCCGTGATCTCCAGCCCCATGGGGACGTTATCGAATTGGATGGGAACACTCACCGTGCGGATGGTGGTTCCGGACGCCAGAAACGTCATACCCCAGATCACGGCGGCGAGTCCGATCGCCGCGAACTTCAGCCCCAGGTTGGCCAAGAACAAGCGCCGCAATAGTACTGGCGCCTTCGCCGGCGGACGGCTCCGCAACTCTTGTAGCAAATCCACCAACTGCGCCGGCTCCTGAATAAATTGCGCCATTCGGCCGCGCACCAGAACCACCTGGCCGCGCTCTTCAGAAACCACGATCACCAGCGCGTCGCAGCGCTCGGCCAAGCCGATGCCGGCTCGATGCCGTGTACCGTAGTAGCCCGGCAGGTCCTGACGAAGCGAGAGCGGCAGGATGACGGCCGCCCGGACCAGGAGGTCGGCCTCCACCACCACGGCGCCATCGTGAAGCGGTGACGTCTTTTGAAAAATTGACTCCAGCAATGGTTCCGTGATCGCGGCATTCAGCGTCACACCGCCTTCCACAACTTCGGCGATGGAGTCCCGGCGCACGACCACAATCAACGCGCCCAAGCCGGCCCGCGCCAATTGAAAAGCGCCCGCCGCCAGCGCGCGATTTCCCTGCGAGACATCCACATGCCGGGCCGGCCAGCGCTTTAAAGCGCTGTCGAGGCGCATAAACGCGCGGCGAAGTTCCGGCTGGAAAACGAGCAGCAGAATTAGAATTGCTAGAACCGCGGCGGCATCCAAAACCCAGCTCGTAATCACCAAGTCCAGGCGCTGCGCCAGAAGAGACGCGGCATGCAGAGCCACGATACCCAGCACGATGCGCAGTGCGCGCGCCGACCGGGCCCAACGCAGCAATGCGTAAAAGGCCGCGGCGAGAATCAGAAAATCGACCGCAGTATGCCAGTGCAGAAGCGAGAGCACGATTCAGGCCTTGTCACATCCCTCCGCCCGTTGGTCAAGAGCATTCCGGATGGCCCGAGCATCGGAGCGGCTGATTCGTGCCTTTTGTTTGAAGTTCATCCCTGGCCTGATTTTGGCACGCTTTTTGACCAATGCGTCAGCGGACGTCATAATCAACTGCCGCAAGATAAAGCACAGGGACCTTAACGGCCAAAATTCGGAACGCTGTCGGTCATGCGAACATACCGTTGTTTTGCCGATCGCGAAGCGCGATCGCCTTTCAAGAGCAATTGAAGCCGTGCAAGGACCAGCGCGTCGTTGCGGCTGTCGGCCAGCAACGCCGACGAATGCCGCTCCTGCCTTTGCGGCGGCAAATTCCGCGCGGAAGAAACGCCGGATCAGCAGTTGCGCGAAAAGCGATGGGGGGTGCGGCGAGGCGGCGGTGGCGAATCGGCTGATGTTCGGAACACCGTGCATTGTTTGCTAAACGCGCATAGCGATCACCCTCCCATCGGCACGTCGGCGGGAGGCGTCCGTATCGAACCTCCGGTTCGCACGAGTTCCGCGTCAAGCCTGCTCCACGCGATCTTTCGGCGAAGCAAGGTGCATTTGCCTGATCCGGTAGTCTGCTATCATCAGCGAAAATATGAAAACGAATCGAAGATACTGGCTGGCCGCCTTGTGCGCGATTCCGCTCGCCGCTCAGGACCAAACGGTCGATCTGCTGCGGAGACTCGCCGACGCGCCTGGCCCTCCTGGATTTGAAGATCCGGTACGGAAGCTGATCGTGGACGCCATTAAGCCGTATGCGTCTTCGATCCGCTACGACGGCATGGGATCGATGCTGGCGGTCCAAGGGACAGAAGGGCCGCGCATCATGGTCGATGCTCATATGGATGAGTTGGGTGGCGTTATTCGACGCATCACGCCTCGCGGACTGATGACGATGCAGATGCTCGGCGGCTGGCTCGATCAGGCCTTGGTCGATCAGCGCTGGATCATCATCGGCTCAAAGGGCCCGGTACGCGCCGTGACCGGCATCCGCGACGCCCACCTGGTGCCCGCCGACCAGCGCACGCGGATCATTTCCCGCGATAGTATCTTTCTCGACGTAGGCGCTCAGTCGGACGCCGAGGTGCGAAATATGGGCATCGAGCCGGGGTCGCCCGTCGTGCCGGATGCGCCATTCACAGTGCTTAACGGCACCCAGAATTACCTGGGCAAGGCGTGGGATGATCGGGTCGGCTGCGCGGTGATCGTCGAGGCGATGCGGCGGCTGGCGTCAATGCCTCATGCCAATCAGATCATCTACGCTTTGACAACACAGGAGGAGATCGGCCTGCGCGGAGCGCACACCGCGAGTGAAGAGGCCAAGGCGGATATCGGGATTGCACTGGAGGCGGGCGTCACCGGCGATGTGTTCGGCGGGAATGCGGAATTGTCGCAGGAGAAGCTCGGTGCAGGTCCGGGAATTTTCCTCTATAACAACTCGCAGATTCCCAACCGCAAGTTTGTCGAATTTGTGAAACAGACGGCAGCCGCGAAGAATCTGCCGCTTCAGTTTGATTTGGTGCAGGGCTACGGCGACGACTCGGCAGAGATTCAAAAGAGCAATGGCGGGGTCCCTACAGTATGCCTGCTCGTGCCCGTCCGTTACACGCACGCGCACAACGGGATCATGAACCGCCGCGACTTCGATCAGACGGTCGACCTGCTGGTCGCTCTCTTGCAGCAGTTGGATGCGGGGGCAGTGAAGAAGATTCGAGACTTCGAACCTTGATGCTCGGAGTCGTACCGATGGGAAGCACGTCCCAGCGGCGGACACGGTGTTTCAGCGCCGTTCGCGAAGGATGGGATTTTTTCCATGACCCGTTCTGGCGCGGCCCCATGCCGACCTTCGAAATTTGGCTGGTCGCTGGTGACTGGGGTGGTAGGGTAGGGCGGAAGATGTTCCACTGAACTCGCCCTATTGCTTCACGGATGAGTGACTTGATCTGCTGAACGTCGCAGAATATAGCGGAAGATCCCCAGCTCTCGAAACGCGATTTCGCAGTACTTCGACGGCCGCACGAGCTCCCCTATATTCTGCCTGCATTCAGTAGAATGGCAGCCATGATGAACTCCCCTCTACGCATCCATCATCGGCGGGCTTTTTTGAAATTCGCCGCCGCAAGTCCGTATGTGGCCGCGCTGGGCGGAATCCGCGCCTTCGCCGAGCAGGCTCCGGAAATCGCCGACGTGATCCAGAATCCCAAGGAAGCTCTCAGCGTCATGGATTTCGAACCGGCGGCCAAACGCAAAGTTCCGCCTGGGCATTGGGCCTACATGGTCAGCGGCGTCGACGACGATGCCACCATTCGCGCCAATCGCGAAGGCTTCAGCCGCATCGAATTGCGCCCGCGGCGGCTGCGCGATGCGACCAAAGTGAACATGACCACGGAGCTGTTCGGCGTGCGCTACCGCAGTCCTATCTTCACTTGCCCGACCGGAGGGGAAAAATCCTTCAACCCGGATGGCGAGCTGGCCGTGGCGCGCGCGACCAAGGATCGCGTAACGATGCAGATGCTTTCGACAGCCACTTCGACGGGAGTCGAAGACGTCAACGCGGCGCACGGCCAGCCGGTGTGGTATCAGCTTTATGCTCCGTCCTCCTGGGACGTTTGCGAAAAAATCGTCAAGCGCGTCGAAGCGGCGGGATGTCCGGTGATCGCGCTGACCGTGGATAACACCACCGGGCGCAACAGCGAAACCTATCTTCGCACGCGCCCCAAGGATCTGCGCCCGTGCGCGGTCTGCCACGAGGGTGGCGCCTCGCCGTCGATCCGGGAGCGGCACATGTACGACGGAATCGACATGACCGGCGTCTCCACGCAGAATCCGGCGATGACCTGGGCATACGTCGACCGGCTGCGCAAGGCGGTTTCGGTGAAGCTGTTCATTAAAGGAATCGATTCGCCGGAAGACGCGGCGCTGGCGGTCGAGCACGGCTGCGACGGCATTCTCGTTTCCAACCACGGAGGACGGTCGACCGAAACGCGCCGCGCGACCATCGAGGCGCTTCCGGAAGTGGTCAGCGCAGTGCGAAATCGCGTGCCAGTGTTCGTCGATGGCGGCGTGCGGCGCGGCACCGATGTTTTTAAAGCGCTGGCTCTGGGAGCGCAGGCGGTGGGAATCGGCCGGCCGTTCCTGTGGGGATTAGGAGCGTTCGGACAAGCTGGCGTGGATCGCGTGCTGGAGATTCTTCAGGGCGAGCTGAAGCTGGTGATGGGCAACTGCGGGACGCAAAGCATCGCCGATATTACGACGGCTTACGTCGAAACGCCGGATTGGCGCCGCCGTTGATCTCGAATCACTCGGCCAGCCGCACGAATTCCACGCGCCGGTTGCTGGTGCGGTCGTCTTCGGTTTTCATTCGATGCGCTCGGGCAATTGGTTCCATCGCCTGAAACGGAGAGGACACGATTCGGAATCGCATATCCACTCTGTTCCTGAAGATGTTGGCGTTCTCCCTGTCGTCTGCTCATCATTTGAACATTCTTATCTGAAAATGTTAGGCTCACGTCATGGACACACGACAAATCGTCGCCCTGCTGATAGCCGAGCGCGACCGCCTCTCACGCGCCATCGAAGCCCTGCAGGGATCATCGCGCCGCCGAGGCCAGCGACCAGCCGTGGCGTCGACTAACGCCGCGCCCGCTGCTGCGCCGGTCAAGCCGGCCGTGAAGAAACGCAGGATCAGTGCCGCGGGGCGGAAGGCGATCGCGGGGGCGGCGCGGAGACGCTGGGCGGCGGTCAGGGGCAAGAAAGCTGAAGGCAATCAGGCCGAGGGCAGTGCGGCACCGTCAGAGGACGAACAGTTCAAGAGGCGAATGTCGGAAGTGATGAAGGCTTCGTGGGCGAAGCGGAAGAGGGCAGCGGCGAAAAAGAAGGCGGCGTAAGCAGGCGCTGCTCCGGCCGCAAGGCCGCGATGAAGAAGTGCAGGATCAGCGCGGCGCGCGAAAAGCGATGGGGGAGGGGCGAGGCGGAGGCGGGCGGCTATCAGGGCAGCAAAATCGGCGCCTGCCGCTAAGAAAAGCGCGGGGAGCAAAGCTGCCTAGCGCGGCTTGACAACTTGCTGCGATGGGCCCGTGATGCCGTTGGCGAACGGAGCGTGATCAGTCTCATCTAAGGGCTGACGCAACAACAACGTCTCACTCATAGTCGTATCTATTGACCTTCGCATAATATGGAGTCAGTCAAGGGACAGTTCGGCCTGCTTCCAGAAGGCGGTAATAAGGCGTGGGCGGCGGCGCATCCGTTTTAGCGTTTTACGCGCCGTCGCATGGAGCGACCAGAAGTCCTTTGGGCAAACATTGGGCAGGGTGTGCTG
>DATJNW010000137.1:0-27473 GCA_035507655.1 Bryobacteraceae bacterium | reverse complement strand
AAGCGTCTCCACCACGCTGCGGCACCATTTCGGCGCGAAGAAATAGCGCGAAGAAATCCATGAATTCTTCGACACGAAGAGAAATTCTTCGAGTCTAGGCAACCGATTTTTTCTCGACTATTGTTGCAGTATGGATTTGCGTTCGAACCGTCTGGCGCTGAGGATTTCGCAGAGTCGATTGGCGCGATTGTCCGGGGTGAGCCGGTTCAAAATCTGCCTATTCGAACTAGGCGATGGCCCTTTGACTGAAGACGAGCAGAAGCGGATTCTGATAGCCCTACGGGCTGAGAGTCAGCGGGTCAGCAACATTTCGATTCAGATTGATTTTTCCCGCGTTGAACCTGCTGCGCCGCAGGAGGCCCTTCGATGATGGGGGGACCTTGCTTTGGAAAAGCGTTGGACGATGCGAATGTCGGCGATGCGCCGTTCGAAGAACAGCATTTCCCGGTTCGGTATTGGGCGGAGCGCTGGGGCTTCGGCGAAAAAACGGTTCGCGAATGGTTCCGCGACGAATATGGTCCCGGCATCCTGCGCCAGCCAAATACCGGTCGCCGGAAGAAGCGCGACTACACCACCATCATGATTTCGCCCGGCGCCGCGGCGCGCATCTATGCAAAGCGAACCGCGCCGGACGGGATTCTCCGCCGGACGCACGAGGTAATGTGAACACGTGAAACGAGATAACGAGCTTTTCGCATTCCGCCGCCACCTCCGAACCTGCCCGTTTTTCGGGCCGGGGGGTCGCGAAATCCGCTCTGACAAATGTGATTGCCCCTTCCACGTTGACGGCAAGTACCGCGGCGAACGCGTGCGCGAATCACTGAAGACCCGCAGCCGGCAACTCGCAGATCGGCGCCTCGCCGCAGTCATCCGGAGAATCGACGAGAAGCACCGACTTGAAGCCGACGGAAGTGCGTCCGCGGTCGGTACGGCACCGCGCACCATTTCGGACGCGGCGCGTCGGTTTCTGGCAAGCCACGGCGAGCTTGACCAGCATCGAAAGTTCCACGGCGATCTCGAATTTTCGACCTGGCGGAAGTACCGGACCAAACTGCGATTGCTGGTAGCCTTCTGCGATCGCGAGGGGATTTCGGAACTGAGCGATGTGAACATCGATGTGCTGGAGGATTACCGCCGCTCCCGTGCCTGGCATTTCAGGATGACTCGGACCGGCCGAGAAGCTGAAGGAACGATTCTGCTTCGATATATCCCGGACGCAGCCGGAGGGCTTCGCTAAAATCCCCGCGAGCCCGCTCACGGTCGACTTTGTGAAGCAAGTGGTAAATTCCGGCGCGCAGGTGAGCTTCCGGATCGCGCGGCCGCAAGGTGAGTATCCGTTCCGCGATTTCCGTGGCGGCGTCGAAGCTTCCAAGCTGATGATATTCGGCCGCCAGAAAATCGAGCCGGCTGGAGTCGCTGGGGTCTTCGAGAATCTCCTGATTCAGAATTTCGATATACCAGAGATTTTTTCGCCGGCGCGCTTCGGGGTCGGAAGCGAAATCATGGTCGATCCGGATCTTGCTCCGCAACAGACGCCCACCCGCCGCGAGAATCGAACCGTCAACCGTTTCATGCACGCGGCCGCGATAACGATATTCTTGTTTATTCGGGAACAGACGAACCACGTAATCCGATTTCGGGCGTTCCGAACCAGCCTGAAGATTGACGCGCTCCAGATAGTAACCCGCGTTTTCATTGGTGGCGACGATTTGTTCAATGAAAGGGAGACTGCCGGGGTCGAGCGCTTCATCGGCGTCCAGGACCAGAATCCATCGCCCGCTCGCCAGCTCCAAAGCCCGATTTCGAGCGGCGCCGAAATGCACCGGATTGAAATCGAAGGATTCCACCATTGCTCCATAGTTCCTGGCGAGGTGCGTTGTGGCGTCCGCGGATCCGGTATCAACGATCACGATTTCAGGCGTTAAGCTTCGCACGGAATCAAGACAGCGCGCGAGGACTGCCGCTTCATTCTTGACGATCATACAGAGGCTAAGCGCTTTTTCACTCATAATCTGCGTGGGCCTGCGGCCGTGCTCAAGAAGCTATCGGCCGATCTTCCGCCACGGTTTACCGCGAACTGCGCCCTGCTGCGC
This sequence comes from Bryobacteraceae bacterium, assembly GCA_035507655.1. Lineage (GTDB taxonomy): Bacteria > Acidobacteriota > Terriglobia > Bryobacterales > Bryobacteraceae > Palsa-187. The sequence continues at coordinate 25,380 of DATJNW010000137.1, read as the reverse complement.
TACTCTGTCCCCGCCTGTAAGTTAGGCGCGCGCGATCCGGCGTCTCTTTAATTCGCTATTGTGCTCCCGCGCTCTGCCCGGATCGAACGCGTGGAAACGTTTGAGGCAGGCGTGGCACCGGAAGGGAAACAACCGCAGGGCGGCCAGGCCTTCGTCAACGTTGCCGTGCCGATGTGCAGGACGAACCTCGCGCCGCAGGCAGCTTGGGCAAACCGGAAGCCGCATGCTGCGCAAAATCAGCGCTGAAATTGCAACAACACCAAAGGCCATGCCTGGCAAGGCGAACACCACCAGAAAGAGGAACCGTGCAGGGTGCGACAAAACCCGCTCATTTCCAGGACGCAGACAATTTGGTGATGCCTGCATCGGGCCTGGCGTTTCGGAGCAAACCGTGAATCTGCCATTCTGCGGCGAAGCACGACTCCGGCGCGGTGAATGTGAGTCCTTGTCGCAAATAATGTAGGCCGTTCACTGACGCCTTGGATTTATTTCTTGCGCCGCGCCCAGTCTTTCTGAAAGGTCCAGGACACGAGAAACGTCATACCGGTAGGCAATGGTACGCAACGCCGCAGTATGGGTGATTGAAGACGGACCCGAAAACGTCCAGGTCCTGCGCGAAGCGATGCGCCTGTGCGCCTTTCATTGTGATCTGGCGGTCGCAGCCGACGGGGCAGCCGCGATGGAAACGATCGAACATTATCGCGATGGGACGCTGCGGCCGTTACCGGATCTGGTGCTGCTTGATCTGAATTTGCCGAATGTATCGGGACAGGAAATTTTGCGGACTCTGAAAGCCGATCCTCAGCTGAAATCGATTCCCGTAATTGTCCTGTCCGGTTCCAAATCTCAGGATGAAATTGACGCCGTTTACCTGCTGCATGCGAATGCGTATGTGGTAAAACCAGACCGGCTGGACGAGATCCTGAGCTTCGTCGCATCACTCGGGGCATTCTGGTTGACGGTGGCGAGCCTGCCGACACCCTCGCGGAACTGAATACTGGTCCGTTGGTTATTCCTAAAACCAGTCGCTGCGATACGCGACCCACCAACTCAGGAAGAAGATCGGAATCGTCGCGCCGAGCGCCCACCACAGCGGAAGAACGAAATCAGCGGCGATGCCGAGCACGCTGAACGTGAGCCAGAAAATTTTTCGTTCCACTGTTCCAAGTGTATCGTCCTGGGGCATTGCCGGCGCTCCGGGCATGATTGAAGTTCCTCCGAACGAGAAAATCGCTTTACGCTATGCAGCAATATGCCCTTGCTGCCGAAGTATTAAGTAAGATTTCCTCTTCCCAAATGGCGTGGCGTGGCTCTAACCGGGCGAGCGGGAGAGAGTCGGAGGTTGCTCTCCCGCACGCCCGTTATGAAGTGATGAACCGACTACACAGTACTTCGACAGTCCGGGTACTGCACGATAGAGTCATTAAGCGAGATTCACCTTCCGCGCCGGCGAGATTTCCGGGCAAAAGACGTGAGCGGTTTTAGAACGCTATCATATAATGAGCGAGCGTTTGTGAACAGGTGAAGGACGCCGCTGTGCCGGAGCAGAAGGGGCCATCAATTGAGGTTTTCGGTCTCTTGACGTCGGGCACAGACAATTTTCGCCAACTGAAAAAGTTGGCGTAATTGCTTGGCTGATAGCAACATGGGCCGGTAGCTCAGTTGGTAGAGCATCGCACTTTTAATGCGGTGGTCGCGGGTTCGATTCCCGCCCGGCTCACCACAGTTTACGGGACGTGATCACTTGGGCGTCACATGGATCAGCGCGCCAGGATCGGCGTCTTCGAGCATCCATAGCGAGCCATCGGGGCCTTCTTCCACATCGCGGATGCGGTGGCCGACCTCCCACCGTTCGGCGGCTTGGGCGCCGCCATGGCCGTCAAAAATGATGCGGTTGAGCGTCCGGGTTGCCATGCCGCTGACGAAGCCGTTCCCGTTCCACTGCGGGAAGGTCTGAGTGCCGCGGTAGAACATCAGATTGCCAGGCGCGATCACCGGCGCCCAATAGAGCACCGGCTTCGCCAGGTCGGGCCGCGTGTCGGGACTGGGAATCGGCACACCGTTATAATTCTTGCCGTAGGACACCAGCGGCCAGCCGTAATTCTTGCCCTTCTCGATCAGGTTCAGCTCGTCGCCGCCACGCGGGCCATGCTCCACCTCCCACAATTCTCCGGCGGGCGAAAAGGCCAGGCCGTAGGGCGTGCGGACGCCGCTCGCCCAGGTTTCCGCCGGCGTCAGGTTGGGGCTGGGAAAAGTATAGATGCTGACCACCTTCGCGGTTTTCGCCACTTCGGTGTCCCTCGGCGGATCGATCAGGGAAATCGTGGCCGCGCCGGTTTTACCGAAATTAGGATTGCCGGGGGCTGGTTCGCCATCGAGCGTCAGGCGCAGGATCTTTCCTACGGGCTCGTTCGGATCCTGCGCCGGAGTCATGCGCTGGCGGTCGCCAACCGAGAGGAACAGATAATGGCCGTCGGGCGAAAACGCGATCTGCGCGCCTTCCTGCCCGCCCCTGCCTTTGGGCATCTGGCGCCACAGCACCTCGAAATCATCGACTCTGGCCGAGGTGGCTGTGGCGTTCAACCTGGCTCGCGCCAGCGCCAGGCCTCCGCCATAGTCGCCCGGCTCGGCATAGGTGAGATAAATACTGTGGTCCGTGGCGTAGTGAGGCGAGAGGAACACCCCCAACATGCCGTTCTGTCCTTGAAAATAAGCCGGCGGCGTGTTGCCAACCTGGATTTTTTCTCCTTTTTGCGTTACCAGCCAGACAGGCCCGGGCTTCTCGGTAATCAGCATGCGGCCGTCGGGCAGGAAGGCCAGCCGCCAGGGCAGTCTGAAAGTGGTCACCGTGGTCATGGTGAAGGGCAGGCTGGCTTCAGGCTTCTTTTCGCCGACATTGACCTGAGCCGAGGCCGCCACACACGCCAGCATGAAGACCGAGACCGCTTTCACCAACCTCATGGACAGTTCTCCTTACGTTCTCAATCGCCCGGCGAAACGACTTCGGGGCGCTGTTGTTCATCCTACACTAGGCCAGATAAATCTTGCATGATGAAAAGACTCAGGTACTCGCGGGGGTCCCTTTTGAACGCTATAGGCTGGTCCGCGGCGCGAGCCGTATCATTTGGGTGGAAGGACAAGGTGCGATCATGCAGGATCCCGATCCGCCTAAAACGTTAGATGCTGAGCTGCTGCGGCGATTGAACGAGATCGCCTTCAGAAAACTTCGGGCATTTACGAAAAGGTTCGCGCAACTCCAGGAGCACGAACGCTCTTTTCAGGAAAATTCCACGCGAATCCGGCACCGCCGCCAGAAAAATCGCGATTAGAAGCAGCGCCGCACGCTACACTGCCGCCTTAAGCAGTTTTGCTGCCTTCGCCGGAACGCTCGTCCATCAAGCGGCCCGCCGGCTTTCGCACGCAGGCGTGCGTTCGTTCGTGCTCTTCCCACTCCAGGCGAGCCTGCTGCGCGATCACCCGAACTTGCTCCGCGTATGCGCGGCTTTGTTCGAACTCCGCCGAATCGGCGCTGCGCAGTTCCAGAACGGCTTCGCTATACGTCTGCACGAGAGCGCAATACCGATCGAGCAACCTGTTCCATTCGGAGCACGGCACGGCATGAGGAGTATACCAGACCTCGCGGGAGCGGCGGGTTCACCTGATTGTCCTGGATACGGAGTTCAGCAGCAGGAGAGCCCTCTGTTGAAGCAGATCAAGCCGTTTATTTTCCTGCCGGATGCTCGCGCGAAGCAGGCGAACGTCTCCGAGATCACTCGCAAACTTTTCAGCCTCGCTGTGAACGCGAGCGGCGCTGCCGGAGTCTTCCGCGTAGACGCCGCGGACGATGTCCACTTCCGATTCGCCATCCAGGTGCAGATAAACGTTGGTCTCATCAGCCGTGTATACGTAAGTCACGCTGTGAACTCCCGCGGAGATGGGCCAGGTCTGTCGTGCGCTGCTATCGCTAACTTCGAGCGTTCCAGCGGGATCTTGGGGAACCGCATCCGGATTCCAGGCGATGAACAGCTGATCTCCTCGCTCTTGAACCTGTAATCGAAGCGGTGGCCGGGCTCTTAGCAGGTGATCGAGCCGGGATGGGAATGCCAACGCCAGGCCAAAAATAAAACTGACAAAGATACGGAACCCAACCACCACGTTGAAATGATACGAACCGGGCCGGCCCATTGGAAATAGACCGCGCGATTTAAACGGGCCAATCGGAAGTACTGCTTCGGGCGGGGTGGCGCAACCGGCTAAAGCGTCACGCTGAAAGTGTCGATCAGCCGTACAATGGACCGCCGTCTGGACGAACGTTTTCTCGCCCACGTTGATGTGAGCATTACCGACCTCGCAACACGAGACTGCACCGAAGGCACCGTGGCCGACATTTCGAAATCAGGCGTGTGCGTGATCACGTCTCGTCCATTCGCTGCGGACGCCATGGTAAGACTGGAGTTTGCCGACTCAGTCCTGTATGGCTGCGTGTGCCATTGCACCGCCGATGAACCATGGTTTCGCCTGGGAATCGAACTTATCCAGGTTCTTCTCGGCGACAGCGATACGGCCAATGTTCTAAATACCCTGCTGCTCGAAGTGCTGCCCGCGACGCCCGGCTTGGTCGCGTCAACTTCCTGACCGGCGGCGTCGCCTCCAACCGGACAACGGCCACGCGATCCAGATCGTCACTGTCGCGTAATTCTTAATCTGGTATTCTTGTTGGCACCTCCCCCGATTTAAAAACATAAGGACAAGTGCAGATGATGGAACAAACACGACCCGATACCCTGGGCCAACTCGTGGGGGCGCTGCTTCTTCAGTTGGCGGACGATGTGCCGGACGTAGTCGGCCTGGAGACCGTGAAAGCGGATCTGCTCGCCGCCAGCAAAAGCTATGAGACCGGCACCAAGCAAGATCTGGCATTGCGTTTCTATCTGGCGACGCGTTCTCTGTTTTCCGAACTATCGCGCATGAGACCAAAGGAAGCTCCTAAGGTCTTCGAAGCGGTGGCCGGAGCCGGAAACGAAAATGCCGCCGAGGTGGGGAACGAGACGCGACGCTTTGCAGCCGAATGAAGTCCATTTGGAGGAGGCCCGGAGCGATCCGGGCCTTCACGCCGGGTTTCGCGCCGCAAGGTTGGACTCACTTACAATGATCAGGATGCGTGTTCTGTACCTGCCTTTGATCTTGGCCCTTTCGCTCGCTGCCCAACCTTCGGGCTCCTTCGAGGTTGAGGAGGCGACCATCGCCCAGGTCCACGACGCGATGCGGGCCGGTCACCTTACTTGCCAGGCGCTGGTGGACATGTACCTCAAACGCATCGCCGCGTACGACAAGAACGGCCCGGCGATCAACTCGATTATCCTGGTCAACCCGGACGCAGAGCGACAGGCGCAGAGTTTGGACCGGCGGTTTTCGCAATCCGGCTTGACCGGGCCGCTGCACTGCGTGCCCGTCATCGTCAAGGATAATTTCCAGACCGCGGGTCTGCAAACCACCGACGGCGCCCTGGCGCTGGCCGGATTCATTCCGGATAAAGACGCCTTCGAGGTGAAGCGCATGAAGGATGCCGGCGCCATCGTGCTCGCGAAATCGAGCATGGCGGAATGGGCCTTCAGCCCGTTTGAGACGGTCAATTCGATTCTGCCGGGGTACACAAAAAACCCTTATGCTCTGGACCGCGTTACCGCGGGATCAAGCGGCGGAACTGCCGCTGCGGTCGCGGCAAGCCTTGGCCTGGCCGGTTTGGGCAGCGATACCGGCAATTCGATTCGCGGCCCGTCCTCGCATCAGGAACTGGTCGGCATCCGCTCGACCATGGGTCTCACCAGCCGCGCCGGTGTCATTCCGCTGTCTTCGCTCGCCGACGTCGCCGGTCCTATGGCACGAACGGTGGAAGACGCGGCCAGGGTTTTTCAGGTGATCGCCGGCGAGGATCCTGATGATCCGGTCACCGGCGCGGCGCGGACCCATCCGTCCCCGGATTACCTCGCTGCCCTGGACCGCAACGGGCTCCACGGTGCGGTGATTGGCGTGCTGCGGCAAGCTTATGAGCGTCCCACGGCCGACCCGGAGGTGGTCAGCAGTTTCCTGAGAGCCGTCGACGATCTTCGCCGCGCGGGAGCGAACATCATCGATCCGGCGACGGTGGAAGGCTTGGACTCCATCAAAAGACCGCGCGGGCTGGGTCCGTGCATGGGCTTCAAATATTACATCAATCGCTATCTGGCCGCGCAGGGCGGCCGGGTTCCAGTGAAGACTCTTGCCGAAATTATCAAATCGGGGCGTTTCCATCCTTCCGTGCAGCGCCGTCTGGAACAGGCGGAGGCCGCGCCGGAAAACGGCCCCGATTCGGCGGCTTGCCGCGCCGACAGTGCCTATCGCGAACAGGTGCGCCAGGCTGTACTGCGCACAATGGACAAGTTCAAGCTTGATGCTTTCGTCTATCCCACCTGGAGCAACCCTCCCAGGTTGATTGGCGATCTGAACACGCCTGCCGGTGACAACAGCCAGTTCTTTTCGCCGACGACCGGCTTTCCGGCAATCAACGTCCCCATGGGATTCGTGCGCGGGGACACTCTTCCGGCCGGTATGACGATTTACGGCCGCCCCTGGTCCGAAGCGACTCTTCTCAAGCTGGCATACGCCTATGAGGGCGCCACGCGCCATCGGCGTCCCCCTGCCAGCACTCCGCCGCTGCGCTAGACCCTTCTTCGTCGACCGCCGAATCCGGGAACGTAAGCCGTCAGGCTTGCGCCCTTCGCGGCGGTGCACGGTACGCGCGCAACGCAAGCCTGGCGGCTTACGCCACTTCACGCGGTTGCTGAAACAGGGAACAGACCGCCCATGGCCGCACGAGGGAGCGGTATACCCGAATTTCCGCAGCCTGGTACTGGCGCAAACCCGGGCGGCATTGAACCGCCGTTAAAGTCGATCTCCCTCTCTGACGATAGCCTGGGCATGGAACGCCGACAGCAAGAGCGATACGAGGTTCGGTTCGAGACGAAGGTGACCGCAAACGGCCGCAGCGCCCTGGGTCGCGTTTCGAATATTTCCGGGTCAGGCATCAGCGTAGACCTGCCATTCCAGCTCTCGCCAGGAGAGCCGGTGGAATTGGAAATGGCGGACAGCACCGTCTATGGTCACGTGATTTACGCCAATACCGAGAGCGATCATTTTCATACCGGCGTCCTCGCGAGCCGGGTAGCGCTGGGAGGAACCAGCCTTTCGAGCCTCCTCCAACGCGTTCTCCTGGAGACGCTGCCATTGACGCCCGGACTGGAACGCACCGAAGTCTACCTCGGCTGAGCGCGCCGGCCCGCCGTCTCGCTAAAAACTTTGAAAACGTAGTAGCTCAACCGCGTCCGCCGTCATTGCGGCACCGGCTCCCGAGCGAAGCTCGCGCGCGCCGGGAGTCCCGCCATCATATCGAAATGCCAGAGACCGGGTTCGTTTTCGATAAACCCGTGGTCGCGATAAATATTGCGGACCGGAATGTTGCGGGACGTTTCGACAATTCGCGCCAGCAGCGTTTCGGATACGGCTCGCTGCGAATCGATAACGTAGTTGAGAAAGGTGTGCTCGATGCCCAGCCCCAGAACACGGCAGCTGAGGGCGAATCCGAGGATCTCGTTTTTATTTAAAATTGCGGCGCCAACCAGCCCGTGATGGCCGAAACGGTCGGACACCTGGAGCGAGAAGATGCCGGCTCCCGGATCAGCGAGCAGCGCGTGCAATTCTCCCAGCGTAAATTTCCGGCCGGTGGTGTTGAATTGCGTGGTGCGCTCGAACAGCTCCGCGATGCGCGGCAGATTGGCGTCCGTCGTCAGACGCTCCATTTGGCACTCGATTTTCAGCGAGCGAATATACTGTTCTTCATCGAGGACTTCCGCCTGGAGTTTCCGGCGGGTCAATTGCGCTTTGACCAGATCGGTGCGCGTGGTGGATTCCGCCGTGACCTGCGGCAGTTGCAGGCGGGGATCATTCAGCAGCGCGCGTCTCAAGCCGAACAGATTCTCGCCCCAGACGTCAACTTCAGGCAGGCGCTGACGGATACGGTCGCGTTCGACCGGATGATCGTCGATGAACAGGAACGTGTCCAGCGCAAACCCGAGTTCGTCCGCAATCGAGCGGATATTCTCCGCCTTGTCTTTCCAGTTGATGCGCCAGGTGACGAAATCTTCAAGCGTTAAAAGCCGCGGACGCGGATAGTGGTCTTCGTATTTCCAGAGTTCCCGAACCGTAGCTTCGTCATTCTTACTGACGCAGGCGAGCACCATTCCGCGCCGCTTGAGGCAGTGCAAAGCTTCATGAATGCCGAAGAACAGCCCGACGAATGAGAACGGACCGCTGGCGCCGGGATCCCAGGCGAACGGGCTTCCGGTTTCGGCCAACACCCCCGGCCAAAGAACGCCGTCCAGGTCGACAATGACGCATTTTTTGCGGCCGATGCCCAGCACGGTCGTCAGTGCGTCCACATGAATACGCGCCATCGCGTTTTCCCGAATATAGGGATCGCCGCCCACCCATTGCATGAGGGGCGTTCTATCCGGAAACGTGTGATGCACCGCTGATAATTCGCTTTCCGGCCGCTGCAACAGCCAGCCGGGCGACCCGAAATGGGTGAAGTCCATCTGTCCGTCGTCAAGCAGATGTTCCGATCCGATGGCTCCCAAGGCCGCCGCGACATCGATCACCTGCACATCGGGGAAGCCGGCCGCGACTTCAGCAAGCGCAACATTCGTCAGACGGAAACGCGTACGGTGCCCGCGAAGGCCGCGTTCGGCCAGGCCCAAGGGTTGCACCGTGGGTTCCGGCAGATTGTCGATCAGAATCGGCGCCGAAGTTCTGCCGCGCAAATTCTTCAGCATCAGGCGCACCTGGTTGATATAGGGTTCCTGCGGATGGGAGCCGGCTTGGACGTCGGCGACAATCTCGTGCCGCGTCCGCAAGGCCCCGATCATGATCACGTCATGCTGGTGTTCGCTGGCGAAGCGGAGATCGTCGGCAAAAGTGGCGGAAATGCGGAAATCAAGATTGCGTCTGGCCCCCTCGCGCCTCAGAAAATCGGATTCCATCTGAACGTCGCAGTCCCCGAACAGGATGACATCAACGCGTTTTTTGGCGGTGCCGATGTCCGGGACTCCCTGCGCGGCCATTGCCGCCCAATAGGATTCGGAACCTTCCTTCATCTGCCGCCGATAGCGTTCGAGCAGGGCGATCGGATCGCGGCCATAGGTTTCGCCCAGTTCCGCGGCCAGCGCGGCGACTTCTTCGTCCGGATTTTTCTCGGTCAAAATGCCGCGCTTGACCAAAGACTGGACGCTGCGGATCAGCATGTCGCGGTCGTAGGGCAGCAGCTTTTCCAAAGCCTCATAGGCGCCAGGCAACGGGCGCGGCTCGGAAAAAAAGACGATCATGTCAGCGACTTCCTGCGTTACATTCAGGCGCACATAGTTCACCGCATGAACCACCAGGATCTGGTTCGGGCCGACCGGCAATTGATGGACAAAGCGGGACCGCCGCAAAATCACCGTCGTTCCTCCCGCCGGTGATCGGGTGTCGCGTCCGATCCGGGGACCGGATCCAGGCATTTCGAAACCTTACGCGCTTCGTCCTTGACGATCATGCACAGGCTCAATGCTGTTTCGCTCATGAATTCCGGCCGTGCCTGCGAGCCCTCTGGGAAACTATCGGCGGATCTGAAAAATATTCGAGGCGTCATATTCGCGCGGCCCGGCCTCAACGGAAAGTGGCGAAGATTGGTCGGCCCGGCGGGAACTCGACGCCGCAGTCCGCGCTGGAGACACTTCTTCAACATGTTAGGTTGGCTGATTTGCGGTGATCGAAATGCCAGTCAGTCTCGAAATGGCGGTATCGACGGAGATGAATCGCCCTCCCTGTCCGGTGGCTTCAAGGATCTTACAAGGCATGGTGGCGAATGCGCTTCAGCACCACCAGGAGGGCCGGCTCACCGACGCGGAACGGATCTACCGGCAGATTCTGGCGGCGGACGCCCGTCATGCCGACAGTCTGCATTTGTTGGGGATGATTGAGTTTCAGCGTGGACACCATGACGCAGCCGCGCGCATGATCCGGCAGGCAATCGCGGTCGAGGAACAGCAGCCCGTCTATCATTCGAACCTCGGCATCGTGTTGCAGGCGCAAGGCAAGCTGGACGAATCCGCCGCCTGCTATCAGCGCGCGCTGACTCTCAACCCGGATCTGGTCGAGGTCCACGTCAACCTGGGGAACATCTTTCAGGCTCAGGCAAAGATGGAGCAGGCGGTGGCCTGCTACCAGCGCGCGCTGGCCCTTAAGCCGGAATGCGCCGAAGCATTTTCCAACCTTGGAAATGCGCGTCAGGCTCAGGGAAAGCTGAACGAGGCGGTGGAATGTCAGCAGCGGGCGCTGGCTCTTAAACCGGACTATTTCGAAGCGCACAATAATTTGGGTATCGCGCTGATGGCGCAAGGCCGGATCGCGGACGCGATCACCCACTACCATCGCGCCCTCGAGCTGAACCCTGGCCACGCGAATTCGCACACCAATCTGGGCGTCGCGCTGGCGGAGGAGGGCCGCATGGCGGAAGCGATCACCCATTACCAGCGCGCCCTGCAACTCAATCCGCGCCATGGCAATGCGCACAACAATTTGGGCATCGCACTGGTAGCGCAAGGCCGGGTCGCGGAGGCAATCCCGCACTACCGGCGCGCCCTCGAACTGAACCCCGGCGATGCCAACGCCCACAACAATTTGGGGGTCGCCCTGATCGCCGAAGGTAACACCGGCGAAGCGATGGCGCATTACAGGCGGGCGCTCGCCATCAATCCCGATCACGCCGAGGCTCTGAACAATCTCGGCAACGCCTTCAAGGCGGAGGGCAGCTTTGACGATGCGCTTACCCACTACGGACGCGCCATTGCGGTGCGGCCGCACTACCCGGAGCCTCACTTCAATCGCTCGGAAATCAAACATTTTCATCGGGGAGATGCCGATTTGGCGGCTCTCGAAGCACTGGTCGAAAGCAGCAAGCTGTCCGCCGGCAAGAAAACGTATATCCATTTTGCCCTGGCCAAAGCCCTCGACGACACCGGTGATTACATTCGCGCCTTCGAGCATCTTCGCACCGGCAACGCTCTGAAACGCGGTCAGATTCATTACGATGAAGCCGCTCTTCTCACATTTTTTGAGCGCACCGCGGCGGTGTTCGACGGTAAGCTGTTCGACCATTTTCGGGGCTCGGGCGATCCCTCGTCGACTCCGGTTTTTGTGCTCGGCATGCCCCGTTCCGGCAGCACTTTGATCGAGCAGATCCTGGCCAGCCATCCGCAAATCCACGGCGCCGGCGAACTGGAACATCTTGAAAACGCGGCCGGCGGGCTAAGGACGGGTGATCCGCCGCTTCCTTATCCGGAATGCGTCCCCGCTCTGAATGGCGCCACACTGCGCCGGCTTGGCGAAGATTATCTCAGCCGCCTGCCCGCGGTAGGGAAGGGCGTCGTCCGCATCGTGGACAAGTCGCCGGGCAACTTCCTCCGCATCGGCCTGATCCGTCTGATCCTGCCGAACGCCAGGATCATTCACACCAGGCGCCATCCGCTCGATACCTGCCTGTCCTGCTATTCCCGGCTGTTCACGTCCGGTCTCTCTTTCACTTACGATTTGGCGGAATTAGGCCGATATTACCGCTGCTACACCGAATTGATGACGCACTGGCGATCCGTTCTTCCGCCGGAAGCCATACTCGATGTTTCCTACGAGGACGTGGTCGACGACCTCGAAGCGCAGGCGCGGCGCCTGATCGATTATTGCGGCCTTCCCTGGGACGACCGCTGCATCGCCTTCCATAGAACCCCCCGGACGGTCAAGACCGCCAGCGCCGTGCAAGTCCGTCAGCCTCTGTTCCGTGGCGCGCTTCAGCGGTGGCGCAAGTACGAGGCCGGCTTAGCGCCGCTGCTGCGTAATCTGCAAAACCCCGATGCACGGGCCGCTTTTGGTCACGGACAGTAAAGATCGCTCAAACATCGTTCTTTTGCTGAAGAACGCGCCGAAAATGCCGATAAGAAGGACATGAACGTCCACTCGCTCTCAAACTCCGACAATTACCTCGAGTCGCTCCTCAATAATGCCCTGGCAAATGCCAATCAGGCCGGTACTGCGACCAAGAGCGGCAACAGCGCCACGTCGTCCATCGCGACGCCGCAGGATGGAAGTCCGCAACTTTCGCCGCTGGCGCAGATTCTGAGCCAGCTTCAACAGCTTCAGCAGCAGGATCCGACGGAATATGCGCAGGTCACCCAGCAGATCTCCACCAACCTGCAATCAGCCGCACAGACGGCCCAGACGGACGGCGACTCGACCGCGGCAAGCCAGTTGAACCAGCTGGCAACGGATTTCAGCAACGCCTCGCAGAGCGGCCAACTCCCCAACATCCAGGATCTGGCGCAGGCCATCGGCGGCGGCCACGAAGGTCATCACGGCCATCACGGTCATCATCATTCATCGGCGATCGATTCCGAGAGCAGCTCGACCGACAGTTCCAGCAGCACCAGCGCCACCACCTCCAGCAGCAACAGCACGCCGACCCAGAGTCAGTTCGTTTCATCGCTCTACGCGAATAGCAGCCAAAATGGAGCAACCAGCCCCTTGTCGATCATCCTGAACACCTTGGCTGGCGCTGAAACCGGGAACTCCAATAGCTGATGCTCCCTGCGGAACTTCTTTCAGGCGTGACCGGTTGAAGACAGCGGAATTGCGCCGCCGGCGGCCCGCGCCGTCAACATGCGCCGCACGGCCGCATGAATCCGCTCGACCGCCGGACGCCGGTAGGCCCACTTGTGATCGGCTTCCGGGGGATTCACCACCATCGTGGCGTTCGCTTCGAACAGCAGAACCTCGCCATTGGGGCTCAAGCCGAAGTCGATTCCGGCATAGTCGAGGCCGAGACGCGATTGAATTTCGGCCAGCGCCGCCATGGCGCGCGGCCCGAGTACCGCCCGCATGTTTTCCAGAAACTCCGCGTCTTCGCTGCGATGCTCGGGATGATCGGCCATGTCCGCGGTGAAATAGTGGATCTTCCAGTGGCTGGAGATGGCGACGTGCAGCGGGTACAGCGCGCCATCGATCATCATTACGCGGTACTTGCGCACTTTGCCGTCCGCTCCGCGGGCATCAAGGTAGCTGAGAACCGTCAGCTCCTCGCCGGGGAGCTCGGCCAGCGTTGGCGGCAACTGCGCCAGCGTCTCCACACGGAGGAAGTGACGGCCGGTATGGAAGCCTGGAGTGCGGATCAGCAGCGGGAATTGCAAACCGTGCCGGGCCAAAGTGGTCGCGGCGTCCGGACCGGCCAGCAGCGCGCGCGGCAGAGTGACCGTCCGCGGCGCGATCACTCCCGGGATGCCGGACAGGCGCTGCGCGTTGTCGCTGCGGCCGGTGGCCGCAACCGCGGCCGGTGCGTTGATCACCGGCGCTCTGGTCAGCGCCAGCACGGACCGGGCCGCGATGAGCGCCGCCGGCGCCAGATCCGCGTCGCCGATGGCATTGAAGACCAGCCGGTGCGGCGGCAGTGGAATGGCCGGATCGTAATACTCCACGAAAACAATGAAGGTTTGAAAGATCAGATCATCAAGCACATGGCGAATGGGAATGTTGCCGCCTTGCGAGCCGGCGAGCAGCAGCAGCGATAACGGAGGCCGCTCGCCGCGATAAGGCAAAGCCACCACGGGCCTGCTGGCGAAGCCCACTTGCCGGTGGCGCGCGGCGCCCTCCTGGTCGCCGGATTCCGCGAGGATCGATGCGAGGCCCTGATGCGCCTCGGCATGATCGGGCTGTAATCGCAGCGCCGCCTGGTAATGTTCGCGCGCCTCCGCCAGGCTGTCGTTCTCACGCAGAGCGTTGGCCAGATTGACGCGGCTCATCGGGTCTTCAGGATGCCTCGCCACAGCCTCCCGGTAGGCCGTGCGAGCCGCGGTGCGGTAGCCCGTCTCATGCAGCAGCGTTCCCAGATTGTTCAACGCCGCGCGATGCGATGGCTCGCGCGAAAGCAAATCGATGTACGCGTCTCGGGCCTCGGCCGTGCGGCCGATTTCCGCCAGCAGGCAGGCACGCTCGAACCGCAACGGAGTCGCGGCCGCATCGGAGAGAATTTGCGCCTCCAGTTCATGCAAGCGCGACTCGCGCAGTCTGCGCGGCGTCCACTCCCGCGCCTCCGATAGCTCGGCTTGGCTCCGCAGCGCATCGTGTTGCAACGCGCGGCCGGCGGCCACCACTTTTTCGAGCAGCGTATCCACCTCGGCCCGGCTGGTGCGGTGATTCACGATCGCCGCGCGGATCGCCAGGCGGCCGTCAAGCACGGTAGTCGACGGGGCCACCTCTCCGGCTTCGTGAAGATCGGCGACGATCCGGGCGTTGACCCCATGGGCATCGTCGCCGGCGCGATAGCGGAAACACACGATATTCAATTCCACCGGCGCCAGCAGCTCCAGCTCGGGCGTTTCGAGGACGCGGCTTTCGAGATAGCGCGCCAGCTCACAGGTGCGCGAGATCACCGCTCCCAACGCATTTGTGCCATAAACCTTCAGCGTGAACCAGGTCTTCAGAGCGCGGAAGCCGCGGGAAAGATCGGGTCCGAAATCACAGGGCCACCAGGAGCCGCCCGCCAGTCCCCGCTCCTCGCGGCGCAGATAGGCGGAAAAGGTGGCGAAAGCTTTGCGGTGCAGCAGACCATCGCGCACCAGGATGAAGCCGGCGTCATAGGGGACCTGTCCCCATTTGTGAAAGTCGAAGGCCAGCGAGTCCGCGCGCTCGATTCCGCGCAGACGGGGAGCCAGATCGGGAGCCAGAACAGCGAGCGCTCCGCAGGCTCCATCGACATGGAACCAGAGATGTTCGCGGCGCGAAATGTCAGCCAGGGCGCTCAAATCGTCGATGGACCCGGTATCCACGCTTCCGGCGGTTCCCACCAGCAGAAAGGGCGTGAACCCGGCACGGCGGTCCGCCGCGATGGTTTTTTCTAATTCCGCCAGATCCATCGCCCGGCCGGGAATCAGGCGAAGTGCGTCGCTGCCGATGCCGCAACAGTCCATCGCCCGCGCCACGCAGGCATGAACCGCCGCCGAGGCGTAAGCGGTCAACCTGCGGGGACTGGCGGCGACACCCGCGCAGCGCACGTCGAAGCCCAAGCCCACATCGCGCGCAATTTTTACGCCGATCAGGTTGGCCATCGAAGCGCCGGTTACGAACAAGCCGGTGGCGCTCTCCGGAAAACCAAAAATCGCCTGCATCCAAGCGACAATCTGGCGCTCCACTTCGATGGGAAGGTGATCGCGGCCGCCCAGATTCGCATTCAGGCCGGCAGCCAGCATCTCCGCCAGCATGCCCACGGGAGTTCCGCCTCCATGCACCCATCCCATGAAACCGGGGTGCGTATTGCCCGTAGTGTAGGGCAGGATGTCGCTCAGGAATCTGCCGTGTACCTCGGCGAGATCGGATGGCTCACCTGGGACGGATTCGCGAAAGCGGGCGCGCACCTCAGCCGGGATCGGTTTCCAGACGGGACGTTCGCGGATGTGCTGAAGATAATCGAGAGCGTCGTCGAGCATGTGATGAGCCTGCATCCGGAAAGAGGGCCAATCGCGGGGATCGAGAGATTCAGTTGCTGGGTTGGGAGGATCGGTCGCCATGCTCTCTTATCTTCGCGCAGGCACGCGCGCGGTCGGGTTCGAGGTCGCACGGGTATATCGCTGACGCAACCTCGAGCAACCCCCGGTCATTATGGGTACGTGGCGCACGCACTTCTGCGTGCCGCGCCGGCACTCTTGCCGACGGTGGTTCCGCTCGATCAGCCATGCGTCGAGAAGAGTCCCGACGCGGCACGCAGGAGTGCGTGCGCCACCAACGGACCGAAGCAACTGGTCTGTCCCCTTTGGCAGCACCCTGCTAATGCCGGTTCCGTTTTCTGGTTTGAGCCGCTTTCCGCGCCGCCGTGCTGCGGCTGCTCGCGCTGCGCCGGCGTGCGCTTGCATGCGCCTGCCGGGAAAGCGCCCCGTGCGACGCCGCCTGGCTCCCTTCACGCCGCAGCGCGGCGCTTACGGCTCGTGATCGCTTAGGCGACGCCGGGCTCGGCCGTGACTTCCGTCGCTTTGCCGAATCCTGCGCCGCTTTGGGCGGCGGCAAATCCACTCCAGCGCGCCGGGCCTTGGAGAGTCCGATCGCGATCGCCTGTTTGGCCGAACGCGCCCCGTGTTTTCCTTCCCGGATGTGGTCCATCTCTTCCCGGACGAATTCGCCCGCCTGGGTGGACGGCGATTTACCTTCTTCCTTGTCCTTATAAGCCCGCTTCAGTGTTTCTCTTTCGGGCATCGTGGTCTCCTTCCAGATGCACCTGAAGCAATTGCGATTCCTCGCGGCCACCCGATCCGCGGTTCTGAATCAGCGGATTAGAATCCGCAACCAGTGAATTCCGAAAATGACCCGCCAGAAGGTTTTACCTACCCCGGCCGGCCTTGCTGGAAGCGTTGCACTGCCGTCGCGTTTCCGATCGCAGCGGCAGGTTGTCACAATGGAAGGCGCATGACCATCGAAGAACTGCGTTCGCGCATGGGCCAGGAGATCGGCGCCAGCGCGTGGCATGAAATTTCACAACGCCAGATCGACGATTTCGCGCGGGTCACCGGCGACGATCAGTGGATTCACGTCGACGCGGCGCGGGCGCGCAGCGAATCGCCGTACGGAAGCACCATCGCGCACGGATTCCTCACCGTTTCACTTCTTCCGATTCTGCTTCGTGAAGCGGTCGATCTGGGCGGACAAATGTCGATCAACTATGGATTCAACCGGCTGCGCTTCACCGGCGCGGCGCCGTCGGCAAGCCGGATTCGCGCCCGTTTCACGCTGAATTCGATCAAGGACGTCGACGGCGGAGTCGAAATCGCGTGGGGCGTGGTAGTGGAAGTGGAGGAGCGGGAAAAGCCGGCCCTGGTGGCGGAATGGCTGGGGCGAACTTATTTTTAGAATTTCCCGGTTTTTTCGCGATAAGTACTGCGTGAGCCGGTTCGCAGAGCAAGCCGAAGAAATTTTCCGCGCGGCGCAGTCCGCGGGAACCGCTTCGGAGATGACGATCCTGCTCGGCGCCGACGGCATCCGCCTGATCGCCGATTCGGATTGGCCGCTCGATTCGCTGCTGTGGCACCACGGCGCAAAAACGGCGTATCGCGTGAGCGAGCGCGACGGCCGGATTCGCGTCGAAGGACGCGAGGGCGCCACCAGCTGCGTGGTGGAATCGGCGCGGCTGCAAACCATCGCGCGCATGCTGATACCCGGCGGAGTTTCCGCAAATTCCCAGACTTTTTCTTAGGCTGATTGCAGAGCGGCCAGCGAATCCTGGATGGTCGGTTTGGCGCCGGATTCGATGGCTTCGCGCCGGATGCGGTGAAACTTCGACAGAATTTCGTTGGCGCCCGCCAGCGCGGCAATGCGTTCGGCGAACGCCGCGAGCGTCGCGCCGGGGATCGCGTACAGCGCCACTTCGCTCGAAAGAACGTCCAGATAGGCGCGCGCGCCGCAACAACCCAGGCTTAACGCGGAGCGTCCACTGTTGCTCGCCTGGGGAACGATGGCGCACGCCGGACGGCCCATCGCCGGCGGCAATCCGTTTTCGATCTGCTGCGAGGCTTCGGAAAGAATCAGCGTCTGGTCCGCGCGCACAAACAGCAGCACCACTTCGGGATCCACCGGAATCAGCGCCAGCGGACCGTAAATCACGTGCTTCGGTTTCTGCGACAGCACCGGGATCATCGCCAGGTCCTGTTCGCGCACGTAGGTCAGATCGGCGAAAACTTTAAGCGCCGTGGTCAGATCGGCGGTGGAGGTCACGTCCAGGTTGTGGGTGTACTGGCCGATGGAGCAAAACGCGTGATCGCCGGCCGAGGTCGCAAAAACGCGCCGCGCGGCTTCCTGCCAGAAGCGGCAGCCGGCGGGAATGGCTCCGCGCCACGCCTCCACGCCATCGGGAACGCGATCCGCGAAAGCCACCGCAATCGGCGGCTGCGTCAGGCGCAGATGCTTGGTGAGAACCTCGGAGATTTCGGAAGTTGAGGGCATATCCATTACGTTAGCAGCCGGGAACCCCTTCGCAGTGGATGAAAACTTGCAGAATTCGACTCTATGAGAAAAATATCCCTCGTTCCTTTCGCGCTGATTCTGCTCCTCCAAGCTCCGCCGGCGCGCCCGGCGGATGAAGGCATTCCGGTGAAAATTACCGCAACGGCGGAACCGATGCAGGATAATGAGGTTGCCCTGATCGGACCGAACCAGGTGACCGCGTACCAGAACCGGGAGCAGGTAACCGTGTCAAGCTGGGTTCCGGCGCGCGGGCCGAACGCCGCGCTGGAGCTGTTTGTGCTGATCGACGACGCGTCACAGACCACGCATCTCGGCTCACAGTTAAACGAGATTCGCCAGTTCGTGCAATCGCAGCCGCCCACCACGCTGACCGGCGTGGCGTACATGCAAAACGGAATCGCCCGCGTGTTGCAGAACCCCACCAGAGATCATGCCCTGGCGGCGAAAACGATCCGTCTCCCATTCGGCCAGATTACCGCCGGCGCAAGCCCCTACATATCCTTGAGCGATCTGATCAAGCGATGGCCGGCCAGTGGAGCCCGCCGCGAGGTGGTGATGATCAGCTCCGGCGTCGATCCGCTGGGCGGCCCGCCGCCGGTCGATCCGTACCTCCAGTCGGCCATCCGCGATGCGCAGCGCGCCGGGATCATCGTCTATTCGATTTATACGCCGCATGCCGGCCATTTCGGGCGGGGGTTCTGGATGATCAACTGGGGCCAGAATTATCTTTCCGAACTGTCGGAGGAAACAGGCGGAGATATGTTCGGCTTTGGGTTCATTCCGCCGGTCAGCTTCGCGCCGTTTTTCAAGGAGATTATGCTGCGGCTCGAGAATCAGTATCTGACCACGCTGCTGATGCATCCTGGAAAGGGCGCGGGCTTTCAGCCGCTGCGCCTGATCAGCAAAGCGCCAAACGCGGAAATTGTTTCGCAGAAGCAGGTGTACATTCCGCTGGGAGGATAAAAAATGCGGCCCGCGAGCGATTGCCCGCGAGCCGCATGTTGGCCCAAAGGAAAGACTACTGAGCGTGTACGGAACCGACCGAGAACTGCGCGCCGGAACCGTGGCAGACCGCGCAGGCCTCGCCGAGCGTCGAACTGGTGTTCGAGAGCATATGCGCGGCTTCCAGCTCCGAAACGTGGCATCCGCTGCACGCCGAAGAGAACGGCTGGTTCGGATTCACCCAGCCCTGCGGATCGGTCACCGGATTCAGGGCGGTGATGCTGAGGTCGTTCTGCTCGCTCGAATTCACGTGGCACAGCGAGCAGTCCTGCATATACGTCGCCGACCCTGACGGGCTCATCGCCGGGAACAGCGTACCGGAGAAGTTGTTGACGCTTCCGCCGTGGCCGATGACGATATACGGGTTCTTCGGATTGTCGGTGGCGGCATTCACGCCGTCATGGATGCGGTGCACCAGCAGATTGAAGTTGATGCCCTGCGGCGGCTGCGTCTGATACGACGCGACGGTCGCGGTAGGCCGCGTGGTGAAATCCGTGTTCGACGGATTGTGGCAGATGACGCAGTAGGCAACGTTGTTGCGAAGTCCGCCGTGCAGCGACAGCGCCACGTGGCAGTTATTGCAGTTGCTCTCCTGAACCACCGTGCGGCGCGGGGTCACCGGCGACCCGTCGACGGAGAAGTTCAGCACCGGATTGGCCGCGCCGATCTCGAAAGTCTGCGCCTCGGTGGTTCCGGCGAGCACGGTCACGCTCATGCGCGCCTCGCCGCCGATGGTGTACGTGCCGGCCGAGCCAGCGGGAATCGGGTGAGTGAAAGTATAGGAGCAGACGCCGCTCGAGGCGCAGGTCGCGCCCAGCGCGCTTTCCGTCACGTAGCCCGGAGTGGTGGAATTCGCGCCGAAGTTGACGGCGCCATAATCCGTGGTCGGGCCGCTAATGCTGAACGATAGCGTGTCCGGTTTCGATAGCGGGATGTTGTTGCCACTGTCGTCTTGCAAAGTGAACGTCACGGTCGGCTTCTGGCCGGCCAGGTTGTTGTTGATCCCGGTGATCGCCAGGTTAATGCCGGCGATCAGCGTGTCCGGATTCTGCGGATACAGCGCCTTGGTGTCCGTGGTAACCACGTGCGCGCCCAAAATCGACGCGTCAAAGGGCTCTTGACCCTGCGGGATATGGCAGTTGGCGCACTGCGTGTCGTCGTTCTGGATTCCTCCGGGGTGGTTCAGTCCCGTGGCGAAATTCACATCGTCATGGCAGGAGCCGCAGGCGGTGCGCGTCGGTTCTTTCATGAACGCGGTGGCCTGCGCGGCGCCGGTGGTCTGATCGTGGCAGACTTCGCAGCGCTGAACGCTGGCCGGATCGATGACCGTCGAAAAATCGGTAATCCCGCTATGGCCGCTGATCTGGTAAGGAGTTCCCGCCACCACGCTGGGCAAAGACGATCCGTCGTGGATCTTATGGGCCATCACCTTCAGGTCCAGCGAATTTCCCGTCACCGGATCGACGTTCTGCGGCTGGTGGCACATCACGCATTCATTGATGCCGACCGCGTGGCCGCCGTGGAAGGCAAGCTGATCGTGGCAGCGGTTGCAGGTCGCGGTGCGAATCACATCGCGCGTCACCGTGACGGCCGAACCGTTCGGGACGAAGTTAAACGACGCGCCCGCGTAGTCGGTGCCGAGATTGAACATCGTCAAATTGCGGCTGCCGCTCATGCCGATGGTGGTGGTCACCGTCGGATCGAATCCGGCCGGAGCCGTCGTCAGCATAACGTAGGAATATTGCCCGTTTCCTAACGAAGTGACCTTGCCTCCGCCTTCTTCAAACGTCGGACGCGTCACCGTTCCCAAC
This sequence comes from Bryobacteraceae bacterium, assembly GCA_035507655.1. GTDB lineage: Bacteria > Acidobacteriota > Terriglobia > Bryobacterales > Bryobacteraceae > Palsa-187. The sequence continues at coordinate 4,447 of DATJNW010000137.1, read as the reverse complement.
ACGGCGCCGGTCGCCGTCGAAGTGGTGTAAGAAACGTATTGCTCCTGACCCTTGGGGATATAGGCGGCGAAATAGGTGAGCGAGATCGCTCCCGGAGTATTTTGGCCGGCGGCATCCAACGGGAGGCCGGACGGGTCAGTAAGGGTGTAATTGACAGTAATCGCGCCAGCGCTGTTGATGGTCGCGGAGGTGATGTTGATCGCCAGGCCCGGATTAACGAACGCGACCAGGGCTGGATCTGCATAAAACGCCTTGTCTCGCGGACCGTAGGCAAACTTTTTACTCTGCGCGGTCAGACACAAGGCAACGAGCGCGACAAACGCCGCGACTCGGAAGATAAGAGAGAGCCGTTTCATTGAGTTAAGTCCTCTGTTCTGCCTTTGGCTTCTTTGGGCGGCCGTTCGATTTGTGGAATGGCCGATAGAAAAAATCCCCCAAGCGGCCCCGCGGCGCGCACCGGTGGGATCGGAACGGAGCGCGGCCGCAGCAGGCCGGCTGCAACGAACGGTGCAGGCGAAATTCCGCAGTGGATTTTGTTTATGTTTCTATAAGATGGCGGGCTGAGCGAAAGATTTGTCGCGAAAAGGCGCGAAAAATCGCTAACGCTTCAAGCGCTCCCGGCGCGAAAAGACGCAAGTGCTTTTTTGAAGCGATTAATATTTCGGTACGCTGGGGTCGACTTTGTCGCTCCAGGCTAGGATTCCACCGGTCATATTCTTGACCTTTTTGAATCCCGCCTGCTTGAGAAAATCGACTGCCTTGGCGCTGCGCATCCCGCTCTTGCAATGCGCCACGATTTCCACCGCGCTGTCCAACTCATTCACTCGCTTGGGCAATTCGCCGAGCGGGATCAGCTTCGCCTGCGGGATATGGCAGATCTGCCATTCGTGCGGCTCGCGAACATCAATCAGAACGAACGGGTCGCCGCGATCGATTTTCTGTTTCACCTCGACCGCCGAAATTTCTCCGGGTTTTTCCGAGACCGGCTCGGGTTGATGCTGTGGCACGCCGCAAAACTCCTGGTAATCGATTAGTTTGGTGATGGTCGGATGGTCGCCGCAAACGGGGCACTCCGGATTGCGCCGCAGTTTCAATTCGCGGAAACGCATCGCCAGGGCGTCATAGAGCAGCAGACGTCCCACCAGCGGTTCGCCCGCGCCCAGGATCAGTTTCACCGCTTCCGTGGCCTGGATCAGGCCGATGGTCCCCGGCAAAATTCCCAATACGCCGCCTTCGGCGCAGCTCGGAACCAGACCCGGAGGTGGTGGTTCGGGATACAGGCAGCGATAGCACGGCCCGCCGGGATAGGCGAACACGCTGGCCTGGCCTTCAAAGCGGAAAATCGAGCCGTAGACGTTCGGCTTTTTCAAGATAACGCAGGCGTCGTTGACCAAATAGCGCGTCGGGAAATTATCGGTGCCGTCGACGATAATATCGTAATTCGAAAGAATATCGAGCGCATTATCGCTATTAAGCGCGACCTCATATTTATCGATCTGCACGTTGGGATTGATATCCCTCATGCGGTCGGCCGCTGAATCGAGTTTTTTCCGCCCGACGTCCCTGGTGCCGTGAATCACCTGCCGTTGCAGATTGGTAAAATCGACCACGTCGAAATCGACGATGCCGATCCGTCCCACGCCGGCCGCGGCGAGATACAAGCCGAGCGGCGCGCCCAATCCGCCGGTGCCCACCAGCAGCAGTTTCGCGTTCTTCAATTTCAACTGACCCTCCATGCCCACTTCGGGCATGATCAGGTGACGCGAATAGCGCAGGATTTCGTCTTTGGATAGCGTCTCCGGCGGCGCGGCGACCGCGCTTCCACCGGCAATGCTCGGCACGATGGACACGGTGTCGCCGGTGGCGACCGGCGTCGCGTCTTTTTTGAGATACCGAATGTCTTCGTCGTTCAGATACACATTGACGAAGCTGCGCAGACGGCCTTCGTCGTTAAACAGCTGTTTGCGCAGGTCGGGGAACTCGGTGGTCAGCGCGCCCAGCACTTCGCCGACGGTCGAGCCGTGCAGCTCGATCGCGTCTTTTTTTTCGGCGTATTGGCGCAGCGGCGTCGGAATCAGGACTTTGGCCATATCAATTCTTCTTTCTCGGCGGCGGTTTGATCGGCGTTGGGCAGAAAACTGGCCGCGTGATCGAACCTGCCGCCCTTCACCGATAGTACGACGAAAGAGTACCACGGGCAGGAATTTTCGAGATCGGTCTTGGAAAAATAGGCGTCGCAATCGGGATGGGAATGAAAAATCCCGATCAGGTCCAGCCCCGCGGCGCGCGCCGCGCGGTCGGCTTCGAGCAAATCCTCCGGCCGCAACTCATATCGCGCGCCCTGCGCGCCGGCGTAGGCGTTTTCCAAAGGCACCGCCGACGTCACGTTCTTCGCCTGATCGTCGATGCGTCCGATCATCGCTCCGCAACACTCATTCGGAAATTTTTCCTGCGCATGAGCGACCATCACGTCCCATGCCTGTTTATCGATTTTGATCATCTCGCGTCCGCTGTGGCGCACGCACTTTTGCGTGCCGCATCGACTTCAGTCGATGCCCGGCGAGGCGTCGAGAAAGTCTCGACGCGGCACGCAGGAGTGCGTGCGCCACCAAAACTATTCTTCATCGTTCCAAAACGGCTCACTCAGATACTTCGTCGCGCCGTCGCACAGGACGGTCACCACCACGCCGCTCTTGCCTTCCTTCGCCAATCTTCGCGCCACCTCGCGAGCCGCGTGAACATTGGCGCCCGACGACATCCCCACCAGCAAACCCTCATGCCGGCCGAGCCAGCGCGTCATGGCGTAGGCGTCCTCGGTTTCGATCCACAGATTATCGTCGGCCAGCGAGGCGTCATAAATTCCCGGCACGATCGCCGTCGGCATGTGCTTCAATCCCTCGAGACCATGAAAGCCCGAGGACGGTTGCGCGGAAACGCACCGCACATCCGGCAATTCTTTTTTCAAACGCCGCGACGTTCCCATGAACGTTCCGCTGGTGCCCATGCACGCGACGAAATGCGTGATCGCGCCGCCGGTCTGATCGAGCAGCTCCAGCGCGGTGCCGTTGTAATGCGCCTGCCAGTTCGCCGGATTATTGTACTGATCCGGATAAAAATATTTTTCCGGCTCGGCTTCGTAAACCTGTTTGCACAACCGGATGGCGCCATCGGAGCCTTCGCCGGGATCGGAAAAAACCATCTCCGCGCCGTACGCCTTCAGGATCTGCTTGCGCTCATGCGAGGCATTCGCCGGCAGGCACAGCTTCACTTTGTAACCCTTCACCGCGCCGATCATGGCATAGGCGATTCCGGTGTTGCCGCTGGTCGCGTCCAGGATGATTTTTTCGGGCGTAAGCCGGCCGCTGCGCTCGCCGTCGAGGATCATATTCAATCCGGCGCGATCCTTCACCGATCCGCCGGGATTGAAAAATTCCGCCTTGGCGTACATTTCCACCCCGGGAAATTCCGCGTCAAGTTTACTGAGCCGAATCAGCGGCGTATTGCCGATCTGGCTGAGGATAGAAGACTTAGACGCAAGCTCAGGCTTTAAAAACGGAGCCGTCATAGAACCCACTTTCAGATTTTACCGTAATGTCGGTCAAGATTAGGGGCTACTGTTGATTAGAGCAAAAAAGACTCGTCGGGTTGCGGCGATCCCATCGCAGATCAGCGCTCCGTCTGCGAGGCGAAACCTCGTCGAGGCGTGCAGTTGTGTCTTATTCCAAGTGCAGCGGGCTGGCGCCTGCGACGACCCATTTGAACGGGGGGGCACTCGCTAGCGTGTACGCCTTCGGGGACCAGTCTGGTCTGATCGAAGGGGGTGCAATTTCCGGAGCTCGGCCCCGACGTTCGGAATCTGCCCTCCCGTTCTGGCGTCTCGCACATCCGCGTTGAGCGAGTAGGTGGACAGGTGCGAGAAGTCGAGGCGGCGTAACGCCGCCAGTGCGCAGTCTTCGCAGTGCGCGAAATCCTGGGTGTTCAGCATTTGCTCGGCGATGTCGGTTGCGTTGCCGTTAACGCCGGAACTCGTGTTCATGTCGTGCCACTCGACAGCGATAATATTATCCTCACCGACGTGACGACGGTCCCTTCCCCGTTTGTAGGAGTACGTGTAAAAGCCCAGGCTTCGAAGGCCCTCGAACAATTCCAGAAGTCTTCGCTCGCTAGCCCCCGTCAACCGTGCGAGAAGGTCGGTGTTGATATGCATGTTTTCCGGAAGACCCGCCGGGCAGCCATGCGCGAAGAGGTGAATGATGGCGTCGCGCTCTTCGGAATTGGTCCGGCGGAGTGATTCGAGGAAATGATTTGCCGAATCACGCAACTGTTCGAGGTTAGCCTCGCCGTATTGCTCAGCGTAACTTCGGAACAAGAGGTCGGGCTCCGGTGGAAGATAGGCGGAGCGTTTGGGCGTTCCGAGTTTCCTGGCGATCATCCTCGCGAGTTCGGC
>DATJNW010000136.1:0-41654 GCA_035507655.1 Bryobacteraceae bacterium | reverse complement strand
GTGGGGACCGCGTCTGTTCGATGTTTCAGGCGGTGCCCAATCCCAAGGTGCGCACTTTCAAGCGAAGTACCTGATGGGGGACGCCCGTTATTTCCGCGTGGACTTCAAGATGCCCACTCACCCCTGGGAACTAGATCATGTGGGTGCCCTCGACGAACTTGTGCACTATGGTGAGCAGGCAGCCGTCGATCAATATCCGAGGATTCGACACACGCTATTCGCGAATAAAAAGCTCCCCTACTATCCGTTCTGAAGAATGCTTGAAAAAAAAGTCCGCCATAGGGTGGAGCCCCGCGCCCGGGCTCTAGATCAGAAACGGGGGCAGACCGAGATACCTGACTGATAAAACATTCTTGGAGGAATTGTTTTGATCAGATCAGAGATTGTTTTAGGACTGCCCGACTATGAGATTACCGATTTACGGATCGGCGGTGGTGGGATCAGGATCTCGGCCCGGTATGTGGGGCCGAAGTTGTGTCCACACTGCGGCAGCGAGCAACTGCGCAACAAGGGCCGCTATATCCGGACGGTGCGGCATGAGAACTGGGGGTTGCGGCACTGTGTTTTGGAGTTGCAAGCGTTTAAGTTCCAGTGCCAGAAATGCCAACGCTACTTCCGGCAGCGGTTTCCGGGGATTCAACCCTGTCAGCGATCCAGTGAGGCCTTTCAACGAATGATCTTCCGCCAGCACCTGGACGGCATCAATCGCAGCCAGTTGGGCCGCAGGGAAGGGATCGCCGCGGCCACGGTAGAGCGTTATTTTCAGCGTGGGCTCGATCGCCAGTTTGGGGAGTGGCATTCGCGGCGCTGCCCTCCATGGCTGGGTATCGACGAGCACTTCTTCACCCGGCGCAGCGGTTACGCCACCACGCTGTGTGATCTCAGAAATCACAAAATCTATGACGTGGTCCTGGGCCGTTCCGAACTCGCCCTGGAGGCTTATTTCCAAAGCTTGGAAGGCAAGTCTGAAGTCCGTGTGGTGTGTAGGGACCTGGCCTCGAACTACCGCTCCCTGGTCCGGTTACACTTCCCCAACGCGCGCATCGTGGCCGACCGCTTCCATGTGATTCGTCTCATCAACCATCATTTCCTGGCGTGTTGGCGCGATTTGGATGCGGCTGGATCGAGGAATCGCGGATTACTCTCTCTGATGCGACGCCATCGCCACAACCTGCGGCCCGAGCAGCATGCCCGCTTGGCCGCCTATCTGCAAACACGGCCGCCGCTGGAACTGATCTACCGCTTCAAACAACGGCTGTGTTATCTGCTGCTGAAAAAACATCGCACCCGCAAGCAGTGCGAGCACCTGGTGCCTCGCTTCTTGCGAGCGGTTTACCAACTGCGCCAAGCCGGCTTGGCACCGCTGGTCCAACTCGGCCAGACCCTCCACTCCTGGTCGCAGGAAATCGGCGCCATGTGGCGCTTTACTCGCAACAACGGAATCACCGAAGGCTTTCACAACAAAATGGAGCTCATCAACCGCCAAGCCTATGGCTTCCGCAACTTCCACAATTACAGGCTGCGAGTGAAGGTGCTATGTTCTTAGAAATCAGTTCGGATCGGGGCTTGCCCCCATTGTTGGCGTAGAGCCCGCGCCCGGGGGCAACATTTCCCGTGGGCGTCTCGCGCGTGCTGCCCTGTGCTGCCCTGCGTCCCGTAAGTCTATGAAAACATGGTAGCGCTAACGGGAATCGAACCCGTATTTAAGCCTTGAGAGGGCTCCGTCCTAACCGTTAGACGATAGCGCCAATATCGAGATTATATCAGTAAGTTTCAATTTCCGGCGATTCCAGAACCCGACCGCGCCGCCGGAAATGATACACAGCCGCGCCGGTCACCATGGTCGCCGCCGCGGCAATCGAGATGAACGGCTTCAACTGAACCCCCCAAACTACGATCCACGCTTCCGGAATCAGGAACAGAATCGGAACCAGCGGCCAGCAGAAACTCACGAATCGCGTCTTGTGCCACCCCGGCTGCCGGCGGAAATAAAGTAGCGACGCGACCGCCATTGCCGCGAAAAAGCTCAGCGTGAATCCGATATACAAAACCAGTTGCGGGAACGGCGTCATGGTCATCAGCATCGCACACGCGCCCTGCGCTAAAATCGCCACCCACGGCGTCCGCCATTTCGGATGAACCTTCGCCGCCGACGCCAGAAACGCCTGGTTTTTGGCCATCGCGTAATACACCCGCGGACCCACCGTGATCTCCGCATTGACCGTCGCCATCAGTGACAAAGCCATCAGCGCGGAAAAAATTCCACCAATATTTGACCCGAACAGGTGCGACGCCGCCAGCGCCCCTACCGCCACTTCACCCTTCAACGTTTCGAGCGGCGCGGCGTAGATAAACACGGCGTTCAGCGCCAGAAACAGCACCGTCACCAGACCGGTTCCCACCGCCAGCGCGATGGGAAGCGTGCGCGACGGCTGCCGCAATTCCTCGGCGACATACGTCGCGGCATTCCAGCCGCTGTAAGATACATAAATAAAAAACAGACTGATGGCGAATTGTTCCCACACCACGTGCGGCGACGTGCGCACCGCGTTCAGCGAAAAATTGTGCCAGCTACCCGCGCCGATGCCGAAACCGAGCACCACGAACGCCACCAGAATCGCCACCTTCGCGCCGGTCAAAAAATTCTGCACCCGCGCCGAGCGCTGCACGCCTACAAGATTCACCGCGGTAAACAGCAGAATCAGCCCCGAGGCGACCATCTGCGCCTTGCCGAACTGAAAGGTCCAGTCGCCGGAGCCAGCCAGGATGTGCGGCTTGTCGTCCATGCACGACGGGCAGGCGTGGCCCAGATAATCGGCGAACGCCAGCGCCTGCGCCGCGATGGGGCCGGAAAATCCCGCGAAAAACGACGCCCATCCGCTCATGAATCCCCACGTCGGACCGAAGGCGCGCGTCAGATAAACGTACTCCCCGCCGGAGCTGGGCAGGTTGATCCCGAGCTCGGAATAGCACATCGCGCCCAGCAGCGCGCAAGCCGCGCCCGCCACCCAGATCCACAACACCAGACCGGGTGTGCCCAGATCCCCAGCCAGAAATCCGGTGGTGGTGAAAATTCCCACCCCGATCATGTTCGAAATGACCAGCGCCGTCGCACTGACCACTCCGAGCTGCCGCAGAAGTCCTGGTCTCTCCGAGGTAGACGACACGTTCGCCCTCATTCTACCGCCCGCAGTGCAAATCCCGAGCGCGCCAGAGACATACCTCCATCACAGACGTAAACCGCGCCGGTAATGTAACCGGCTGCCTCCGATGAAAGAAACAGCGCCAGGTCCGCCAGCTCATCTTTGGTCCCCAATCGCCCCAGCGGCACCGCGCGGGCGGTCCGCTCACGCGCTGATTCGGTCGGCGCCAGGCGTCGCATGCCTTCGGTATCCTCCGTCGGACCCGGCGTGATGCAGTTGCAGCGAATACCGTCCGGTCCCCATTCGATCGCCAGAGTCTTGATCAATACGTCGACGCCCGCCTTCGCGGCTCCCACGTGCGCTTGCAGCGCCGTCGGTTGAAAGGCGAATCCCGCCGAGATCGCCAGCACCGACGCGCCCGGTTTTCGCAGATGCTCGTGCGCGGCGCGGCAGGTGTTGAAGGTGCCGATCAGGTCGATGTCGACGACGGCCTTAAATCCGTTCGCGGACATCCCCACGACAGGCGCTGGAAAATTCCCCGCGGCGCCGCACACCAGAATGTCGATTTCGCCGAATTGCTCGCGCGTCGATTTCAGCGCGCGGGCGACGCCGTCGTAATCGCGGACGTCGGTCGCGTGCGTGGCGGCGATTCCGCCGCGCTCACGAATCTGCGCCGCGGCCGCATCCAGTTTTTCCTGCTTCCGTCCGACCAGCATCACGCGAGCGCCATGTTCGGCGAACCGTTCCGCCATGCGCTGGCCGATCCCGCTGCTGCCGCCAGTGACAAACGCGGTGCTGCCGTCCAGAATCTTGTCGTGGAAAATCGACATTCATGCAGGATAACGCTTTTCTTTCGCGATTAGCTTACGTCGGGCGAGCCCCTGGCCTGCCCCACAATCACCACAATATTGAATTACCGGAGCGTCAGCACGTTCTCGGCCAGCAGTTTTTCCACTTCCGCCGTGAATTCTTCCTTGGCCTTCACGTACAACTCGCCCGACGCTTTGCTGGGAAATCCGGTGTGCACCGCGCGAACGCGACCGTCGCGGCCCAGGAAAAATGTGGTCGGCCAGGCGTCCCAGTTGACCGCCTGCGCCAGTTTTTCCTTGGCCGAATCGGTGTCGCCGGCGAGCAGCACGGTGTACTCAATCCCGTAGCGCTGGATGAACGCGCGCAGCCGCGTGGGGTTCGTCAACTGATCGGCCTCTTCAAAGTCCAGCCCGACGATTTCCAGTCCCTGGGCACGATATTTCTTGTACACTTCCGCCAAAAACGGAGCCTCATCATGACAATTCGGGCACCAGCTTCCGGTGATGTTCACCAGCACCACTTTTCCTTTGAATCGCGGATCGTCGTTGCTGACCATGTTGCCCTTCAGATCCGGAAAGCGGAAGCGGAACGGTTCGGAGGCGTCCTTGACGCCAGTGTGGGTCGACGGATCCTCGGGTTGCGCCAGCCCCTCCGAGCGCGCTTCCGCCGGACGCAGCGCCGTCAGGTGCTGTTTCTTATTCAAAACAACTTCCAGCGTGCCGTTGGCCGATGGAGTCACTTCCACCAGCGCCGGCCGCATCCCTGAAAAATGGCTTAGAACAAATTCGCCGTTTTTGTAAGTTCCCGTCAGCGTGCCGGTATCGCCGTCGATGCGCAAAATCGCCGCCGTCACAGACGCGCCATATTGTTTGACGATGAACTGCCACGCCTTTTCGCCCTTTTCGCTGCGTACGCCTTCGAGCGTCCACAATCCGGCGATGGAAGGCACGCTCGACGCGGCCGGCATCTTCTCCGCGCGAATCGCCTGAAACGCATAGCTGACGCCGTTGGGGCGATAGAACGTCCCCTTCAGCGCGCTGCCGTCGAAGCTCGCCTGAAGTTTCGCCGCCATGTAATTCCAGTTCAGCGTCAGCGATCCGCCCGCGAATTGCCCGCTGGTCGACGTGAACCGCTCATCGCCATTGAACAGCGAGCCTTGAATTTTCGGGCCGCTGTTTTGAAACTCAATTTGAAACGGAACTTCGACGCCTTTCACAGCAACCGTCGCCTGCCACCGGCCATCGAGCGATTGCGCCAACAGCGCCGGCGCGATTGCAAGCAGCGCCATGATGCCGAGATTTCGCATTGCGGCACCTCCTCGTCAGTTGTAGGAGATTATAGCACGCTGTCAAGCGATTCAAGATTATGTCGATCGACAATGCGATAACCGCAAGTTGCTGTTACTTCTTGGCTTCCTTATAATCGGCCGGGATCGCGAACGCGGAATCGGGAATGGAAGCGGTGGAAAAGTGGCTGCTTTCCATGGTGATTTGCACCATCGCTCCGCCGCCCGGAGCCGCGCCCATGCGCGCCAGCGCCTGTTGCGCCATCTGACCTTGCTGGCCGCCCTGCTTGGCCATCTCTTCCAGCCGCGCGCGAGCTTGTACCATCGCCTGTTGCATCTGCTCGGATTGCTCCGCGCTGCCGCCGGGCTTCATGCGGATGATCTGCTCCACCGGAATGCCATGCAGATCGGCCATTTTGCGCTGTAAGTCGGACATCGCCTTCGCCATCGATGAATTGCCGCCCTGGGCCAGCGCCCTCCATGGGAATTTCTGGCCATTGCGCTCATAGAAGGCGCGAAGCTCCGCCGCGCCCGGCACATCCGGCGAGATCCAGAGTTCCATCTCCATCTGCATCTTCATCCCCTGGCCGCGTTGCGTCATATCCATACCCATGGTCATCATCACCTGGCTGGCATTGTAGCCGTTGATCATTTTCTTCTGGCCGGTTTCCTTCACGTCGACCTGAACGTCGCCAACCCCGGCGGTCGCCTGGCCGACCTCGGAAAATTTCATGACCGAATATGTTTTCTGCGCGCGATTCAGACGGGTGATAGTTTGTTTGTCAAAATCGGTGAGAATGACGCTGTCGCTCGTCTCGACCATCATTTTCTGGCCCTTGTAAGAATATTTCGTGGTATCAGGAGCGGCCGTGTTACCGGATTTGCGCTCGCTCTGGTAGCTGAAATCGGCGCGCGCCGAAGCAGCCACGGCGAGAGCCAGAACGATCAGGCTGGTGCGTTTCATCGCGATCCTCCTTGGATCAAGCTTAAACGCAGGCGCACGAAAAAAAAAGGCTCACGGGACAGCAGTCCCGTGAGCGTCCAAAAGAGACAAGGAACTAAAACAATTGCAAGCCGGTGAAGTAAATCGCACGCCGTCCGCCAATCGCTAAGTGCTTCGCAGGAAAACGTTTGTAGAATTACGCGTGGGGCTGGCCGCCCACCACGCCTCGGCCGGTCTGGGTGCTCGCGCGCATCCTCACCGGGGACGGCCCGGCGCGCTTAAGTGCCAGCCGGCAGGCTGCGGGCTCCCTTCGAAAACCACAGAGTTCCGGAGACAGCCGCGCCCTTAGGAGCAAGCGTAAGCCGTTTCTTGAGCAGCCTTTCCCGCTGTGGTACACCTTAAATTGTCCCCCAGCGTTTATGGCCAAGTTTAAGCCCGCCGGGTCGCGTAAGCCGACCAGCCACAGTCGCAGTACGAACCGCGGATTGATTCCCTGTGTAATCGTCATTCTCGGCGGTTTTGCCCTCTTATTTTTGCTGTTCTACGAAATTCTGAAATCAGGAGCTAAATGAGGATGCGCAATGCGAATTGACGGGCGCCAGCCGGACCAGATGCGTCCCGTCAAAGTGACGCCGGAATATCTGCTGACCGCGGAAGGATCGGTGCTGATCGAGATCGGCAATACGCGCGTTTTGTGCGCGGCGTCGATCGAAGATACCGTTCCCGGATTTTTGCGCGGCACTGGAAAAGGATGGGTGACCGCGGAATATTCCATGCTGCCGCGCGCCACCGCCACGCGCACGCCGCGCGAAGTGGCCAAAGGCCGCGCTTCGGGCCGCACCATGGAGATTCAGCGTCTGATCGGACGCTCGCTGCGTTCGGTGGTCGACCTGACCGCGCTGGGCGAGCGCAGCGTCATTCTCGACTGCGACGTATTGCAGGCTGACGGCGGAACGCGGACCGCGTCCATCACCGGAGCGTACATCGCGCTCTCCGCCGCGCTGCGGCAGATGCTGAAATTCGGCGCGCTCAAAAAATCGCCGCTCGTCGATCGCGTCGCCGCCACCAGCGTCGGGGTTGTGGGCGGCTCGGCGATGCTCGATTTGTGCTACCAGGAAGATTCGCAGGCCGAAGTGGACATGAATATTGTCATGACCGGGTCCGGAAAATTCGTCGAATTGCAGGCGACTGGCGAAAAAACCTCGTTCGATGACGCGCAGCTCGCGCAGCTGCTCGCTTTGGGGCGCGGCGGCATCGGGCAGCTCATCGACGTCCAGAAACAATTCGAATGACGGTCTTCTGCGGCACCTCCAATGCCGGAAAATTGCGCGAATTTCAGCTGGCCGCGCCGGATTTCGAGATTCGCGCGCTCCGGGCTCCGGCTCCCGAAGAACACGGAGCGACCTTTGCGGAAAATGCGCGCCTGAAAGCCACTTATTATGGGGCGTTGAGCAGCGGCTGGGTCTTCGCCGACGATTCCGGCCTGGAAGTGGACGCGCTCGCCGGCGCGCCCGGCGTGCACTCCGCGCGATTCGCGGGACCAGACGCCAGCGATCAGGCCAACAACGCGTTGTTATTGGATCGCCTGCGCGGCGTTCCGGATCGTTCGGCGCGATTCGTCTGCGTGATCGCGCTGGCCAGGGACGGCGTGGTGGTCGAGACCTTTCGCGGCTCGGTGGAGGGCCGGATTTTAGAAGCCCCGCGCGGCGCGCACGGCTTCGGCTACGATCCGCTGTTTTTTTACCAGCCGTTCGGGGGCACCTTCGGCGAAGCCAGCGATGAACAGAAAATGTCGGTCAGCCATCGCGGCCAGGCGCTCGAAAAAATGTTCGCCTATTTGCGCAGCCAGCGCGGTCAGGTGGACTAGTTCTGCCCGCCGCCCGAGGACGACTTCGGCCATTTGTCGGCGTTGCCCGGTGTCTTCCAGTAATCGTCGCCCCACCAGGCAGCGTCCCTCGCTTGCGGCGAAACCGTGCCCATCGGGTTCGGTTTCTTGGCCGCGGCGGCCTTGGAATCTTCTTTCGCCACAAAAGTCTTACCGGTGCGTGTCTCCAGCTCGGCGATCACGCTTTGCGCGGCGGACCGCTCCAGTTCGAGCGTCATGGTCCGGTCCTGGCCCTGGTCGTCCGTGAAGTTCACGATCAGCAACTGCGTTTCCGTGCGGTGCGATTTAAAGCGGTCCCAAACTTTGAAGAACGACTGATGCGTGTTTTCCTGCACCGCGCCCAGTTCGGCGTGGGTAACGCCGGCGTAGGGGATCTCGACCGTGGTGGTTCCGGTGCTCAGGTGCATGGTTTTCGCGTCGTCGAAAGCCAGCGTTCCGCCGGTTTTCGGCGTAATTCCAGCGAGATTGCCGTCGACATAGGTAGTAGTTTGCGACTGTGGGGCCGCGCCGGCCGCGCCGCAGAGGACGAGGGCCAGAAAAGTGATGCGCATGAGGTGTTTCCTTTCCGCTCGTCATTACTATCGGCGGATCGGCGCGCGAACTTTAGCCCGTGCAGCCATCGAGTACCACTCCCTCTATCCGAGCGCGCTCTCCGTGATGAGAACGGGCGCCCGCTGTGGGGCGGGCCTTTGGCAGGGTGCTGAAAAAGGGGACAGACCACTCTGTCCCCGCCTGTAAGTTATTCACGCCGCGTGCGACCATGGCCGTGGACAGAGCGGTCTGTCCCCTTTTTCAGCACCCGCTTGCGGGCCCGGCTTATTCCTCCCGCAAAACTTCCAGCGGCTTCTGCCGCAAAATGCGAAAACTCGCCAGCCATCCGGACGCGTTCGCCAGCACCGCCGTCAGCACTACCGCGGCCAGCGCCGCTTTCGGCTCGAAATCGAAGCGCGCCTGGAGCAGCCGTCTCATCACCAGGCTGGTAAAAATAGTCGCCAGCACCGCGCCCAGCAAGCCGGCCACCACCCCGATGGTCAGAAACTCCACCGAAAAAATCCGCCCCACGTGCCGGCGCGTCGCGCCGAGCGTTTTCAGGATCACCACTTCGCGAATCCGCCGGAAGCGCGTTCCCGCCACGCTCGCCGCCAGAATCACCGCGCCGGCCAGAATCGCGAATCCCGATAAAAACCGGATCACCAGCGCGATCTGATCGATCACCTGCTGCACGATTTGCAAAGCATCGGCGATATTCACCACCGTCACCGTCGGAAATTGATCGAAGGACGCGCGCTGAAACGCGGCTACCCGCGGCGGATCGATGCGCACGCCTCCGTCGAAGGACACCGGCAACCCGGCCAGCGCCGCCGGATTAAAAACCCAGGAACTGACCGGCATGAATCGCCGCTCCTCCCACTCATGCAGCGCGACCACGCGCGCGCGAATCGATCGCCCGGCCGATTCCATCTCGATCCAGTCGCCCACGGCAATTCCCAATCGCCGCGCCGTTTCCTCGTTCACCGAAACCAGCGCCGGCGCGTTCGGCTGCAATTCTTCTTTGCTCCACCACGCGCCGGCGTCAACTTTTACGTAATCCGGCTTCAAACCTTCCCACATCACATTCGTCGTGCGGCGAAAACGCGGGCCCACCAGGTACCCGTTAATCGACTGCAAATTCGCCGCAACACGCGGCACAAATTCCGGCGCGTTCAACACCCCGGGCTGATGCGCGATCAAATCCTTCAGCGGCGCGACCTGCGCCTGCGTCACGCCCACCAGAAAAACATTCGGCGCGCCCGGCGGAGCCGTCTCGATAATCTGTCCAACCAGCGAACTCTGCACCATGTACACCGTCAGCGTGAACATCACGCCCAGCCCCAGCGCCACCAGAATCGCCTGCGCCTGATTCCCCTGCCGGTACAGATTGGCCATCCCCTGCCGCACCAGCGAGGGAATCCGCCACGGCGATTTTTCCAGGAACACGCGCACAAATCGCAGCAGCAGCCAGGCCACCACCGACAACGCCATCAGGCTGACCGTCAATCCGCCCGCGAAATACTCACCCACCTTCGTCGAGCCCGCGAGCCACGACGCGATAAACCCGATGCCGACCAAAATCAATCCGCCCGCCGCCAGCGCCCCGCGTGCTTCGCTTATTCGCGTCCACAACGGCGCCTTCGTTTCCGGCATTCCGCGCCGCAAAATCAGCGCCGGACGAATCTTGCGAATCGCCAGCAGCGGCGGCACCGTGAACAGCAGCGTGGTCAGCACGCCGATCGCGATTCCCTGCCCCGCCGCTTCCAGGTGCCAGCTCATGGCCGATTCCACCGGAAAATACTTCTGGATCAGCAGCGGAAAAATCTGCTCCACCACCCGCCCCAACCCCACGCCGACCAATCCTCCGAGCACGCCCAGCATCAGCGTCTGCACCGTATAAATGCGGATAATCTCGCGCGAGGTCGCGCCCAACGATTTCATTACCGCGATGTGATCCATCTTCTGTTGCAGGTGCGCGTGCATGGCCATGGCCACGCCGATGGCGCCGACAATCAGCGCAATCAGGCTGATCAGGCTCAAAAACGTGGTCGCCTGATCGAGACCGCTGGTGATGATCGGGTGCGATTCGCGAAAATCGGTGATCATCGCCTCCGGCAGCGCGCGCCGTACTTCGCGCCGCACCCGTTCGACCGAAGGCGCACCCGGCTCCAGCTTGAACAGGTACCGCTCCGAAGCGCGGCTGCCCAACTGCATCAGGCCGGTTTCGGCGAACGCGGCGCGCGACATCATCAGCCGCAGCCCGATATTCAGGGTCGCCGACATGCGATCCGGCTCGCTCACGATGGCCGCCGCGATGCGAAAATCGTGCTCGCCCACGCGCACCGTATCGCCGACGTTCAGGTGCAGCCGCATCAGCAAATCCTCGCCCACCACCGCGGTCTGCGCCGTCAGCGCGCCGCTGAGCGGCATCGCCGGATTCAGCTTCATCTCGCCGTAGTAGGGATACTGCGTCGGATCGACCACCTTCAACGCCGCCAGCACCGGCGCCGCGGTCCCCGTTTTGGCCTCCGCCATGGAAACGGTTTCCGTAATCCAGGTATGTTCCACTCCCTGTTGCCGCAGCGCATCGAGCATCGCAAGCTGCCGCTCGCTCGGAACATGAAATTGCCGCGCCGCCAGATCGCCGGCCATCACCGTACGCGCCTCGTTGGTCAGCATGGTGTGAAAACTGTCGCTGAATCCGCGGACCCCGCTCAGCGCGCCCACCCCCGCGGCCACCGCCAGCACCACGAACAGAAATTTCGCCATCGACGATCGCGTTTCGCGCCAGGCAATCCGCGCCGCCGTGCGCAGCGAAAGATTCACTTGGCAACCTCGCTCTGCGTCGTGCTCTGAAGAGTCTGCCGCGCCTCGTCGGCGATAATTCGCCCGTCGCGCAGCGTGATGATCCGGTCCGCGTGCCCGGTGAGCGAAATATCGTGCGTCACCAGCACCAGCGTCGTGCCCTCGCGCCGGTTCAGCCTGATCAGCAGCTCCAGAACGTGCGCGCCATTGGCGCTATCCAGATTGCCGGTCGGCTCGTCGGCCATCAGAATCGGCGGCTTCACCATGAACGCGCGCGCCAGCGCGACCCGCTGCTGCTCTCCGCCGGAAAGCTGCACCGGATAATGATCCAGCCGGTCGCTCAATCCCACGCTATCGAGCAGTTCCCGCGCCCGCGCCGTCCCCGCCGAGACTCCGCCGCCCGCCAGCTCATACGGCAGCAGAACATTTTCTTCCGCCGTCAGCGTCGGAATCAATTGGTAGGATTGAAACACGAATCCGATCTTGCGCCCGCGCAGGATCGCCAGTTTGTCTTCGCTCAACCCGGTGATGTCCACGCCATCGATGACGATGCGCCCCGCACTCGGCGCGTCCAACCCGGCGAGCAGACCCAGCAGCGTACTTTTCCCGCTGCCCGACGCGCCCATGATGGCGACAAACTGGCCCGCCGGCACTTCAAAATTCAAGTCGCGCAGAATTTCCACGCGATGGGTTCCCGTATCGATCGTCTTGCTGATCTTTCGCGCTTCGATAATAGCTGCGCTCACATCTATTATTATGAGGGCAGATGCGGTATCTTTTCTTCGTCGCGCTCGTTATCTCCTTGAGCGCGTGCTCGCAAAATCCTAACCAGCAATCGGAAAATGTTCGACCAGCGCCGGCTCCCGCGCCTCCGCCGCCGGCCCCCGCCGACGATCGTAAAGTTTTAGTCGTCTTCGGCGACAGCATCAGCGCCGGCTACGGCCTCCAGCCCGGCCAAAGTTTTCCCGACGACCTGCAAAAGAAACTCGATGCGAAAAACGAGCCCTGGCGCGTGGTGAATCTCGGAATCAGCGGCGACACCACCGAGGGCGGCGTTTCACGCATCGATTCGGCGACTTCGCTTCATCCTTCGATCGTCTTATTGGAACTCGGCGGTAACGACGGCCTGCGCGGCATGCCGCTCGCCTCGACGCGCGCCAATCTCGAAAAAATGATCGTCGCGTTTCAGCAGTCCGGCGCGAAAGTGGTCCTCGCCGGAATGACGCTTCCGCCGAATTACGGCCCCGATTACATCCGTAGTTTTCAAAACATCTACAAGGGCCTGGCCGCGAAATACAGGCTGGTGCTGATCCCGTTCCTTCTTTCCGACATCGTCACCAGGGATCTGCGCTATCTGCAAGCCGACGGCATCCATCCCACCGCGCAAGGCGCCGAAATCGTGGCCGGAACGGTCCTGCGCAGCGTTCAGCCTTTGCTGAACTGAAGCCCTCACGCCCAGGTGGGGCAGGTTCCCAGCCTGCGGCGGGCTCTGCCCCACAAACCCGCTTCGGGGACGGGACTATTGAATTTTTAGGCCCCCTGCGACGCGAACAGATTCGGCTCATCCGCCGACGGCCCGTACATCCCCGGAATCGCCACATCATTTAATCGCAGATACACCCCCAACTGCGCCCGATGATGGATCAGGTGATTCATCACCACCCCGCGTATTACCGCCGTCCGCGGCATCTCCATGATCGTTTTCCCGGCGAACTTGAACGTCCAGATCTGCCCCCAATGTTCGTCGCTGGTGGCCGCGATCCGCCCCCGCGCCTCGGTGACGCTCTTGTCGAAAATCTGGAGCAGCTCCGCCCGCGATTTGGCGAAATGCGGCTCGTATCCCGGCTGCATATCGAGCACGTCCTGATCGAGCGTCATGGTCGCCCACGACGGCAGCTCCGCCACATGCGTGGCCAGCCGCGCCATGGTCATCGATTTCGGATGCGGCTGGTAATCCATCTTCCCATCCGGCACGCATTCCAGCATTTTTCGCGTGTTTTTCATCTCCTGGTCAAACTCCGGTAACAAACTCTGGCTGAAGGTCATTTTTTTCTCCTTTTCACTCGAAACCACACAAGAACGATATCAGACATTGCGGACAGATTCGGTCCTCAATCCGTGCGACACTTGAAAAAAATGTTAGACACTTCGGCCCGGCTGCTGCGTCTTTTGTCACTGTTTCAAGCCCGCCGGTACTGGTCCGGAGCCGAGCTTTCCCAGCGCCTCGAAGTCACCGCCCGAACCCTCCGCCGCGATGTCGACCGTCTGCGCAGCCTCGGCTACCCGGTGCAATCCGCCACCGGAGCCGCCGGAGGGTATCAGCTCGGCGCCGGCGCAAATCTTCCGCCCTTACTGCTCGACGATGAAGAAGCCGTCGCGGTGGCCGTCGGCCTGCGCACCGCGGCCAGCGGAACCGTCGCCGGCATCGAAGAAGCTTCGGTGCGGGCGCTCGCCAAACTCGAACAGGTTCTGCCCTCCCGTCTGCGCCGCCGGGTCGCCGCGCTGCATTCCTTTATTCTCACGCTGGCCGTCTCCGGCCCCACCGTCGATGCCGAAACCCTGGCCGCCATCGCCGGCGCCTGCCGCGATTCGGAAAAACTGAAATTCGCTTATCACAGCCGCGACGGCGCCGCCACGGAGCGCGAAGTGGAGCCGCATCGCCTGGTCAACACCGGCCGCCGCTGGTATCTGGTTGCCTGGGACGCCGGCCGCAACAACTGGCGCACCTTTCGCGTCGACCGCATCGCCTCGAAACTCGCCTCCGGTTCGCGTTTCGCGCCGCGCAAACCTCCCGATGGCGGTTTCGCCGAATACGTCTCGCGCAGTGTCGGCTACGCGCCCTATCCGCTTCAGGCGACGATCATTTTTCACGCGCCGGTCGAGGCAATCGCCGAACGGATCCCGCGCGCCGTGGGAATGCTCGACGCCATCGATGAATCGAGGTGCCGTCTGCGGACCGGCGCGATTTCTCTGGACATGCTCTGCATCTGGATCGCGCTGATCGGCGTCGAATTCGAGGTGCGCGACCCTCCCGAACTCATCGATCGCGTCCGCTGGCTGGCCGGGCAATTCCATCGCGCCGCTGCCCGTTCGCAACCGGCCCCAGGTCCCTGACCTCTGGAAATGCCGCCAGCCATGCGCTCGACGCCGGTCGATTCATCGGCCGCGAACAGCACAAGCCTGGCGGCTTATGCCACTGCTTCAGCACCCTGCTAAAGCGATCGCAGGAAATTTAAAACATCCTGCTTTTGCGACGCCGTCAGCGCGTTGAACCTCGCCACCACGCCATTGGCTTCGCTGCCCGAGCTCGCATGCGCCAGGATCGCCTGAAGTAAATCGCTGGTGCGGCCGTCGTGCAGGAAAAATAGCCTCTGGCCGACGCCCCACAGCGGCGCCGTGCGAAACTCGTCGCCCGTCGCGGCGCCTTGCGTGATCCCGTCCGCCAACCCCGATCCCATATGATGTACCGCAAAATCGGAATAAGGATGGTACGTCGCGTTGCTCATCCCGGTGTACGCCGATGGTCCCGTGGTGAGCGACGTGGTGTGACACAGCGAGCAGCCGATGGCGGTGAACATCGTCTGCCCGTTGTTGTTCGATGACACCGCCGCAGCCGTAACCGCAGACGGGGCCGGCTGCGGCGGCGCCGATAGACGCGCGAAAGCGGCGAAATTGACGGTGTCGGAAGACATCGCCGACGCTGATCCCACCGGCAGATTCGTGGTCGGGTCCAACAGATTCGTCGCGTCTTCGGGCGATCCGTTGTAAACACACCCCGCCACAGCCGAGCGCTCGTTTGGAAACAGCTCATTGGAAACGCCGATCTCGACGTTGTATGCCTCGCCGGCGAACATCAGCAGCGATTTGTTCTGCGCCTTCCATCCGAAGCGTGTGATGGTGCCGTCGTTGCCGGAGGTGTTGAACGATCCGCCGATCCCCAGCGCCGCTCGCGCCGCCTGCGTGGAGTTGAAGCTCGCCTGTAACGCCGCGTCCGGCGTCATTTCCACCAGCCCCAGGCCGAACAGCGACGTGGGAATCCGCAACACCACGTTGTTACTGGCGAGATTCGCCGCGAAATTCGGCTGCGCCAGCGTGCAGCCCTTCGCATCGGAGCGGCCGGCGATGGTATACAGATTATGCACGCCGCCGTCGGAAACAAATCGCACTTCGCGCACCGGACCGTTCGCGGTGATGAACGACGGGACGGTGTTGTTGGCTCCATCCAGAGTCGCCAGCGCTACTTGCGGGTTCGGCACCGGATTCTGTTTGCTGCTCAACCCGGGACTTGCCCCTCCTACGGCCGGTTGCGCATGGCACTGCGCACAACTGTTGCCATTAAACGCCGGTCCCAACCCGGACCCGGTTTCTCCGGAAATGTTTCCGGACACCGAATCCACTTCCTGAAATCGCGCCTGCGCCTGCATGAAAAGAAGCGTTTCGCTAACATTCAAGGTAGGATATTTGCCCCCTGCGCCAGCCGGCCCGCCGCGCGGACCAGGATCGGTCTGGGCACCAAGGTGCGGGGTGCATGCCAACCCCAGGGCGACACACGTAAGTCGAGTCAAAAAATGATGAAAAGACATTTTGTCTCCTTTAATTAATCACCATTCGGTCTCCTTTCAAGCCCCCCAACGAAGGTCCTCCAACTCAGACGCTGGGCTGTCCCTTTCCGGACGTACAATAAAGAAAATGAACGAGTTTACGGCAGCCCTATTTGTCGCCGTTCCTCCACTCGAAAAACGTTACAAGAGTACCATGGTACGTACTGCCGCTCAATTAGGAAAACGCCTGAGGCGCGAGCATCCGGGAGGCCCGTCGGATTTCCATTTGCCGGTGAGGCGAACTAGCAGGGTGATCCAACCAGTTGCTTCGGTCCGTTGGTGGCGCACGCACCCATACTGACCGGGGGTCGCTCAAGGTTGCGTCAGCGATATTCTGTCCCCTTTTTCAGCACCCTGCTAGCCGTCCTTCCCTCCGAGATTTTTCCCGATGATCGCCGCGACAATGAGCAACGAGGATCCGATATTGACGAAATAACTCCACGGCGTGCCCTCGTTCGGGTGCGGTAACGACGCAAGTCCGGCATCGTTCAGCGCGCGGATAAAGAACGAGAGCGCGAATATCAGAAACAGTGCATCTTGCGTCTTCCGCCAAAATTTGAAAAAGCAAAGCGCGGCGATCAGGCACAACGCGGCAAAGACGCCCAGCAGAAAAAGCTCGAGCGCCGGGATCACGGCTGCTCCAGAATCAAACCGTACACCAGAAGCAGCATGGCGACGACGGAGATTCCGAGCCGCCACAGATACAGGTCGATCTTGGGAAAGATCACCAGATCGACGAAGACCATGGCGCTCGCAAGGGCGAGTCCGCCGAAACACAGCCCGCTCCACAACAGCAGCCGCCGGCGCACGTGGAAGTAGGCGCGCAGAAGCATCCAGCAACAGAGCAAATTGGTCGCTAAGGCGAGAAGATAAACAGTCGCGTTCACCTTGGTTTCCGCTTTCTTGTAAATTTAAACGCGCGCGCGAACTCGATGACGCCGCTCGATGCTTTGGAGTGGATCACCGTGGAGATTCGAATCAAATCCGTCCGGTACGCCTCCGCCACGGCGGCGACGATGCTGTCGTTTTCCGGCGATGAAGCATAGCAATACGCCGCGGACTCGCCTCGCGTCAGCAATCCGCGGCGGAACAGATCGTCCAGAATCGACCGGACCTGCGGCGGCTGAACGAAAAGGCGAGCCGCCATTTCCTCGGCGCCCCAACCCTTGGGCCGGGTGTTCCAAATCAGGAGCAAAGCTTCCAGATGCGGCACCGAGTCGATGCGATCGAAGAGGAATTTCAAAATCTCTTCTTCGCTGACGGTCTTGGCGCTCTGGGACCCCTTCCGCATCGCCTCTGCCAATTATAGAAGCTCTCGCGCGATCGCGACGGGATTCGTCTACGCTGAAATTATGATGACGGTTCGCGGCATCGCCGCGCGTCTCAGCTCCGCGCTATCCTTCGGATTGCGCCAGCAGGTGACCCGCGCCGGCGTGGCGTTCGCGCTGACGCTGCTGGTCATCGCGCTGGCCGCGTTTCTTTCGGCGAACAATCTACTCTTCCTGATTCTGGCGGCCATGCTTTCGACGCTGCTGGTCTCCGGATTCATCAGCCGCCTGGGACTCGCCGGCCTCGAACTTGACCTGGTCCTGCCCGAGCACATCTCCGCGCGGCGCAAGGTTCGCGCCGGCATTCGTTTAAAAAATCTGAAACGTTGGATTCCCTCTTTCAGCATCCACCTGGCCGGAGCGCCGGAAAGCGGCGTGGACGCGATCCTCTATTTTCCCGTCGTGCCCGGCGGAGCCGTGCTCGAAGAATCGCTGGAAGTCTATTTCGCCAGACGCGGCGCGCAGCGCGACCGCAGCTTTCAATTTTCGACGCGCTTCCCCTTCGGATTTTCCGAGCGCCGTGAAATGGTCACGGCGAGCCACGACGTGATCGTCTATCCCTGCCTCGATCCGCAGCCGGGCTTCGAGGCGCTGCTCGCGTCGGTGCGCGGGGAAATCGAAGCGCAGCAGCGCGGACGCGGCCACGATTTTTATCGCATCCGCCCCTATGAAGCCTTCGAAAGCGCGCGCCACGTCGATTGGAAAGCTACCGCGCACACCGGCGATTTGCAGGTCCGCGAATTCGCCCGGGAGCAGGACCATCGCATTTTGATTTATTTCGATCTGGATATTCCGTTCGAATCGGAAGCGTGGTTTGAATCCGCCGTCGATTGCGCGGCGTTCCTGGCCTTCCACCTGGCCGCGCAGGGAGCTGCGGTACGCCTGGCCTCGCAGGATTTCGACCTGAGTTTGCCCGACGAGGGAGATATTTATACAATTCTTAAGTATCTTGCTTTGGTCAGTCCAAAAAGAGGAAGGCTTCCGGTTGGTCCCGATGATCCTGACAGCTTTCACATCGTTTTCAGCGCGAATCCGGAGCGCATGTCGGCGCTCGGCTGGGGTAAAGGAGAAAACCGCGGCGCGCGGCTCTTATCGCCCGACAGTGAACACGTCTGAGCGGCATCAGCCACCAGGCTTGTGCCCGGCGCGGCTCCATCGCCAGCCGTCCAACGCGCAAGTCTGGCGGCTTACGCCACTTCTGATCGCGCTGCTCGCTGTGCCTCTCCACGCGCAAGTCAACGCCGCGATTTCCGGACACGTCGATGACGCGAGCGGAGCCGCCATTCGCGGCGCCACCATCACCGTCACCAGCGTCGAAACCGGCGCGACGCGCAGCGCCGTCACCGGCGACGACGGAAACTATCGCCTGCTCCAGTTGCCCATCGGCGCGCAGGAGGTGAAAGCCGCGAAAGCGGGATTCAAGTCCGAGATTCGCAGTGGTATTAATCTGCAAGTCGGACAGGAAGCGGTGGTCAATTTCAAACTCGACGTCGGCGAGTTCGTGCAATCGGTGACCGTCACCGAAGATGCGCCGGTGGTCAACACCACCACCTCGCAGGACTCCGGCGTGGTCGGCGAGCGCCAGGTGAAGGACCTGCCGCTTAACGGCCGCAGCTTCGATAATCTGATCGCGCTCAATCCCGGCACCATCAACTACAGCGCCATGAAAAGCGCCAACACCAGCACCAGCGACGGTAACACGTTTTCCGTCGCGGGCCGGCGCACCGGAGAAAATTTATTTCTGCTGAACGGAATCGAATACACCGGAACCAGCCAGCTCGCCATTTCTCCCGGCGGCGTCAGCGGGGAGCTGCTGGGCATCGATGCGGTGCGCGAATTCAACGTCCTCACCGATACCTACGGCGCCGAATACGGCAAGCGCGCCGGGGCGCAGGTGATTGTGGTGACCCAATCGGGCAGCAACGTGGTGCACGGAACGCTGTTTGAATTTCTGCGCAACAGCGATCTGGACGCCCGCAATTTTTTTGACAAGGGATTCGTGCCGCCGTTTCGCCGCAATCAGTTCGGCGGCGCTCTCGGCGGCCCGCTCAAAAAAGATAAATTGTTTTTGTTCGGAAATTACGAAGGGTTTCGCCAGGCTTTAGCGTTATCGAGCGTCAGCGTGGTTCCCGACGCGCAGGCCCGCCTGGGATCGCTGCCCAATGCCGCCGGTGTTTATGCGCCCGTCGCCAATCTCAATCCGGCGATGCTCAAATACATGTCGTTCTGGCCGCTGGCGAACGGCCCGGAGCTGCTCGCCAACGGCCTGCCGAGCGGAATCGCGACCTCCTACAATAATCCGCGCGAAAATATTCACGAAGATTTCGGCACCGCGCGCGGCGATTACATCGTGGGCGGCCGCGACACGCTTTCGACGTCGTACACCATCGACGACGGCGACAGCCTGATCCCGCAGGCCGATCCGCTGTTCGGCTCTTCTGAAACGCTGGCCGCGCAGGTGGCCAGCCTCCAGGAAACGCACGTTTTTTCGCCGACCATTTTGAACACCTTCACCGTGGGATTTTCGCGCGCCGAATTCAATCTCGATTCCGCGCTGCTCGCTTCCTTCCCGGCGGGCACCTCGTTCCTCAACGGCGGCGGACCGGGCGGCATCGTCATCGGCGGCGGCGTGACCACCACCAGCGGCAGCTCGACCATTACTTCCGCGGGTCCGAACAATGCCGCGGGAAGCTGGAATCGCCGCAACCTGTTCACCTACACCGACAGCGTGCAGATGACCCGCGGTATTCATCAATTGAGTTTCGGCGTATGGCTGCAACGCATGCAGGATAACGAGGACAGCGCCTCGCGCCAGCTCGGCCAGGCCAGCTTCACCAGCCTCACCACCTTTTTGCAAGGCACCGTGAGCAGCTTTCAGGTGGTTCCCGACGCGAACGAGCTCGGCTGGCGCAGCCTGTTCGGCGCCTGGTATGCGCAGGACGCGATTCGCGTGCGCCCAAATCTCACCATCCAGCTCGGCGTGCGCGACGAGTTCACCACCGGATGGAATGAAGAATCGGGCCGCGCCGCGAATTACGTCACGCAGGATTACGTGTTGCAGCCGAATACGATCGTCGGAAATTCGGCGTTCACGGTGAACAACGCGACGCATCTTTTTGCGCCCCGCGTTTCGCTCGCCTGGGATCCCTTCGGCGACGGCAAAACCGCCGTCCGCGCGGCCTTTGGAACCTATTATTCGCTGATCGACGATCTGAGTTTTTTGCTCAACACCGTGCCGCCTACGAACGGATCGGTGTCTTATTCGAACGCGCCCCTGGCGTCGCTGATCCCGATCACGCCGGGAATTGAGCCCGCTCCGCAGTGCACGCCCACCGTTCCGCAGCCGTGCACCACCTACGCGCCGCAGGGCGTGCAGCCGAACGCAAAAACTCCGGCGGTGGAGGAATGGAATTTCACCGTGGAGCGGGAGCTCGACCGCAACACCTCGCTGCGGGTGGCTTATGTCGGATCGTTCGGCTATCACGGATTGCTGAGCGTCGACCCGAATACGATTCCCGCGCAAATCTGCATGAGCGCGACCTGCGTTTCCGGAGGCACTCCCGGCACGACCAAGGGCAGTGTGGTGCAAGGCCAGCAATATATACCCGTCACCACGCGCCCCGATCCCTATTTGGGCGCGGGCTTTTTCTGGTACACCGAGGGCAACACCAGTTACAACGCGCTTGAAACCGACGTAGTGCATCGCTTCACCCACGGATTTCAATTTCGCGGAAATTACACCTGGTCGAAGGATCTCGATTTCAATTCCGGCCTGACCGGCGCGCAGGCGCAGAACCAGGCGCAGATGGTGCTCGACCGCAACGATCTCAAACGCGACTGGGGTCCTTCGGCGCTGAACCTGACCAGCCAGGCGAGCCTTTCGGGCACCTACAATCTGCCGTTCGCGCGGCGCTCGCGCTGGGGCGGATGGCAATTGAACGCGATCGTGACGCTGCTGAGCGGTTTTCCGCTGACGGCACAGGACGGATCGAACCGCTCGGGCGACGGCGACACGCGCAATCCCGACCGGCCCAATGTGAATCCGAATTTTTCGGGTCCGGTGATTGAAGGAAATCCGACGCAGTGGTTCAATCCGAACGCGTTCGTGCTGCCGGCGCCGGGCACCTACGGAAATTTAGGACGCGGAACGCTGGTCGGCCCGGGATTGGCGGAGGCCGACGTTTCTCTGTTCAAAACGACGCGTCTCACGGAGCGCGCCAGCCTGCAATTTCGCGCGGAATTTTTCAACATTCTGAATCACGCGAATTTCGCCACGCCGAACGCGACGGTTTTTTCGGGTACGTCGATCAGCGGCTCGGCGGGATTGATCACGGCAACGGCGACCACGTCGCGGCAGATTCAGTTTGGCATGAAGCTGATGTTTTAAGCTGTCAGCGGCCGCTTCAGCTGACGCCTGAAAGCGGATCCCTGATCGCTGAAGACGCTCACCGCACCGCCAGCGCCTGGTCGATGGTCAGGTGGTTCTTCTCAAACGTCGTTCCCTCCGCCTGGTCGAGCGATACACGGGCTTTCGCATAGGTGTCGCGCGCCTGCACCTCCGCCAGCCGCGCCGTAAACACGTCGCGCTGCGCCAGCACCACGTTGTACGCCGTCGAAACGCCCGCGGTGAGCCTTTTCTGCTGCGCGTCCAGTTCCACTTCGGCCAGCCGCAACGCCTCGCGCGCGGCCTTTAACTGCTCCACCGCCTGCCGCGCGGCGATCAGCGCGCTCTCGACCTGCACTTCGATCTGGCTCTTGTTCTGGACCAGCGTGTCCTGCTGCTGACGCAGTTCCAGGCGCGTGCGGATTTCGTCGGCCTGCGCCTGCCGGTTGTGCAACGAAAAGGAAATCGAGAGGCCGAAGGCGATCTGCGGATATTTGAACTGAACGGCTTCGCTGAAAGCAGTTCCGTACACGTTGTACAGGCCGACGTTCGAAACCAGCACGAAGGCGTTCACCGTGGGCAGCAGCGCGTTGATGACGAACGGCTGCGCATCCTGCTCGCTATTGATGTTGCCTTGCGCGATGGGAATCTCCGGCCGGTTCTCTTCCGACACTTTAAGAGCCTCGGCCAGGGACGGCAGCGGACTCTCTTCCGGTTCGGGGAAGGGATCCGTACAGTCGATGGCCGCCGACGCCAGCGGCTCGTCCAGATTTTTGGTCAACAGGGTTTTCAGAGCCAGCTCGGCGTTCTGCTCATTGGTTTGCGCCACCACCAGGTCGCGCTGGCTGGAGGCGGCCTGCGATTCCGCGGTCGCGATATCCAGGCGCGACATGACTCCCACGTCGTATTCCTTGCGATTGTTGGTCACCAGTTGCAGGGCCGCCTTCAGCTCCAGCTCTGCCGCGCGCACCGCTTCCTGCGCCGCCATCAGGTCCCAGTAGGCGTTCAGCGCGCTCGCCAGCACCGTGGTCGTCTGCGCGCGGAACGATTGGCGCTCGATTTTCATTTCGTTTTCAGCGACCTTAATCAGCGCGCGATTCACCGCAAAGCCGAATCCGTTCACCAACTGCTGGCTGAGGGTCATGGTAAAGCCGGGTGTGAAGTCGGGATCGAACAACAGGTGAAGCTGATTGGAAAGCTGCCGCTGGTAGGAGTAAGAGGCGGCGATGCTGGTGCCGCTCGGAAACGCCTGCACGTAACTCACCGAGAAAGCCGAAGTGCCCGTGGTCACCGAAGGCAAGCCGGACACGACTTCGGTATTGAGCGGACTCGAAGTGTGATCGCGGCTGAAGGAGACGCTGATTGAGGGATCGAAAACGCCGGCCGGCCGGATATTCACCGCCGACGCCGATCCGGTGATTCCGCCCGCGTTATTGGCGCCGCCGCCGCTGCCGCCCGCGGTGCCCAAAATGCTGCCGCCCTCGGCGCCGGCGAAAACCACGCTGGGAATCACGGCCACGTCCACGCCGCGCGGCGAGGCGCCGGAGCGCGCGCGCAGCAGGTCGGTCTGCGCCATTTCCGGATAGTAACGAACGGCCTCAACCGTCAGATTATTGCCAATCACCGCGTCCACCACATTGGCGACGGAAAGCGGTAATTTCCCGTCGCGCACCTCCAGCGTCTGGCTATTGCTTAACTTCGCCTCCGGAATTTGGTGCGAAACATACGGCGCCCAGATGCGCGGAAAAACCTGCGCCGCCCGGGTGTAATCCGGCAGTGCGACGTTGTGATCAGGCGTGTGATCCGGCGTTTGCGCCACGCAGGCCACGCCGGCAAAAATCGCCAGCCAAACCCTCATCGATTCGACCCCGGCGTCCGCGCGGGAAGATGATGCGGCGCCACCGGCCGCTGGGTCACCGTGCCGGTTACCGCCTCATTGAGCTGAATCCGGTTCTGCTCGAGCGTGGTTCCCAGCGCCTGGTCCATCGCCACCAGCGCTTTGGCGTAGGCGTCCCGCACCTGCACTTCGGCGTATTGCGCGGTCACCAGGTCGCGCTCCATCAGAACCACGTTGTAGGCAGTCGAAAGGCCGTTGCGCAGACGCACGCGCTCGGCGTCCAGCGTCACCTGCGCCAGCCGCGTCGCTTCCCGCGCCGCCGCCACCTGTTCCCGGCCTTGAATCAGCGCGATCCGCGCCTGCTGCACCTGAAGCTGGATCTGATTCTTGGTGCTTTGCAGCGTGATCTCCTGCTGGTTTCTTTCGAGCTGCGAGCGAATGTTATCGGCCTGCGCCGAACGGTTGCGAATCGATGCGCTGAAGCTCAACCCATACGCCATTTCCGGATAGGACGCGTTGAAAGCTTCGTTCAGCGATCCGATCGCGCCGCCGGTGCGCGTTAGCGAGTCGCCCTGCAACCCCGCTCCCGCATAGAGTCCAAAAACCGAGAGGCTCGGTTTCACATTGCTCGCCGCATATTTGATGCCGACATCCTGGTTGGCCAGGTTGTTCACCGCTTCCCGCAACTCGGGACGGTTGGTCATCGCCGTCCGAAACGCCGTTTCCGAGTTGGGAACGTCGTTTTCACCGGGTTCCGGCATCGAATCGGTCAGCACGATGGTCGCCGCGTCGAGTTCCGGATTGCCTTGTTTGCTGATCAACTGCTTCAGCGTGGTTTCCTGAATTTGCAGATTGGTCTGCGCCACGATCAGGTCGCGTTGGCTGGAGGCCACCTGCGATTGCACCGTCACCACGTCGAGGTTCGACAGAATCCCGATGTCTTTCTCCTTTTTCGTTTCGTCCAACAGCTCTTTCGAAGCATCCAGCGATGTCTGGGTCACCCGCACGTTGTCCTGAAACTCCGCCAGATCGTAATAGGCGTTTTCCATCGCGACGATACTGGCGATCACCTGCTGCCGAAAAACTTCCTGCGCGGTGCCCCGATTATTTCTCGCCACCATCATGAAGCGCTCGTTCGGCAAAAAACCGAATCCGGCCAGCAGCGGCTGGTTGACGCCCACCGACAGCCGCGAAGTCACATCGGGATTGAACAGCGTATTTTCCTGCGTAGTGCTTTGCCGCAGCGTGCTCAGCGAAACCGAGTAGCTGGTCCCTTCGGTGAACATCTGCGCGTAAGAGAACGAATTGGCCATCGCGTAGCTGGTGGTGGTGGGAATGCCCGAAACGACGATCGAATTGAGCGGGCTGGTGACGCGATCCCAGCTCCAGGCATAACTGACCGAGGGATCGAACGCGCCCGCCGAGCCGACGTACACCGCTCCGCCGCCGCCGGTGATGCCGCCGGCGTTGCCGGTTCCGCCGGTTCCGCCCGCGTTGCTGACGCCCGCGCCGATCGCGCCCGAATTCAATTCGCCCGGTTGCAGCGCGCCAGTAAACCCGCGGTTGGCCTGCCCCGATTTGGTGCGCAGAATGTCAGTGGCGGCAATCGGAATCACGTATCGCTCGATGTCGATATCCAGATTATTTTCAAGCGCCAGGGTCAAGGCGTCGGATAAGGAAAGTTCCAGCTTGCCATTGTGAATCAGCTCGCGCAGCCGCGGCGTATTTTCCATCACCGGATGCTCGATCGGTTGGGGAAAATACGGCTTCCAGATATCCGGAAACGGACTGGCCCCTTTGCCGATACTCTCGATAAAACTCTGCGAAAACCCATTGAGGAAGCCAGAGTTATCGCCGCCCTGCTGCGGCGCGCCCATCGCCAGCGCGAGACTGAGCGAAAAACAGCAGAACCGTAGCAAGGTCTTATTCATCGAATGCATGCGCACCTCTCTCAGGTATGTCTTTTGGCAGAGGAACAACGGTCAAACGAAACCTCGACAAAAAGAACGCTAAATGGCTTGACGATCAGAGCATTCCCGGAGTTACCCGAAGCGCCAATCGATCGATTCAATGGGGCCGGAAAATTTCGACAATCTGGCTGGAGTCGCGGATCAGGGCGCGCAGTTTGGCGTTCCCGCCGTCGCCGCAGCTCAGGTCGGGCGATTCCTGCCCGCCGGCGTCGATGTAGGTGCGGGTTCCGAACGAAGCGCTTTTGACGCAATGCCTCGCCGGCAGCGAATCGAGCGGCTGGGCGGCCTCGACGTCGGCATAAAGACGATCCACCAGCGATTTCGGAATGGTCTTCTGGATTTTCTTCGGTGCTTCGCCTCGCCGGATGGCGATGGGCCGCGGATGCGTCCTATATTCGGCCTCACCCGATTCCTGGACTACGATTTGAAACCCGGCCGTGTTGGTCGACCCGGAATTGACGATGGTCACCGATTGCGCCTGCAACGCCACGCTGAGAAGGGCCAGCGTCAGGATCGTTTTCATCACAGCCCGACACCATTGTCGCGCTTACCGCAGGCGGAAAGTGGCGTGGGTGTTGCAGGTTTTCATTTTGCCCCACAAAAAAACCAGCGCGAGGCCGGACCCGATCAACATTGCCGCGCCCGGCTCGGGAACCGAGGAATCCTCCTCCTCCGTGATGTTTTCGATGGAGGTGTCGACTACCATGCTCTGAACGATATCTACCGAGTAGCCCGCCGGTGGGTTGGAGCCGCAAACAGGCAAAGGGAGATTGTTCAGGTGGTAGCTGTAAACGTCACTGCCGGCGTTGCTCACGACGTCGCTGGTGACCGTCGCGCCGGAGACCGCGCCGGTCAGGTCCGTGTAGATGCTGGGCGACGTAAAAATCGGGTCGCCCATATCGTCCTTTCCCAGATAGTCCAGGCTCACGCCGCTAATCAGGCTGCCGGCTTCGGTGAGCATCTCATTCGGCGGCGTGGGGCAGCCTGGGAGATCCTGACCGTTAAATTCGTTGTCTTCGGCGAACTGCACGTTCGTAAGAGTCGTGAACGGCGTGAGGTTGTCCTGCAACAGCGGCGGCTGATTGCCCGTGTCCGTCGCGATGTCGTTGGCAATCAGCGGCCCCAGCGGGCTGTCGATCACGACGTCGCTAAGCGTCTCCAGCACCGTGGTGCCATCCGGGGCATACACGGTATCGACGCCGATGACGGCGTAGATAATGGCACTGTCGTTGAAGGTACAGGTAAGAGTGTCCGCATCGCAATTGACGAACGTCAGGTCGGCTCGCGCGGCGGGCATGAATGCGACAAGAGCAAGAAGGCACAGAAGCGTTCGGGTCACTTGATTCTTCTCCTTATGATCAGCAGCGCGATTCCACCGGGCGTCAGCATCCAAGACGCCGGCTCAGGCGCGGACGAATTCTCTGTTTCGGTGATGACTTCCTCGGAGGCGATGATGACCACGCTCTGCACGATGCGCACCGTATAACCCGCGGGCAGGGTTGTACCGCAAACCGGGGAGCTGACGTAAACATCGACGCTGAAAACGTCGTTGTTATAACTGCTGATCGTGTCGCTGGTGACGGTCGCGTTGGAAACCGCGCCGGTCAGATCGGGGTAGATGGCGGGAGACGAATCCGTTTCCGATCCCAGGAAGTCGATGGGTACTCCGCTGACGAGGTTCCCGGCCTGCGTCAGCATTTCGTTCGGAGGCAGGGGACAGCCGGCCGGATCCTGGCTGGAGAACTGGTTATCTTCGTCGAATTGCGCGTCCGTAAGAGTGGTGAAGGGCGCGAGGTTGTCCTCCAACTGCGTCGGAAAAGTGGAGCCGTCGGTAGCGATGTCATTCGCGATCAGCGGTCCCAGGGCGCTCTCGAGGACAATGTCCTCCAGCGTCTCGACCACCGTTGTGCCACCCGGCGCGTAGACCGTGTCGATACCAACAATGGCAGCAAGGCTGTAAGAATCGCTGGAGCTACAAGCAAGGGTGTTCTCGTCGCAGTTGAACACGCCGACGTTGAAGTAGGTATCGGCCCGAGCGACCGTGCTCCCTGCGAGTACGGCGAGCGCGAAGAAATGCAAATGCGAACGTGTCATTGAATGGATCTCCTTCGACGCAAAATCGCAACACCGGCGAGCACAAGCGCCCAGGACGCAGGTTCGGGCGCCGAATTTTCGACTTCGGTGATATTTTCGACGTAGCTCTTAACCACGTCAGTCTGGGCCGTCTCAAGCGTGTACCCGGCCGGAATAGGTTCACCACAGTAGGATCCCGTAGTCGTGACGACCAGGTTGAAAGCGTCCAGGCCGTACTCGCTGACTGTGTCCGCCGTCACGGTCGCGTTGGAGACGGCCCCGGTCAAATCAGGATAGATGCTCGGCGAGGTCACTCCGCCACTGACCGATCCGTAGTTTATTCCATCGGTGATCAAATTTCCGGACTGAGTCAGCATCTCGACCGGCGGTAGGGGGCAACTGGTAGGGAAAAAGTCGAAAAGGCCATTGTCTAGATTGAACTGCAAATCGGTCAGCGTGGTGAACGGCCCCAGGCTGTCTTCCAACTCGGTCGGAAAGGTCGAACCGTCGGTGGCGATGTCATTGGCGAGCGTCGGCCCAAGCGGGCTTCCCAGAACCACATCCACCAGCGTTTCAACTACGGTAATCCCGTCCGGAGCGTACACGGTGTCAATTCCCACGATGGCGGGCATGACGAAGGCGTACGTTTCGGAGCACATCATCGTGTTTTCGTCGCAATCGACGTCACCAGGAAGGGTGAAGGTTGTGTCGGCTCGCGCGACGGGCACAAAGAAAACGGCCGCGGCGAGCAGCATCCAGGGGAGCAAGGGTTTCATGCGTTTTGTGCTCGCACTATCCTCTCGCTCACACCACGCGGACTCAAGATGCAACAGGCTCGCAACGTTGCAACCTTGTGCTTTCAACGGCGTATGCGTGCTAGACTAGAGCGGATTTGGAAGTATGGAAACGCCAGGCGCCACGCCGGCCAGTTCCGCCGAGGTTCGCGCCAACGCGATTCGCGGCTATCTGGACCAGCTTCTGGCGTCACCCCTATTTGCCGGATCGGCGCGTCGTGCGCAACTGCTTCGCTACCTGGTGGAACGCGAGCTGGCCGGGGAAGGCGAGCGCATCAACGAATACGCCATCGGCGTCGACGTGTTCGGCAAGCCCGATTCTTTCGATCCGCGCCTCGAATCGACCGTTCGCGCCGAATTCAGCCGGCTCCGCCAGAAATTGCGCGATTATTACGCGGCGGACGGGCAGGCGGATCGAATCTGCATCGAATTTCCGCGGCGCAGCTACGTCCCGGCGTTCACCTTTCGCGAACGGGAGCCGGGGCCGCATCCGGAAACGCGCGCGCGGCGGCGCTGGCCGGTGCTGCTCGCCGCCACCGTCATCGTCGCTGCCGCCGCGGCGCTGGTCGCGGTTCGAATTCTCAAAGCGCCGCGCCATCCCATTAACTCGATTGTGGTGCTGCCGTTCGAGAATCTTTCCCCGGACCATCACGACGACTACCTCGCCGACGGAATCACCGAAGAGTTAACCAACGACCTGGCGCAGTCGAAAGACCTGCGCGTGGTGGCGCGCACCTCCGCTTCGATCTTCAAAGGCAAGGCCGTGGACATTCGCGAAGTGGGCCGGAGATTGAACGTCGATACGGCGATCGAGGGCAGCATCGAGCCGCAGGGCGGCCGCATTCGCATCACCGCGCAGATGAATCGCACCTCCGACGGCTACCACGTGTGGTCGCATAGCTACGACGCGTCGGCCGAAGACGTGCTGGCGGTGCAGGAAGAAATTTCGCGCTCGATCGCCGCGGCCGTCGCCGGTCCAGGACGGAAAACGGTGGATGCTTATGCCCTGGATTCGACGAAAAATCCGCAGGCGCACGACCTGTATCTTCAGGCGAACTATCAGCTCTCACTGGACACGCCGGATTCCGTCAAGCAGGCGCTTGCGCTTTTTACCCAGGCCACCGGGAAAGACCCGTCGTACGTGAATGCCCTGGTCGGAACCGCGCGGAGCCGGATTAACCTGGTGCATCTGACCGTCGAGTCACCGGACAAGGCGTTTCCCGCCGCCCGGGAATCGCTCGAAAAAGCGCTTCAAGTGGACCCCTCCTGTGGCGAGGCTCGCGGGTTATTGGCCGTCATGATCGCCAGCTACGACTGGGACTGGCCGCGAGCGAAACAGGAATTCCGGCGCGCCATCGCCGACGGAGCGCGCGCGCCCACGCGGGCCCTGTTTGGGGCCATGCTCGCCATGCGGGGACGTTTTCAGGAGGCGCACGCTCAGGTCCGCATCGCCGCGGATCTTGATCCCCTCGGGCCGGGGCCGCGTTTTGACGAGTACATGGTCGATTTGCTCGAAAGGAAATACCGGGAGGCCAAGGAGGTCTTGGAAGGAATGTTGGAGATGAATCCCGGCGCGCTCGTCCCTCACTACCTGCTGGGAGAACTGGCCGCGGCCGAGCACGATTGCGCGGAAGCGGACAAAGAACTGGAGTGGAGCGCCAGGAAGTTCCCGTCGCCGCTCACCAAGGGCGGTCTTGCGGAGGCCGCGGCGTGCGCCGGTCAGAAGGAGAAAGCCCGTGCTTACCTGGCCGAGGCCGCCAGGCCGGATAAGGCGGGTTACGCCTCGCCCTATGAGCTGGCGGTGATCTACGCCGCGATCGGCGACAAAGAGACGGCGCTTACGCTGCTGGAGAAGTCGGCGGAAGGAAAAGAGATGCAGATTCTTTATCTGAAATACGATGCATCCTTCGATGGAATCCGCGCCGATCCACGATTCATCGCGCTCGAAAAACGCGTCGGCCTGGAGCCGTAGGCCTTTGCGTGACGCAACAACTGGCATGGAAGCAAAGTGGCGTAAGCCGCCAGGCTTGCGCTGCGGAAGGCCGGTTGCCGTGCCGCGAACGACGCAAGCCTGGCGGCTTACGCCACTCGATGCTCAAGTGTGGTGCAGTGTTTTCGAGGGTAACGCCCGAACTGCTTAATCGCCCGCCGGCTTCGATTCGGGTTTGCTTTCAGGTTTGCTTTCGGACTTGCTCTCCGACGGTTTCGATTCCGTCTTGGTTTCGGCCGGTTTGGAATTCGGCTGCGAGGACCCGCCCTTGGCGTAATCGGTGGCGTACCAACCGGTGCCCTTGAACTGGAACGCCGACGCCGAGATCAGACGCTCCACCTTGCCGCCGCACCCGGGATGGGTTTCAAGCGGCGCGTCCGAAAATTTCTGTATTACTTCGAAAACTTTGCCGCACTGCGCGCAACGGTATTCATACAGGGGCATGATCAGTTCTTGAGGGTAGTGATCACGCGGACGCGGTCCAACCCTTTCTGCATGATGGAATCGACCGGCGCGGGGCCGGTCGAGGGCGTATCGCTGTCATCGTCGTCGCTGGCCATCATCTCATCCTGCTGCACGTTGGGCGCGACGCCGGTGTCCTGAATGGCCTTTCCGTCCGGAGCGTAATACTTGGCCACCGACAGAATCACCGCGCTGCCGTCGTCCATGGTCACCGCTTTGCGCACGCCGGCATCGCCGTAGGTGTGTTCGCCGACCACGTCGGCGCGCTTGGAATCGAGCAGCGCCGCCGCGGTGATCTCCGCCGCACCCGCCGTCCCGCGATTCACCAGCACCACCAGCGGAGCCTTGGTCACCTGCTTCGAAGCCGCCGCGTCGAAATCCTGCCGGCTCACCTTCTGTCCTTGCAGATACGTGATCAGACCCTTATCCATGAAAAGATTCGCCACCGCGATGCCTTCCTCGTAATCGCCGGTGGAGCAATGCCGCAGATCCAGAACGAAACGTTGCGCGCCCTGTTTGGTCAGCGCGTCGATTTGCGCGGCGATGTCCTTGGCGCGGCCCGGCGCGAGCGAATACGTCTGAATCACGCCGACCTGCTGGCCCTGCTCCGTCACCAGCTTACCGCTCACCGGCGGATAAACCGGGTTGGTGCGGGTCAGCGTCAGGGTCTGCGGCTCGGATTTGCGGACGCGCAGCACGCTCATCTCGACCGAAGTGCCCGGTTCGCCGCTCAAAAGAATGTCGGCGAAGGCCAGCGGCATATCGCGCGTGGCCACTTTGTTGATGGACTCGATCACGTCGCCGGTGGACATTCCCGCTTTCGCCGCGGGGCTGCCCGGCAGAGCATCCACCACGCTCAGGTATCCGTAGCGGCGCGAAAGCACCAGGCCAACCTGCGCCTTGGGCGCATTCTTCGACTTGAGATATTGCTGATATTGGTCCGCGTTCAGATAGCTGGCATACGGATCGAGCGCCTCCAGCATGCCGTTGATGGCCCCCTCGGTCACCGCTTTCATGTTGGGTTCTTCCACATAATCGGACTTGATGCGCGACAGCACCTCGCTGTACACGCCCAGGTGAGTATAGGTATTGTCGGAAGACTCGCTGCGTCCACGCACGGCGCCGAACAGGAGCAAGCCCACCAGACAGGAGGAAGAAGCGACAACGGCAAATTGAAAACGACGATTCATGGGCAAAAAAGCCTCTACCGATCAGCATAGCAGACCGAATCGGCAAATCCAGGCCGGGCCGAGCGGTTTCGCTAGCGCCTGGCGATCTGCTCCCCGTAAAGCCGGCGGTAAACGTCGGCGTTTCGCAAAACCGTCTCGATATAATTCCGCGTTTCCGAAAACGGCACGGTTTCGACAAACTCCGCCGGCTCGCGGAAATCGCCCCAGCTCAGCCACGCGTGCACGCGGCCCGGACCGGCGTTATAGGCGGCCAGCGCCGCTTCCAGATGACCGTTCAAATCCGCGACAATGGTCCGGAAATAGTACGATCCCAATTCCAGGTTCACCGCCGGTTGAAACAGCCGCGCGGCGGAATAACGGACGCGCAGTTTGCGGCTCAGCGCGCGGCCGGTGGTCGGCTCGATCTGCATCAGGCCGCGCGCGTTGGCCCGGGAAACCGCTTTGGGATTGAACTCCGACTCCTGCCGGATCAGCGCCGCCACTAAAAACGGATCGAGGCCGTTCTGCCGCGAAAATTTCTCCACATCCCCGCGATAAGGCATGGGGAACGCCAGCTTCCAGAATTTCTCCGGCGCGGAATCGAGCGGCATATACAGGTAACCGCCGGCGTAATGTTTGATATAGCGCATCGCCTGATCCGGACCCGACTTGCGCGACGCCATTTCGGCCAGCTCCAGCGCGATGATGTGCGGTTGATCTTCGGTTTGCCCGGCGAATTTCAGCTCACCTTCAGCCCAGTCTTCCAGGTCCGCCGCCGCCAGCATCCGCGCCCGTTCGATGCGCCGCCGGGTGGTCTCGTCCGGCTCGAAATTCAGCTTACGCGCGCGCGGCGGAAAGGCAATTGACCGCAGGAATTCCCGCACCGAAGCGGACGGCGCCGCGCTGACGGTTCTCAGCCGTTCCCGGGCCAGGACGGCGTAATAATAATTCGGATATTCGCGGACAATTTCGTCATAATAAGCGCGCGCCGCGCCGGAATCGCTGCCTGATTCCGCCAGTCTTCCGGAAAAATACAAAGCCGCCGGCGAATTTTCCGACGCGGGAAACAAGCGCAAGTGCGCCCGCAGCAGCTCGCCCGCATCGTCGCGGCGGCGCAGATAATGTCCCCAGGCGATTTTCCAGTGGCAGTACGCCGCCATCGGATCCTGCGGAAATGACTCGTAGCAGGCGCGGTACAGCGGCTCGTATTGGTCCAGATCGTTTTCAAGCAGATGGGAATTGGCGTCGGAAACAATCGCCTCCAGCCGCCATTTCGACTGCGGATACAGGCGCGCCAGCTTGTCCAGCGCGGCCTGCACCTCTTCGTGATTTTTCAGCCGCCGCGCGGCCATCGCCAGATAAGCGATGCGCTCGGCGTCGGCCTCCGGCGAAGAAAGTTCCAGCTCGCGCAGATAACGTTGCGCAAGCAGCGTGTCCTTCGCCTCAAAATCCGCCACGCCCATGCGCACCCGAGCCAGATCCCGCGCCGCTCCGCCGAGCCGCGGCACAATCGACGCCAGTTCGCGCCGGGCCCGCGCGTAATTGCCGGAATCGAGCAGTTTCAAGGCGCGGCCCAGCATCGCCTCCGGCATCGCCGGCGGATATTCATCGCCCAGTTCGCCGTGCAGTTTGGTCAATTCCGCATCGGCCTGCGCCGCTTCGGCGGACAGCGGATGGTCATAATAAACGTGCTGGAAATAGACCGCCGCGCTCACCTTGTCGCCCGCCGCTTCAAAAGCGGCCGCCATGGCCGAATCGCCCGCCGGCTGCGGCAGCGTCGCATAATTTTTCCGCAGAATTTCCACCGCCGCCGCGGCGTCGCCGCTTTGCTCGTAAGCGTGCGCGGCCAGCATCACCGCACGCGAGGCCAGCGGCGATGGCGGCGTTTGCTCCCACACCGGCGCGAGCGCCTTGGGAACTGCGGCGTAATCCTGCGATTGAAACTCCGCCGTGGCAAGAAACCAGGCGACGTAATCGGCCAGCTTCGGCAGCTTCTTTTGAAGCGGGCCGAGCAGCGCGATCGCCTGCGCATTGCGCCCGGCGTCGATCGCGGCCGAGGCGTCTTTCAATTCGAGCAGCGGATCGCTCGCGCCCGTCATGGCCGCAGTCCATGCGAGCCCGGCCAGGGCCAAGCCGGTCGCCCAGCGGTGGTGGTTAAGCCAGTGGCCCCGGATAACCCGGTCCCAGCAGCGTTGCGTCATCATTTGCCAATACTCGCAGCAACTCGGAATGAAGATAATCGGCAGTACGGCTTCCGTTCTTGAGAAACCGTTCCTCAAACACCCGGCGCGCCGCGTCGATGTGCGGCTTCAGCGCGGTATAAAGGTCCCGCGCCGCGCGCCCGGCTTTGACCGCCGCGCCTTGATAAAGCTGAATTTCGGCGATTTTGACTTTCGCGAACCGCTGTGCCGCGACGTCGGGGGCGGGACCAAACGGCGCCCCGGCCGCGGCCGGAGCGGTCAACGCCGCGAGCGACGCCAGCAACTCCAGCGCGCCGGCGTCATTCGCAAACACGCGCCCGGCTTCGAGCACCGCGGTGTTCCATTCCGGCTCATTCCCGGCCGAACGCATCCGCGCCACGGCTCTCGCCAGTTCGCCGATGACTTCGCGCCGCGCCCGCGCGATTTCCGCGTCCACCGCGCCGCGCAAATCCAGGAACATCTCGTCGAGAGTTCTTTCCTGCAAGGTATATTTTCGCACGTTTGCAGCTGGTTGTTCCCAAAAAAAATCACGCGCCAAGAAGTGCGGCCGCCGAATGAGGTTCAGCGCCGCCGCGTCTTGATGACGATCGGCGTGCCCTGAAATCCGAAGCGTTCGCGCAGGCGGTTGATCAGGTAGCGTTCCGCGGAAAAATGCATCTGGCCGGCGCGATCGGTGAACACCAGAAACGACGGCGGGCGCACCGAAACCTGGGTCATGTAGTAAATCTTCATGTGGTACTCCCAGTTCAGCGCCTCGAGGAAGCGGTTCAGCTCGCCCGTGGTGATGCGTTTGGAGGCCGATTCGTAGGCGCGCTGAATCATTCCGAAAACGCCGCGCAGCCCCGCGCGCTTTTTCGCCGACACCAACGCAACTTCGGCATAATCGAGAAATTTCAGCGAATCGCGCAGGTCTTCCTGAAATTTCCGCTTGCCCGATTTCGCCGCGTCCCATTTATTCACCACGATCACGATCGCGCGGCCTTCTTCGTGCGCGTAGCCGGCGATGGTGGCGTCGAGCGCCAGCACTCCTTCGCTCGCATCCAGCACCAGCAGCGCGACGTTGGCCATCCGCAGATGGCGGCGCGCCATCACCACGCTCAGTTTTTCCGCCATCATTTTCGTTTTGCCCTTGCGGCGGATGCCCGCGGTGTCGACGAAAACGTACTGAACACCGTTGTGCTCCACCGTTTCATCGACGGCATCGCGGGTGGTGCCGGCCACCGGCGACACGATGGCGCGTTCGGCTCCGGCGAAGGCATTGAGCAGGGTCGATTTGCCGACGTTCGGCCGGCCGATGATGGCGACCTTGATTTGCGCGGCGCGCTCCGGCTCAGGCTGCGGTTCCGCCGCGGCGAAATCGCGGGTGACGTGAGCAAGCAGCGGGTCCAGCCCCAGATGATGTTCCGCGGAAATCGGAAAAACATCGCCGAAGCCGAGCGAGTAAAATTCGTGCGCCAGGTCCTCTCGCTTGGGCGAATCGATTTTATTGACCGCCAGCGCGACGGGCTTTCCCAACCGGCGCAGCATGGCGGCGAGGTCGCGGTCCGCGCCGGTAATTTCGGTGCGCCCGTCGATCAGAAAAATGACCTGCGCGGCGCGATCGAGCGCGACTCGGGCCTGCTTCAGAATTTCCGACGGAATCAGTTCGGAATCATTGGGGATGATGCCGCCGGTATCGATCAACTCGAAACGCCGGCCGTGATAGTCTGCTTCGCCGTGGATGCGGTCGCGAGTGATGCCCGGCTCGTCGCCGACGATCGCGCGGCGCGAGCCGAGAATGGCGTTAAATAGGGTCGACTTGCCGACATTGGGCCGGCCGACAATGACGACTGATGGGAGATCGCGCACTTGTTCGATTGTGGCATGGTCAGCCTGGATACACAAAAGCGGGTACAATGAGAGCAGAAAAAGAACATTTTATGGCAAGAATTCAACCGGTTCTGACGGCCACCGAGCTTGCGTTAGTAGACCAGATGGCGGAACTGACCGGGTCCAAGCGCACGGAAGTGATCAAGAGCGCCTTGGCTGTGTATCACTGGTTCGTACGGCAGGCGTTGACCGGCAGCCGCGTCGTGGCCCGCAAGCCCAGCGGTGAAGAAGTCGCCATCGAGACGCCGGAACTGGCGGCTCTGGAAGGCAGGGGCAACCGGCTCAGCCCGGAAGAACTGGGCTTGCTGGCGAAACGGCTGGCAGCGGCGACGAACGCGGCTGAAGCAGCCAGAATCCGCGAACAGCTCACCCGCGGCTTTTACGGGATCTGAGTGCCGCGAGTCCGACGCCAGAATATCCCGCCGGCGCTGTTCCAGCACCTGCTCGATCGCTTGCAGAGCCGCAGAATTTCCGCGCCTCAACTGGAGCAACTCGCGCGATGGCTCGACGGCGAGCCGGAAGTGCCGAACGGTCCGTGGTACAAACGATTTTCCGGAATGACGGTCTGTGGCGAGGGTGAATTGATCAAGACATTTCTGCTGCCGGGGCAGGCGCCCAAGGGCCGCCATGTTCCATAACCCGGCCCGGCGCGTGCGAACATAGAAGTTCACCCCATGCATTCGAACCCCTCCATCCGCAATGTCGCCATTATTGCGCACGTCGACCACGGCAAAACCACGCTGGTGGACGCGATGTTCCGCCAGTCCGGAATTTTTCGCGCCAACGAACAGGTGGCCGAGCGCGCCATGGATTCGAACGAACTCGAGCGCGAGCGCGGCATCACCATCTTGTCCAAAGCCACCGGCGTGCGCTATCACGACGTGAAAATCAACATCGTCGACACGCCCGGCCACAGCGATTTCGGCGGCGAAGTGGAGCGCGCGCTGAAGCTGGTCGACGGCGTCATGCTGCTGGTGGACGCGAGCGAAGGTCCCCTGCCGCAGACCCGCTACGTGCTGATGAAAGCGCTCGAAGCGAAGCTGCCGCAGATCGTGGTGATCAATAAAATCGACCGTCCCGATGCGCGCATTAAAGAAGTGCTGAATGAAATTTACGATTTATTCATCGATTTGGACGCGACCGAGGACCAGCTTGATTTTCCGGTGATCTATACCAACGCCAAACTGGGCATCGCGCGCCGCGATCCCGAAGGTGACGAAACCGATCTGCGCGCGTTGTTTGAAGCCATCCTCCAGCATATTCCCGCGCCGGTGGGAGATCCCGAAGGCGTTTTGCAATTATTGGTGGCGAATCTCGATTACTCGGATTATCTGGGCCGCCTGGCGATCGGCCGCGTGTTCAACGGCACGCTGCGCTATGGCGACGAAGTGGGCATCGCCAAGCTCGATGGATCGATGCATAAAACAAAAATCACGAAATTGTATTCTTTCGAAGGATTGAAGCGGGTCGATGAAACCATGGGCCGGCCCGGCGACGTTCTGGCCATCGCTGGCGTCGAAGGAATCACCATCGGCGAGACCATCACCAGCGCCGAAACTCCCGCGCCGCTGCCGCATATCCAGATCGATGAGCCGACCATCGCCATGACCTTCACCATCAACACGTCGCCTTTTTCCGGCAGAGAGGGAACTTACGTCACCTCTCGAAACTTACGGGACCGGCTGGATAAAGAGCTGCTCACCAACGTCTCCATTCGCGTCGAAGAGGCCGGCGGACCGGATTCGTTCAAGGTGATGGGCCGCGGCGAATTGCAGCTCGCCATCATTATTGAAATGATGCGGCGCGAAGGCCACGAGCTGGCGGTCGGCAAGCCGGAAATTCTGACCAAAACGATCGATCACAAATTGAGCGAGCCGGTGGAGCTGCTGGTAATCGATTGTCCGGAATCGTTTGTCGGCGTGGTCATCGAAAAATTGGGCCAGCGCAAGGGAAAAATGGCCAAAATGATCAACCACGGCTCGGGCCGCGTGCGGCTGGAATTTCACGTTCCGTCGCGCGGACTGATCGGATTGCGCAGCGAAATGCTGACCGACACGCGCGGCACCGCGATCATGCATTCGCTGTTTCACGGCTATGTCGAATGGCAGGGCGACATCCCGACCCGGCCGACCGGATCGCTGGTGGCGGATCGCGCCGGCAGGGCCACCGGTCACGCGATTTTCAATCTTCAGGAGCGCGGCGAAATGTTCATCGAGCCGGGCACGGACGTGTACGAAGGCATGATCGTCGGCGAGAATGCGCGCGATGCGGATCTGAACGTGAACATCGTCAAGGAAAAAAAGCTGACCAACATGCGCGCCTCCACCGCCGATGAAGCCATCCGTCTGGTGCCGCCGCGAATTTTAAATTTGGAACAGGCGATCGAGTTCATCCGCGACGATGAGCTGGTGGAAGTGACGCCCCAATCGATCCGGCTGCGCAAGAAAATTTTGAAGGCGAACCAGCGCTAGCAGGGTGCTGAAAA
Source organism: Bryobacteraceae bacterium (assembly GCA_035507655.1). Lineage (GTDB taxonomy): Bacteria > Acidobacteriota > Terriglobia > Bryobacterales > Bryobacteraceae > Palsa-187. The sequence goes on along the minus strand of DATJNW010000136.1, from coordinate 3,089 downwards.
AGGCCGTAGCAATGTGGGCAAGGCTCGCAGCCTGCCGCGGATTCGTAATCCGCCTGTTCGGTTGCAACACGATAGGCGCAGGCTGGGAGCCTACCCCACGTTTTCCGCGAATTTATCGGACACCACATTGAAGCTGTAACGCCTGACCTGCGGGCGCGTCTTGGGGAGTATGCGCCGTTTGAAGCCGTTCGCGATGCTGGCCTTGATTCCCGTGGCGGCCATGGCGCAGCCCGCCTGGCTTCAATTCGCCGGCAACGCGGCGCATTCGGCGGCGGCAACCGTTCCGGCGCAGAAGTTAGCCAGGATCGTCTGGCAGACTGCCGTCGATCTGGACCCGCAATATTCGAGCAACGAACTGCTGGCGCATTACGGTTCCCCGCTGGTGACCGCGGCCAATACCGTGATTATTCCGGTGAAAACCGGCGCGGCCGGAGGATTTCGCGTCGACGCACGGGCCGGATCCGACGGCGTTCTTCAATGGAGCCAGACCAGCGACTACATTTTGCCGCCGCACGACTGGACCCCGGAGTTTGCGCCGGTGCTGGTTGCAAACCGCGTCTATTTCCCGGGTGCCGGCGGGACCATTTATTACCGTGACAATCCCGATTCGCCGGGCGGAACGTCGGGACAAATCGCGTTTTACGGATTCTCGAATTACCAGGCCGACCCCGCCGCGTACAGCAGCAGCGTGATCATCAACACTCCCCTGACCGCGGATAGCGCCGGCAATATTTATTTCGGATTTATCGTGGTCGGCGCGGCTCCGCTCGGACTCAGCAGCGGAATCGCGCGGGTCAGCGCCTCGGGCCAGGGTTCCTGGGTTTCGGTAACCGCGGCCGCGGGCGATTTGAGCATGACCGAAGTGAAGCAAAACTCGGCGCCGGCGCTGAGCCTCGATCAGCAAGAGCTATACGTCGCCATCAGCAACGGGATTAACGGGTACCTGGTAGAGTTGAACGCGGCGTCGCTCGCGCCGGCGGCGCGAATCGCGATGATCGATCCCAAATCGGGCGAGGGCGCGTGGCTCGACGACGACAGCTCCTCAGCCCCAACCGTCGGCCCCGATGGCGACGTTTATTATGGCGTCCTCGAAACGCCGCCAATGGAAAATAATTACCGCGGCTGGCTGCTGCACTTCGACGCGAATCTGACCACCATGAAAACGCCGGGATCGTTCGGATGGGATGACACGGCGTCGGTGGTGCCGGCGTCCCTGGTGCCGTCCTATCAGGGCACTTCGCAATATCTGGTGATGACCAAGTACAACGACTACATCGGCGCCGGAGGTAACGGCGAAAACCGCATCGCGGTTCTCGATCCCAACGCGACCGAACCCGATCCGATCAACGGGGCGACGGTGATGAGAGAGGTTCTCACCATGCTCGGTCCGACGCCGTCCGCGGCCGGAGGAGTCAAGGAGTGGTGCATCAATTCGGCGGCCATCGATGCGCCGGACGCTTCGATCATGGTGGGCAGCGAAGACGGAAAATTGTATCGCTGGGATTTGAAGGCGAATACGCTTTCCGAATCCATCGCGTTGACGTCAGGCCTCGGCGAGGCTTACACGCCCACGGCGATCGGTCCGGACGGTAAAGTATACGCGATCAACAACGCCACGCTGTTCGCCGTCGGTGAGGTGCGGCCGCGGCGCTAAAGGGTTAAAACCACCGGAGCCGGCGAGGATCGTAAAAATCGCAATAAGTACCACCAAATCAACGTTATAACCAGAATTCTTCAACCTACTTCACTTTTCAATTTCGTATCGGCCGTGCGATACTGTCCTTTAGAGCAAACATGAACCAAGTGAGCGAGGCGATTGCCCGTTATCACAAACTGATCGAGAGTGAGCCGTACATCGATCTGACCTGGGCCAAGGCGCTCCAGGATCGCATGAAGGCCCAGAAACTCGGCAACCGGCCGATTTCGCCGGTGCTGCGCCCGCATTTTATCACGAATCGGCAGTACCACAGTTTGGTGAAGGCGGCCGAGGCGTTATTCTCCGCCATTCGCCGCGTGCAGCAAATCGCGCTGACCACGCCCGCGCTGCTGGCGCGAATGCAGCTTCTTCCGGCCGAGCGGATGCTGGCGCAGGTCGATCCGGGATACCACGCGTTCAGCGTAACGGGGCTGCTCGACACCAACTTGAGCAACGGATCGCTGCGCTTCGTTTCGCACCATTCCGATGCGCCTGCCGGTGTGGTCTACGGCGAAGCGCTGGCGGATTTATACTACGATGCGCCGCCGGTGAAGGAATTTCGCAAGAAATACAGATTAACCAAGCTGCCCGGCACCAGGCACCTGTTGACGGCGCTGCTCAAATCGTATAAAGAATTTGGCGGAAAACAGAAAAAGCCGCAGATCGCGATCGTCGAGTTCCGCCCGCCGTTCCAACCCCCGGATTTGAGCGATTTCGCCCTGCTCGCCGAATTTTTCTCGCGCGAAGGCTGCCCCACCGAAATTATTTCGCCGGACCAGCTCGAATATCGCAACGGCGTGCTGCGCCGCGGCGATTTTACCATCGACCTGGTTTACCGCCGGCTGAAGCTCCAGGAATTTCTGGTGCGCTTCGACCTGTCCCACCCCCTGGTTCGCGCCTATAAGGATCGCGCGGTGTGCATGGTGAACAGTTTCCGGTCGGAGCTGGGCACCAAAAAAGCGGTGTTCGATCTGTTAACCGACGATGCCGTGACGGCGGATTTTCCCGCCATGGAAAAGCGCGCGATCAAGGACTTTATTCCCTGGACGCGGCTGGTGCAGGCTGCGAAAACCACCTACAACGGCCACACCGTCGATCTGCCCGATTTCGTGATGAGGCATCGCGAGAAACTGGTGCTGAAGCCCAACGACGATTCGGCCGAGCTCAATTCCGTCTTCGGCGCCTCCACCGACGATCTCGGTTGGGAGAAAGCGCTGCGCCAGGCGATGCGTATTCCTTACGTGGTGCAGGAAGTGGCCGAGCCGGCGCGTTCGGTTTTCCCGCTGATGCAATATGGCAGCCTGATGATGAAGGAAATGCAGATCGACGTGCATCCGCATTCGTTCCTGGGCAAAGTGCACGGCTGTTCGAGTTGGTTGAGCGTCGCCGGGTC
>DATJNW010000135.1:0-33132 GCA_035507655.1 Bryobacteraceae bacterium | reverse complement strand
AGTCGATGATCGTAACGCGACTCCTCAGAACGTTGGATCTCCTGCTGCAAACTCAGGACGGACGTGGCATCGGATATCGACAGTGGTCTCATAAGTACAGGAGAACACTTTCCGATTAGATACGCAATTACTTATGACGTTATGTTTAGTCACGACTTGATCTGACATTTTTTGATAGACTGCGCCGAATGGCGCCAAAGGAGAATGTCAGTGAACACCGATCAAAAGATCATTAAGAACTTCCAAATCTGCGCGGCCGCGATGTCGTCCTCGGGTAGCGCGTGGGAATAGACGGTTGCGGTGACGTGTATCTTCGCATGACCCGCAGCGTCCAAGGACTTATGCGCTCTGCGGAGTTGTTCGAGAAGCGCAAGGTCGCGCTGATTTCGGTGGCGGAGTCGCTCGCCACCGGCTCTGCTACGGGTACGGCTGGTGATCACTATCATGGGCGCGGTCAGCCAATGGGAACGGGAAGCGATCGGCGAGCGGACCCGCGACGCGCTGCGGCACAAGCGGAGCAAAGGCCGGCGGGTCGGGAACATCGCCTTCGGCTTCTGGCTCGCGTCCGACGGCGAGCACCTGGAAGCGGACCCGGCAGAACAGGCCACGCTTGGCGAAATCCGTCGGCTACGAGCGGTCGGCGCGACTCTTCGCTGCATCGCCAGCGAGCTGAACCAGCCGGAACTTCGGTGTGCGTCGTGAAGTTGTTTTCTGAATCGATTATGAATGTTGCCATTTTGCGGTTTCTCCTTTTGCCGCGATTGCGGTCGTGACCTTCGTCACGGAAGCAGAAAACGGCAAGTCAAATCCGCGCGGGTCTTTTTAATGACCCGGCAAACGGGGGCGCGCCCACCACTATAATCAAGCATGCTGAGATGTCTCACCGTTATCCTGGCCGTATCGGCGGCCTTCGCCCAAAACATCCCTGAATCTGTCTATCAAGGAATGCAGTGGCGCAACATCGGACCGTTTCGCGGCGGACGTTCCGACGCCGTCGCCGGAGTCCCGCAGAATCCGCATCTTTACTATTTCGGAGCGGTCGGCGGCGGGCTGTGGAAGACGGAAAATAGCGGCATCACCTGGGCCAACATTACCGACGGTCAGCTCAAAACATCTTCCGTCGGAGCCGTCGCTGTGGCGTCCTCCGATCCCAATGTCATTTACCTCGGCATGGGCGAAAATGAGGCGCGCGGTGTCGCGATTTCGCATGGTGACGGCGTCTACAAATCGACCGACGCCGGCCGCACCTGGAAACACATCGGACTCGACGCGACACGCGCGATTTCGCGCATTCGAATCAATCCCATCAATCCCGATCTGGTCTATGTTGCCGCGCAAGGCGCGACGTTCGGCGCGACCAGGGATCGCGGCGTCTATCGATCGAAAGACGGCGGCGCCACATGGCAAAACGTCCTGTTCGTCAACGAAACCACCGGCCCCTGCGAACTCGCCATGGACCCGGCGAATCCGCGAATCCTGTACGCCGCTTTCTGGGATCATCTGCGCAAACCCTGGGAGATTCGCAGCGGCGGACCGGGGTCGGGAATTTATAAATCGACCGACGGCGGCGACACCTGGCAGAAAATCAACGAAGGTCTGCCGAAGTTGACGGGCAAAATCGGCATCTCCGTTTCCGCCAATCCGCAGCGCCTTTACGCCATCGTCGAAGGCGACCCGGACGGCGGCGTTTATCGCTCCGACAATGGCGGACGCACCTGGCAGTTGATGAACGCGACCAACTGGGGTCTCAAATCGCGCGCCTGGTATTACATGAAAATTTTCGCGGACACCAAGAATCCTGACGTGGTCTGGGTGCTGAACGCCGGCGTTTTCCGCTCCATCGACGGTGGCCGCAACTGGACCCAGGTCCCCACGCCGCACGGCGACAATCACGACCTGTGGATCAATCCCAGCGACCCGAACAATGTGATCGAGGCCAATGACGGTGGCGCGAACATTTCTTTCGACAGCGGCCATTCCTGGTCCACGCAGGAAAATCAGCCGACCGCGCAGTTTTATCGCGTGAACGTCGACGACCGTTTTCCTTACTGGGTGTACGCGGGCCAGCAGGACAACACGACGGTGGCCATTAAGAGCGCGGCGAACGGCCCGGGCATCGGCTGGAAGGACTGGCACGCGGTCGGGGGCTGCGAGAGCGCGTGGGTCGACTTCGATCCGAAAAAGCCCGACAAGGTTTACGCTACCTGCTATCAGGGCCAGATCACCGAGTACGACGAAGACACCATGGAAGCGCGCGACGTGCAGGAATATCCCTCGCTGCCGCTGGCGCTGCCCTCGCGCGAGATGAAGTATCGCTATAACTGGAACGGTCCGGTGCTGGTGTCGAAAATCGATCCACGCGTCCTTTATCACGCCTCGCAGGTGCTGATGCGCAGCGAAAATCAGGGGCGCACGTGGGCTCAGATCAGTCCGGATCTGACCCATCCCGACGACAAAACGCAGGGCTACGGCGGCGGTCCCATCACCAACGAAGGAGCGGGCGGTGAAGTTTACGACACCATCTTCTATGTCGCCGAAGCGCCGAGTGACCAGTACACACTGTGGACCGGCAGCGACGACGGTGTGATCGAAATGACGCGGAACGGCGGGAAAAACTGGAAGAAAATCGCGCTGCCCGGCATGGCCGACGCGCAGATCAACGCGATCGAAATCTCCCCGCACAACCCCGCGACCATTTATATCGCCGCCACGCGGTACAAGTGGAACGATATGGCGCCGTACATTTTCAAATCCACCGATTCCGGCGCCACCTGGACCAAGCTGGTCGACGGCATCCCGGCCGAAAGCTGGGCGCACGTGGTTCGTGAAGATCCGGAGAAGAAGGACCTGCTCTACGCGGGAACAGAAACGGGCGTTTTTGTTTCCTTCAACGGGGGCGCGAACTGGCGGCCCTTGCAGTTGAATCTGCCGGTGACGCCGGTGAACGATTTGAAGATTCACTCCGGCGACCTGATCGCGGCGACTTCGGGGCGTGCATTCTGGATCCTCGACGATCTGGCGCCGCTGCGTCAGATGAACGCCGCGATCGCGCAGGAGCCGCTGCATCTGTTCACGCCGCGCCCGGCCATTCTCGCCTTTTTCGGCGGCGGCTTCAGCACCGAGAACAACGCCGCGATCGGAAAAAACCCGCCGGCAGGGGCGATTCTCGATTTTTCGGTGAGCAAAGCGGGTCCGGCGACGATTGAAATTCTCGATAATTCAGGCAAGCAGGTTCGCAAAATCTCGAATCTCACGGCCAAGGCCGGAATGAATCGCACCACGTGGGACCTGCGCTACGATTCGCCGACTCTGGTTCCGGGAATTTATCTGTTCGGCAACTTGCGCGGCCGCAAGGTCGTTCCCGGGACGTACCAGGTTCGTCTGACGGCTAATGGGGAAACGCGGACCACGAAAATCGAGGTACAAAAGGACCCGCGCGTGAACGCAACGCCGCAGCAGTTTGCGGAACAGGACCGGCTTCTGGCGCAGATCGACGGTGAGCTCGACGACCTGCACCGGAGCGTGATCCGCATGCGCGCCGTTCATGCGCAGATCGAGGACCTGCTGAAGCGCGCCAAGGACAGTGGCGTCGATTCGGCGTCTCTCGAAAGCGCGGGCAAGGCGCTGACAGATAAACTCGACGCGGAAGAGGATCAACTGGTGCAGAAGCGCACCGTCGATGGGCAGACGGTGATCAATTTCCCGACGAAACTGGCGCATCATCTGACCGCGCTGCACAATTTCGTCGATGGAGAGGAGGCCGGCGTGACGGACGGGGACCGCCTTCGCGCCGCCGATCTGGCGAAGGTGTGGGAGGAGCGAAAAAGCGAAATCGAGAATCTGTTGGGGCCGCAACTGGAGGCCTTCAACAAACAGGTCACCGCGGCGAAGTTAGAGTATGTGACCGTCCCAAAGTAGCCTTTACCACCTGTGCCAGGAGGTGCGTCACCATAGCGGCGCAAGGCGAAACCATTTGGAGGAATTCATGCGGAATAACTGGTGTACGGTCGCCCGGAATGAATGACGACATAACAAGCCGTGAGATCGCAGCGTGTCTTGCGAAGCGGTTCGGCTAGGACAGTTCCCAGATCCCGGGGCGCGCGCGCTTGAACTGGAATCGCTTTGGGTTCACCGACGTTGTTCCAGGCGTATCCACCAGTACCACTTTAGCCGACACCGGTTCATAAGCCGCGCGCGGCGCAACCGTACCCTTCGCAACCAGGATCTTCTGCCGCTCGGGATAGATTCCGCAACTCACCCACTGTTGAATCGACATCGGGACCACGCGCTCCGATGTCACCATAACCAGGTTCAACTCTTCGGCGGTGGAGTGCTCTTCTTCAATCAACGCGGTGTGTCCCATGCTCCAGTAGCGCTGGCCCCCGTGCCGCACCGCGGTCTCTATAAAATCGCCCCGGTGCAGCGACCGGATCCTGCCCTTGACCCTTACGGGCTTGCTGGCAGTGCTGGCGGATTTGCCGCCCACCTCCATATCGAATGCGCCGTCGATACCGGCAGCCTTCGCCGCGGCGACGGCTTCCGGGTCGTAGAGCGCGATCGCCCAGCCGCGCGCCTGCTGCCGCAAAAACTCGTGCAGCAAGGTTGTCTCGTCGCCCGGAGATCCGCCACCGACATTGTCGCCCACATCGAACAGAGACACTGGGAATCGATCCGACTGCATCGCATCGCGGACGGCTAATTCGGCGTCGGGCAGACGCAGCCGTGTCAGTTCGTGCCGTTCCCACATCATATCGGCCAGCCGTTGCGCTTCGCGCTTTGCCAACTCGCGGTCGCCGTCCGCCACCACCACCACCGAACAGCCGATGTAGGGAACGTCATTGTACTGATAGCCTCCAGCGACGCTTGCGGCCAGAATCCGGGGCTGGCGCTCCAGTTCGATGCTGGCGTCGGTAATCGGCTTGAGGGGCTCCTCGTAAGTGTTCTGAAAGGCCAGGTTCCACAGCATCGGCGGCTTTACCAGGGCCTGAACCGGATGCACCTCGCCAGCGAGAATCCGGCCCATCAGCCGGGCTGCGTGAACGCCGCGCTGGCGCATGTCGAGATGCGGACATTGCTGATAGGTAATCAGTACATCGGTAAGCTCGACAATCTCCGGCGAAATGTTGCCGTGGAAATCGTGGGTCAGGACGAAAGGAATGTCGCGGCCGAAGGCAGCTCGAACGCGGCGCGCGATCTCTTCGTCTGCCTGTGGAAACTCTTCGCAATACATGGCGCCGTGCAATGCCAGCAGGATCCCGCTCATCCGCGGAATCGCGCGGAGTCCTTCGATCAGCCGCGTGCTCAGAGCTTCGAAGGCTTCCTTGGTAACGGCTCCCTTGGGAGTCGCGGCGGCATGAATTGCAGGCACAATATCATACCCGGCGGCAGCCGCGCCTTCGACGAAACCAGCCGCTTCAGTATGGCCGATGGACCACAGCTCCAGAGTAGTTTTCAGATCCGGACCGTCGCGGTAGCGAAATTCGGCGAGGGTCGTCGGCTCGGCGTTAAACGAGTTCGACTCGTGAATGAGATACCCTACGCCCACTACGGGCCGACCGGCGGTGGTCATTGTCATGGGCTACAGCGTATCAGATTCGTCAGATGTACTCTATAGTGAAACCGAATGCCGTATCGAGTCCGAGTTCTCGCGCTGCTGTTCCTGCTGGCGCTGGTGATGTATTTCGACCGGCTGTGTATCGCCGTGGCCGGCCCCCGCATTCAACACGACTTGAAAATCAGTCCGAGCGGTTGGGGCTGGGTGATCGGCATTTTTGCCTTGTCCTACTCGATCTTTGAAATTCCCAGCGGCATGCTGGGCGACCGCATCGGGCCTCGGCGCGTGTTGACGCGAATCGTCCTATGGTGGTCGGCGTTCACGGCGCTGACCGGTGCGGTTTCAAGCTACCCGTTGATGCTCGCCGTGCGTTTCCTTTTCGGCGCAGGGGAAGCCGGAACGTTTCCGAATGCGGCGACGGTGGTCAGACGATGGATTCCGCTGTCGGAGCGGGCCCGCGCGACCAGCGTGATCTGGTTGGGAACGTCGGCAGGCGCCATCCTGACGCCGTTGATCGTGGTTCCGATTCAGAAGGTTTATGGATGGCAAGCCTCCTTCTGGGTGTTCGGATCACTGGGGATTTTTTGGACTGCGCTGTGGTATTGGTGGTTCCGCGACACGCCTGGCGAAAAGCCCGGAGTCCCGGCTGCTGAGCGCGAACTGATCGGCCCGCCGATTCGTCCCTCGGGACATGGGTTTCCCTGGGCGACCTTGTCGCGCGACTGGAATTTTCTTCGGCTCCTGCTGATGTATCACACCTATTGTTATGGCGCCTACTTCTTCCTGACCTGGTTACCGACGTATCTTCAAGTGGGCCGCGGGCTAACGGAGGACCAGATGAAGATCGCGGCTTCGCTGCCGGCATGGTTCGGATTCCTGGGGTTTGTCGGAGGCGGGTTCTTGAGCGACCGGCTGGCGCGAAGACATTCTCTGCGACTGGCTCGCTGCGCTGTGGGGGCCGCGGGGTTGCTCATCGCGGGGATCTGCCTGGGGTTGGCTACGCTCACGCCCAGCAACACCATCGCCGTTGGTCTGTTGACCTTCGGCTGCGGCGCCATGAACCTGATGATTCCGGTTTCCTGGTCGATCTGTATGGACCTCGGCCGCGAACACGTGGGGGCAATCTCAGGTGCGATGAATACTGCGGGACAAATTGGATCGCTGATATCGTCGGTCGCGTTCGGGTATCTGGTCGAATGGACCGGAAGCTACGACCGGGCGCTGATGCCGTTGGCCGCGGCGCTGATTGTCAGTGGCGTGTTGTTCGCCTCGATTGATCCGACCAGGCAACTGGTCCGCGCTCACGACGACGCGCTAGTGCCAACGCCGGGCTCATGATAACGCAGCGAACGCCCGATCGAGACCCGCCGCAGTTTCCTCAATATCGGATTCCCGGTGCACCACCGACACGTAGAAGCGGCCGTCGGGGAGCAGATACACGCCTTCGGCGAGCGCTGCCAGAAGGAAGCGCTTCAACATCGCTGTATCGTCTTCGAGAACGTCCCGATACGTCGTGAGCGCGGGCTTGCGCGTGAAGTGCATCGAGAACGCGGCGCCGAACCCGGTGATCGTCAGGGGTACGCCGCGATTCCGGGCGCATTCGCGGAGGCGCGCCTGGAGCCGTTCCCCCATGCGGTTGGCGTGCCACAGCGGTTCGCCGTCCTCCTTCGAGAGCTCGTCGAGCGTAGCGCGCGCGCCCACCAGTGATAACGGGTTGCCGTTAAACGTGCCGCCGTAGGCCACGCCGCCGCCGCACATCAGGTCCAGAATTTCCTTGCGCCCGGCGAACGCGCTCAAGGTAACGCCACCACCCACCGCCTTACCGAAGGTCGCGAGATCAGGCGTTACGCCATAGTAACCTTGGGCGCCATGAAGACCGATGCGGAATCCGGTGATGACTTCATCGAAGATCAGCAGTGAGCCGTTTGCGGTACTCAGACGGCGCAAATCGGACAGATAGCCGTCCTTGGGCAGAAGGCAGCCGCTGTTACACAGCACTGGTTCGGTGATCACCGCGGCGATCTCGTTTCCTCGCTCCGCAAAGATCCGCTCCACCGCCTCGGCCGAGTTCCACGGCGCCACCACAATATTCTCGGCGGCGTTGGGTACCTGGCCGCGCGATGCCAGCACCACGTTGGGCCGATCGGGATCGCCGCATTGCTCAAGCGCGGGATGATAACTGACCAGAACCGAATCGGGCCAGCCATGATAATGGCCTTCGAATTTCAGCACCAGGTTGCGGCCGGTCGCGGCGCGGGCCAGACGCAGCGCGGCCTGCACCGCTTCGCTTCCGCTGGAGGTGAACGCCACTCGCTCGGCGCAGGGGACCGCGCGCTGGAAACGCTCCGACACTTCAAATTCCAGCTCATGCTGCGCTCCATAGAGATGCGGCCGCTCCGCCTGACGGCGCAACGCCTCGACCATCGCCGGATGGCGATGCCCGAGGATCAGCGGACCCCACGCCAGCGCATAATCTATGTATTCGTTTCCATCCACGTCGCGCAGGCGGCAGCCGCAGGCATCCGCGAAGTACAGCGGCACCGGAGCCTGGGCGCGAAACGGACTGCTCACCCCGCCCGCGAGCGACTGACTCGCGCGGGCCAGCAGTTGGCGCGATTTTGTCCATTTATCTTCCATGAGTTCCTCTCGTCGGCCGCTCAAGCATAACGAAGCAACCCTTCGGCCAATGCCCTGGCCTCGCTTAGGGGGATCTGGCCGGGTGCAGACACTTCCTGCCCCACGGCAAACGCCATGTCGGAGCCATAGAGGAACCCGGCCACACGGCTTAACGAGCCCAAGCTTCCCATAGACATCGTACACAGCGGCACAGATGGGAAAATCCGCCTGGCCGCCAGTGTTACCTGAAGCAGCCTCAGTACATCTCCAGGCTCACGCGGCATGCACGCGATCTTCGCGATGTCCGCGCTCTGATCAATCATTGCCGAAATCGTGCCGAGCAGCATCTCGTTGCTCGGCGTGGTCTCGAAATCGTGAAAGGAGAGGATGATCGCCGCCCCGTGGTCGTGCGCAGTCTTGATGATCGGTTCGAGAAACGGGCGGCCATTGGACAGTTCGACATCGACCAGATCGACAAGACCGGAACGCAATACGGCGCCAATGCAGTTTGCTCGGAGGTCCTGGCCGATCTGTTGCGCCCCGCCTTCCTTACTGTGCCGCAGCGTAAAGACAATCGGCTCGTCGGCCAGCACCGAACGCAAATCACCGGCAGCCGCGACCAGTCGCTCGCCGCTCAACTCCTTGTAGGCATCCGCGCGCCACTCTACGACGTCGGGCGCCAGACGGTGGACAACGCCTGCCTGCTGGAGAAGCTGGTTCGAATCTGTCGCTACCAGGGGCACACAAAACAGAGGTTTAGGCCCGCCAAATTCGGCGCCTCTCACGAGCCGCGGAGGAGTTACGCATGGTCTCACAAAAATACGCCTCAGCTCTTGTCCATTCTTCCACATCGTAAAATAGCCAGATGCCCGCCTTAGAAGTCGGCAAACGAGTGCGAATCGTAATTGCGGGCGCTGGCCTCATCGGACAGACACACATCAAACGGGTTCTGGAGGAACCAGAGGCCGAACTGGCCGGCATCATCGACATCGATCCCAAAGCAGGAGAACAGGCCGCCGCGCTGGGCGTGGAGTGGGCTACGGATATCGACACGATGCTGGACAAAGTCAAACCCGATGGCATCGTGATCGCATTGCCCAACCAGTTCCATTTCCCGGCCGGCAAGGCTGCAATTCGGGCTGGTGTTGCAACGCTGATGGAGAAACCGGTTTGTGACACGGTGGAAGAGGCCGAGCAACTCGCCGAGGAAGCAGACCGGTGCGGGGTACCTGTTCTTGTCGGGCACCATCGGCGGCACAGTCCGCTGATCAAACGGGCCAAACAGATCATCGAAACCAGCCGTCTAGGTAAAATCACAGCCGTCAATGGTTTGTGTTGGTTTCTTAAGCCCCAGGACTACTTTGAGGGCAAGACTTCGTGGCGTCGCGGACCAGAGGGCGGCGTCGTCATGATCAACCTTATCCACGTGATCGACGACCTGCGGAATCTTTGTGGAGACATTGTAAGTGTACGCGCGGCTGCGTCCAATGCGGCTCGAGGGTTTCCGGTTGAGGATACGGCCGGCATAATCCTGACCTTCCGCAGTGGCGCCATCGGTACGGTCTCTATCTCAGACGCAGCCGCGGCGCCATGGAGCTGGGAATTAACCTCCGGTGAAAACAAGGCCTATCCGCGTACGGACCAGTTCTGCTACCTGATTGCCGGAATGGAGGGCTCGCTCTCGATCCCGCAGCTGGAGGTCTGGCGCCACGGAAATGGTGGAAATTGGTGGTCTCCAATTCATGTGGAGAAGAGCATTTTCCCCGGCGAGACTCCGAACCCCCCGCAGCTACACAGTGACCCAATGACGAACCAGCTTCGTCACTTTTGCGAAGTGGCAAGAGGCACGGCTAAGCCGCTGCTCGATCTAAGGGGGGCCGCAAGGACACTCGAAGCGACGTTGGCCGTGAAGAAGTCCGCGGCGACGGGAGAAGTGGTGTTTCTTTCCTACGGGTCCTGAATCACCCGCTGCTCGCACGGTGGTGGAGGCCCAACTTGTTCAACGCTACTGTTCCCATAGAGGCACGATTACGAAGCGTTCACCTGGCGGGCGATGAAGGCCTTCACTACGTCCCGTGCGTGATCGGTTTGTGGCCCCGGCTGCGCAACCCACTCGTGCTCGCAACCCTTGAACAGCTCGTACTGGATATCGCCGCCGGCATCTCTATAGCTCTGCACGAATTTCTCTTGTACCGCCGGGAGAACGTTGTCGTCGAGGGCACCCTGCATGATCAGGAATGGCACCTTTGTGATGGTCTCGTGCCGGTCGAGGATCTCCTGCGGATTGCTTTCGTGGATCGTGTCCCAGGGGACGAAGAACGTCTTGTTGTTCTTGATCATCGCGCTGCGCTTCCGCTTCTCCGCATTCTGGTAACGGGCGAAGGTGTTGCTGATGGGCGAGCGCATCGCGACGTAGGCGACTGCGGCGTCGGCGCTCGGTGCTTCCCGCAACGGAATGGCGTTGTACCGCGGATCCCGCGGCCGCATGGCGAGCAGCTCCGCAACATGGCCGCCGCTCGAACTACCGTAAACGCCGATCTTCGCCGGGTTGCCGTTCCATGCCGCCGCTTTCGTTTTGAGCCAGCGGACCGCAAAGTTGGCATCCTGCACGCACGCGGGATACGGTGATTCCGGCGCGAGCGTCAGATCGACGGCGACGACCAGCACGCCGCTTTCGGCGATCGCGCGATCCATCGGTTCTTCAGCCTTGCGGTCTTTTGCGTTCCACGCGCCGCCGTGAAGATCGAGAACGGTTGGAAACGGCCCCTTTCCCACCGGCTCATAGATGCGGGCCAGCAGTTGCCGTCCGGCGTTGTTGCGGCGATACTCGACTTCGGTGACTTTAAGGCTGAATTTCGCGGCGGGATCATAGCCCGCCGCGGCCAGGTCGACTCCGGCGGCAACGCCGAGGAAAGACATGCCCTTTATAAAGTCCCGTCGTCGTAGACATTCCATTTTATCCTCCCTAAGTGGCTCATCTGTACTTTACTCTATTGCCTCGTCCGCCAAACAGCGTGGAGCACGGCCTTTTTGGCAGCGTACCCTCACGCAACGCCTGGAATCCACCCTCGATCTCCGCCGTTTGCGGCCAGGTGTCCCGTAATTGACCAGTAATTTCCGCGATCAGCTGGTCGCGGCCCCATTGAAGCGGACCGTAGCCATTCCCTCGCGACCAGTTTGCTGTTCCGATTTACGTTCCAGATCCCGCCGGCCTATTCAAAGATTTTCCCGAAATCCGCATCCGCCATTTCTCGGAACGCTTTATCCACATGTCCCGGATTCCGCAGTCTGCGACGCGGCAATCCAGATTAATTCGCCAGCGGATCCGGTCGAATCTGAAAATGGACCACCTTGGGATAGGTACCCTTCCCGGTCTCGCTATGAAAAGGTGTGCGCGTGCCCCAAGTGGTCCACACGCCTTTGCCCTTCCAGCCGGCTTTCGGATCGTCGATGCGGCCGTCCATTCCTTTCGCGAAAAATCCCAGCGGATAAGGCACGCGGAGGATCACGAATTTCCCGTTCACCAGCGCGATCAGCGAATCCGAGTCGTTCCCGGTGATGATCGGCGTGTTTCTTCCGAGACCCAGCGTGTCGAACTGGTCCACCCAGTCGTAATAGTGCGAATCCACGCTGCCCGAATCCGTCACGTTCTTGAACCTCGGACCGGGCGTTTGATACAGCGTCCACCCTTCCGGACAGTGCTGGCCGGTCGCCGCCGGACCATTCAGCGGACCTTGGCATTTCCGCCGGTCGAAGCTGGCAAGATGCCCGCTTCCCAGCGCCACCCACGCCACATTATTGCGGTCGATATCCATCCCACGCGGCGAAAAGCCCCACACCGGAGCCTTCGGATGATTGAACGGCACCTCATAATATTCGGCGAGCGTCGTTGCCGGCGGATTCGGTCCGGGATTGATGCGCACGATTCCGCCGGGGAAACCGAGCACGGTGCCCCACACCATTCCGTCCGTGCCGATCGCCAGACCGTAAAATGCCGCATTCAGGCGCGTGTCCTTCTTGGGATCCAGCGAGACGTTCAGTGCAGCAGATATGCCCAGGCTTTCGCCGCTCGGGGCCGTGACCACGCGCTGCTCCGCTTCGATATAGTCGTCGCGCTTGCCGTTGCCGTTGGTGTCGAGAACCAGCGCGGTCCATCCCTGCGACTTCGCGGCATCGCGCGTCTGATCCCACATTTTCGTGTTCAGCCATCCGACCACGCCGCCTCCGCCGCCGCTGCTGGTCCACAAAGTATTATTCGCGTCTTCGGCGAACAGCAGATGATGCGTGCTGAAACAGGTGTCGATCATTTCGGTTTTTCCCGTTCCCGGATCGTACACCGCCAGTTGACGGCCGGAGCGGTCCACCGGCGTGAGCTTCGCCGAGATCAGATTCGAACCGGCCTTGCAGAAAGCCGGATTATCCGCAGCGCGGATGCGCGAGGTGTACCACAATCGGCCCCGCTGATCGAACATCGGATTGTGAACCGTGGCGTGGCTATCCCAGATCGCCTCATCGCCCCAGATCGCCGACGGCATCAGCGGCTTGGGCTGACCCGGCGTGTCTGCATCGCGATATGGAATGTTCACGCGGCTGAGCGTCGCGTGCACCGGATCGAGAACGGGCAAAGAATCGCGGCTCTCTTCCGGCGAGCCGTAGATCAGGCCGTTTGCGTTCACATGCGGATTGCGCTTGTCAGTGGAGATTTCATCGTGCAGATACGTTTTGGGGTCGGCCCAATCCCACTGCGTGATCACCACGTTGCGCTCGATTCCTTGCGGGCGCGGCGGGACTTCGAAGGGAAGCTCGCCGTGCGCAATTCGTGTGGTCCAGTCGGCGAATTCCGCCGCCGCGCGCTGCGGCCCCAGCTGATTCATTCCGCCCACCATCGCGCTGCCGGCCTGTCCGGATTGAATCCGGCGCAGCCAGGCCTGCGCCGGCGAATCGACGTTGGCAAACAGCGCGGGAATCGTCCGCGTGTATTGGTTCCCGAGTTGATGGCAGGATTCGCAGCTATCGGTCTTCACCAGATGAATCCACTGGCCCTGATTCTTCACATTGGGCGAAATTCCGTTGCCGGATGGGCCGGTGCCGGGAAATTCGCTCTTTTCCGGAACCTTCATCAGCGAATACCAATAATTCGCCGGATAATACTGCGCCGCCGTCCTGGCATCGGGCGCGACAGAGGGTTTCAGGTCCAACCGCTTGCCCGGTTCCGTCTTCACTTTGGGCGAATCCACCAACCCGTAGCCACGCGCCCACACGGTGTATTTAGCCTGCGGAAGATCGGGGATCAGGTATCGGCCGCGATCGTTGGTGACTACTTCCTTGATGTAGCGCGTCGGCAAATCGGTGGTCTCCGCGATCACCCAGACGCCCGCTTCGGGACCCTTGGCGCTGGAGACCACGCCGCCGATGTCGTTGGTCTTGATATTCACCGAGGCATTCGGCTGCGCATTCAGATCAGTCCGTATTGCGATCAGGCACCAGGCGATGCTGATGACCGCCCCTCCAGCCAAATATAAAAGCTTGAAATTCCGCATACCACACCCCCATCTGGCCCGGCACAGCGGCACCAGAATCCGACGCGGCGAGCGATTGCGGATTCCGGTGTTACCGCCCTCTGCCGATCTCGGACGTAGTATATCCCGAACTTTTTCCTGGTGCCGGAGTCTGGTCCCAGAGTAGTTTGCATTGCCCCGGAATAAGAAAAATCAATACGCCTGCCCGCGCCTGGTTGGCGCTTTGAATGGCACCCGCACTCACCGCAGCCGCATCCACTACACGTATTCGAACAGAGCTGATCGCGACGAAGATGGGGCCAGCGAAAAAGGTCCCTCGAGTACAACCACTACTGTCAGCCGCCCTTCGCTATACTTGACCCGGACTTATGGCGAGCCGCCTCAAAACGTTCTGGCGTCGCATTACGGACGGAATCGCTATTCAGCAGCTCTGGGCTGAATTTCACGCCGAATCCCGCGCCAGCTACGAACTGTACGCCAACGAGGTCCACTGGACGCGGGCCGAGGGGGAATCGCGGTGGAGACGATTCTGGCGTGTTGTCCGGGGCCTGTTCTGGTCGATGATGATGAAGCTGTCTCCCGGCCGGCGCGTGCTTTTCCTTATCTCTCTGGTGCTTCTGTTTTTTCCCGTGATCAGTGTGAACACCGGCGACAATCAATTCGACACGGATGGCTTGAGGTTCTTCGGCGGGATCGGGCTGTTGGTCCTGCTGGCCCTGGAATTGTCCGACCGCGTGACGATGAAGCGAGACCTGGAGATTGCGCGCGAGATTCAGAGCTGGCTAATGCCGGCTGCGGCTCCCGAGGTTCCGGGCGTGGACATCGCCTTCGCGACGCGGCCAGCCAATACGGTCGCGGGGGACTATTATGATGCATTCTTCCGCCCCGCCGCTCCCGAGCACGAGGAGCGTCTGCTTTTGGTGGTGGCGGACGTCGCCGGAAAGAGCGTTCCAGCGGCCCTGTTAATGGCTACGCTGCAAGCCAGTCTTCGGACACTGGCTGCGCTCCCGGGTTCGCTGCTGGAACTGGTGGGACGCCTCAACCAATACGCCTGCGCCCAGAACTTGGGAGGGCGGCGATTCACCACGGCATTTCTGGCTGAGGTGGAGCCCGCCACTGGACGTCTGTGCTATGTGAACGCGGGACATAACTGGCCGGTGCTACGGCACGCTTCAGGAGCCATCGAGCGGCTGGAGGCCGGAGGCTTGCCCCTGGGCATCACACCAAACGCAAAATATGAATGCGGTAGGACGGCTCTGGCCGCAAAAGACCTGCTGCTGATCTTCACGGACGGCCTGGTGGAGGCGGAGAACGATCGGGAAGAGGAATACGGAGAGCCGCGCATGTTGGGAATTCTTGCCGGAGCGGCCGGAACCGCGAGCGATGTGCTCAAGCAGCTGATGTCATCCCTGGACGCGTTTGTCGGTTTGACCCGGCAGCACGACGATATCACCTGCCTGGTCTTGCGAATGTTCGAGCCGGGCACTGGCGGGATTGGTTAATCCGTGCGTGGCGGTTGCGAGTCTAGGTGAACGTCCGAACAGGCCGCTCGAACGGTGGCGCGGCTGTGGCGGGGTCGTTTTCCGGCAGAAAGTCGCGCACGCCGGAGAAGAGAAAATACCGCCGAACGACTCCGGCGGCGCGAACGGATCGAGATGGGTGGTGATCAGGACTTGACCGAGCAAGTCCGCTCTCCATCTTCGCCCTTGGTGGACGTGGACGTGGACGTCGCGCCGCGCGGGCCGCCCGGTCGAATCCAGTACAACGATTTCGCCGTCGAGGATTGCATCGCAATTCAGCGAACGAAGCGATTCCCAGCACGTCCGGCACCGCTCCGTTAGACGAATCCATTACGCCCCTCGTCGAAGCGGGAGCTCCGAGGTCGCCTTTGTGGCGAGCGGCACGTAGTAGTCGCCCGAAGCAAACAATGCATTGACGCGCAGCGGACCAGCGATGCCCACGGGAACCTTGATGGTGCCGATGAGGTGCTCGATGTTGGATTGATATTGTTCCGTGGAATCGAGGGCCGCTGGGTCGGCCAGCGCGCTTCGCACTTCCGGCGATGCGTTCAATAAGGCGAGCCGCCGCTCGATGGCGGCGCTGGTTGCCAAGCTCCCTCCGGGAACGCGAGGCGCCGGAGCCTCGACGCGAGGCCGAAGACGCTCCTGCCACTCCTCGATATTGTTCGACCGGAGCAACGACCCGACGAAGGTCAGCACTCTGGCGTGTTCAATCGGCCGCGACCTCCGTGCGCTGCAGATCGGCGACGGAAACCAATCCATTGGATCGTCGGTTTGGTCTTAACCTTCACAGATCGACCAAGCGGCTGCCAAGTGAACCCGCCTTGAAAGAACCTCGACCTCAGCGAAACATTCTCACGTCAAACTCAAACGGTTCTGGCTCGTCGAATCTGATCTTGGCAAAATCCGGGTGGGCCGGATTCAACAGCACATTCCATTCGCGCCGAATGGCTGCGGATGGCACGAGCAGAAGAGTAGTCTTTCCTCCGCGAATCCACTCGTCTCCAAACAGGTGCAGAGATTCGTCTCTAGTTTCGTGCCAGCGCGGCGGGAGAGTCTTCGGATCGAGCCTGGAAATCTCAAGAGCGTCGGGGATCTCCCCTTCGATTGCCACCAGGTCGGCCGGCCTTAGATTCGGTTCCAGGTTCACGAAGGTTTCTACAGCAGCAAGCGCCAGCGAAGTCGTGAAGCGCTATCAGGTCGCTCGCCGGAACGAGAAGTCCAGCCCGAAGACGATCAACACGAAGTGGCGATGATGCTGCGGCTCTGTGGCGAGCAGGGCGAGATGATTCGATCGCGGCTGAAGCATGAGAAGGCGCTGAAACCGCGTGTCGATCCTTCCCCCGGCAAGCCATTCTCACCCGAGGAGCAGGAGCGCATGTTGGCCGTGGCGCGACAATCCACTGAATGGGCGCGGTCGGCCTGCGCGCGGCGACGGCGCGGCGAAAAGCCCAGGAAGGGCGATCGGCAAGGCGGGTCGCCTTCCATCTACCCTGCCCTGGTGCTGGCGCTGAATGGTGGCATGCGCGACTCCGAGATAAAGCGCCTGACGTGGAGCCAGATCGACTGGAATAAGAAGATGCTCACGGCAGGCCGGTCACAGACGGACGCCGGGAGTGGCCGTACGATTCCGCTGAATGGAACACTGCTCGTTGCTCTGCTGGAGCACACCCGCTGGTATGCGAAGCATTTTGGTGCGGCAAGGCCGGATTGGTTCGTATTTCCCGG
Organism: Bryobacteraceae bacterium; assembly: GCA_035507655.1. GTDB lineage: Bacteria > Acidobacteriota > Terriglobia > Bryobacterales > Bryobacteraceae > Palsa-187. Next base: position 16,195 of record DATJNW010000135.1, on the reverse strand, counting down.
CGGGAGCCGGTTCCCGAAGGACCCGGCGCGGCAGATCGGATCGCTAAAAACTGCATGGAACAATGTCCGCAAGAAGGCAGGCGTGACTGGACGCTGGCATGATAACCGGCATACGGCCAATCACTGAGCTGGCCGAGAATGGCGCTGGCGACGAGACGATCATGGAGATTGCGGGCCATGTCTCCCGGCAGATGCTCTCGCGGTACGCGCACATACGGACGGAAGCAAAGAGGAAGGCGCTCAAAGAGGTGGAGCGGAAACGGGCGGCGGCGAGGTAGCGCGTCCAGAAGGTTAGTTAGCGCGCTGATTCAACAGGTGACGACGCGACAGGCGTGTAGCCTATTCTATTCGTAACGCAGAGCCTCAATCGGGTCCATATAAGCCGCTTTCCGCGCCGGGTAATAACCGAAGAAAATTCCAACCAGGCCAGAAAACAGGAACCCGACGACGATTGCGGTAATGCTCACCACGGTCGACCAGTCCGCAAAGTAGGAGATTAGGAAACTCGCGACAACTCCCACTGCTACTCCCGCTGCTCCGCCGGCAACCGATAACGTGACAGCTTCCGCCAGGAACTGAGCGAGGATATCGGTGGTCTTCGCGCCGACAGCCTGCCGCAGCCCGATTTCACGGGTTCGCTCGGTAACGGAAACGAGCATGATGTTCATAATCCCGATCCCACCGACGATCAGCGAAACCGATGCAATGGCGGCCAGCAGAATCGACATGACGCGCGCCGAATTTTCCTGGGCACGAAAGACTTCTTCCATGTTGCGGATGGTGAAATCGTCGTCTTCATTCGATTGCAAATGATGGCGCTGCCGCAACAGGCTGGCCATCTGCTCCTGCGCGTCCTCGGTGCGGCCCTCCTTAGCCTGAACCATGATCGAACCGACCGCGGCATAATTGGCCTGGCTCACGCCGATAACCTTCTTCTTCGCTGTGCTGATCGGCATGAGAATCACGTCATCCTGATCCTGCCCGCTCGGTGACTGACCTTTGGGAACAAGTGTTCCGATGATCGTGAACGAAACCGTCCTGATGCGGATGCTTCGCCCCACCGGATCTTCGCCGAAGAACAGGTTATCGATTACGGTCTTCCCCAATAACGCGACGCTTGCCGCTGCTTCAACATCGGCGTTCGTGAACGGCTGGCCCTCGGCGACTTCGATATCACGGATCGCAAGGTAATCCGGCGTCACACCTAATACCTGCGTGCCCCAGTTACTGTTGCCATACACTGCCTGCACCCCGCCGCGAACCGCGGGCGTCGCCAGCGCGACCCCGTCGCATTCGCGAACGATCGCACGGGAATCGTCTTCCGTCAAGGTTTGCGCGTTACCGGTGCCCATTCGGATTCCAGAGCTGGTGAGGCTTCCTGAAAGCACCACGATCACATTGCTGCCGATCGATGCGATCTGCTGTTTGATGCGCTCTTCCGCGCCCGAGCCGACTCCGACCATCGCGATCACCGCTGCCACGCCAATAATGATTCCGAGCATGGTCAGCGCGGAGCGTAACTTATTCACGCGCAGCGCGTCGAGGGCGATCGTCACGCTGTGAACGAGTTTCCTCATAGAATTGTCCCCACAACTTCGCGATGAAGGTCGATGGACGCCTGGCGCGGCTGTTTCACGGGCTCATCGCGGATGACAAGTCCGTCTTTGAATGTGAGAATTCTCTGTGCGAAACAGGAGATATCGGGTTCGTGCGTCACCAGCACGATCGTGATTCCGCGTTGCCGATTCAGAGCCTGGAAAATCGCCATGATTTCGACGCTGGTCTTCGAATCGAGTGCTCCCGTGGGCTCATCCGCCAAAATGAGCTGCGGATTGTTGATCAGGCTGCGCGCGATCGCTACACGCTGTTGCTGCCCTCCAGAAAGCTGGCTCGGATGATGACCGGCGCGATCCGCCAAGCCGACGATCAACAGCGCGGCCATCGCGCGTTCTTCCGCGTCAGCGGCATCCTCGCTGTAAAGCAGTGGCAATTCCACATTCTTAATGGCCGTCGTGCGTGGCAGCAAGTTAAATTGTTGAAAAACAAATCCGATCTTCTTGTTGCGAATTTCGGCGAGTTCGTCGCGTTCCATCTCTCCGACGCTGACGCCATCCAAGTAATACGAGCCCGACGTCGGACGGTCCAGGCAGCCGAGAATATTCATGAACGTCGACTTCCCTGAGCCGGAAGGTCCCATAATCGCGACGAAGCTACCTCGTTCGATGAGCGTCGATACGCCACGTAGCGCATGCACTTCTACCTCACCGAGGAGGTAGGTCTTGGTGAGGCCGTCAACGCGGATCAGTTCTTCCGGCACGGCAGTTCCCCTAAAAACCGATCCGCCGCGTTCCGCCGGTTTGCGGTTGAGAGGCAGTGGCGGGCTGAGCCCCCTTCATCCCCACGATCACTTCCTGGCCTTCCTGGAGCGGACCCTCAAGCACTTGCACGTAATTCGGATCGCTGATGCCGAGCTTCACGCGAACCGCTTTTGGCTGACGGCGATCGGGCACGTACACGACCTGCTTCTCATCGGATTGGCCAGGGGATCGTGTCGGCAAGCTTTTCGCTGCTGTCGCACGCGGATGAAACCTCAGCGCGGACTTTGGAATTCGCAACGCGTTCGACGCATGGCTGGTAAAAATAATGGCGTTCGCGGTCATCCCGGGAAAAAGCTTCAACTCCGGATTCGAAACCGCGATCACCACGTCGTAGGTAATCACGTTCGATACGTTGATTGGCGCCTCTCGAATCTGCCACACCTTTCCGGAAAAGACCTGACCGGGGTAGGCATCGACCGTGAAATCCGCGCGTTGATCCAGCCGAATCGCGGCCATATCCGCTTCGCCGACATTCGTGTCGACCTGCATTTTGGTGAGGTCTTGAGCAATGAGAAAAATTACAGGCGCCTGGAACGACGCGGCCACCGTTTGGCCCACGTCCATGTTTCGCGATTCGACCGTTCCATCGACCGGCGCGGTAATTCGTGTGTGATCCAGATTCAGTTGCGCCTGGGCCAGCGCGGCTTTGTCCTGCTCGGCGGTCGCTTGCGCTTCCTGCACCTGCGCCTGTGCAACATCAACCGCTTTCTTGGCCGATTCCGCCGCGGCCTGCGCCGAATCCACGGCAGCCTTCGCCGCATCCACACTCGCGACCGCCTGATCGTAGGTCGCTTTGGCGGTATCGTAATCCTCCTGTGAGGTGGCGCCCTGCTGAACGAGAACAGCGCGACGGTCCATTTCGACCTTCCCTAGGTCCACCGCGCTTTGCGCTTTTACCAGGTTCGCCTTCTGGCTGACAACGTTCGCGAGCGCGCTCGCCAAGTCCGACTGCGACTTCGCGAGCGAGGCTTGCGCCGTTCCAACGGCAGCTTTCCCCGAGTTGTAAGTCGCCTTTGCCTGATCGACGGCCGCCTGAAAAGGCGCCGGATCGATGAGAGCCACGAGTTGGCCTTTTTTCACTTTGGTGTTGAAATCGGCATAAAGAGCCATAATGTTGCCCGAAACCTGGCTCCCGACCTGTACCGTGATGACTGCGTTAAGATTTCCCGTGGTCGTTACGGTGCTCTCAATGTCGCCCCGATCGACGCGTGCGGTCAGATATTCAACTGTCGGGAGATTCCAACGATAGATCAAGATTACGGCGACGATACCTACGATCGACCCAACCAGCCACCAAAGCCATTTTTTGATCTTTGTTTTCTTAACCGGCCTCCGCGGCTCCATCGAGGCAGGCGCAATGCTTGCCCTTGCCGAAGCAGCAACTGGTTGGCTGGCGATCGCCATTTCGAACCCCGAAGCTAAACTACTGCACGTATCCTGCCTCGCCAACCATCAGTCTCGCTGAGATGAATCAAGAGGTTGCGTGGTTCTGCGCCGACGCCCTGGGCGCTTTGGCGCAATTACCCTTCCTGCCATCCGAATGCGGGTGGTTCCTGTTCACCGGCGGCAGCCGCTTCCCGAGATTCGACGAGGCAGATCAACTTCCCTGACCGCCTGGGATCATGTCCGCCAGAAAGCCGGCGTTTTCGGGCCGCTCGCAACGATAACCGGCATACGTTAATCACTGAACTGCCGGAGAATGGCGCCAGATCGAGGTTACACGATCCCGCGTACGGATCTGCTTATCCGACCACAGCCGCGGTTTGCCGGGCACAAACGAAGCGCCGTCCACCGCGCGCTTTGTGGGCTTGGCCGGGGATTTCTTCGAGGCGCTTTTTCGCGGGTGCGACGTTGCTCGCCTGTTGGGCAACATCCGCGCTGGACCGCCACCCAGACCCGCGCGACCGGCACTTTCCGGTTCGTGAACTTCTTCATAGGTCGATTGCGCGGGAAATGCCCCAACGCGCCGGGTGTATACTGCCTCTATCGAGAGCGATTTCCGCCATGGGCTGCGCAAACTTGAGTTGGTTTGGGCCGATGGGAGCGGAGTAGCCAAATCGGCGCGAGAATGCTCTGGGATTCCCGGCCGGTCGTGGGAACGTTTCGCTAACCCGGAAGCTGCCGGGTTCCGGTCGCGCTCCCAGTCGAGATTCAGAAGGAGACGGACATGCGCAATTCCATGCTGGTCGTCACGTTAAGCTGAATCTGATGACTCGCCGAGACATGCTTTCGATTGCAAGCGGCTGCATTTCCGCAATGACGGTCCGCGCAGACGTGCCCGCCGACATCACTCTTCGAATTTCCGAGCTGACTCTGGAGGTTTCCCCCCGTCGATTCATCAAGACGACCGGATACAACGGCCAGGCGCCCGGGCCGCTCCTACGAATGCAGGAAGGTAAGTCCGTCATTGTCGACGTGGTCAACGAGACCAAGGAACACGAGATGGTGCATTGGCATGGCTTTCATATCCCGCCGGAGGTCGACGGCGCGCACGAGGAGGGCACGCCTCCTGTCATGGCAGGTGAACAGCGGCGGTATGTATTCACGCCAAGCCCCAGTGGCACCCGCTGGTATCACAGCCATGGTCCCGCTGGACGGAATCTGCGTAAGACGACCTATTCGGGTCAGTTCGGAATGGTTGTCGTCAATCCCGCCAGCGATCCCGCGCGATACGATCTGGAGGTGCCGGTCCTGCTCCACGAATGGGAGCCGTACTTCGACCAGGATATGGACGTCGCTTACAAGCTGTTCTCGATCAACGGCAAAATGCTTGGTGCCGGAGAACCAATTTCGGTGCATCGGGGACAACGGGTATTGTTCCGCATCTTGAACGCAAGCGCGACCATGACTCATCGGCTCGCGCTCGCCGGCCATCAGTTCCGAGTCGTCGCGCTTGATGGAAACACGGTCCCTTCACCGCAACCGGTTCCGGTGGTCGAACTCGCCCCGGCCGAGCGTGTGGATGCGATCGTCACCATGGATCGTCCTGGTATCTGGGTTCTGGGCGAAACTCGCAATGCACAGCGCAACGCCGGAATGGGTATCGTGGTCGAGTACACAGATCAGCACGGCCCTCCCAAATGGGCCTACCCGGAACAGTTCGTATGGGATTACACCCTATTCGGCGGCAGCGAGCAGCATTCCAAGCCGGACCGCAACTTCCCGTTGACGATTCGGGCCGGAAACGGAAACAAATGGACCGTCAACGGGAAGGCATTTCCGCACACGGCACCACTGATCGTCAGCGCCAACCAGCGCTATCGGATCGCCTTCGATAATCAGAGCTCAGAAGCACATCCGATGCACGTGCACCGCCACAATTTCGAGATCAACCGCTTCGCCGACAAAGCGACCTCGGGCGTATTCAAGGATACCGTTGTTGTCCCGGCGTGGCGGACGGTCGAGGTAGATTTGATCGCGTCGCATCCAGGAGCAACCCTGATCCACTGCCATCAGCAATATCACATGGACTTCGGATTGATGCTGATGATGCAGTATGCCGGTTGAACCATGGGGCCTGCCTGTGTTTGCTGGGTGATCTGGCGCTTTCATTCCTGCGCGATTCGACCCAAACCGATCGAGGACCGCAGCTTACTCGCTTGATCCTGAAAAACTTACCAACGGCACGCCGAGTGCGGTCGCTTTTTCTGAAAGTCCCGCGCTTTTGAAAAGGAGGCGCTCTATGCGGATGATTTTGTTCGTCACTCTCCTGGGCTCGTTGTTCGTGCAGGCTCAGGAAACAAAAATCAAGAAGGTCCCAATCACGCGCACGTCGGCGACCTCCGGCCAGGAGATGTTCGTCACCTATTGCGCGGTTTGTCATGGCAAGGACGGCAAAGGCGACGGTCCGGCGGTTGAGGCGCTAAAGGGGAAACCGGCGGATCTGACCCAGTTGGCGAAAAAGAACGGCGGCAAGTACCCCGAAAATCACGTGGTGGCCACCATCAGTTCAGTCAGTACGCCAGCGCATGGTTCGAAGGAGATGCCGATGTGGGGCCCGCTGTTCTCCTCGGTCAGCTCGAATCAAGGAGAAGTCCACTTACGCGTCGCGAATTTGACGAGATACATCGAGACGCTGCAAGAGAAGTAGAACTGGTCCGCACTGGCGCTCCCGCTGAACGGTGCCCTGCTCAATGCGCTGCGGGACCACAGGCGCTGGTACGCGAAGCATTTGGGCGCGGTGAAGCCGGAGTGGTTCGTGTTTCCTGGCGGAAGCCGTTTCCCGAAGGACCCGGAGAGGCAAATCAGATCGCTGAAAACTGCCTGGAACAACGTGCGGGAAAAAGCAGGCGTGACGGGGCGCTGGCATGATAACAGGCGTACGCTGATTACCGAGCTGGCTGAGAATGGCGCCGGCGACGAGACGATCATGGAGATTGCGGGCCACGTTTCCCGGCAGATGCTTCTCGCGGTACGCGCATATTCGCACGGAGCCGAAGCGAAACGCGCTGGAAGAGGTGGAGTGGAAGCGGGCCGCGGCGCGGCTCACTTCATGAAGCCGCTGCGGCCGCTGCCCACCGAGCTCAATTCGTCATTCAGCTCGTCATCCAGCGCGAGCAATTTGCGCAACTTGGGACTCAGCGCGACCTGCGTTTCCGGCCGCAGCAGCCGTTTCTGATACTGCTGTTGGGGAACGTCGCGGCGGCAGAAAAAGCCGTGCAGTGCACAGCGTTCGCGATCCGTGCGATTCGCGGTTCCGCCGTGCCACAGGTGCGCGTTCATCACCACCACCGTTCCAGCGCGGCCAGTGACCAGAACCTCCTGCGGGTGCTTCGCGTAAGGATCACTCAAGACCTGCTGCGGAATTCTTGCCCAGCGGTGCGATCCGGGGATCACGCGCAGAGCACCATTTTCCATCGTGAAATCGTCGAGCATCCACACTGTGTTGCAGACAGAGAAACCTTGTTCGTCTGGAAGCAGTCCCATATCCACATGAAAGGGCTGAAGGCTCGCTGAACGCGGATTGGCGGAGCGTACGTTCAGGCTGCTCAGTTTGAGTTCGGGTCCGATGACGCTTTCGACCAGTTCAAGAACCTCCGGGCACTGGATCACTTCGCGAAATATTTCGCCTTTGTCGGCCAGATTCGCCAGACGACGGGCGTTTTCCTCGGTGCGAAATTCCGTGCCGGCGCGTTCGCCTTCTTCCGCGAACAACTCACGGACGCGCGCGCGCAGCCCTTCGAGCATTGCCGGGCCCATGTAATCCACCAGCACTGTATAGCCGAGCTCTGCCAATTCCCTTTTCTGGTCCATGGAAATTATTGTAAGACGCTAAGGAAGTCCGGCTGGGAGCATTCTTGCTATGGGCGCCGAGCAACCTGATCCGGTACCTGGTGCTGGCGCTGAACGACGGTATGCGCGACTCCGAGATAAAGCGCCTGACCTGGAACCAGATTGATTGGGACAAGAAAATCCTGACCGTAGGCCGGTCAAAGAGCGAGGCCGGAACCGGAGGGGATGTCCGATTCTTTGTTGGTGGCGGCAGCCCTTCAAAGGTTGGTTTAAGTCATGCGGTTCGGCTGGTGACCTTGGATACGCGGAAGCGTTCGATGCGGCGGAATTTGTGTTCCGCAAACCACAGGCCGGAACAGATCCAACGCTCGCGCTGGTCGCCGGGTCTCCGGCGTTTGACATTGCGGCACACTGTACGCACGGTGTCGAAAACGGATTCGATGGGATTGGTGGTACGCGACGTTTTCCGCAGCGGCGCCGGCACATTGAGCTTATGTAGAGTGAGAGTTTCTTCGAGTCCCTCCTCCAGACTGCGTGCCGCACTGGGATTGACGCCCATCAGTTCGCGATGAATTTGCTGTAAGGCGCGCTTGGCCTCCGCATAGCCGATCCGATCGTAGGCATCGGACAACTTCTTTTCCCAGTGCGGCCGCTGATCTTGGGCGAAGTGTTCGCAGACGTTGCGTTGCTTGTATTGCTGGCAACGGATCACCAGGACTTTGTCCCCGCAGCACGGAGGCGCGTAGCACTCCCCTTCCGTCCAAGGCCGCCAACATTCCTTGCCGCGGATCCAGCCCGCGAGCCGCCAAACCTTCCAGCAGGCGATCGCAAATCTCCTGGTTCTCGGCCGCGCCCTGGTGATAGCCCAAGATCGTTTTCACCCCGATTTTATCGATGCCCAACGCTACTACAAGCAACTCCTTGAGGAAGGACTGCCGGAAGTCCCAGCGCCGCAAGGAAATTCGTTTTAGCGAACTGCGGGGTATTGTCCCATAGCGAAGTCTTGATCGTAGTCGCGGTTTATGCCAGATCTAATATCCAGCACGAGAGTGGGGCTTAAGTGTTGGTATAAGAGACGAATCCGCTGTGACGGGGCACGAAATCAATGTTGTTGGTATCCAGAGGATTCCTGAAATAACTGGCCTCGGGGATGGACTCTGTCAGATAATCCTGGGTCGCGCGTGCCGAAAGCCGCTGGGTTGGGCTGATCAGCCAGTCGATTTTTCCGCCACCTGTGTACCGCGTAGTCGGCGTGGCACCAATCAGATAAAGATCATTCGTTCCCGAGTTGCCAGGCAGATTGGGGAGCGGCACAAGTGAAAAGAATTCCTGCGAAAACTGACTGATTCGGCTCGCGGGAATGATATCTCCAGGAAACGGCTCACGAACATTTGTACTTGTATTGGTTGTCAGAGGATTATAGATGGTTACGATTTGGCTGGAAGTATTCGAAACCGTGGTCTGAGAAAAATCCCCCCTTTCTGTAGGGCCGTCGGCGAGGCAAGGATCGCAGAGTGGGAAACGTGCTGATCAAAGCCTTCAAAATTCGCAAAAAAGAAAACCCTGTTTTTGGCGATATGCCCTCCGGCCGCGGCGCCGAACTGATTCTGGTGTACCGGGGCTAACTTCTGGCCGGCTTCGTTGGAGAAGAAATCGTCGGCATTCAGCGCCGTGTTCTGGAGGTAATCGAATGCGGTGCCATGATAGTCGTTCGTGCCAGACTTGCTTATCACGCTGATCACGCCGCCCGTAGTGCGCCCATACTCGGCTGACATTCCATTGGTAATCACCTTAAATTCACCTGTCGAATCGGTGGTGAGAAACGGGTTCGGTCCCGAGGCATCGCCCATCTTGTCGTTCGGCACGCCGTCCATGAGGAAGGCGCTTCTGAGTGCCTGGCCGCCTCCGATATTGATCGAGCCGATGCGCCACGACGTAAGGATTTCGCCGCCGAAGTAGCCCACTCCTTTAACAGTCGGGGCGAGATTGGCAAGACCCATCGGGTCGCGGGCGTTGAGCGGCAAATCCAAGACCTTCTGGCTGTCGACCGTGGTCCCGACTTCGGAATTGTTCGGTTCGAGCAAAGGCGTTCCGCCGACAACTTTCACGGTCTGGCTCGCCTCGTCCAAGCTTAGAGTCACCGGGACCGCCAGCGAGCGGTCCGCTTCCACAATGATGCCTTCACGCCGGAACGTCTTGAATTCCGTAAGACTACATTCGATGGTGTAGGTGCCGGGAGGCAGGAGGAGGAACCTGAAATTCCCCGAGTTGTCCGATGCAGCTGTTTGTGTTTCGCTGGTCCCGATATTGGTCAGGGTTACTTTCGCTCCGACCACCGCCGCACCGGAGGTGTCCAATACAGAGCCGGTTACAGAACCGGTGATCTGTTGCGCCAAAGCTGACAAGATACCAAGTAACGCCAGCAACACTAGTCTGAACACATAGTTACGAATACTCCGCCGGATAGTTGTCATCGCGGACCCCCAAGGTCTTTGCAGCTCAGCATTCTCCAGGCCGTAAAGCTTCGGGGGTTATATTCTTACTCCGACGAGATGTCAAGCGAGTCAGCTATGGCGAGTAAGCCATGGGTGCCGAGGCAATGGTTGCCGAAGGAGACCTTTACCTCTGTACGAGACGTAAATGTTTTCCCCAAAAATGGATTTTCTTGCGAAAATACTAAAAGTGATCTTGGTGCGCCGGAAAATTGCGCCGCGTGCGGCCTCTGTCTTCGTATTCGCGGGCCTGCTTGAACTTCTTCAGGGCGCCGCAGGATTCGTCGGGGCGAAAACGTGCGGCAGTTGCCATCCCACCGAATTCGCCCGCCAATCCCCCGGTGCTCATGCTCACGCTCTTTCGCGCGCGGCAGATCATCCTCTGGCCGCCTCGTTTCCGCTCGGGGTCCGGCTGACCCGGCCACCTGCCTACCGCTTTGAATTCTCGCGCGACGGCGGCTCTTTCCGCGTTCGAATCTCCGACGGAATCAACATCATGGACCTGCCGCTCGAATGGGCCTTCGGCGCCGGAAAACAAGCGGTGACGTTTGTCACCAAAATCAATAAAGATTGGTATGTCGAGCATTACTCGACCTTTTATCCGGCTCTGCGCGCCTGGGGGGCGACGCCGGGCCAATTGGAAATCCGGCCGGTATCTCTGCCCGAGGCGGCCGGGCGAGTTTACAGCATCTCGGATCCGCAATCCGGCATCGCCGGCTGCTTCGAATGCCACTCCACCGGTCCAGTGTCATTTGATTCCTCCGGCCAAGCGGACACCACCGAACTCGGCGTCCGCTGCGAGACCTGCCATGGGCCGGGCGCGGCTCATTCGAAAAGTCCCACCCGCAAGAACATTCGAAATCTGGGACATCTTTCGGCGCAGCAACTGAATGAATTCTGCGGCCGCTGCCATCGTCCGCCCGCTACGTCCGGCGAGAAGGTCGATTGGAATTTTTCCTGGAACATTCGCCACCAGCCGCTCTATCTCAACCAAAGCGCCTGTTTTCGAAAGAGCGGCGGTGCGCTTACCTGCCTGACTTGTCACAATCCGCACGAGTCAGCGAAAAGCAAACCGGCGGCTTTCTATAACAGCCGCTGTATTGCGTGCCACTCCACGACAGCCGTGCGGCCCAAGCCGGTTTGTGAAGCGGGGAAAGCTTCGAACTGCATTGATTGTCACATGCCGCTGGTTTCTCCGCAGGCGTCCCTGCGTTTCACGAATCATTGGATCGGCGTCTATACGGGCGGCTCACGACTGAAGCCGACGAGGTAAGACCCGCCCCAAAACGTCTTCAGTTTCGTGGGGAAAGATCACTATCCAAGGTCTGTAAGATAGCCGAGTTCGCCGTTGCTGTCGCCCATCTTTTCGGTCGGCACCCCCATGCGGTCGAGCATCGCCACAAACAGGTTGGCCATCGGCGTCTGCGCGGCATACTTGACGTGCCGGCCCGGTTTCAGCGTGCCGCAGCCGCCGCCCGCCAAGACCGTGGGGAGATTTCCGTGGAGGTGACGATTGCCGTCGCTTAACCCGCTGCCGTAAATAATCATCGAATGGTCCAGCAACGAGCCATCTCCATCCCTGGTCGACTTGAGCTTCTCCAGGAGATAGGTGAACTGCTTCAGGTGGAAACAGTTAATCTGGGTCACTTTCTCGATCTTTTCCTTGTCTCCCTGGTGATGTGTCAAGCCGTGATGGCCTTCCGGAACCCCGATCTCGCGATACGGGCGCGTGCTTTGCTCGGTAGCCATCAGCATGGTGATCACGCGCGTCATGTTGCTCTGAAAAGCAACGGTCATCAGGTCAAACAGGAGCTTGGAATGCTCCGCCATGTTGTCCGGAACGCTCGAGGAAGGCTCAGCCATGGTGGGCAGCGGGGAATGCGCGTTCTGCTTCTCGACTCTCTGGATGCGCTGCTCGATGTCACGCACGGCGAAGAGATATTCGTCCAATTTGGAACGGTCACCGGCGCCAAGCGTCCCCTTCAGTTGCTGCGCGTCACCCATCACCAAGTCCAGAATGCTGTTCTGATAGCGGATCTGCCGGGCGCGTTCCACCGGATCCTGGCCGAAATCGTCGCTGCCGAACAGGCGCTCGAAAACGGCGCGCGGCCGCACTTCCGGCGGCATTGGAGACGATGATGAGCGCCAAGAAATGCTGTTGGTGTAGGCGCAACTGTATCCGTTGTCGCAGTTGCCCCCCTGTACGCCGTCTTCGCAGCCCAACTCGAGCGAGGCAAACTTCGTCTCGTTGCCGATGTGCTGCGCAGCGATCTGATCGATCGAAACACCAGTGTGAATATCCCGGCCCGCCGTCTTCCTGGGATGAGTCGCCGTGAGATAGGCCGCGCCAGCACGTCCATGGTCGCCGGGGCCGTCGCCCAGTGCGTTTCCGTTGTTGCAGTCGAGCCCGGTCAGCATCATCACCTGGTCGCGATATGCGGCCAGCGGCGCGGCGATGCGCGGCAGTTCCACCGGCAGCGGCGCAATCTGCCCTTCCGTCTGCGGTGTCCAGGCATCCATGATGATGCCGTTCGGCACGTACACGAACGCCATGCGGCACGGGATCTTGGTCGTAGATGCACGGGAGAAGGCTGGAACCATAGCATCGAGAAAGGGCAAAGCAATAGCGGTCCCAACGCCCTTCAGCAACGTCCGCCGGCCCAGATTCCTGCTTAAATGAATCATCTCTCTCCTTCTTCTGTAGTGGATTTCGCGGCTGGATCAGCGCCCCTCATGCGGAAAGCTCTGCTGTTGACAATATCGCTCACGAGCCTGGAGAAACGGTAATCGTGCGCCGCGTCGTCCGCCACGATGCGATCCACCATCGGTTGATCGTACTGCTCCAGCCCGCGCCCCAACGCGTAGGTCATCAATTCCTCGGTGAAATGCTGCGCGAATTTCTGCGACTTCGCCCGCAGCACGTGCTCCAGGCCCAGCGCTCCGCTAAAAGATTCCCCATCCGGCAGAGTCCCCGAAGCATCGATCGGAAACTTTCCATCATGCGTGCGCCAGGCGCCCGAGGCATCGTAATTCTCCAGCCCGAACCCGATCGGATCCATTTGCAGATGGCACACAGCGCAGGCCGGATTGGCGCGATGCTGCTCCATTTTCTGGCGCAGCGACGCGGTAGTCCCGATGTCTCCCTCCACCAGCGCCGGCACACCGGGCGGGGGCGGAGGCGGCGCGCTTCCTAGAAAATTGTCCAGCACCCACCTGCCACGGGTCACCACCGATGTCCGCGTCGGGTACGACGAGACTATGAGAACCGAGCCTTGCGTCAACACCCCGCCGCGATTCGTACCCTTGAGATCGACGCGCTGGAACGCCTCCCCTTTGATGCCGGGGATTCCATAATGATTCGCCAAGGGTCCGTTGAGATAGGTGAACGGAGCGTCGATGAAATCCAGAATGCTGTGATCTTCCCGGAACATGGCGGCTACGAACAGGTTCGTTTCCGTGTGCATGTAGTCGAGCAGCTCGTCATCGGTGGTGGGGAAGCGGTCCGGATCGGGCGACTTCCGGTCGAGGTTGCGAATCCCCAGCCATTCTCCCCCGAAATCGTCCACCAGCGCCTCGGCCTTCGGGTCCGCCAGCATTCGCTTGATTTGGGCCTGAAGAACAACCGGTTGATGCAGGGACCCCTGCCGCGCCAGACGGAACAGTTCGTCGTCTGGCATGGTGCTCCACAGGAAATAAGAAAGCCGCGAGGCCAGTTCGAAATCATTAAGGGGATGCGCCGCCGCCACGGCTCCATTCACCGGTTTCGGATCGGTCTCGATGCGGAACAGGAACTTCGGAGAGACCAAAATCGCCTCCACCGCCACCCGCACCCCTTCTTTAAACGAATCGCCCTGGTTTTGCACCATCGCCACCAGGCCCGCCAGTTGATCGATCTCCGCCTTCGTCATCGGACGCCGGTAGGCTCGGGTGCCTAGGTTCTCCACAATCTTCCGAGCGCATGCCGGGGTCTGTTCCTGGCATACGAAAATCTTCCGGTAGCTTTCCGGAGGCGCGGTGCTGGGATCGAACGGACCGACGATTTGCGCCCGTTCCAGGTAATCGCGCCGCCGCCCGTCCGGATTGATGTTGCGCCGTGGATCGTCCAGATCGGCAAGAGACGGATACGACGCCCGAAGGTAATGGTCGCCTGCGGTCACGGGCACGCGTACGATCACGTCTCCCCGGTCGTACATGTAATTCGTGTTACCCTCGACCGAGTCCTCTCCGATCTTTTTCCCGTCCAGCGTGACCACCATCTCAATCGGCGGGAACGCCAGCCGGTTTTGCTCATCACGAGCCTTTCGCTCTTCGTCGGTCAGAGGTTTACGAGGCCCCCGGCCCCTGCCTCTGCCTGCAACGGCAGGACGCGCCCCGCCGCCGCCCGACGCCCCCTCGGTGTCCTCATGTTTAGAACGCATCGCGGCTTCAAACGAAGGCACGAACTCATCCTCCGGAGCATCATACTTGATTCCGTTCTTGTCTCGGTAGTTTCGGACCCGGGTGCGGATCTCATAAACGCCGTCCACGGGGAAAACGAAGTGGCCGTAAAGCGATCCCCTCATGGAATAAGGTAGGATGATGCCGATCGAACTGTTCGCCGTATCATCCGGACCTTTCTTCGGCATCAAAACGGCAAGCACGGTCGGCTCGGCCGGAATCGTGGGGCCGTAGACCGCGAGGTGCGAAAGCTCGCGGGCCGCCTTCAGATATTTCTCCATGAGCAAGGGCGAGATGCTCAGCACATCGCCGTTGTTGTCGAAACCGTATCCCGAGTCATCCACCGGAAATTCATCGGCGGGCGTCGCATACACGCCAAGTAAATCGTGAACCGTGCTGTTGTATTCGGCCCGGTTCAGCCGCCGTGCTGTTACCCGGCCGGGGTCACTCGCGCCCGCCGGCGACGCGGTTGTCTGGCTCAGAAGGTGATTGATCCAATTGGTCACCGCGGCGACTTCGCTTTTGCTGGGTGCCGGCAGTCCCCGAGGCGGCATCTGGCCGCTACTCAGCTTTTGCAGAACCTTCGCCCAGACTTCTTTGTGCTGAACCGCGACGGAGCCGACGCCAAACGCCTGAAGGTTCAGGCCCGCGGTCTCTAGTTTCTGGCTATGGCAGGTGAAGCAGTTTTTGGAGAGAACGGGAAGAACGATTTTCTGGAAATTCTGCGCCTCCGCATCGGCGCTGCCCGCCGCCTTGGCTCGCTCCTGCCCGGATACCGCCTGGACCCAAGCGATGCACAGTATCGCTGCGAACGTTCCAAAATAGCCGAAGGCTTTACGATTCAATTCCGTTCCTCCCATCCTCAACCATTCAAATCAGTTGCGTCCGGCTGTAGGTACTTATCTCAAGCCGTTCTTTTGATACCACAATCCACCAGTGATGTCAAAGGCCGAAAGGCAGAGAACACCGAAACTTGCGGCACTTGGACTGACCAATACACCAGACAATCATCTAATCCGCCACCGTATCTTCCGCGCGCCAAGATCCTCCGCCAGCCGCTCCACTCCGCTCAACAGAAGATCGCGGTCGATCGTTCCCTCCTGAAGGTCTCCCACAATGTGAATACGTTGCGGCACTTCCTCCTTTAAGGCGGGTTCCCTACAGTTCGCTACATCTGTTCGATTTTCCCGGATCGCGGCGAGGGCCATCCGCAGACTAGCCCCGGGTGGTAATTGCGACACGCGTGTCGCATTCTCGGCCAGCAGAAGGTGCCTTTGAACGTGTCGTGCGCTCCATCCGAATCGGTGCCGGGACCACGATAGGAACTGACCATGAGGCAGCAGAGCTTTGGCTCGCGCCAACCGGCGGCCAATCTCGACCTTGTATTGCAACGCCAGCATAACCGTTTTCCTGGCCTGGTCTTCGTACCATCCAATCTCAGCGGCCAGCTTTTCCAGTTCGTCTGAGCGTCCCCTCAGTGTGCTAACAGCCATTTGTACGTCCCGGAGGCGTCGAGTGCCCGTCAAGAGCACTCAATCATGAACTTTCTTGCGCCCACTGAATCCAATAGAGGATGACACGCGCGCCGCGGCGTGCATTACCGCCGCGGATAAAGCCTCGATCCGGTCATCACCCATTCGGAACGCGGGACCCGCG
>DATJNW010000134.1:0-75770 GCA_035507655.1 Bryobacteraceae bacterium | reverse complement strand
AAAACACCGGCCGCGGCGCGTCCTGAGGCGAGTTGTACTTGGCGTCCTTCACCACCCCGACAATTTCAATATCGGCCGGCACACTCCCGCCGATGCCGAAATGATGACCGAGCGCGTTCTCACCCGCCAGAAAATGCCGCACGAATTCTTCGTTCACAATCGCCACTTTGGGCGCCGCGTTATCGGCGACGGTAAATTCGCGTCCCGCAATCAGCGGAATCCCCAACGTGCGGAAATAGCCCGCGCCGATTTCGTCGTGATACGAATCCGACGCGTCGTCCGTGGGAGGAATATAGCCAGGCACCGTGATGTTCGACGACGAATCGTCGTCAGCCAGCATTTTTTTTCGACCCGCCGAAACCAGCGTGACGCCGGGAATCGCCGCCAGCCGTTCCGTAAGCTGATCGTAAAACTGATACGCCGCCTGATCCGTATAGCGGTTGAGCGTCGGATCCACCGAGAACGTTAACAGATGATCCGCGCGCAGCCCAAGATTAATATTCCGCAGATTCATCAGCGTTCGCGCAAACAGTCCCGCGGAAATCAGCAGCAGCAGTGAAATCGCCACCTGCGCGCTTACCAGCATTTTGCGAAACGCGTTCGACGATCCCGAAGAAGTGCTCTGCCCGGACTGATCCTTCAGCGCGCTGTTCACGTCCGGCCGCGTGGTCTTCAACGCCGGAAACAACCCGAAAAAAAATCCCGTGAGAATCGAGACCGCAAGGCAAAACACCAGCGCGCGCCAGTCCAGGTTCGGCGAAAGAACGTTGGCGTAAGCGGTGCGCTCCGGCACCGTCGCCACCATTCCGCGCATCGCCGCCCACGCCGCGGCCAATCCCAGCACTCCGCCGGCCATCGCCACGAGACACGATTCCGAAAGAAGCTGCCGCACCAGTTGCCCGCGCGACGCGCCGATCGCCAGCCGCACCGCAATCTCCCGGCTGCGCGCCGCGGCCCGCGCCAATTGCAGATTGGCGACGTTGGCGCAGCAGATCAGCAGCACCAGCGCGGTCATGCCCATCAGCAGCAGCGCCGGTTCGCGAGAATCGTTGTGCAGGCCGCCGCGCCCGTATTGGCCCGCTTTCAGGATCATCTTCTTCGCGCGAAATTGCGCCAGCATCGTTGCGCTGGGACGCGAAAGAAGCTGCGCGTCCTGCTCGATTTCGCCGTGATAGACGACGTTGATCGCGGCCTGCGCCTGTTCCTTCGTCACGCCCGGCTTGAGCCGCGCGAACATCGTCACCCAATAATCCTTGCGATTGTCGAACCCGTCCCAATCCGGCGTGATCTGCTTCCGCATGGTGATCGGGACGAAAACATCCGGCGCGTCGCCGGGTTTTTCGCTCACGAATCCTTTCTGCGCCACGCCGACCACCGTGAACGGATAACCATTCACCAGCACTTTCTGATTCAACACCGACGCCTCGCCGCCGAATTGCGAAACCCACGCCGCGTAGCTGAGCACGGCAACCGCGCGCCCGCCCGGAACCCGGTCGTCGTCTTCGCGGAACACGCGCCCCAGCGCCGCACGCACGCCCAGCAGCTCGAAATAATTGCCGGAAACCGTGTCGGCATACGCAGGGATCGCGTTGTTCTTATAAGAAAGGCTGACGGAAGACTGGCTCCTCGCGCCAATTCCGGTGAACGGCGTCTGCAATTTTTGCAGATCGCGAAACATCGGATAGCTGAACGAAGGTCCGCCCGATTCGTCCGCCGAATAATGCCCTTGCCCCTCGACTCCGGGGCTATAAAGAAAAACCAGCTCCCGCGGATTCTCCACCGGCAGCATCCGCAGCAAAAGCTGATCGAGCAGCGAAAAAATCGCCGTATTCGCGCCAATTCCCAGCGCCAGCGAACAGATCGCGATCACCGTAAAAGCCGGCGTTCGCGCCAGCCCGCGAACCACCACGCGCAGCATCATAAAAATCCTGACGTAAATTACCGCGAAACGTTGAAATGGTTACTTCGCCAGTTCCGCCAGCGCCGCCAGCACCTGTGGGCTATGCCCCGCCGGACTCACTCCGATCCATTCCTTCGCAATCTTCCCCTCGGGATCGATCAAAAACGTATTCCGCGACGCCATTTTCGTCACCACCAGGTTCATCAGCGACCCGTACTCGCGCGAAACCTTCCCTTCCGTATCCGCGATTAATTTAAACTTCAGCCCCTGTTTCGCGCAAAACTCCCGATGGCTGCCCGCCGAATCGACGCTCACCCCGACAATCACCGCGTTGGCCTGTTCGTACTTCGCCAGGTCGCGCTGGAAATTGTGCGCCTCGATGGTGCACCCCGGCGTCTCGTCCTTCGGATAAAAATACAGCACCACCCAGCGCCCGCGAAAATCCTGCAACGACACCAGCGAACCATCCTGCGACGGAGCCGTAAAATCCGGAGCCATTTCGCCCACCCGCGGATGCGCCGTCGCGCCCGCCCGGCTCCAGGCCCACACCGCAACCCCAGCGCCAATAAACACCACCGCAACGATCGCGATTCTCATACCATTAGTCTAGAGCCGCGCCCGTAAGGGCGCGGGCCGTATTTCCGAAAAACCCGTGCGCACCTTTTTCCACCTGGATATGGACGCCTTCTTCGTCTCCGTCGAAGAGCTGTTCGATCCCTCCCTCAAAGGCAAGCCGGTGGTCGTCGGCGGGCGCGCGCAGGACCGCGGAGTGGTCTCCGCCGCGTCCTACGCCGCCAGAAAATTCGGCGTCCATTCCGCCATGCCCCTGCGCACCGCCTATAAACTCTGCCCTCAGGCGATTTTCGTCGACGGCCATCGCGACCGTTACCTCGAATACTCCGGGCGCGTTTTCGAAGTGCTCGAAAAATTTTCGCCGCGCGTCGAAATGGCCTCCATCGACGAAGCCTATCTCGATCTCACCGGTTCCGAACGCCTGCTCGGCCCACCGCTGGCCGCGGCGTCAAGCCTGCACCACGCCGTCAAGCGCGCCACGGATCTCAACTGCTCCATCGGCGCGGCCACTTCGCGCCTGGTCGCGAAAATCGCCTCCGATCAAGCCAAACCGAACGGCATTCTGTGGATCGTCCCCGGCGAAGAAGCGCAATTTCTGGCGCCGCTCGAAGTGCGAAAAATCCCCGGCGTCGGAAAAGTGACCGAAAAAAATCTGCACGCCTGCGGCATCCGCAAAGTCGGCGATTTAGCCGCGCTCGACGACGAATTCTTAAAAGAACGTTTCGGCAAATGGGGCCTCGCCTTGGCCGGAAAATCACGCGGCGAAGACGCCGGCGGCTGGTTTGATCACGACGTCGGTGAAACCAGCACCAAGTCGATCAGCCACGAAAACACCTTTTCCATCGACACCGCCGATCCAGCGATCATCGACGCCATGCTGGTCCGTCTTTCCGAAATGGTCGCGCGCCGCCTGCGCGATCATCATTTCTTCGCGCGCACGGTCCAGATCAAGCTG
The DNA here is from genome assembly GCA_035507655.1 of Bryobacteraceae bacterium. GTDB lineage: Bacteria > Acidobacteriota > Terriglobia > Bryobacterales > Bryobacteraceae > Palsa-187. The sequence continues at coordinate 72,342 of DATJNW010000134.1, read as the reverse complement.
CGCTACTCCGATTTTTCGACGTTCACCCGTTCCCGCACGCTCGATCACGCTACCCAGATCGACACCGAATTAGCCGCCGCCGCGCGCGATCTTTTTCACCAGGCCTGGACCGGGAAAAAGATCCGTCTGCTCGGCGTCTACGCGCAGCAGCTTGAATCCGGCGAAGGCCAGACCAGTCTTCTCGCCGAAGAAAAAACCGAGCGCTGGCGCAAAACCCTAAAAGCCGTCGATCGCATCCGCGACAAATACGGCGATTCCACCGTCTCTCTCGCCGCCGGCCTAAACTCCGGCTTCCGCGCGAAAGTCCACGACAACCCCGAAAATCTGCCCGGCAAAAATCCGAAAAAACGATAACGAACCCGTCCAGGACAGCATTGTGGGGCAGGCCCGTGGCCTGCGCGGGGCCCTCGGCCCCGCTGGTCGACAAGGCTCGTATTCCGCGGTCCGCGAGCTCCCGGTGAAGTTCGCGCGCGGCTACTCGACAAACCCCAGCTTCCGCAGCGTATTCCCCGGCTCCGGCCCCGTCCCCTCATCGAAATGCGACACCGGACCAGTCTCCCGTCCATCCACCAGCGCCACCCCATACGGCGGATCGCCGAACGGGAAAATTTTCTTCAGCTCATCCAGATCGAGCGACGTCTGCATCTTCAATCCCGTATCGTGAATGAACGACGCCGCAAAGCGCGGCATGCTGGTCGGAATCCCGACGATTCTCACGTCGCTCGCCCAGTGCAGCTTCGCCATCAACCGCGCCGCCGCGTCGCAATGGCTGCAATTGGGATCATAGAAAAACAAAAAGATGCGTCCATGTTCCAGAGAATACGGCTGCCCGTCCACCGTAATCGTCGCCGGAGCCTTGGTGCCCGTCTGCCGCGAAACCGCGTACCCGTAACTCGCCCCCGCGCACAACGCGATCGCCGCCGCAATCAGCGCCGCCGTCTTCAGCGATCCCGCCGGCCGCGCGAACACCCCGGCCACAACCGCCGCCGCCAGCATCCCCGCGTCTTCCACAAAAAACATCGGGCCGACCGCACGCTTCACCCACGGAAAGCAACTGCAATCCCGCCCGATCAGCGCCGAATAATGCATCCCGATATAACCCATGAACACGGCCAGCAGCACCCCCGCCAGCAGCGCGCCCCAGCGCCGCATTCGCGGGATCAGCACCAGCACGCCCGCCGCCGTTTCGCCCACCGCCAGCAGCAGCGTCGACGGCAGGCTGAACTGATACGGCATCAGCAGCTGCTCCAGCATGCGCGACCATCCGAACGGATCGCTCATCTTCCACAGTCCCGCCGAAAGAAACAGCAGCGCCGTCAACACCGCGCCAATCAGGCTCAGCGCGCTCTTCCACGCGGGCATTACCAGTGCACGACCGCCGGCGTCCGCCATCGTCGCATTCATGCCCTTATTCTAACGCCACGCCTCCCGCGGGCTCTGGCCGGTCTGGCCTCGCATCGCGCGCGTGGCGCGTGGGATAATGTAGCCGTTTTCTTTGGTTCGCATCGATTACATCCTCTACTGGAGAGCACCCTGATGAGCTTACAAGACAACGCATCCATGACCGCCTTCGCCAACGCTTGCAGCACTCTGTGGACAAATTGGGCCAATCCCCCGCTCGCCTGGCCGGGCGGCGATCGGCGATCGAAACGCCGGAACCGCATCGATCAAACCATCATCACCAATGTGGCCGCCGGCCTCATGCCCAAGCCGGCCGTCGTCTTTGAGGACAGCGGCACCTCGAACGGGTCCTTTAGCTGGACCCCCTGGCGGCTTCGCCTGCGTAGAACTTTGACCGCCAATTCAGCCTTGGCCTACGCCGAATTCGTTAAATTCTGCCGAACCATGTACCACGAGCTCCGCCATGCCGAGCAATTCTATCGCGTCGCCCAAGGCCTGCTGGCCGGATCCCTCCAGTATCCCGACAAGTCGGAAAGCGAAGTCGCGCAAGAGCTCAACGCCCTCGCCGGTGGCGTCGGCGCCGTGGGCGGCGGAGGGGGCGGCGGCGGTGTCGGCGCACTCGTGGCGCGCTTCAATACGGTGTCCACGGGTGGTCAGCTTACGCTGACCGCGCAGCTCGTCAGCCAGTGGCTTAGTATTCCCCTGAACGTCGCCCAGCACGCTTACAACAACAGAGGGCAATTCGCCGGTTACATCGGGGGCGCCAAGCCCGACTGGTTCCGCCGCAAAACGATTAAAAAAGAGGTCGAGGAGTGGATGAGGGCCACCTACAAGGGAACCTTGTCCGGACTCAACGCCTGGACCCAGAGTGACGAGGGCAAGTACGACATGTACCGCGATCAGCCGGAAGAACACGATGCTCATGAAATCGGCAATAAAATTGTCGCGGCCATCGACGCCGCCACGGGCGTCGCCAGCGGGGTCCCCAATTACTGAGCGGTTGTGTCGAACCATACGCCGCCCGGCTCCAACGTGGCACAATAGACCGTTATGCGGGTCGGCATCATCGGCACCGGCGCCATCGCTGACAAGCACGCCCAGGCATACCGCAACATCGGTTACCAGCTCACCCAGTGCAGCGGACTGAACCCCGCCCGCGGCCGGGCCTTCGCCGATCGCTGGGGCTGCCGCTTCGTCGAGCGCTGGCAGAACGTCTGCACCAGCGGCGACGTCGATTTCGTCGACGTCTGCACCTTCCCCAATTTCCGCCTCGCGCCGGTCGAGCTCTGCGCCGCCTCGAAAAATCACGTCCAGGTCCAGAAGCCGATGGCCGTCGATCTCGCCGCCGCGCGCCGGATGATCGATATCGCAGAAGCCGCCGGAATTACGCTCGGCGTCGTCAGCCAGCATCGTTTCGACAACTCCAGCCTGTTTCTCAAACCCGCCATCGAAGCCGGCCGCCTCGGAAAAATTCTCCAGGCCGACGCCTACGTCAAATGGTGGCGCTCCGATGAATACTATTCGCGCCCGGTGAAAGGAACCTGGGAAGTGGAAGGCGGCGGCGCGCTGATCAATCAGGCCATTCATCAGATCGACCTGCTGCTGTGGCTGTGCGGCCCGGTGCGTCACGTCTCCGCCGAATGGCAGCTGGGCGCCGCGCATCGCATCGAATCGGAGGATCTGGTCAGCGCCGCGCTGCGCTACGAATCCGGCGCGATTGGAGTCATTCAAGCCGCAACCGCGATTCGCCCCGGCTATCCCGAACGCGTCGAAATTCACGGGGACAAAGGATCCGCCATCATCACCGGCGATAAACTCACCGCCTGGGACGTCGAAGGCGACACCGATGCGCCCATTGAAGGCAACGCCGCCTCCGGTGCGTCCAATCCCATGGCCATCTCGCTCCTTCCATTCGAGCGCCAGTTTCTCGATTTCGGCGCCGCCATTCGCGAACGCCGCCCGCCCGTCGTTTCGGGCGAGGAAGGCTATCGCGCTCTCGAACTGGTCGAAGCCATTTATCAGTCGTGCCGCGAAGGGCGCAAAGTGACCCTTCATGAGTAACTGGAAAACGGTCCGCGTCTCCGCCTCCAGCGCCAACCTCGGCCCCGGCTTCGACGGACTCGCGCTCGCCATCGGAATGTTTCTCGAATGCCGCTTCCGCGAATCCGAAGCGCTCGAAATCCGCGTCACCGGACGCGACGCCGCAGAAATCTCCTCAGGCGAAGACAATCTCATCTGGCAAACCGCCGTCCAGTGCGGCACGCGCGGCGCCATCGAGCTGGAAATTTCCAACGAAATCCCGCTGGGCAAAGGACTCGGCTCCAGCGCCGCTGCCGTCACCGCCGGCGTAGTGCTCGCGTCCGAGCTCGGCGATTGCCATTGGGACCGCGCCCGCGTTCTCGAACAAACCGCGCGCCTCGAGGGCCATCCCGATAACGTCGCCGCCTGCGCTCTCGGCGGACTCATCGCCAGCATGGTCGATTCCTCCGGCCGCGCCCGCGCCGTGCCCATCGCCCTGCACGAAAATTTTCGCGTCGCCGTCATCATTCCCGATTTTCGTCTGCCCACCCGCCAATCGCGCGGCGTTCTTCCGGAAACCTATTCGCGCCAGGACGCCATCTTCAACGTGCAGCGCGCCGCGCTTTTGACGGCCGCGCTCGCCACCGGCAACCGCAGCGCTTTTCCCGACGCGCTCGAGGATCGAATGCACCAGCCCTATCGTTTTCGCCTGGTTCCCGGCCTCGAACAGATCACGCAATTGCGGGCTCCCGGCCTGCTTGGCTGCACGTTAAGCGGAGCCGGTCCATCCGTGCTGGTCTTTTACGAACGCGGCTGCGATCCGGTCTGCGACCTCGTCGCGCGAACCTTCGGTCACCGCTCCGAAATCTGGCGCGGCGAAATCCCCGAAACCGGCTATCAGATCACCTGATCCCTGGACCCAGATCCCCGGCCCCTGCAATCAGATCCCGAATCGCCTCAATTCGCAATTCCGCCACTCCCGGTTACCCTCCCATCAGAACTGGCCAGAAAGTAGTTGCATTGGAGTGATACTGAACTCGCGGAACCCGTTAACGGTTTGCGGTGTCAGCTATACGCATGGCATCGACGCGAGATGGAGGGGTTGCTGAAAAAACCGGGTGGGGCAGGCTCTCAGCCTGCGGCGGCTTCGCAGGCCGCCCGTCTTCGCCCGTTTCTTCAGCAGCCCCTCGACGTCGGATCGATTCGATAATCTCCCGGTGGTCGTACGCAAGGCGATCATGCAGGGAATCAGAGAGAGGTGTTTCGAAAACGGAGAAAATAGAAGCCTGCCAGCCAGCGGAAACTGAGATCCTCGCGTTAGATAGCCTCTTGAATCACGGCGGCCGGAAAGATTGTTTTAAACAATCGACACGCCTGGCGAAAAGTCCAGAAGCCCCGGCCGCCGCAACTCGACGACAGCCGCAGTGTCTTTAATTCCGCCCGCACAGATCCGGCGTCCGGCACATCCCACCCGGACACGACGGCATCGCCTCGGAAGCTTTCCCGTTCGCGTGTGCCGCGAAGGTCGAAAACTGCGGCGTCAGATGCGTCTCGCCGCACGACGGACACAAAACCCGATCCCCGTTGCGCACCAGTTTCTCGAACTTGGTCCCGCAATCGTCACACAGATATTCAAAAATTGGCATAATCGAATCACTCCAGCAGCGCTACCGCTATTTTATCAATCCACGCCCGCACTGCGGAAGGCGGAGCGGAAAAATCATTCACCAGGATCGAAAACGCCAGCCGTCCGCGCGTCTTGCTGTCGGCGTAGCCGGAGAGCGCCAGCGCCCGGCTCAGCGATCCCGTCTTGGCGTGAATCCCACGGCCCTCCGCAACGCAGCACAGGCGATGCTCCAGCGTCCCGTCTTCGCCGCCCGCCGGCAGCAGCGAGAACCACGGGTCGCGATACCGGCTCTGATTCATGTAGGCGAGCAGTCGCGTCACCAGCCGCGGCGTCACCAGCGAATTGCGCGATAATCCGCTGCCGTCATCCATCCGCCACTCGTCTTTTTGCCCGCCGATTTCGGTGAGCATCGCGTCCATTTCCTTGAGTCCCGCCTCGCGCGTTCCCATGTGCTCCATCGCGCGGCCGGTCTCGCGCAGCATCAGCTCGGCGAAAAGATTCTGGCTGACCTTATCCATCACCTGCAACAACTCCACCAGCGGCGGCGAAGTCCGCGACGCCACCACGCGACCCTCCGGCGCAACGTAATCGTCGGCCACACCTCGATGCCACGCCACCGGCTGTCCCTCAATCACCACGCCGCGCCGCGTCAGCGCGTCGTACAAGGCGCAAGCCGCGTACAACGCGGGATCGTCCATCGCGATGGTCTCCACCACCGGCGCGTGCCCCGCCGCAATACTGCCCCAGATCAAAACCTGCCGCGACCCCGCCTGCCGCGAAATGCGAATCTTCCCTTCCGCCCCGCGCCCCACTGTCTCGACACGCTGATCGATGGTGTAATATTCGAGCGGCGGGTCCACCGACAGCGTCGCCGCATCGCCCGCGTGGTCGCCCGGATTTACCGTAATCGCGATCACGTTTTCATTCACCGTCAGGGCGCTCGGCGGCGCGCCATAATCGCGCAGCGCGTCGTCCTGGGTCCAGCTCGGCGCATACGGCGCCCAGGGATACAACCGGTCGTCGCCGGCCACGTCGCCCGCGATCCGCGTCACTCCCGCCTTCACCACCTGACCGGCGAGATCCTCGATCGGCTTCAATCCCGCGCCCATCGCCGCGTCTTTCTGATACGGAAACACGCGCCCGGAAAGCGACGGATCGCCGCTGCCCACCAGCACCAGATTTCCCGCCGAATCGAGCACCACCTGCGTCGTAAATCGCCGCTCCGGACCCAGCCGCAGCAACGCCAGCGCGCTGGTGAACAGCTTCATGTTCGACGCCGGAAGGAACAGACGGTTCTCGTTCAGCCGGTAAATCGTTTTGCCGGTCGCCAGCTCCACCACGTCAATGCCGGCGAAGCCGCGCAGCGTGCTTGCGCCCGCCGCCAGGTCAATGCGGCGCTCCAGATCCGTGGCCGTGCACGAAACCGCCATCAACAGCAGCGCCGCGAAACGCGCCGGCGGCAAGGGAAACATGTTCCGAGCATCGCACAATCCGCGGCGTTTATCTTTTTCGCGTGCGGCCATGGCCGTGGACAGAGCGGTCTGCCCCCGTTTCGAGCACCCTAATTCCACTTCAATCCGCGCAACTGCTCCAGATTGACATTGCCGCCGCTCAACACGCACGCCACCTTCGATCCCGCCGGCGCCTGGATCAATCCGTGGAGCAGCGCCGCCACCGGCGCCGCGGCCGCACCCTCCACCACCAGCTTGCAGTGCGCCATGATCCAGATCATCGCTTCAAAAATCTCCGCGTCCGGCAGCGCGACAATCTCATCCACGTAATCGCGCACCACGCGAAAGGTGTTTTCGCCCACCCGCTTCACCCGCAGCCCGTCGATAATGGTGCCGATCGATTCGAGCGTCACCACGTGTCCGGCCTCCACGCTCTTCTTCATCGCCGGACCATCCGACGATTCCACGCCGATCACGCGAATCCGCGGATTGCGCGCCTTCAGCGCCATCGACACGCCGGAAATCAATCCTCCGCCGCCGATCGGAACCACGGCGACGTCGACCTCGGGAAAATCGCCGTAAATTTCCAGCCCCAGCGTTCCCTGTCCGGCGATCAACTGCAAATCGTCGAACGGATGGATCACCGTCATGCCCTGTTCGCGCGCCACCTCCAGCATCCTGGCGTTGGCTTCATCCCAAATCGAGCCGTGCAGCACCACTTCGGCGCCGTAGCTTTTGGTCGCCTCGATTTTCGACGGCGTCGCGTTTTCCGCCATCACCACCACCGCGCGGACGCCGTGCACCGCCGCCGCAATCGCCACGCCCTGCGCATGATTTCCCGCCGACGAACAAATCACTCCGGCGCGTTTTTCTTCCCCCGTCAGCTGCGGAATTTTGTTGAGCGGCCCGCGAATTTTGTAGGATCCGCCGCGCTGGAAGATTTCGGCTTTCAGCCGGATCTCAAAGCCGGTGCGCTCGCTCAACAGCCGTGAAGTCAGCAGCGGCGTGTGATAGGCGTGCGCCGAGACACGAGCGCGGGCCTGCTCAAATTCCGCCAGGCTCACCGAAACTTTCCCGCTTGGGGTGGACATAAACCCCAGGGTACAATGAGCGTTCGCCGTGATTCTCGCCGCGATTCTTTTCTTCGGCATTCTCACCATGTGGGCGCCGGGCCGATGGGCGCTGTGCGTATTTCAAATCGCATTGTTCGCCCTGGCGATTTTCACCATCGTCAAGCAGCGCTTTAAAATCGGATTTCATCCGGTGGCGATTCTGCTGGCGATCGCCGCATTGTGGGGCGTGTTTCAGATCGCCGCGCACCAGACGGTTTACGCCTGGCGCACCGGCGACGCGGTGCTCAACTGGATCACCAACCTCGCCGCGTTTTCGCTGGCGCTGGCCATCGCGCGTCCGCGGAAATTTCTCCGCGCCACACTTTTTTTTGCGTTTCTGTTGAGTATCGCCGCGATTTTCACGGTGCTCACTTCGCCCGCCGGCAAGGTGTTCTGGTGGTTCAACGTGGACGCCACCAGTCCCACGCTCGGACCTTTTGTTTATCGCAATCAGTACGCCGCATTCGTGGAAGCCGTTCTGCCGTTTTCGCTGCTCAGCGCGATTCTGGACCGCCGCCGCTCCGCCTTGTACCTCGCCATAGCCGCGACGCTGTTTGCGTCCGTCGTCGCCGGCGGATCGCGCGCCGGTTCGTTTCTGTGCCTCGCCGAAATCGTCGCCACGCCGATCGCCGCCTACGCGCGCCGGCTGATGAACGCGGCCACGCTGGTTCGCGTGGTCGCGGCCAGCATCGGCGCGGTCGCCTTGTTCACCGCCATCGCCGGATGGGAAACCATCTGGAAGCGCTTGCAGGAACCGAATCCGTACTCGATTCGCGCGGAGCTGGTGCGCAGCTCGCTCGAAATGATTCGCGACCGTCCCGCCGCCGGTTTCGGCCTGGGCGCCTGGGCCGACGCCTATCCCGCCTACGCCCATTTCGATGACGGCCATTACGTCAACCAGGCCCACAACGACTGGATTCAGTGGGCGGTCGAAGGCGGCGTGCCGTTTTTCCTGGTCCTGCTGGCGATCGCCGCGTGGACCGTCCGGCCAGCGCTCCGCTCATTGTGGGGCATCGGCATGATCGCCGTTTTTTTACACTGCCTGGTCGATTATCCAATGCAGCAGCGGCCGGCGCTGGCGGCGTTTTTTTTCGCCATGCTGGGAATCATTGCGCGCGAAAACGTCGTGTTTCGCCCAATACCCCCGCCTTCACAGGCGGGGCTGTAATCAGCGCCGGGGAACAGCCCCGCCAGTAATGGCGGGGGTTCGGCGCACGAAAGAAAGAGCCCCGTCAAAGGCTACGAACTCCCGATCAACAATCCCGTCACGAAAACCAGCGCGCCGCCCAGGCCCACCTGAACCGCCGCCGAGAACGGAGGCGTCTCCATATAGCGTTTGCGAATCCAGGTGATCACGCCCAACTCGACCACCACCACCGCCATCGCCGCGCTCATCGCCACTTGAAACTGCGGCAGCAGAAACGGCAGCGTGTGGCCGATTCCGCCGAGCGCCGTCATCAATCCGCACACGATTCCTCGCACCCACGGATGGCCTCGGCCCGTCAGGCTGCCGTCGTCCGACAGCGCTTCGGCGAATCCCATGCTGATCCCCGCGCCCAGCGACGCCGCCAGCCCCACGCGAAACGCATCCCATGGGCTGTGCGTCGCCACCGCCGCCGCGAACACCGGCGCCAGCGTCGAAACCGAGCCGTCCATCAATCCCGCCAGTCCCGGCTGCACGATTTGCAGCACGAACAATCGCCGCTTGGCTTCTTCTTCCTCATGCTGCACGTTGGCGTTGAGTTTGTCTTCTCTTAATTCCTCCGCGCGATTCTGGTGCGAACGTTCCTCCTGCGCCAGGTCGTCGAGCAACTGGCGAATCGCCGGATCGCTGGTTCGCGCCGACGATTTTTCATAAAACCGCCGCGTCTCGGCTTCCATCGCCGCGCCCTGTTGGCGCACCGTGTCGAGCCCCAGCGGCCGGATCAGCCACACCGGCCGCCGCGCCACGAATCCGCGCACGTCCTGGCGGCGGATCAGCGGAATATGATCTCCGAATTTCTGATGGAACAAGTCGATCAGGCGCCGCCGGTGAGTGGATTCCTCGTCACGCATGCCGTCCATGATGGCCGCGGTCGCCGGAAAATTATCGCGCAGGCCTTCGGCGAAATCGGCGTAAATCCGTTCGTCCTCTTCTTCGAGCGAAATCGCCAGCGCCAGAATTTCCGGCTCCGTAAGGCTGTCAAAGCTCCGCATTTCCCCTCCTGATCTTCAGTATCGGGGATTGGCGAGCGTGGCCTGATCGCCCGCTTCCTGACGGAAGCGGCTCTCGTCCGCGCAAATCGCCCGCTTCCTGACGGAAGCGGCTCTCGTCCGTGCAAATCGCCCGCTTCCTGACGGAAGCGGCTCGCGTCCGCGCAAATCGAGCCGCGCCCGTCAGGGCGCGGGCCCCTTTAGAACCTCTCATCCGCGCAATATGTGGCCATTGGTTCGCCCTGTTTTTCCAGAACGTAGCGTATCGCGGACGCCAGCACCGCGCTTGATTTTATTACGGCGATGTTTCCGCTCCCTGCCCAGATCCGGCGTCCCGGCGCCACGCTGCCGCTCAAGCGTAGTGAGCGGGTAGCGTACGCCTTCCAATCGTTCAGGACCCGGCTTGGGTTCGCGTCTGCGCGGACGACTCCGTGCACATGGTTGGTACGAACGTGCAGGGCGTAAAGGAACCAGCGACGGAATCCGCAGACGTCCACGATCGCCGTACGTACGGCTTCGCGCGACTCCGGCGATTCCAGAAGGTAAGCGGGCTCGTTCATGGCCCGGCGACAGTAATTCTCAAGGCCCGGCTTCGGCGGAAAGAAGCGGCGATGACCGCGGCGGACGTGATCGGAGCTGCCGCGCGGGTCGCCCGGGAGATGCGATCCATAGCAGACAAACGTAACCAGAAAGACCATAGAGAGAATAGTGGCGGAGAGGGAAATGTTTTCTCCGGGCCGGGCGCGGCTCGATCCAGTTCGGAGAACCGCGTCCGTGAGGACGGGGGCTGAAGCAGACCCACCGGGGATTGACGCCGGCCGCGATTTTGGGCACGATATTCAGCGAGGGAATACGATGACTCCTCACATGTTGCTATCGCTCCTGATTGTCTGGGCGGTCATCACCACCGTATTGATTCTGGCGGTGATCTATCGCTCCATCGTCTCCATGAAACGCGAAGGCCAGTTGTTCCTCGATCCGGGTGAGGCTCACCTCGAAGCGGAACAGCAGGCGATTCTCAAAAAACTCGACACGGTCACCCCGGTCGTCACCTGGCTGTCCGTCATTTCCGGCGTCCTGATTGTGGTGATCGGCGCAATATGGATGTATCAGGGAATCAACGCGACGCCGTACAACGTACCGTAACGTTGCCGCCGTAGTAAGCGCGCCGGGTTTCCTGTCTAATGGAAATTGCGGGCATGAAACCCGGCCACGAAAAACTCCTCGTTTATGCTCTCCTGGCGATGATTCTGATCGCCAGCGCCATTGCTCTGTCTCCTGAGCTGACCATCACCCGCGTCGATTTAAATGACAATGTTATGCACTATCCGCTGGTCGCGGACATGGTGGACACCATCGAGCGCGGCGGCAATCCTTTCGACGGCTGGTCGCCGGAGTGGGTGCTGGGCTATCCCGTGCCGCGCACCTATCAGCCGCTCGGCCACCTGCTCGTCGCCCTCACCTATTTCGCGCTGTTCAAATCCGTTTCCTTGATGACGGTGTTCGTGTGGGTGCGATTTTTGTCGGTCGCGCTTCTGCCGCTGACGTTTTTTATCACCGCGCGATTGTTATCGCTCTCCCGCCTCACCGCGGCCGCGGCCGCGCTGCTTTGCCCGTTTATTTCGACACCCGGACTTTACGGACTCGAATACGGAAGCTATCTGTGGGCCGGCAGCGGCCTGTTCACGCAAGCCATCGCGACGCATTTCGCGCTGCTCTCGATCGGCTTCGGGTATCGCGCGATTCGCCGCGGACGCTTGCTGGCCGTCACCGGATTGCTGGTCGGACTGACCTTTCTCGCGCACTTTATTTACGGCTACATCGCCGCGCTGACCATCTGTCTGCTGGCGCTGATGCCGGACGTGGAATCGCGCGCCGTGCGCCTCGGCCGGACTCTGTGGGTGGGCGCGGCCGCGCTGGCGATTTCCGCCTTCGAGCTGATCCCGCTGCTCAAAGACAGCCCGATCATCAATCACAGCCGCTGGGAAAATCCCTGGAAATGGGATTCGTTCGGCGCGGCGCAGACGCTCAAATGGCTGTTTTCGGGCGAACTGCTCGATCACGGCCGGTTGCCGGTTTTGAGCGGACTCGCGCTCGCCGGCGTGGCGTTTTATTTCCGCGACCGCTGGACCAAACATCTGAAATATCCCGCGCGAACCTTCGTTATGCTGGGCGCCGCGCTGTGGATTCTGATGTTTTTCGGGCGCCCCTTCTGGGGGCCCGTTTTGTCGCTGGTGGGCGTGTCGCCGGATATGCAGCTTCACCGCGTGATCGGCGGAGCGCAAATTTTTCTGATCCTGGCCGCGGCCATCGGGCTCGCCTGCGCCTGGCGGGAGTTGGCGCGCGTGCATGTCGCGCTCGCGGCGGTGGTGACCGCGGTGCTGTTCGTGCCGATGGTGCGGGAGCGCGGGCAGTATCTGGTGAACAACAAAAACTGGGGCGAAACCAATCTGGCCGCCTACCATCGCGACCAGCCGTACATCCATAGCGCGATTCAAATCGCCAAAGACCGCGGCGGGCGCGCCTTTTCCGGCATTCCGCTGTTATGGGGCGGAACCTTCAAAATCGGCGACGTGCCGTTTTATTCGTTCATGAGCGTGGCGCGGCAGCCGGCGCTGTCGTTCATGTATCACTCCATGTCGCTGACCTCGGAGATCATGACGCGCTTCAACGATCAAAGCCCGGCCGAGTATCAGTTGTTCAACATCAAGACCGTGATCGCGCCGGTGAACGTTCTGCTGCCGGATTTTTTGAAGCAGGTCGATCTGGATGGTCCGTTTCGCGTCATGGCCGCGCCGGGCGACGGATATTTCGACGTGGTCGATGTGTTTTATTCGGTGAAAACCGACAAATCCGATTTCTACGACATCGTCGACCGCTGGCTCCAAAGCCCCTGGGTCCGGCAGCGGCAGCATCTGCTGCTCGATTTCTTCGGCGACGCCGATCCCAGCTTCCCGCACCTCGATCCGAACGCCGCGCTGCCCGCCGCGCCGGCGTTTCCTTATCCCGGATCGGTGCTGGCCGACAGCGTCTCCGATAACACCGGGAACGGCCGCATCTATCGCGCGCAGATCGAGGCGCTGCGGCAAAGTTTCGTGCTGTTCAAAATGACCTGGCATCCCAACTGGAGAGCGTTCGTCGACGGCCAGCCGGTGCAAACGGTGATGCTTTCGCCGGGATTTGTCGGCATTCCGGTGAAGGCCGGCCGGCATTCGATCGAGTGCCGGTATCAGCCCGAAGCGTGGAAAGCGTGGCTGGGAATCGCCGGGATTTTTTTGGTGATGATCGCCATCGTGGGCGAGCGCCGCGATTGGCTGGCGTCCGTCGATCAGGCTATCGCCGCGCGGCTGCGCGCCATGCCCATTCCGCGACAGGCCCAACAGACGTGGACGCGCAATGCCGCGCTGCTGGCCTTCCTGGCGCTGCCCGTGGTTCTGCCGCTGCTTTCGACGCGCCTGATCGAAGGGCACGACGCCACCGAATATCTGCCGAGGCAAGTGGAATTTCACGAAGATATTTCGCACGGCGTGCTGATTCCGCGCTGGGCGCCGGATTTGAGCAACGGCCATGGCCAGCCGCTGTTCCTGTTCAATCCGCCGATGATTTATTACCTCGCCGAATTCTGGAAATTGCTGCACGTCGATTTCGTCACCTCGCTGAATCTTGCCTGCATCGTGATCGTGCTGGCGTCGGCCGCGGGAATGTTTTTGCTGGGGCGCGTTTATTTCGGCGATTCCGGCGGATTCCTGGCCGCGGCGGCGTATTTATATTCGCCGTATTTCGCGGTGGACCTGCTGGTGCGTTCCGCCTGGGCCGAATTCGCGGCGTTTCCGTTTTTCGCCTTCGCGCTGTACGGATTCGGCGCCTACGCGAAGAACCAAAAAATTCGCGATTTATTGATCGGAGCCGCGGCCTACGCCGGCGTTTTCTTGAGCCACAACGCGGCGGCGCTGGTGTTCGCTCCGGTACTGGCCGCGTTCATCGCGTTGGCGGCGTGGATGTCCGGATCGTGGAAGGTGTTGTGGGCCGGCGCGGCGGGATTCGTTTTGTCGGTGGCGCTGGCGGCGTTCGTGTGGCTGCCGGGCCTGGAGATGAACGATCTGACGCAGGTGCGCCGCGTGCTCGAAGGGCAGTCGAACTACACCAACCATTTTGTTTATCTGCACCAGCTGTTCAGCACCTTCTGGGGCTATGGATTTTCCGTACCCGGGGATCAGGACGGCATGTCCTTTTCGCTCGGCGTGGGGCACGTGATGGTGATGGCGGCCGCGCTGCTGGCCATCGCCTGGCGCAAGCGGGCGTGGCTTCCCTGGGCTGGATTCTTCGCCGCGGGAACGGTGCTTCTGTGCGGTCTGACGCTGCCCTCCTCGCGATGGCTTTGGGACCGCGTGCCGCTGCTGCAATATCTGGCGTTTCCCTGGCGTATTCTGGGACCGGTGGCGGCTTGCAGCGCGGCGCTGATCGCGGCGCTGGCCGTGGTGCTCGAAAAATCGCCGCAGCGGCGCATGTGGTTCAGCGCGGCCATGGTGCTGCTGCTGGTGCCGAATTTTTCGCACCTGCACGCCGGCCATTACCGCGACATCGACCTGAAGAGCTGGACGCCGCAGCAGATCGCGCAGCACGGCATCGCCGTCACCAGCTACGAAGAATACCGGCCGGTGTGGATGCAGCAGACGCCGGGCTACCGTCCTCTGCCGGTGATCGTTTCCGGCGCGGCGATGATCCGGCAGACCGGACGGTCGCCGGTTTCCTGGTCCGGCGCGATTCACGCGGCCACCCCCGCCACCGCGGAAATGTCGCTCGCTTATTTCCCGTGCTGGAGCGTGCGCGTCGACGGCCAGGAAATTCCCGCGTTCCCGGCCGACCGCAGCGGTCTGCTGCGCTTTGAGGTTCCCGCCGGCGACCACACCGTTTCGATCGTATGGACGCGCAGCGGAGTCATGTGGCTGGGCGACGGATTGAGCGCGCTGGCGCTGTGTCTTCTGATCGCGCTCGCCGTGCCGCCGCGGGCGCGTGCGGGTTCCGAAAAGCCGGCGCTCCGGACCGTCGCGCACGGGTCGTAGCAGCCGCGCCCCCGCCATGACTGGCGGGGCTGTGACGCGCGCTATAGCCCCCATCCTTGACCATCCGTGATTCCAAAAACGCTCTAGAATGAAGTTGATCCTTTATGGCCGCCTCCCCCGCGCGCCCACGATCGGAGTCTGCGAAGACCGATCAGCTGGTCGATCAGCTCGCGCTCGAAGTGCGCCGTACACTCGAAAACGCGAGCCGCGACCAGGTTCACGACCTGCGCGTCGCTGCGCGGCGGCTGGGACAGATGGTCGCGGTGCTCGACGGCGCGGGCGGCATGGGCAAAATCCGGCGCAAATTGAAACAAACCATCGCCCGGGCGGGCGCGGTGCGGGATTGCGATATCGCCGCGAAACTGACCGCGAAACTGCATGCGCCCGCGCGCCTCGAAGCGCGTCTGCGCCGGCGCCGCTCCCTAGCCGAGCGCGAATTGGCCGCTCACCTGCGGGAGCTTTCCGAAGCCGGATTCGCCGATCAATGGCGCGCGAAACTGGCTACGGAAAACGGCGCCCTGGACGCCGCCGAACGCCGGGTTCTGCTGCGCGCGGCGCACCGCGTCTTCCGCCGCGCCGCGAACATCGACGGCCCGCCAACCGCGCTGCACAAGCTGCGCATCGCCGCCAAAAAGCTCCGCTACACCATGGAGCTGCTGCCGTTCCCGCCCGCTCGCCTCGACCCGATCAAGCAACTGCAATCGAAGCTCGGCGACATCAATGATTACGAATCCGCCCGGCGGCTTGCCGCGAAGGAGGGCGCTTCGAAAACCTTAATGAAAGGTCTCGAACAAGCGCAGGAAAAAAAGGTCCGGCAATTCCGCCGCTACTGGAAACGTGAATTTGCGGGCAAGGAGCAGGGTTGGATGGCGATTCTCACCCACCCGCGCACACCGGGCCCCGCTGAAGTGAAGCCGGCGCCGGCCGCTTCCTTTGGTCGCGTTTCAAAACGGTGAACCGCGGCCGTAGAAAGCGGCCAAGTCCGGTGGCTGCAAAAAATGTTCAGCGAAGCGCTTCCGACATCATCGGCGTGTATTCGTACGCGCCGGCGAGTGACAGAACCTCCACGCGCATTCCCTCGCGCAGATCCTGCAAACGGATCTGATATCCGTTACTGAAGCGGATCGCGTCGCGATAGCTGTTCACGTCCGCGCTCAGTTGCGTGAACATGACGCCTTCTTCTTCCGCGACGTGGCACTGCCGTTGCAGATCCGCGGGGATGTCCTTCAGGATCAGGTGCGCCCCGGGAGGAATGCACACGGCCGGCGCCGTCGCGGGCTGGCGTGCGGGCTCGAAGAAGCTCTTCAGGGCCTGCCAGAAAGTCTGTTTGGGAGCGGCTTCGCACAGCGGATCCCGCGAGGGCAAATCCGCGGGCGACGCCAGTCCCATGGAACCTGTGGAAAACTTGTGGACGACGAGTTCTTCGCCTTCCGCTGCGAGACGGTTCGGAATCCCGCACAGAGAGTAATCACACATACCTGCCTCCTTCACTTTTAAAGACGCAATCCGGATGCGTTTCATTTCCTCCCGTTCCACCGTTTCGTCGGAATCCGTCTGACGCGGGGGGATTACATCGCGCCTGTAAATTTTCCGGGCAGTGTAGCGGTGATAGGGGGGCTCTCCCCGATGGTGTCGCGGCGCGAGACGCCATGCTGTAATGAGAATACATGTGGATTGTACGTCTCGCGCTGCGCCGTCCCTACACCTTCGTGGTGATGGCCCTGGCGATTCTGCTGATGGGACTTGTCGCCATTTCGCGCATGCCCGCCGATGTGTTTCCGGATATCGATATTCCGGTGGTCAGCGCGATCTGGACCTATAACGGCGTCTCGCCCGACGAAATGGCCGACGTGATCACCACGCGCATCGAACGCGGCTACACCACCGGCGTCAACGATATCGAGCACATGGAATCGCAATCGCTCGCCGGCCTGTCGGTGATCAAGATTTATTTTCAGCCGAACGCGAAAATCGAGGCCGCGGTGGCGCAGGTGACGGCGCAATCGCAGTCCATCCTGGGCGTGATGCCGCTGGGCGTCAAGTCGCCGGCGGTGATTCGTTATAACGCCGCGTCCGTGCCCATTCTGCAACTCGGGATTTCAAGCGACGAATTGAGCGAAGGCCAGCTGTACGACCTGGCCTACAATTTTCTGCGCACCCAGCTCGCCAACACGCAGGGCGCCAGTTTCCCGCTGCCGTACGGCGGCAAGCCGCGGCAGATCATGGTGGACCTGAAGCCGGACGCGATGTACTCCTACGGACTTTCGGCCAGCGATATTTCCAACGCCTTAAATCTTCAGAGCCTGATTCTGCCCACCGGATCGGCGAAAATCGGCACGCGCGAATATCGGGTGGAGCTGAACAACAGCCCGCGCGTTCCCGAAGCGTTCAACAATCTGCCGGTCAAAACCGTGAACGGCACCACCATTTATCTGCACGACGTGGCGCAGGTCCGCGACGGCGCCGCGGTGCAGACCAATATCGTGCGCCACGACGGCCGCCGCGGAGTGCTGCTCACGGTGCTCAAAAACGGAAACGCTTCCACCATCGATATCGTCGCGAAAATCAAAGCGTCGCTGCCGCGGATTATGTCCACCTTTCCGGCGTCGTTTCACGCGGTCCCGATCTTCGATCAGTCCGTATTCGTGAAGGCCGCCATCAACGGCGTGATCAAGGAAGCGGTGGTCGCGGCGATTCTCACCGGGTGTATGATTCTGCTGTTTTTAGGAAGCTGGCGCAGCACGCTGATTGTGTGCATCTCCATTCCGCTGTCGATTCTCACTTCGCTTTCGGTGCTGTACGCGATGGGCGAGACGATCAACATCATGACGCTGGGTGGAATGGCGCTGGCGGTGGGCATTCTGGTCGATGACGCGACGGTCGAAATTGAAAATATTCACCGCAATCTGGGGATGGGCAAAGGTGTGGTGCAGGCGATTCTCGACGGCGCGCGGCAGATCGCGGTGCCGGCGTTCGTTTCGACGCTATGCATCTGCATTGTTTTTGTGCCGGTGGTGTTTCTGACCGGCGCGGCGAAATTTCTGTTCACGCCGCTGGCGCTCGCCGTGGTGCTGGCGATGTCGGCGTCGTATCTGCTATCGCGCACGCTGGTTCCCACCATGATCCGTTACCTGATCCCGGCGGAGCTGCGCCTGTATCAAGGCCCCGAAGGCGAAGCCGACGTGACCGACGCGGGCTGGCTGTGGCGTTTCCACCACGTCTTTCACCGCGGCTTTGAAAAGATGCGCGACGGCTACGCCGGAATGCTCGAAAGCGCGTTGGCGCATCGCAGGCTGGTGATCGCCTGTTCGATTGCCGTGGCGGCGTCCTGCGCGTTTTTGTATCCGCTGATCGGCGCCGATTTCTTTCCGCTGGTCGACGCCGGGCAGATCCGTTTGCACGTGCGTTGTCCCGGCGGAACGCGCATCGAGGAGACCGAGCGTCACTTCGCCGCCGTCGAAGCCGCCATTCGCCGCATCATTCCGCCGAACGAGCTTTCCGATATTCTCGACAACATCGGCCTGCCATACAACGGCTACAATCTCGCGTTTTCCGATACCGTGACGCTGGGCCCGGCCGACGGCGAGATTCTGGTTTCGCTCAAAGAAGGCCAGCATCATTCGACCTGGGGCTACGTCCGCGAAATGCGCAGGCAGTTGAATCGCGAATTTCCCGATCTGACGTTTTTCTTCCAGCCCGCGGACATGGTCGGGCAGATTCTGAACTTTGGTCTGCCCGCGCCGGTGGACGTGCAGGTGGCTGGTCCGCTGCGCGATCTGGAACACAATCACCAGATCGCGGAACAGCTTGCGGCGCGCATCGCGCGCATTCCCGGCTCGGCCGACGTGCATGTTCACCAGGTGAACGACGTGCCGATGATCCGTCTTCAGGTGGATCGCACGCGCGCCGGCGAGATGGGGCTTACGCAATTCGATGTGGCCACCGGCCTGCTGATTTCGCTCAGCTCCAGTCAGCAGCTCAATCCGAATTATTGGGTGAATCCGGCCAACGGCGTCGATTATCCGGTGGTGGTGCAGACGCCCACCTATCGCATGGATACGCCGGGCGCGATTCTCAACACGCCGATTCATTCCGCGATGGGCCCGTCGACAGAACTGTTGGGCAACCTGGCGCAAGCCGAGCGCGGCGTCACCACGCAGGTGGTGAATCATTATAATGTGCAGCCGCTGTACGACGTTTACGCCAACGTCCAGGATCGCGATCTGGGCGGCGTGGCCGCGGACGTGGATAAGGTGCTCGACCAGTTCCGGCCGAAGCTGGCGCCGGGCAGTTTTTTTGAGATGCGCGGCCAGGTGGGAACCATGCGCACGTCGTTCCAGGGAATGGCTTACGGCTTGATTTTCGCGATTGTGCTGGTTTATTTCGTCATGGTGGTGAATTTCCAAAGCTGGAGCGATCCGTTTATCGTGCTGATGTCGGTTCCCGGCGCGCTGGTGGGAATTCTGCTGATGCTGTTTTTCACCCATACCACCGTGAGTGTCCCCGCGCTGATGGGCGCTATCATGAGTATCGGAGTGGGCACCGCCAACAGCATTCTTTTGGTCGTTTTCGCCAACGACCTGCGCCGCGAAGGGGCCGACGCGCTGACCGCCGCGTATCAGGCCGGGCGCACGCGTCTGCGTCCGGTGATCATGACCGCGGTGGCGATGCTCGCCGGCATGGTTCCGATGGCCATGGGCCTGGGCGAAGGCGGCGAACAGAACGCGCCGCTGGGCCGCGCGGTCATTGGAGGTTTGCTGTTCGCCACCATCGGGACGTTGTTCATGGTCCCGGTGGTGTATAGTTTGCTGCGCAAAAATCCGCCGGCGACGTTCGATCAGATCGAGGCCAACGATTGATGAAAACCGAGCTCGATCATCAGCTGGAACGGCGCGCGCCGCCGCATAAAAAATCGCACGCGCAATTTTGGGTTCTGCTGCTGGTTGGCGGAGCCGTGCTCGCCGCCGGCATCCTGTATCAACTGAAGCAGCGGACGACGCAGGAAAAAACGATGGCCGCGGCGGTGGTCGACGACACGGCGCGTCCGCCGGCGGTGAACGTCGGACGGGTGCGCTCGGCGCCGGCGCAATCGACCATCGAGCTGCCCTGCCAGACGACGGCGCTGGTGGAAACGCCGGTGTACGCGCGCGCCGACGGTTACGTGGTGAAGCGCGGCGCCGACATCGGCGATCGCGTGAAGAAAGGCCAGATGCTGTTCGAGCTGGACACGCCGGAGCTGGATCAGCAGATCGTCGAAGGGCGCGCGACGCTCGAGCAATCGAAAGCGGCGTTGCAGCAGAATCAGGCGGCGCTGCTGGCTTCGCAGAGCAATCTGAAGCTGGCCGATGTGACCGCGCGGCGCTGGAAAAATCTCACCGAGAAAGGCGTTTTCGCGCGGCAGGATCTGGACGAAAAAACGGCCGCGCTCGAATTGGCGCAGGCCAACGAGAAAGCGGCGGAAGAAAATGTCCGCGCGGCCCAAAGCACGGTGGCCGCGAATCAGGCGAACCTGCTGCGCCTGGAAGATCTGAAGAAATTTGACCGGCTGGAAGCGCCTTTCGACGGCGTGGTGACCTATCGCAACTTGCAGGCCGACATCGGCACGCTGATCACCGCCGGCAACACCTCGGCCTCGCGCGAGGTGATGCGCGTGGCGCAGATCGACACGCTGCGCGTCTTCGTGCCGATCCCGCAGAGCTACGCGGAACAGATTCGCGAAAATGTCCCCGCGGACCTGACCGTCGACGAGCTGCCGGGCCGCGTGTTTCACAGCAAAGTGGCCGCGATCAATCATTCCGTGGACGCCAATTCGCGGACCATGCAGGCGGAGCTGATGGTTCGCAACGACCACGAGCTTTTATTGCCGGGCATGTACGCGAAGGCTCATTTCAAGCTGGCGCAGCAGGTGAACGTGCTGATGCTTCCGGCCGACGCGCTGCTGTTGCCGAAGGAGGGTCCGCGAGTCGCCGTGGTGGGCGAGAATCATCGGGTGCATTTCCAGCCAGTGACCGTCGGCCGCGATTACGGCGCGGAAGTGGAGATCGATTCGGGGCTGAAAGAAGGCGACGTGGTGATTCTGAATCCGACCGATGCGGTGCGCGAGGGGGTGGTGGTGGAGGCGGTGGAGAGGAAGTAGACGCCACCTGGGCTGACGTTCGCCAGGAGCCTCGATTCCACCGCCTCTCCTCTTCCGCAGTCACGTGGGGATTTCAGCATGGCCATCGAGGACCCGGGTTTAGGCGTCGTCAACGTGATGGCTACGCCCGCTTCGCTTCGCGCCTGATCCCCTCGGCGATCCACATCCGCAACTGCGTCTGGTACCCGACCGATTTCGCGGCCGCGATTTTCTTCGCCGCCGCAATCTGCTCAGGACCCAGGCGAATGGAGATTGGCGATTTTGCCGCTTGATGCCGTGCGCGAATCGATTTCTCCAGCCCCTTGGAAAGCTTCGCGGGGGCGGCGTTAGGGAGACGGTCCCAGATCTCCGCGATGGAATGCGTCTCGAAATATTCGGCTGCCTCCTCGTCCGAACGAAACTTGGGCAGCGGTAATTTTGCGGGAGCAAGGTCGTTTTTGCGCATCAATCGTAAACCTCCCGCCGGTGCGCGATTCGCGTCACGTCGACAGTCTGGGCGGCATCGTCGATTTCGTACACCACCCGATAATCGCCCACGCGAATCCGCCACTGCTTGTCGCCGCCTTTGAGCTTCTTGCAGCCAGGCGGGCGTGGCGTTTCAGCCAATCGCTCGATCCGGGCAACCATGCGGGCCAACATTTTCGCATCGACTCGGTCAAGTTCCTTCGCGGCGCTCGCGGCAAACGCGACGCGATATCTAGCCACGCGTAAGCCTGCCGCTCTTTGCCAGCCCCCCCTTCACCTTCTCCAACGGAATCCGTTTTTCCTGCCTCCGCGACCGCGACACCAGCACATCCTCGATCTCTTCCCACAATTCTCCGTACTTGGTCAGATCGATCTGAACGGCCACTCTGCGGCCCTTGGCGTCGGTCACATATTGAATCCCGCTCATGTTTTTATTGTCCAACAGACGCGGAAACAGGCGGGAGAGAGTCGGAGGTTGCTCTCCCGCCCGGCCGCCCGTTAACGGGATGAAGGATTACCCCTTCCTTCGACACTCCGCAGGTCAGTCTTCAGGGCGTAGGGTGAGATTCCGGCGTCCTATGCCGTGGTCCCCTTCACCGCCGGCAACACGCCGAGCTGGCGCATCAGCGAAAGATGATCGGCATAGATCCTGGCGCGGACCGCTTTGCCATGGCGAATCTCCACCACCGAGCAGCCACGCCAGCTCGCCTTCCGGTGCGTCGGCGCGATTCCGGCGAAGGCGCCCTCATGCGTTCCGGTCAGCACAACGCGCGCAATTATATGGTCGCCGCTGGCGAGCAGCTGCTCCACTTCCCAATGCAGATCGGGGAACGCCTGGAACATCGACGCGTACGCTTGACGCACACCCTCCCTGCCGTGAATTTCGCCCAGCGTCTCGGATTCCGCGACGATGGAGCGGTCCATGTGTTGAACGTAGCGATCCAGATCGTGCGCGTTCAGCGCCGCGATCGCCTCTCTCGCGGATTGAAGATTCTCGGTTTCGGCCATGACGGACTCCTTTCTCAAAGCCGACCGCAGTATACTCCCGCGGTTCCCGGACAACAAGCCCGCGAGCCGGCCTGATCTTTAAAGGCGGTAATCATACCGCACTCGGGCTGCGGGCAGGGCATCGCACCTTGGCAAACCAGCGCCCAGGAAAATGGGAATATGAAGGCGATGAAAATTCTTGTCGCCGTCGAATCTTCGCCTTCCGTGGTGGTTGCGCACGTGGCCGCGCGGCCGTGGCCGGCCGGAACCAGCTTCGAGGTTCTAAGCGTCGCCGATTCCTCCCAGCCTGAGGATTCCCGCACCCGGCAAATGACCGCCATCGCCGAAAACGGGGCGCGCGAACTTTCCGCGCGCGGCCTCGATGCGTCGGCGTTCGTGATGCACGGCCACCCCAAGGCCGCGATTGTCGATCGCGCCGGCGAAATCGCCGCGGACATGATCGTCATCGGCTCGCTTCACAGCGGCGGGCTGGCGCGCTTTCTGCTGGGCGGCGTGGCCAGCGCGGTGCTGCGTCACGCGCACTGTTCCGTCGAGGTGGTCCGCGACGGCCAGGAATGGAAAGATGGAATGAAGATTCTTCTGGCCACCGACGATTCGGAATATTCGCTGGCGGCCGCGCGCTCCGTCGCCAAACGGCCGTGGCCGGCGGGGACCGAAGTACGCGTGCTGACGGTGGTCGAATTGTCGCTGACGCCGCTCGAATCCGCGCTGGAGCCGCCGTACCTCAACAGCGAAATGATCCAGATGCAGCGTGAGGCAGCCATGAAACGCGCCGGGCACGCCATTCAGAGCGCGGAGGAGGTGCTGAGGGCGGGCGGCCTCGAAACCTCGGAATCGATTTCCGTGCTGGTCGAAAAGCCGCAGCAGATTATTCTGGACGAAGCCGCGCAGTGGGGCGCGGATCTGATCGTGGTCGGCTCCCACGGGCGGCGCGGGTTGGAGCGGTTCCTGTTGGGCAGCGTCTCGGAAGCGGTGGCCACGCACGCCCCCTGTTCGGTGGAAGTGGTGCGGAGCTTGGTGACGCTGTGAGTCAACGCGTTTTGAGACTTTTATTCCGCGCCTGAACGAAAAGCGGTCTACTGCCGCGAACGGACCAGCTCCTGGCGTTCGGTGTGCGCCGCTCTGCGCAGTTCGCCGAATTTCGTCCCGACCGTGACCGTGAAAATTCCGCCGATCACCAGGCGCAGCGCCAGAATCCCCCAAAAAACAACCGAGAAATTTTCGGCGTCGCGCGCATTCTGCCGGAACACGTCGAGCAGCGTTTGTTTCATCAGCAGGTACAAGCCGATATTTCCCGGCGCCTGCGGCACCGCGCTGCCCATGCGCAGAATCATGGCCGTGGAGAAAGCGTCTTTCAGGCTCAGGTCATAGAAGCCGTAGGCGCGAAACGCGGCAAAAATCGGCACCACCTGGAGCGCCAGATACAGCAGGCTGACGGCGAAGGCGAAGTACAGGTAGCGCGAATGGCCGATCAGGCTGAGATCGTCGATCAGCACGCGCAGGTGACGTTTCCAGTTGCTCCCGGCCAGCAGGCTGCGCGCGCGATGGCGGAACAGCATGGCCAGGATCAGCAGCAAAGCTCCGATCAGCACCACCGCCGCCAGCGCATAAGCGCCGCCCATCAGCAGGCGCATGTGGCGGTGATGCGGCACCAGGCGCAGCGTGAAAAACATGGCCAGCACCAGCCAGAAGCCGTCGAAAATGCGTTCGATCAGCGCGCTCGAAAGAGAAACCGAATAGGGCAGCGCGCTCCAGCGGGAAATCAGGTAGGTGCGCACCAGCTCGCCGGCGTTGAATCCGAGCACTTCATTGCCGAACAGGCCGACGTAGATGGCGCGCACCGTCTGCCACACCGAAACCGGCTCCACCGGATGCAGCAACAGGCTCCAGCGCCATGCCTGGCAGACGTAAACGGCGATGTCGCTCACAATCGCCAGCGCGACCCACCACCAGTTCATGGTTTGCAGGTCCTCGACCAGCGTGCCGAGCTTGAAGTCGCGCAGAGACCAGATTAAGTAACCAATCGTGAACGCGCTGATAACGATGAAAACGATGCGCGAGCGCGCGACGCCGGATTTTTGCTCACCCAAGACACCATCATAGCCTTTATGTCAGACCGGTCCGGGGATGTAACGGTTCATGACCGGAGTCGCCCACCACGCCGATTCCCGCGTGGGAGGGCTGAGGATACTAAGTTCGCAGATCGTAACCCGCGCTTCGCATTCCGTCCATGACGCGGCTGCGAATTTCACTGACTTCTTCCGACGACAGCGTCCCATTGCCCGCCCCGATCGTCAAACGAAAAGAAATGCTGCGCGATCCATCGGGCAGCGAAAAATCGCGCAGGAAGCCGATCTCGACCAGCGCGTCTCCGGCGAAGCGGCGCAGCGCGTTTTCCACATCGCCGATCAAGCCGCGCGGCGGAGCCACCACGCTCAAATCGAAGGCGCTGGTCGGGAACCGGCGCAGCGGCTGATAGCGCGGAACGCCCGGCTCAAATTTTTCGACCAGCGACAGATCCAGATCGAGCACCGCGGCCCGTCCGCTTTCGACCAACCGCGGATGAAATTCGAACAGCCGTCCGAGGCGCGCCGCTTCGAAATACACCTCCGCCGCGCGGCGCGGATGCTGGTAAGGCGCGGCCGCCGCGGGACGCACATAAATGCCGCGCAGAAGGCATTCGCCCAGCCGCTTCAATTCGAGCAAGCCCGAAACGCCGTCGTCTTTCGCGTAAATCGCCGCCGCCAGATGCGGAGTCTCGTGGTCGCGATGAATCTCGCGTCCGATTTCAAACAGGCGGAAGGAATCGAAATGACGCGCGTTGTCCAGAATGTTTTTAAGAATGCCGGGAAGCAGGCTGGAGCGCAACAGATTCTGATCCGAAGCGATGGGATTGGCAACCTCGACCAGGCCTTCCAACCCCAGCAGCCGGGCCTGTTCCTCGCTCAGGAAGGAATAATTGTAGACCTCGCTGAATCCCTGGTCCACCGCGATTTCGCGCACGCGATGATGAAACGCGCGCTCCGGATTCGAGGGCGGCACGCGCGCCGGCGCCAGCGGAGCCGTGGGCGTGATCGAATCGTAGCCGATCATGCGGCCCACTTCTTCCACCAGGTCGTCCTTGATGGTCACGTCCTTGGTGGCGCGCCAGCTCGGCGGGATCACAAAAAACGTGCGTGACCCGTTCTGTTCGACGCGAAATTCGAGCGATTCGAGGATCCGCCGCACTTCGCCGGCGGGAACCGCGCGCCCCAGTTTGCGATCGAGCCAGTCGAGCGGCAATTCGATCGGCGGCGGCGCGGCTTGCGGCCGGTACGCGTCGGCGACGCCGCCGATCACGCGAATCCCCGGCGAAACCTGCTCGAGCAGTTCGAGAGCGCGCTTCAATCCGCGAATGGTATTGGCGGGATCCTGCGCTTTTTCAAAACGCATCGACGCGTCGGTGCGCAGGCGCAGGCGCGACGAGGTTTTGCGCACGCCCGAGGCGGTGAAGCAGGCGCTTTCTAAAACGATGCGCGTGGTGGAATCGGAAATGGCGCTGAATTCGCCGCCGATCACGCCGGCAAGGGCCACGGCGCCCTCCGGATCGGCGATCACCAGGCTGGACGGATCGAGATCGTAGGATTCGCCGTTGAGCGCGGCGATTTTTTCGCCGTCGCGCGCGCTGCGCACGAGGATTTCGCCGCCGTGCAGTTTGGCTGCGTCGAAAGCGTGCATCGGCTGCGCGATTTCGGCCATGACGAAATTGGTCACGTCGACGATGTTGTTGATCGGGTTCAAGCCGATCGCTTCCAGGCGATATTGCAGCCACAGCGGCGACGGCTTTACCGTCACGTTTTCAAAAACCAGCGCGGAATAGCGCGGGCACAGCGCAAAGTTTTCGACGGTGACGCGAATCGGCGCGGGCGCATCGGGCAGCGCCGCCTTCACCGGATCGCGCAATTTTTTGCCGGTGATCGCCGCCACCTCGCGCGCCATCCCGTGATGGCCCCACAAATCGGGCCGGTGCGTCAGTGATTTGTTGTCCACCTCGATCACGAAATCCTGGCGCGGCATCGGTTCCGCATGCAGTTCGAGAATCCCGCTGTGATCGCGCGTCATTCCCAGTTCCGCCGCGCTGGCGAGCATACCGTCGCTTTCCACGCCGTCGACGATTTTCTTTCCAGCCGGCAGATAAACCGTGCGCAATCCCACGCGGCAATTCGCCGCGCCGCAGACCACGGTTTTCTGACCATAGCGCGCCGTTTCGACCACCGCCTTGCGATTATGGCTCGCGCCGATCGCGGCAACCTCCACCACCAGCGCCTCCGATGCCGATTCGAGCGGCGCGCCGACTTCCTCCACGCCTTCGCACTCCGCGGTTTTGAGCGTGATCCGGCGCATCAATTCTTTGGGCGGCGTTTCCAGGCCCTCCACCATCTCGCGCAGCCATTGATAGGAAAATTTCATCGCTTAGACCAATTTTTTAGAGAGCCCGGCGTTCGACGTCTGGCCCCCGCCATCACTGGCGGGGCTGTAAGCGCGTTGTTACAGCCCCGCCAGTCATGGCGGGGGCACATTTTCGGAGCCAGGCGCGCCATCGAAAGTCATCAGAACTGCCGCAAAAACCTGAGATCCCCGCCGGTGAACAGGCGGATGTCGTCGATCCCGTAGCGCATCATCGCCAGCCGCGTCAGGCCGAGCCCGAAGGCGAATCCGTTCCACTGCTCCGGATCCGCGCCGCCGGCGCGCAGCACCGCCGGATGCACCAGCCCGCACGGCAACAGCTCCACCCATCCCGATTGCTTGCACACCGCGCAGCCCGGCCCTCCGCAGATCAGGCATTGAATGTCCAGCTCGAAGCCCGGCTCGACGAACGGAAAAAATCCGGGACGAAGCCGCAC
Source organism: Bryobacteraceae bacterium (assembly GCA_035507655.1). GTDB lineage: Bacteria > Acidobacteriota > Terriglobia > Bryobacterales > Bryobacteraceae > Palsa-187. The sequence continues at coordinate 44,984 of DATJNW010000134.1, read as the reverse complement.
CGTCACGTCGCGATGGAAAATCGCCGACAGCAGCGTCTTCATGAAATAAATCAGGTGCGCCACCGAAACGTCGCGATCCACCATCATGCCTTCCAGCTGATAAAAGGTGTGCTCGTGGGAGGCGTCCACTTCTTCGTTGCGAAACACCCGCCCCGGCGCGATCATCTTGAGCGGCAGCCCCAGCGTTTCGAGCCCCCGCACCTGCACCGGCGAGGTGTGCGTGCGCAGCAGCCGGCCGTCTTTCAGCCAGAAGGTATCCTGCATGTCGCGCGCGGGATGGTCGGCCGGAATATTCAGCGCGTCGAAATTATAATATTCGCTCTCGACCTCGGGACCATCCAGAACCGCGAATCCCATCGACGCAAAAACTTCTTCCAGTTCGCGCTGCACCTGGGTCACCGGATGCAGACTGCCCGGCCGCACGCCCGGCGCGGGGGTGGTCAGATCGATCCACTCGGCATCGAGCCGCAAGTCGAGCGCCTGCCGTTCCAGCTCCGCCTGCCGCGCATCGATCTTCGATTCCAGCTCCTGTTTGGCCGCGTTCAGCAGCTTGCCGATGCGCGCGCGCTCCTGCGCATCGAGCTTACCGAACTGCTTGCTGATCTCGGCGAGCCTGCCCTTACGTCCCAGCGCCTCGACGCGCACCGCTTCCACGGCATCAAGCGTATCAGCCGAAGCGAGCTGCGCCAGCGCGCCCTGATGCAATTCGGAAATGGTCGTATCCAAGCTCATTTTGCAGACAAGTGGCATAAGCCGCCAGGCTTGTGCTCTTCGTGGAAAGCGCAAGCCTGTCGGCTTATGCCACTCACAGGCGCGCTCCGTTCGCTTCCAGATAATCGACCATGGCCTGCTGCGCCTTGGTCAACGCCAGATCGAGCGGGCTCTGATGATTGTCCGCGCGCGCCCCGACGTCGGCCCCGCCGGCGACCAGCGCCTTGGCGCTTTCAAGATCGCCGCTCTGCGCCGCCGCGTGCATCGCCGTCCATCCGCCGTGCTGCTGTGCGTTGACGCTCGCGCCATGATCGATCAGCACCTTGATCACGTCCGCGCATCTCCCCGCCGCCGCGGCATGCAGCGGAGTATTGGCCATCGCGTTCGCCGACCGCGCGTTCACCTCCGCGCCTTTGTTCAGCAAGAATCGCACCGCCTCGATTTTTCCGAAATGCGCGGCCAGGTGCAGCGGCGACCATCCGTCGCTCGATGGCGCGTTCACCAGCGACCGGTTGCCCGCGACCACCGTCTCCAGCGCCGCCACATCGCCCTGAATCGCGGCTGCAAATATGGCCAGCGAAGGATCGGCCGCCACCAGCTCGGCGATCTTCGGCGAATCTCCCGCCCGAATCGCTTCGAAGAGTTCTTTCATAGAGTGCGCGCCTAGGCCGCGGGACGGAAAACATCCTCCGCCTTGGCGATCTCCCAGGCCAGATGATTGATATAGAATAGCAGCGGCGCGGGCGGGAACGCCGCCTGGAATTTTTCCCAAACTTCGGACTGCCAGCCTTCCTTCAGATGTCCGGCGACGTCGGCGTCCTTGGCGAAAAATCCATCCTCGTGCGGCACGCCCAGGTGATCCAGCACCGCCTTGATCATATCCAGGTGCGAAACCAGGATGGCCTGCGAAAGGTCGGTGGCGAAATCGTTATCGCGCTCGACCATCCGCGACCACACCCGCGGCGCAGCCTTGCGCAGCGTCTCCGAATTCAGCTTGTGCAGGTGCAGCCGCGTCTTCACCCGATCGAAAAGCTGATACATCCGCAGCCTTCCCATCGAAACCGAGCGCATGTTTTGCTCAAAATTCTCCTCGCCCAGATGGAGGAAGATGTCGCAAAGCTCCATTCAGACTCATTGTAGCTGTCCGTAGCCGCTAAAATCGAGTAACACCGTGCCGCGTGAGGCCCCTTCAACGCCGCGCTTCGCTCATCAACCCGATGGCGTTCCCCTCCGGATCGCGAAACAGCGCCATGAACAAATCATGTTCCGGAAAATGCGCCACCAGGTGCGGCTCCCGTTCGAACACCACCCCGCGCGATTTCAGTTCCGCCGCCGCCGATTCCAAGTCGCCGACTTTAAAATAAACCGTCGAGTTGCCGGCGCCTTCCTCCACCCGGCGCAGCGCCAGCCGCACGCCGCCGCAATCGAACAGTGCGCTGTTGCAGGGGTCCGCCGGCTCGAACAGCAAGCGAAGGCCCAGCCGGCTGCGATAAAATTCAACCGCGCGATTCATGTCCCGGACAGCCACATCGATCTGCCCGATTCCCGAAATCATCAAGTTTATTTTGCTACAAATTGTGGCATTTGACCCGGCGTGAAGCAGCCGGCTGCGCCAAATCGCGCACAATGAACACCGTTAGAATGGGTACTTTCAATGCCAACGCAACATCCAGCTCAATTCTTAAGAGCGTTGCTCGACGCCTCGCCCGCCGCGATCATTGCCGTTGATCCGGATGGACAGGTTCAACTTTGGAATCGCGCCGCTGAGCGCCTGTTCGGATGGTCGGAGCGGGAAGTGATCGGCCGTCAACACTCCTTGGTTGTCGAATTGCTCAAATCATCCGCAACAGAAGGAGAATTGCACCTCCCAGGAAAAAGCGGAGTCTTTATTGATATAGACGTGAGAGTCGCCCCCTGGCACGACGCCAGCGGCGAAGCGTGCGGGACGCTGTTCATCCTGACCGATTCGACCAACCGGACCACCATGCAACGCGAGCTTCGCGAACTGACGCAGCAGGAACAGGCCGCCCGCGACCAGGCACGCTCCGAGCGCCGTTTTCGCGAGTTGCTCGAAGCCGCGCCCGACGCCATTATCGAAGTCGACCGGGAAGGCCGGATCGTGCTGCTCAATCGCGTCAGCGAAAACATGTTCGGCTATTCGCGGGAGGAGCTGCTGGGGCGCTCGGTCGACCTGCTGATCCCGCAGGATCTGCGCACGCGCCACGCCGAGCATCGCCAGCGCTATTGGAACACGCCCTCCACGCGGCCCATGGGCAGCGGCCTGATGCTGCAAGGCAAGCGCAAGGACGGCAGCGAATTTCCGGTCGAAATCAGTCTCAGCCCGGTCGAATCCGAAGGCGGACTGCGCGTCACCGCGATCATCCGCGACATCAGCAAACGCCGCACCGCCGAGGACCGGCTGCGCGCCGTGCAGGAAAATTACACGCGGGAGCTGGAACAGCGCAATCGCCTGATCGAGCGCGCCAATCGGCTTAAAAGCGAATTTCTCGCCAGTATCAGTCATGAGCTGCGCACGCCGCTGCACACCATCATCGGCTTTTCCGAGCTGCTCGGCGAAGAGCTGGAAGGTCCGCTCAACGACAAACAGAAACGGTTCGTCAACCACATTCATAAAGATTCCCTGCACCTGCTGGAGCTGATCAACGACGTGCTGGACCTGAGCAAAATCGAAGCGGGAAAACTCGAACTGCGGCGCGAGGCGTTCGATGTGCGGGGCGCGCTCGAGGAGGTGCTGGCCTCCATTCGTCCGCAGGCGGAAGCCAAGTCGCAATCGCTCGGAACGGTGCTCGATGAATTGCCCGCGCTCGATGCCGACCGCACGCGCTTCAAACAAATCCTGCTGAACCTGCTCAGTAACGCCGTGAAATTCACGCCGGAAGGCGGCAGCATCCGTGTGGAAGCCGGACTGCTTGAAGAAATGGCGCAGTTCTCCGTAATCGACACCGGCGTCGGAATTCCAAAGGAGGAGCAGGAATCGGTGTTTGACAAGTTTTATCAGGTCGGCCAGACCACCAAGGGCGTCCGCGAGGGCACCGGTCTGGGTCTGGCCATCACCCAGCGTCTGGTGGCCGAACATGGCGGCAAGATCTGGGTGGTCAGCGAAGTCGGCAAAGGCAGCCGCTTCAGCTTCACCATTCCGCTGCACGCCGGAGGAAACGGACAATGAAAACCGTACTCATCGCCGACGACAAAGCCACCGGACGCGAGCTGGTGCGCACGGTTCTCGAAAAGGACGGCTTCATCGTGATCGAGGCCAGCGATGGCGTGGAAGCGGTGCGCACCGCCAAGGAAAATTCCCCGGACCTGATCATTCTCGACCTGCACATGCCCGGCCTCGACGGCTTCGCCGTGATCCAGGAGCTGCGCCGCGACCAGCGCTTCGTTTCGACCCCCATCATGGCCCTGACGGCCAGCGCGATGCAGGGCGATCGCGAGCGCGCCCTGGCCGTCGGCTTCACCGGTTATGTCACCAAGCCCATTCGCCTGGGCGCGCTGCGCGGCGAAGTGGAGCGGCTTCTCAAATAAAAGTTATGACCGCTGCCGCCAAACCCGCCGTTTCGCTGCTGATTATCGACGATAATCCGGGCAGCCTGGAACTGCTTTCCTCGGCGCTGGCGCAGCATGGCCTGGAGATTCTGACCGCCTCGGACCCGGAGGCCGGCCTCGACCTGCTGCGCACGCGGCGTCCGCAGATTGTTTTAACGGACCTGGTGATGCCGCGCATGAGCGGCCTGGAAGTGCTGGAGCAGACCATCGAGTTCGATCCTTCGATCGACGTGATCCTGATGACCGCGCATTATTCCACCGAATCGGCGGTGGAAGCGATCAAGAAAGGCGCGTCGGATTATCTCAACAAGCCGGTTTCCATCACCGCGCTGCGCGAGCGCATCGGCAAGCTGGTTGAAGACGCGCGCAAACGCCAGCGTTCGCTGCAACTCGAAGACGAGATGCTGCAGACCGCGGAATTTGAAGGCATCGTCGGCCACAGCCCGCTGATGTGGGAGATGTTCTCGAAAATTCGCCGCGTCGCCCCGCATTACCGCGCCATTCTGATCACCGGGGAAACCGGAACGGGCAAGGATCTGATCGCGCGCGCGCTGCACAAATTGAGCCCGGCGAGCGCCGGCCGCTACGTGGTGCTGAACTGCTCGGCCGTGGTCGAGACGCTGTTTGAAAGCGAGCTGTTCGGCCACGTCAAGGGATCCTTCACCGGCGCGACCGCCGACAAAGCCGGCTTGTTCGAGCACGCCCACGGCGGGACCCTGTTTTTGGATGAAATCGGGGACATGCCGCTGGCCACGCAGGCCAAGCTGCTGCGCGTGCTTCAGAACCAGGAAGTGCAGCGGGTCGGATCGCTCACCGCGCGCAAGGTGGACGTGCGGGTCATCGCGGCCACCAATCACGATCTGCGCGCCGCCATCAACGAAAAACGTTTTCGCGAGGATTTGTATTATCGTCTGTCGATGGTCGAGATTCAGGTGCCGCGCCTGGCCGAGCGCAAGGAAGACCTGCCGCTGCTCGAACGGCACTTCGTCTCGCGCTTCGCCGCGCAATACGCCAAAGACATTCGCGGCCTGACCCATCGCGCGCAGATTTTGCTGTCGCTGCACAGCTGGCCGGGCAACGTCCGGGAACTGGAAAATGTGATCGGGCACGCCGCGATGCTGGTGCAGAGCGACATGATCGACGTCCCCGACCTGCCCGCCTATCTGCATCCGGCCAATGGCGCGATGGAAGCTACCGCCTCGGGCGCGCCGCCGCCGACTGCGCAGGAGAGCGGCGTCGCCACGCTCGAAGAGCAGGAGCGCCTGTTGATCATCCGCGCGCTCGAAGCCGCCGGCGGCAATCAATCGCAGGCGGCGCGGCTGCTGCGCATCGGCCGCGACGCGCTGCGGTACAAGTTGAAGAAGCACAACCTCTGAAGCAGTCAGGAGTCAGAATGAACCGCTCGCGGCAGGCAATGATGAGCTTGCTGAAAAACTCGGAGTTTGCCCGCTTCCTGACGGAAGCGGCTCGGATGGGCATCGGAAATTTCCGTTCGAGCCGCGCCCGTCAGGGCGCGGGCCCGAGCTGCGGCCAAGATTGACCGCCCTACGGAGCGGCAAGCGCAGAAATAACTCACGCCCGTGCCGGCACAGGACATGATTCTGACTCCTGACCCTTGACTCCTGACTGCTTCACGCCTTATTCACATCCCGGTGCGTTTCCTTCACCCGAAATCCCGCGCCCGCCAGTCTCTTTCGAATTTCATTGGCGATCAGCACGCTGCGATGCCGCCCGCCGGTGCAGCCGAACGAAATCGTCAGATAACTTTTCCCTTCCTCGATATAATGCGGGATCAGATAAATCAATAAATCGGAAATTCTTCCGATAAATTCCATGGTCTGCGGAAACGACCGGATATAGCGCGCCACGCTGGGGTGTTTGCCGCTCAATTTTTTAAACGCGGGAATATAATTCGGATTCGGCAGAAACCGCACGTCGAAAACCAGGTCGCTGTCCGGGGGCACGCCGTGGCGATAGCCGAAGCTGGTCACCTGCACCAGAACTTTCCCCTCCTTGGCGTGGTCGTGAAAGGTCGAACGGATGGTGTCCCGCAGTTCATGCACGTTGAACTTGCTGGTGTTGATAATCGGATCGGCCAGCTTGCGGATGGGCGCCAGGCGTTCCCGCTCCCGCCGGATGCTCCGCGCCACGCTCTCGCCGGTGCCCAAGGGATGCGGACGGCGCGTTTCGCTGAAGCGCCGGATCAGCGCCGCGTCGTCGGCTTCGAGAAACAACAGCCGCGTCGGCAGCCTCTGCCTGATTTTTTTGAACAACGCCGGAAACCGGTCGAGCGCCGCGCCTTCGCGAATATCCACCACCAGCGCCGCCCGCCGGATGCGCTGCGATTCCCGCGCCAGTTCGGCGAATTTCGGAATCAGGTCTAGCGGCAAATTGTCGACCGAATAGTATCCCAGGTCCTCAAACGCCTTGAGCACCGTGCCTTTGCCGGACCCGCTCAGCCCGGTGATGATCACCAGTTCGGTCGGCGTAGCGCGCCCCGCGCCCTCCAGGCTCGGTTTGTCGCGCGGCATCAGGACTACGATTCTATCAGGTCGAAATTCCCGTCGCGCCGCCGCACCAGCACCGAAACGCATTCGCGCTCGGCATCGCGGTACACCAGGTAATTGCGATTGCCGCCATCGAATTCGAGCAGCGCTTCTTCGAGCGTCATCGGCTTGCGCCGCTCATGATGATTCACGCGAAAAATCCGGACCTCTTCGGAACTACCGGTTACGCCTTTTTCAGGCTCTTCCTCCTCGACGCCCTCCGGTTCCTCTTCACGGCGTTTATCGCGCCATTTGGCGCGCGTTTTGACGGCCTGTTTTTCCAGCTTATCGAGGGCCTCCGTCATGGCCGTAAGCAGGTCGGCATCGGAGCCGACGCCCACCAGCTGGTGATCGTAAAACTGCACGGTAATTTCGGCTTTGTGGAGATGCCGCTCCGTGGTGATCACCACGTGCGCTTCTTTTTCTCCGCGCCGTTCGAGCAACTTGGAAACTTTGGCGAACTTCGCGTCCAGTTTCTCCTGCATCTTCGGGGGCAACTCCTGCATGCCCCGGTAACTGACCTTCATATGGACCTCCCGTCAGTTCCGGACCCGTCGTTGATGCGTCGACGGGATCCGCATATCTTCGCGATACTTGGCGACGGTACGGCGGGTCACCTGGATTCCTTCGGCCTGCAGCCGCTCCGTAATCTGCTCATCGGTCAACGGATGGGCCGGATCCTCCTGTTCGATCATTTTCTTCACCCAGCGCTTCAAAATCAGCAGCGGCGTGCCGCCGCCCGACGGTCCCTGCACGGCTTCGGAGAAGAAATATCTCAATTCGTAAACGCCTTGCGGCGTGTGCGCGTATTTGTTCGAAACCGCGCGGCTCACGGTCGACGGATGCACGCCGATCTCCTCGGCGATCTCCTTGATCATCATCGGTTTCAGACAATCGATCCCATGCTCCAGAAAATCCATCTGGCGCCGCACCACGCTCTGGCAGACTTTCAAAATGGTCTGCTTGCGCTGCTCGATGTTCTTCATCAGCTGGATCGCCGACGCGTAGCGCTCCTTCACGTAATTCCGCACATCGCGATTCGGTTCCTGGTCCCGGTCGAGCATCCGCCGGTACTGCGGATTCAGCCGCAGCTGCGGAACGTCATCGTCGTTGATGCTGATCAGATAGTCTTCGCCATCTTTCGAAATATAAACATCCGGTTCCACCTGCCGCGCTCCCGGACCCGAATAGCGCAGCCCGGGCCGCGGATCCAGATGCTTGATCACCTGCACGGCCAGCTGCACATGCTCGATCGGCCGGCGCAGCAGCCGCGCGATTTCTTTCAGTTGCCGCAATTCCACCAGCTTCAAATGGTCGTGAACAATCTGCCACGCCACTCCGCCCGTGCCGCCGCGGCTCTCCAGCTGGAGCAGCAGGCATTCCCGCAGATCCGCCGCGCCCACCCCCGCCGGATCGAGCGTATGCACCACGCGCAGCGCCTCGGTCACATCGGCCGCCGAATGATCCCCCGACGACGCCAGCTCTTCCGGCGTCAGCGTCAGGTACCCGTTTTCGTTCAAATTCCCGATGATCGTTTCCGCCGCGTCGCGCACCGCTTCGCTCAGCGCCACCAGCGCCAGCTGATCGTGCAAATGGCCGCTCAGCGTCTCCGGCGAGGACAAAAATGTCTCAAACGACGGTTTTTCAATGTTCTCCGACGCCGGGCTCTTAGTACCCGGGTCCAGGTAACTGTCGAAATAGTCCTGAAAATCGATCTCGTCGAACGGATCCGCGGCTTTCTGCTCGACCACTTCCGGCGTTTCGGGCGGCGCCGACGGTTCGGTGACGGCTGGCTCCGGATTGCTGAGCGCCTGCGCCGCGATTTCCGCCGCGTCCGCTTCCTGCGCGTCTCCGTCGGAATCGCTCATCGCTTCGAGGATGGCCTGGTCGGCCGGATCGGCCAGCCGCTCGGCTTCGAGAAGGGGTTGCAGCTCTTCCGGCGATAGTTCCTCCCCGCCTTCCGCCGATTCCTCCAGAACCGGATTCTGGGCGATCTCCGCCGCGATCATCTCCTTCAGTTCCAGCTTGTTCAACTGGAGCAGACTAACCATCTGGACCAACCCAGGGGTCAAAATCTGCTTCTGTTGGACCCTGACTTGCAGCCTCGGCGACAGCGAACTCATGGCTGGTTCTAGTTTACCACCCGTCTGGAGCAACTGAGCACCCGAAAATATCGCGGCCCCACCCATCCCCAAACGCTACCGGCCCCAGGTCCTGTACCTTGCCATAAGGTTCGTACTAAGCGCTTTATCCAGCTATTCTTGCGGCCCATTTTCCCCTACGATTTAGGAATCGAATCCCTTCGAAAGCGTGGTTTCTCCGGTGCCCGGCTGGTGTTGTTATCCAGCCTCGGGTGCGCTTTTTCCATGCTGGGCCTTTTGCTCCCGGAAAAACCCGTAACCTGGCGTATAGGCTTTGGGCATTTTCCGCCTTACATGGTTCTTAACCCGGACGGCTCGCCCGGCGGATTCGCGGTTGACGTCATCAAGGAAGCGGCGCAGCGCCGCGGAATCCAGCTCAAATGGCTGCCCGCGCCGGAAGGTCCCGTGGCTCCATTCTCCTTCGGCCAGATCGACCTTTATCCCTTGTTCGCCCAAACCCCGCAGCCGCGGGCCGGAGTTTACCTGAGCCAGCCCTGGTGGGAGAACAGCCTCGCGCTGGTGGTCGATAAACGAAAAGGATTCCATGCTCCCGAGGATCTGGCCGGCCGGCGAATCGCTGTCGTCGACGGCTCCGTCGCCGGCAGCCGCGCGCCGGCCTATTTCGCGCATTCGACCTTCGTGCGCAAAACTCCTTATGAAGACGTCTTGCGAAGCGTCTGCTCCGGCGAATCCGACGCCGCCTTCCTGGCGCTGCGCCTGTTCGAGGATCTGGTGGAGCAGCGCGTCGCCGGCTGCGAACATACCCCGCTGGCCCCCGTTTTCGTCCCCGAAGCGACGGTCCTCTACAGTATCGCCGCCACGCCGTCGGCCCAATCGGCGGCCGACCGGCTCGCCGCCGAGATCGGAAGCATGGCCTTTGACGGCGCCATGGCCCGCATCGGCGCGCGCAACGGCGTGCTGGTCAGCCAGGAGGCGCGCCTGTTCCGGACCCTGCTCTCCGCCCGCCGCCGCGCCCGGTTTCTGGGCATCGCCGTGGCCATTCTCACGCTGTTAATCGTGCTGTTCGCCTGGCAGAACCAGCACGTCCGCCGAGCCCGCAAAATCGCCGAACGCGCGCGCCGCGCCGAGGCCGAATTTCTCGCCAACATGAGCCACGAAATCCGCACGCCCATGAACGGCGTGCTGGGGATGCTCGGACTGGCGCTCGAAACCAAGCTCGATCCCGAGCAGTTCGATTATCTCGACACCGCCAACGGCTCCGCGCTGGCGCTGATGGGGGTGTTGAACGACATCCTCGATTTTTCGAAAATCGACGCCGGACGCCTGGATCTGGAGCAGATCGAATTTTCGCCGCGGAGCGTCGCCGCGCAGTGCCTGAAAACGTTCGGTCAGGAATCGCACCAGAAGAAGGTCGAACTGCGCCTGGAGGTGGCGCCGGAAGTTCCCGAAAGCTGTCTCGGCGATCCCAACCGGTTGCGCCAGGTGCTGCTGAATCTGTTGGGCAACGCCCTCAAGTTCACCGCTCGCGGCAGCGTGACCGTGAGAATCGGCCGCGATTTCTACGAGGGCGATTCCATGCGGCTGCGTTTCGCCGTGGCCGACACCGGAATCGGCGTCGCCAAGGACCAGCTGGAATCGATCTTCCAGCCGTTTTCGCAAGCCGACCGGTCGACCAGCCGCAAGTTCGGAGGCACCGGCCTCGGTCTCACCATCGCCGCGCGCCTGGTCGGGCTGATGGGCGGAAGAATGTGGGTGGAAAGCGTTCCCGGGGAAGGCAGCACGTTTCACTTCACGGCCATGTTCGGCCGGGTGGCGGCGGCGCCGGCGCCGGCGAAAGTACATTCTCACGGAATGGCTTGAGACCAGCGCCTATCGCCCCTCACCCGCCGTGATCGCCGCGATCATCCAATCCAGCTTCCGCGCGAAAAATCCGTCCTGCTCAAACCCGATCATGGAAAAACGGATATTCCCCTGTGCGTCGACCACGTACAGCCGCGGCACCTCCGGCCCCAGCAGCGTTTGCAGCGGCACAAACGACGCCCGTTCCTTCCCCGAAAGCTGATCCACATCGAGCATGACGATTCGCGCCGCGGGATTCTCGAACCGCCGCAGCTGGTCCAGTTCTTCGGCGCAAGGCGCACACCACGACGCCGAAAACGCGACGATGGTAATCCCTCCTCGCCCGGCGAACGGAAACGATGCCGGGATGTTCACTTCGCTCGCCAGTACGCCGGCTTTGAGGCGGGCGATCCTGCGTTGGCGTTCCGCCGCCGCGCGCGCCGCGCATTCCGATTCCGGCCGCGGATCGGCAATCTGCCGCGCCAGACATCGCTGCTCCCTCGCCGCGCCCGATTTTCCGTTGTGCTCCAGCGCGTCGGCGTAGAAATTCCGCATTTTCGCTTCGTCGCCGGTTTCGGCAAACGACGCGAACATTCTTCCCGCGTCGATTTCTTCCGCGAGCGCCTCGCCCACCCGTTCCGCCGCCGCCCAGCGTCCCGCGTTCACGTCCGCCTGAAGCGCCGCCGGCCATTTTTGCGGCTGCGCCCACGCGCTCCCGCAAAAAAACAGAATGGCGATGACGCGTTTCATCTCATTTATCGTCGCACGTCGTGACCGTTCTCTTCGAGCGCCGCAATCGCCCGCTCGATCTGCTCTGTCCGCACCAGAAGATAATCGGTATCGAAGGTCGAAATCGCGAAAACCGGCACTTCCGCCCGCGCCAGCGTCGCGGTGAGCGAAGCCAGAATCCCGACCAGCGAAAAATCCAGCGGTCCCTCCACTTTCAGGCAGCGAAACCCGCGTCCTTGGTGGACGATCGACAACTCCTCCGCGGTCCGCGTGACAGAAAAAAAATCTCCGCGCGGCCATTCCGGCAGCGGCGCATCCGCGTCCAGCCGCGAAATCGAAAACTCGCTCTTGAGCAGTTCCATCCGCATAAGCCGCCTTCGTTCTGGTCCCAGTGGCGCGCGCACTCGTGCGTGCCGCATCGAGACTCGTCTCGATGCCTCTTCGTGCGGCCGGCATGTGTCGCGATGAGTCGCGACACGGCGCCCACGAGTGGGCGCGCCACAACATGCCGCCTAAATTTGCAATTTATAAACGTACAATCCCAGATCGCTTCCCGCCAGCAGATACCCGCCCGAAGTCGGCACCACCCCGCTGAATCCCCACTGCGTCTGCACCGGATAGAGAACCGGAGTCGCCGGCGTCGTCGCATCGACGATCATCAGCGACTGCGGACCTTCGTAATCCGACACCGGCGCGTTATTCACGATGGCGAAGAAGCCGTTCGCAAACGCCGCCGTATAAAACGTCCCGTTCACTTGCAGACTGGTCTGCACGCTGGCGAGCACCGCCGGCGTCTCCACCGCCGCGATGTTCATGGTGGTCAGCGTCAAATACCCGGCGAACCCGAAATTCGGATTGCCCGGATTGCGATTCTCCGCCGTATTTCCGCACGCCAGCAGCGTGCTGCCGGAAACATCGAAGCTGAGCAGGATGGCCGCGGGCGAAGCCGGCACCTGCTCGACCGCGTACATCTCCGACGGCGCCGCCACGCTGACCACGTCCAGTTCGCCGACGCCGCTGGTGTCGCTCCCGGTGCCGCTGCTGCTGGCGATATAAGCGAATCCCGTCGAATCGATCACCGCGGAATCAGGCATCAGGTTCTGCGAACTCGACGACAGGATGCCCAGGAACTGCGGCTGCGAGGGCGTAGTGAAATCGAACGCCAGAAATTCGCCCGCCTGTCCGACAATATCGAGATTGCTGGTGTTGAAACTGAAATAGCTGGTGCTGGCGAATCCTACCGTCCCGGTGAAACTCAAGCTGACGATATAAGGATAGGGCGTGGTGGCGACCGTCAACGCCGTGGGCGACTGATTATTCGCCAAACTGAAAACGGCGAACGACATGTCGTCGTTCAAGGAAAGCTCGCCCACCACGTCCACCAGAATCGGAGGGCTGGTGTTCGCATTCACCGCGCAGATGGTTCCCTGGCCATTCAACTCGCTGCTTCCGAAAGAACCCACTACCGTCGGAGTTGCGGGATTGGTCACATCGACCATGGTGATCTGATCCGATCCGCAAACGTAAACGGTATTATTCAGCAGGGCCGTGCTCTGCGTATCCGTGCTGCTGAACGGCGCGTAGCCGACCAGCGCCAGCGGACTCGTATAGGTCCCCGAACCGGAAACCGACACCACCGCCGAGGTGCTGACGATTCCGTTAACCGTGAGCACCAGCGGATAATCGCCGGTGGGCAGGCTCGGCACCAGGATATTCGCCTGCCCGACGCCGGCAAACGTCGGCGCGAGTCCCAGAAACTGCACCGTCGCCGTGGACGCGCCGATGGCCGCGCTGTAGTTGCTCGAGGCATAGGAAAGCGGCGAGGTTGGCGCCGCGGCGCCGTCGGTGACGGGATTGCTAACCGGTCCGACGCCGGTCAGATAAACCGTAATCACCGATCCGCTGGCTGCCGGACTCGAATCGCTGTTGGTCGATCCGTCGATATTCTGCGCAACGGCGTGATTCACTCCGCTCTGAAAAATGGCCGGCGCTTCGGCAATCACCGTAAAGCTGAACGCGCTGCTGGTCCCGCCCGGCGCGGTGACGGTTACCGTGGCCGTTCCCGCGGCCGTCGCCGACGGCACCTGAAAATTGATCACGCCGGGTGAAACATAAAACAGCGGCGCAGCCGTCTTCCCGACCATCACCGTAGTTCCGCCGAGATTCGTCGTCAGCGGATAAGAAGGCGCCTGAAAGGTGGAGGACGCCAGATTCGTTCCGAAAATGGTGGCGATCGACCCCGGAGCGACCCGCGGCCCGAACGCGGCGGCGTCGGTAACCGCTTGAATCGTAACCTGTCCGAAGCAGGGCACGGCCAGGCATAAAATGAGTGCGCGAGAAACCATCTCTTCTATACAAAACGTTTTTCTCAGCCACAACGTTTAGAAAAAGTGGCATAAGCCGCCAGGCTTGTGCTGTTCACGGCAGATGAATCGCCAGGGGCGGAGCGCAAGCCTGGCGGCTTACGCCACTTTGTGCAATAAGTGGGAGCAACATTGCTGATCTCGCCCGTGTTCAATCCGAACAACAATGATTACGGAAACCCCGCCGGCGCCACGCGACGTTTGCTCGCCTGCTCAAACGCATAAGCGATCCCGATCAGTTTCGGCTCGCTGCACGCCGCGCCGGTGAATCCTACGCCAAACGGCGACGGCTTCGGGTTGAATCCCGGCGGAAACGGATTCTGCGCTCCTCTTCCGAAGCCGCCGGTGTTCGGCACCATCCCGAACGGCACCACGATAATCGGATATCCCGCGCGCGCGGCCAGGTCCGCGCCATTCGGCCCCGGCGTCAGAATCGCATCCAGGTGATACTGGTTCAGCACCGCATCCAGGCCTTCCGTCCGGCTCAACCGAACATCTTTGGCGACATCGGCCGCATTGCGATCCGCGTCCGTGGTCAGATCCATTTCATCGGAAATATCCAGCCGCGACTGTCCATATTTGATCGCGCCGGCTTTTTCGTGCTTCAAATTCCACTCGCGCAGCTCGGTCAGCGATTTCACCGGCGCCGTCGGCCCCAGCGACTTCAGCCACGCATTGAAATCGCGCTTCATCCCATACGCAAAATTAATCGAGCAATCCTCGTCGTGCCCCTTGCCCTGATTCGCGCCCGAACAATACGGCCACTTCGTGAAATTCTCTTTCGGATCGGGGTTGATAAAACTGGGAATCTCGGCCGGATCGACCACCACCGCGCCGCGCTGCTTCAAAACCTCGATCGCGTCGGCCATCGATTGGGCCTGCGCCGGATTCAACCCGCCGCGTCCGCCGCCGCTCGGACGATTGTAGTAAAACGTTCGCGGAATCCCGATGCGCGCGCCCTTCAAGGCGTCGGCTTTCAAAAATCTGGTGTAGTCGCGATCCGGCGGAGGCGTGCAGCGCGTGGTCGCCTGATCGTTCGGATCGGGCGAGGCGCCTTCGAGCGCGCCCAATAAAATCGCCGCATCCGTCACCGTCCGCGCCATCGGACCCGCGGTGTCATGATCGGCCGTAATCGGAATCACCCCGTAGCGGCTGACGCGTCCGATGGTCGGCCGAATACCCACCAGCATCGCCTGATTCGACGGGCTGATAATCGACCCTCCGGTGTCGGTGCCCACATTCGCCGCCCACAGGCTCGCGGCCGTTCCCGCGCCGGAACTGGACCCTCCCGGCGAGAGCACCGCGCGGCCATCGCTCGATTCGCGCGGATCGGGACGCGGATCGTAGGGATTGAATCCGAAGCGCGCGACCGCGTTGTACGCCGGCATCGGCGTCGGCGCGCCGGCCACCCAATTGGCCAGCTCGATCATGGTCGTTTTGGCGATGATGATCGCGCCCGCGGCGCGCAGATTTTTGGTCAGCGTCGCTTCATACGGGGGCGTGTAGCCGCGAAACGCCAGCGCTCCGCCGGTGGTCGGCATATCGGTGGTATGAATGTTGTCTTTGAGCGCGACCGGGATGCCGTGCAGCGGTCCGCGAATTTTTCCCGCGGCGCGCTCGCGATCGAGCTCGTCGGCGTCTTCAAGCGCGTGCGGATTCACCGCGATGGCCGCGTGCAGAACGTCTTCGTACTCGGCGATGCGAATCAGATATTGCGTCACCAGTTGGCGCGAGGTGACGCGGCCGGATTGCAGCGCGGCGCGCATTTGTGGAATGGTCGCCTCCACCACGTTGAACGGTTTTTTCTGCGCGAACACGCTTTCGGAAACCAGCATGAGGGTCGCGGCGAGCAGGAACAGAACGAATCGCTTCATTTCCGGCCAATGTAACACGATTTCCCGCGCGCTTTAAAGCACATCGCGTTTGGCCCGGCCCACGCGCGGCGCTGGGGTGGTCTAGCCTGCGGATGAAATGATCGTGTGGCCCTATCCGCTGACCAGCCGGCCGCCGAACGTGGTTCCGGCCGTTTCGCGTTTCCGGGCGATCCCGCTGGCCGCCGCGCCCGTGGCGACAGAAACGCGCGTCGGGGATCACCAGACCGATAACGTGAGCCGCCGGGCTGGCGCTTTTCGCGGCAAGCATTTGGAACGCGCGCGACGCAAGCCTGGCGGCTTACGCCACTCTCCGCCCTAGGGGCCGGCTCAAGAAGAGGGCGGGCGCCGCGCGCGCCGCCCCACAAAGCGGAGAGGACGCTCATCCGGCCACGTTGTAGGGCGCGAATCCGGCGTTCTGCATCAGCGCCCGCGCCGCCGGCTCACTCCGCTCGTCGACATAAAAAAACGCGCCGATCCGTTCGCTGCGAAAAATGATTCCGCCCGCGTATTTGTCCGGCTCGACCAGATAATCGAAGCCGGCGTCGCTGAGCACTTTTTCGAGTTGCAGCGCTTCCTTGAGCTTCTTGGCGACGTAAATCAGGACCAGTTCCTGCTCGCCAAAAAAATCCGGCTCCTGGCGCAATTACCCTCGCACCCGCGCGACGAAATTTTCGTACGCCTCCGCGCCGCGCTTCCTTAAATACTCCGCGAAGGCCGTCCCGACGGTCTCCAGATTCTTCAAGAAGTCCGGATCCTTATAGAGCGCGCGCCATTCCTGGACAATCGGCTCCAGGCGAATCCACACGAACAGCAGCTCGCGCCCGCTCTGGAAGAACAGCTCCTGGTTCAGCACGCCGGAGCAGATGAACGACGCCACCATGTCCCAATAGGTGATCACCTGCCGCGCGTGCGCGTTCATTCCCGAGCTGCGTGGGCACAGCCGGTCGTATTCCGCCATGGTCTTCGGCTTAAAGTTCCCCGAGAACCAGGTTCGCGCAATGCGCATCTGTTCCTCGCGCCGCATATCGTACAGTTTCAGAATCAGGTTGACGTCTTCGTACGTCGCCGGTGTCATAAAGCGGTCAGCGATCGAAGCTGTCAGCTAGCGAGCTTTCAGCGATCAGCCGGAAATTTCAGGTTACTTGAGAATTTCCGGTCCTTCAAGGCACATCCTTTCAAAGCGGGAGGCGAAGAGGCTGCTCCAAAAACTCGAAATCCGGTTCCGCTGAAACAGATGCAACCTGCTCCCGATCATGATGAAGAGCTGCATTGGCTCGCGCTGCGCCTGGTTCCAGGACTCGGAACCCGCAAAGCCGGCCAATTGATCGGCCTGTTCCGCACCGCGCAGGCGATTTTCCGCGCCTCCCGATCTGAACTGGAAGCGGCCGGCCTCCCGCCCGGCATCGCCCAGAGCATCGCCAGCGGCTGCACCTTCGAGGAAGCCGCCAGCCAGCAGGAAAAATTGAAAGAATTCGGAGCGCAGCTCATTTCCCTCATCGATCCGCGTTACCCTCCGCGCCTGCTCGATATTTTCGACGCCCCGCCCACACTTTTCGTCCGCGGACGGGTCGAGTTGCTGCAAACGGTGATCATCGGGGTGGTCGGCACCCGCCGGCCGACCGCTTACGGCACCACCGTCGCCGCCCGCCTGGCGAAAGACCTGGCTTCGAGCGCCGGATTGACGGTGGCCAGCGGAATGGCGCGCGGCATCGACACCGCGGCCCATCGCGCGGCGCTCGAAGCCGGCGGAAACACCATCGCCGTTTTCGGCTGCGGTGTCGACCAGATCTATCCGGCGGAAAACCGTAAGCTGTCCCTCGAAATCGCCGAAAAGGGTTTAACCGTTTCGGAATTTCCCATGGGAACGCCCGCCTATCCGCAGAATTTCCCGGTCCGAAACCGGATCATCAGCGGGATGAGCGCCGGGGTGGTGGTTGTTGAAGGCGGCGAATATTCCGGCTCCTCAATCACCGCCAGGCTGGCGACGGAGCAGAACCGCGAGGTTTTCGCCGTCCCCGGAAATATCACCTCGAAAATGAGTTGGGGACCGAATCTGTTGATCAAACAGGGCGCCAAACTGGTCCAGGAATGGAACGACGTGGTGACCGAATTGTCTGCCGAAGACCGTCGCCGGCTCGCAAATCAGTTGCGTAAGCAATTGACAATAGAGGAGATAAAATCGGATGAATCCGTTTTGCCGGCCGCGGCATCTTTAAATCCGGTTAGCCGCTCGGTGCTTCAGGCGCTCCAACCGGACGCCGCCGTTTCCCTGGACCAACTGGTCGAAACTCTGGAAGGCGCGTCCCCGTCGGAAATTATCGCGACCCTGTTCGAGCTGGAAATGGCGGGTCTGGTCCGGCAAATGCCAGGCAAGAGTTTTCTACGAGTTTGGGGCAGTTGAGAAGAGGCGGCAAACCGGCGTCCGCCCGCCGTGGTAAGATTTCGGTTGTTTAGCGGACCTCATCCCCAGTTAAGGTTAAATCAGCATTCCTATGGCAAAAAATCTCGTGATCGTCGAGTCGCCGGCGAAGGCGAAAACGATCGGCAAATATCTCGGCAAGCAGTACACGGTCAAGGCGTCGCTCGGCCATGTGAAGGATCTGCCCAAAAAGGATCTAGCCGTCGATGTCGAACACGATTTCAAACCCGTTTACGAAGTGATCGAAGGAAAACGGAAGCTGATCCAGGAGCTGAAACAGGCGGCCAAAGGCGCCGACGCGGTGTACCTGGCGGCTGACCCGGATCGCGAAGGCGAGGCTATCTGCTTCCATTTACAGGAAGAACTGAAAGACAGGAAAAACGGCCCGCGGATCTTCCGGGTGATGTTCAATGAAATCACCAAGAATGCCATTCAGAAAGCCTTCGAAAAGCCGGGCGCGGTAAATCTGCACCTGGTCGACGCGCAGCAGGCCCGGCGCGTACTGGACCGGCTGGTCGGATACAAAATTTCCCCGCTCCTGTGGGACAAAGTCCGGCGCGGATTGTCGGCTGGACGCGTCCAGACCGTCGCCTTACGGCTGATTGTCGAGCGTGAACGGGAGATCAAGGCGTTCCTCAGCCAGGAGTATTGGACCATCGAGGTCAACCTGGCCGGAAAAAAGCCGCCGCAGCTTACGGCCCATCTGGCCAAGAAAAACGAGGAAAACGTCCAGATTCCGAATGCCGATGCGGCCAACGGGATCGTCCAGACGCTTGACGGCGCCGCTTACGTGGTCCGTTCGGTCATTACCAAGGAGAAGCGGCGCCATCCCGTCGCGCCGTTTATTACGTCCACGTTGCAGCAGGAGGCCGCGCGCAAGCTGCGCTTCAGCGTCAAACGGACCATGATGCTGGCGCAGAAGCTGTATGAAGGCGTGGAACTGTCGAAAGACGACGGCGCGGTGGGCCTGATCACCTACATGCGTACCGATTCGACGCGCATCTCCAATGAGGCGCTCGATGAAGTTCGCGGCATGATCGCCGAGCGTTACGGCGCCGAGTATCGCCCCGCCACGCCCAATTTCTACAAAAGTAAAAAGGAAGCGCAGGACGCGCACGAAGCAATTCGGCCGACCTCGGCGCTGCGCACGCCGGAAAGCGTCGAAAAATTTCTGGCCGAGGACGAGCTGAAACTGTACCGGCTGATCTGGATGCGCTTCATCGCCAGCCAGATGACGCCCGCCGTTTTCGACCAGACCACCATCGACGTCGAAGCCAAAGGCAAGGATGGCGCAACCTATTTATTCCGCGCGACGGGGAGCGTTCCCAAGTTCGACGGCTTCCTTCGCGTCTACGAGGAAGGCAAGGACCAGAAAGACGAGGACGACGAGGAGTTAAAGCACAAGCTCCCGCTGGTGGGCGAGGGCGAGGCGCTGAAATTCCGGTCGATTACGCCGGAGCAGCACTTCACCGAGCCGCCGCCGCGCTACACCGAAGCGACGCTGGTGAAGGAACTCGAAGCCGACGGCGTGGGCCGCCCGTCGACGTACGCGTCCATCTTATCGACCATCCAGGAACGCGAATATGTCCGCAGGGAGGGCGGGCGATTTTTCCCGACGGAGCTGGGAATCGTCGTCACCGATCTGCTGCTCGAAAGTTTCAACGATCTGTTCGACGTCACTTATACGGCCCGCATGGAAGCCGAGCTCGACGAGATCGAAGAAGGCAAAATCGACTGGCGCATGGCCATGGGCGAGTTCTACGAGCGCTTCGAAAAGGATCTGGAACACGCCGCCGTACACATGACCGACATCAAGCGGATGGAGGTCCCCACCGACCTGGTCTGCGAAAAATGCGGCAAGCCGATGGTGATCAAGTGGGGCAAGCACGGCCGGTTCATCGCCTGCACCGGCTACCCCGATTGCACCAACACGCGCGAGCTGGCGCCGGAAGACGGCACCGTCACCGAGCAGGACGAAACCGAATATTGCGAGAATTGCGGCCGTCCGATGGTCTTAAAAAAGGGCCGTTTCGGGCAATTTCTGGCCTGTTCGGGTTATCCCGACTGCAAGACCACCAAGCAGCTCGGCGCGGCGCAGAAGCCGCAGGATGTGCCGCTCGAGGAAAAATGCCCGAATTGCGGATCGAACATGGTCCGCAAGTACGGCCGCTACGGCGAATTCGTGGCGTGCAGCAATTATCCGAAGTGCAAATATGTGAAGCAGAAAACGATTGGCGTGAAATGCCCGAACTGCTCGGAAGGCGAAGTGGTGGAGCGGCGGTCGAAGCGCGGCAAAACGTTTTACGGCTGCAATCGCTATCCCGATTGCGATTTCGTCGCCTGGGGCAAGCCGATTGCGGAAAAATGTCCGGAGTGCGGCTCGGCGTACCTGATCGAGAAGTTTTTGAAATCGGGCGCGGTGGCGCAGTGCCCGAACAGCGAGTGCAAATTTAAAAAACCGCTCACGCCGGCGCCGGAGGAAGCGGTGGTTTCGTAAATGCTAAATTGTGGCGCACGCACTTTTGCGTGCCGCCTCGACACTCGTGTCGAGGCTTCTTTCGGGCGCCGAGGTGTCGCGATGAGTCGCGACACGGCACGCACGAGTGCGTGCGCCACTCGTGCGGAGTCATACTAGAAGATGACGGAAGCAGTGGCAGCCAACCCTCCCCAAGCCGATTACGGACTCGACGCGCCGTTAATCGTGAAACGCATGTTCACGCACGGCGCCTGGGCCCTGGGCACCGGGCTGGTGTTGTGGTTCGTGAATCATGACGAGTACCCGGCGCCGTCGGCGGAATTGCTGGCCGTGCTCGGCGGGCTGGGGCTGATTTATTTCGCCATCGGCGGATTCATGGTGTGGTCGAGCCGCGTGGCCAAGCTCGCGCTGCGCGACCGGCTGCTCGATTCGCTGGAGCTGAAGGGCGAAGAACGCGTGCTCGACGTCGGCTGCGGGCGCGGCCTGATGCTGATCGGCGCGGCCAAGCGGCTCAAATCGGGCAAGGCAACCGGGATCGACGTCTGGAGCCAGGTGGACCTTTCCGCCAATTCCGCCGACGCGGCCAAGCAAAACGCCAAGATCGAGGGCGTATCGGATCGGGTGCGCGTCGATACCGGAGACGCGCGCAAGCTGGTTTATCCCGACAATCATTACGACGCGGTGGTATCAACGCTGGCGATCCACAATATTGACGATCCCGCCGGACGCGATCAGGCGATTCGCGAAATGTGGCGAGTGTTGAAACCCGGCGGCCGGCTGGTGATTTTCGATCTGTACCACGGCCGGCATTACGCCCAGGTTTTGCGCGACAGCGGCGCGCAGGACGTGACAGTTTCGGGAATGGCCTGGCTGTGGTGCGTTCCGTCGCGCACGCTGGTCGCGAAGAAGTAATCTTGGCGCGCTCTCGATGCGGTTCGCGATCAACTCACGTACGACAGGCACCAGTTCACGCGGAACCGTCATCACCGTTTCCGACGAGGTGCGTGATGACGCGTTTCACCCGTTCCTCGTCCCAGCCGCTTGGAAAGTTGCTCTGACGGGTAACGGACTGAACCTGTCCGCCGCAGGGCCACCCGGGGGCCTTGTCCTAGGGTACGTTGACTCGCAATTTCTTGCGGGCAAGTTTGCGAAGCGGCTCCGTGAAGAGATCGTCCCACTCTCCACTGGCGACCAAGTATTCGACGGTCAATTTAGGATATGGCCGTAGTCGCTCGAATCCGTGTGTTGTGGTTTTCAGCAAAACGTCCTTGACGGCTTGCACGCCACCTTTGTAGCGTTTGCAGCTGGGGACAACGGTCTGCCTGAAGCGTTCCGCTCTATACGGGCGCGTGTATCCAGGGGAAATCGGCAATCGCGCCCATGCCTCGTACAAATTCAGAAGGGCGCTCTCTAGGGCGCGCTCGCGGGATTTGTCAGCCATTGCGAAATTCTATCAAGTTGCGGAGGCGTGTAGAATCTATGGAGGCCTGCTGATGCTAGAGGAGATGGCTAGTCGCTGGTGGTTAGTTGGCCGGATAGTTGTCTTTGCGTCTGTGCCGGTGTGCGTCGCTGCCGCGATCGACGCAGTTTAGGACATGACCCACCAGAGTCTGTGTGAAAACTCGAAAGCCCGCAGCCTTACGGCTGGCGGCTCGAATCGGTCGGTTTGGAAAATCAACTAGATGCGAGCCGCCACGCGTAAGCGTGCGGGCCCGTTCGCGAGTTTTCACACGGACTCACCAGGGAGGCGTTGCCGCTGGCCCGCACCTGATGTTCGAGGATATGTGGCGAACCGGTCGCCGGATCGATATAAATCGAGCTTGCAAAGTTGATTCGCGACGAGCCCCCGCCATGACTGGCGGGGCTGTAACGCGCACCTCCAGCCCCGCCAGTCATGGCGGGGGCTCCCCATCCTTCGCAATCAACGCAGATTTCACGCACTACCTGCCGGCCGTCGCGGCTGACTGGGTACGCTCAAAAGACATCGCGCCGCCTGCGCGTCCCTTTTCCTTCCAGCGAAAATCGCGGCTCCGGCGAGGCTTCGCCTGAAATCATTCCCGCGACGTACTCGCCCACAAACGGACCATGCTTGAACCCGTGTCCCGACCCGCCGCCGGCGAGCCACACATTTTCAAAATTCGGATGCCGGTCGATTAAGAAATCTCCGTTGGACGTGTTCTCGTACTGGCACACCCGCGATTCGAGCAGCGGGGCATCGGCCAGTTCGGGAAATCTGTTTTTGAGCAGCGATCGCGCTTTGGCGATGCCGGCGCGTGAAACGGTGCGGTCGCCGGTTTCCGGATCGAAGCGCGGGCCGTGCTCGTCGAGAGCCAATTTGAATCCGCGGCCGTCGATGGCGGGGATGGTGTAAAAACCTTCGCGAAATGCGATCCACACCGGCATCTTCGACCATCGCAAATCGCCCGGCGGCGGACCGAAAAAGAAAACTTCCTGGCGCGTGGGACGGATGCGGTTGCCAATGACGCCGGGAAATAGTTTGGGAAGCCACGGGCCGCAGGCGAACACAAGAAATCGCGCCAGTTTTTGATCCGGCTCGGTCATGCGGCGAAGCTGATATTCCGCGCCTGCGCGAATCGCCGCGTCGACCACGGTTTGAACGGCGCGGCGCGCGGTCAGTACTCCGCTTAGCGGCTCGAATGCCGCAACCGATCCGCGCGCGCAGCGGATCTGCGGGAATCGCTTGCGCAAGGCCGCGTAATCGAGCCACTCGAACGGCACGCCGCATTGCTCGAGCGTTTCCCGCGTGCTCGAAATGTAGGGGTCGCGCGCGCTGGCCGCCATGAGCACGCCGGTTTTGTGAAACATCGAGGGAAAAAATTCGCGCCACAATTCGAGCGACCGCAGCGCCGCGCGCGTATAGATTTCATCGCCGCCGTAACTCATGCGGATCACCCGTGTTTCGCCGCCGGAGCTCGACCGCGAATTTCCCGCGCCGTGCTGATCGACAATGAGCACGCGCGATCCGGCTCGCGCCAGGTGGAAGGCGGTCCAGGCGCCGAATACGCCGGCTCCGACGACTACGACATCGTATGGTTTCATTTGCAAAACGCGTTTCGTGAGCGTCGCGCCTCATCTCACGGCACCGAGGCGCGACGGTGGCGAAGCGCGTTGGTATCATAACCGGAATGCAGCTCAAAGATAAAGTCGCCGTGATTACCGGAGGCGCAAACGGCATCGGCGCCGGACTCGCGCGGCGTTTCCATAAAGAAGGCGCGCGCGGAATCGTGGTTGGCGATCTCGACGGCGCCGGGGCCGAACGCGTGGCGCAGGAAATCGGCGGCGTCGGACTGCGCGTCGACGTCGCGCGCGAGGACGAAATCAAGCGCCTGGTGGAACAGACCATCGCGCGCTTCGGCCAGATCGATCTGTTCTGCTCGAACGCCGGAATTTTCGCCGAATCCGATGTTTTTTCGGACACCACCGAAGTGTTCGCCAAAATGCGCGACCTTCACGTGCTGGCGCACATTTACGCGGCGCGCGCCGTGCTGCCGTCGATGCTCGCGCGGGGCGACGGTTATCTGCTGCAAACGGTTTCCGCCGCGGCGCTGGCCACCGATCTCGATTCGATGATTTACGCCGTCACCAAGCATGCCTCGCTCGCGCTGGCCGAATGGATCGCGATGACTTACGGCGACCGCGGGATCAAAGTTTCCGCGCTGTGCCCGCAAGGCGTCCGGACGAACTTGCTGACGCAATATCCGGACAATTACCTGGTGGAAAGCTCGGTTTCGGTCGAGCAGGTGGCCGATTCGGTGATCAAAGGATTGGCCGAGGAACGTTTTCTGATCCTGCCGCACCCCGAAGTTTTGGAATATCTTCGGCGCAAGGCCGCCGATTACGATCGCTGGCTGCGCGGCATGCGGCGCTTTCGCGCGGAGGTGCTTTCGCGGCGGCCAAAGACCTGAAGATTCCGGGACGCTTCGGAACGCTGGTTCGGCCGCGCTCCAGGGCGCCGCAGCGGCCTCGATAAAATTTATGTATCTCATTGGTTTCTAAGACGGTTACGGTGAACCGTTCAATGCCCGGTAAGCCCGTCTAATCCTGCTGGCGGCATTTTGATTCATTAATGTAGCTGGTCCTGAAAGCGTCTAATATACTGAATACCGCAAGTGATTCTCTACTTTGGGAGACCGTCTTGACCAAGCCCATCAAGCATGTGGAAAAAGCCGTTGCGGTGGCCGCCAACGCCGCCTGGTTCGTATTCGACAAGCTCAATTCCATCCATCCGAACCCCTCGTTCACGCCGAAATGGTCGGATAAGCCGCTGCTGAAGAGCTGGGAAAAGCAGAAGCCGAAGCTCGGCTGGCCGCGCGAGACCGATTCGCTGTGCCCCAAGTGCATCCCCGAGATTCGCAAGCAGATTCTCGATGGCAAGCTGCCGGTGGAGATTCTAAAGAACGAAAAACGCGGCGAGATCAAGGCGAAGATCGTCGAGCGCGGCGGCCAGATCGTGATGGTGAAGGAATGCCCGGTTCACGGGCAGTTCGACGACGTGATGTCGATCGATCCGGCGTTTTCGAAACACCTGGAAGACGTTTTTCCCGGCCGCGACATGCGCGCGCACAACGACGAAAAGCTGCACGATCACGGTTCCTCGACGATTACGCACGGGCGCGGGTCGGTGCTGACCATTGACCTGACCAATCGCTGCAACATGATGTGCGATCCGTGTTTTATGGATGCGAACCAGGTCGGCTTCGTGCATGAGCTCGCCTGGGAAGAGATCAAGACGCTGCTCGACAACGCGATTTCGATCAAGCCGCGGCGCCAGCTTTCGGTGCAATTTTCCGGCGGCGAGCCGACGCTTTCGCCGTATTTTCTGGATGCGATCAAGTATTGCCGGGAGCTCGGTTATCAGAGCGTGCAGGCCGCGACCAACGGCATCGAGTTCGCCAAACGTCCGGAGTTCGCCAAACAGGCGGCGGAGGCGGGTTTGCGCTATGCATACCTGCAATTTGACGGAATCGGGAACGAGGCGAACTCGCATCGGGCGGTGGGCAATCTGTTCGACGTGAAGCTGCGCGCGATCGAGAATCTGTACAGCGCGGGCGTGGATATCGTGCCGGTGATCACGCTGATCAACGGCGTGAATAATGAGCAGGTGGGCGCGGTGGTGCGGTTCGCGCTGGATAATCCGAAAAAGATTCCGTTTCTCAGTTTCCAGCCGGTTTCCTTCACCGGCCGCGATGAAGCGGTGACCGAAGAACGGCGACGGGCGCAGCGCTACACGCTGTCGCACCTGGCGCATGACGTGAAGAATCAGACGGGCCTCGGCGAGCCGGTGCGCGACTGGTTCCCGATTTCCTTCATGAGCACGTTCTCCGATTTTGCCGATCTGGTGCATGGTCCGGACGCGCAGTGGGGCCAGTTGAGCTGCGGCTGCCATCCCAATTGCGGCGTCGGCATGGCGGTGATGTGCGACAAGGAAACCAAGGAATATCGCCCGGTGACGGCGTTTCTGAACGCGGATCAACTGGCGAAAGACGTGGCCCGGATCAACGATGCGGCGCGGAGCAAGAGAATGTCGGTGATCGGCGTATCGCTGGCGCTGCTGCGCAACTACAATCCCTACCAGTCTCCGACACATTTCCGGCTGAGCGATTTAATCGCCAAGTTCGATAAATGTTTTGGCATGTCGGGCAAGAATTACGGCAAGGTGACGGGCGACCGCACCATGGCCGACATCCAGAAGCGCCGCGCCGACCGCTGGAATTTCCTGTTCATCGCCGGCATGTGGTTCCAGGATCTGTTTAATTACGATTTCCGGCGCACCGAGCAGTGCATCATTCCGTACGCGACGCAGGAAGGCGAAATTTCGTTCTGCGCGTACAATACCGGCGTCGGCTGGCGGAACATTGTCGAGAAGATGCACATGACCGCGACGCTGACCAAGTGGTACGAAGAAAAAGGGCGGCATGAGATCATCGCCGGCGGGAAGAAAGTGAACCTGCCTTCGACCGAGCATAACCTGGTGCTGCGCGCGGACGATGTGAATCGGCAACGGCAGCATGATCTGGATGAGCTGGGGATTGCCAAGACGGCGCGCGAAGAAAAGAAGCGCGCGCGCGATGCGAAACTGGCGGAGCAGGCGAAAAACGAGCAGATGATGAAGATGTATCGCGAACACGTGCTCGGCGAGAAGCCGCAGGCGGACGTGGTGCCGCTGGGATCGATCAAACCGGCGGCGAAGAAGGAAGAGGAAGCGGTCGGGTCGTTCGGGGATTGACCCGAGGTCAGCGGTTCGCCTCTTTCCGAAGCTTGGCAGCAAGGTCATCCAGCTCCTTGCTGCTCGCTCCTTTGATTTTGAGTGTCACGTACGAGAGCGCTTTGATGACGGGCACAGCCCGGTTCGTTGGGTCCTTGTAAAAGTCATCCGTACCCTCGACGAGTTCCATGTAGGAGGTGCTATGACCGCCGCTTACGGCGGTCACAGCCTTTATCGCAGCATCGAGGGCGCAGCCGCAGTCCTTAGGAACAAACGACAAGATTTCCGTCATGCCCTCGGTCGCGGCGATGATGTACGTCGCCTTTGCGTCGACCGAGAGGCCGTTCCAGTATCGCCCGTTGACATTCAGGCCGGTTCTTACCCCGAAGAAATCCTGGGCGCAGAGCAAACTCGCGAGAGACAGCGCAATCATGAGTGGAAATCGCATGCCTACTTTCATAACACACGACCTCATTTTTCGCTATCCTGATCTGACGACGAATGAGCAAACTTGAAGCGGTCGAAAACCAAGTTAAGCAGCTCGACCCGCAGGAACTGAAGTCGTTCCGTCAGTGGTTCGCCGGGCTGGACGCGGAAATCTGGGACCGGCAGTTCGAGGCCGATACGGAAAGCGGTCGGCTCGATAAGGCCGCTGACCAGGCTCTGCGGGATTACGAAGCAGGAAATCGACGGAGCTGTGATCTGTCCTAGCTCTCGTCAATGCTTGCGGCGTTCCAACCACCGTCTCAACGATTCCTGGCTCTCATCGGAGCGGCGACCCGCGAGGAGACCTTTTACGCTGATGTCCTCATCCAGGTCCGGCCAGTGAATACCCTCGCCTCGGCCGATCAGCGTCAAATTCGGGCGTTCCACTTCTGTGCCGTGAGCCAAACGAGGAAACCACACTAAGGGGACGGAAATCGTGCGCCCGTCAGACAGATTCACGACGATTTCGTCGTGAGAAACGCGAACGCTCGCGGCGGTCGGAAGTGGCGCATCATCCGCCACCAACTCCCCCATCGGTGTGCAGTTCCCACGCTGGTACTCTTCCAGTGCCTCATCCGCCAGGGCTTGCGATTTTTCAGGATTGGCTCGAAGTGACCGGTCCCAGGCTTCGTCTTCATCCAGCATTTCCATGGTCTGGCACGCGAAGGCGTCCTGGTCCGATTCGGGGAGTGCTTCGATTCGCTTGATCACTTTTTCGAGGAGATCCGTCACGATTTCAAGAATACTCGCTTTTCTGTGGCGCACGCATTCCTGCGTGCCGCGTCGAGACTCTCTCGACGCCAGCCGGGCATCGACACGAGTGTCGATGCGGCACGCACGAGTGCGCGCGCCACAATTTGACGACGATTAATTCAGGTCCACAAGGTGCTGGCCGCGGGGCAGAATCAAAACTTCGCCGGCCATTTCGGGTTTTACTTCCACGCCGTCGATTTCCAGTTTCTTGACCGGGTGGTCCAGTTTCGCCATCGCCCGAGTCTCGCTCTGATACGCGAATTCGATTCCGCCGGCCACTACGCTTGCGGCGCTCAGGTCGCCGTTGAAATCAAGCACTCGCAGCGGAGACGATTTGGGCGACGGTTCAATGGCGTGCATGCCGCTTGGCAAGAGAACCCCGGTGCCGCTGGCGAAGGGCCAGAGCTGGCCATCGACCGTCGCGGCGCCGCGCCAATCGACGCTTACGCCGCGATGCGATTCGACCACCAGTTTCGAGCCGGTCTGCTCGACTCGATCGACGTCCGAGGCGGCGGAGGCGAGCAGGGGCCAGTCCTGGCGCTGGATGGAATTTTCGAAGTACAGGGCGACACGCGGAAAGGAGGCGGCGGCCTGGTGGACCAGCTCAAACAATTCGATGCCGGTTTGTTTTTTTGTCGGATAGACGTCCTGGTAACGCTCGACGACGTTGATATCGATACCGAGCTGGTTCTGCCGCGGCGTCAGCGTGCTGTAGCGGGCGGCGATCTGCGGATAGCGCTGCGGGCCGAGGTTCCAGATGGTCGCCGGGTCTTCAATCAAAAAAGTAAAATCGTGCTGCGCGAGCAGGGGCAAAATGCGGCTCGCGTCGGCTCCTATTTTTTCGCGCATGGTGGTGTCGAAGCGATCATCCACGTGCGTCAGCACCAGATCGAGCTGCGGTTTCCCGCGACGAATCGACTCGATGACGTTGATCCATTCGGTTTGCTGGCGCTGCGCCAGATCAGCGCGAAATTCGAGGAACCGGGCCAGATCGGGCGCGTCGCTCGCGCCATAGCGCTTCGATTTCGGATCGAATAATTCGAGCGGATCGAAACCGGCTTTGGCCTTAAATTGCGCGCGCACGTCGTCATTCATGGGCGTGAAGCGCGCGGGATTGTCGAAACCCTCGAGCGATTCGAAGTACAGCTCGGCCAGATTCACGCCGTCCCAATCGAAGCCGCCGATTAAGTCGCCGACGCCTTTCGAAACCGTCGCAAAGGCGTCGCGATTGGTCAGATTGATCAGCTTGCGCCAATCGAGCTGGGCGTCCTGCAACAGCGCGGTTTTTTCGCGCCATTCCGGATGATCGGCCCAGAATTTTTCGCTGACGTGCGGCAGTTCGAGCCACGCGTAAACCGAAATCGCGTGGGCGTGACAGGCTTCGATCAGCTTGCGCAGATAAGCGTCCGCTTCGGGATCGCGATCGTAATAATGCCACGCGGCGACTTGCAGGGCGCTGATGCCGGCGGCGCGCCAATGCGCGGCCATGTAGTCCAGATCGACGCGCGAGCGATAGGCGGAATCAAAAAACGCCCACAGGCGCGAAGAGTGAAACGGAGCTTCCAGGCCTAAATCGGCGAGCGCTTGCAACAGGAACGGGAAGCGTTCGTAGCCATGCTCGCCGGGTGGGGCCGCGATCCATAAGACTGCGCCGGAGCCGCGACGGAAACCGGCCATCAGCGGCGCATCGGTCCAGCGCTCGCGCGCGAACAGGCGAGCGTCGGCCGGCAGTTCGAAAACGGGCAATTCCAGGGATTTTTCCCAGATCGCGTGCAGCTTCGGCGCACGCACGTCTTCAAGACTGCGCGCGGTCACCTGCGGTTTCGAGGACGGCTTGATGCCGAACGACGCGGCCAGCGGCGAATCGCCTTCGAGCACCAGGATGGCTCCGCTTTGGACGCGCGCGGCCCATTTGGGATCGGCCGGCGTGCCGTGCGGCGCGACGATGATGGCAGCGGATGCGGCGGGCGCGTTGACGAGTCCGACGGAGGAAAGGATGGCCGGCCAGGAGCCGGAAGCGTCGCCGAGGACGTGATAGGAAAACGTTGCCGCGTTTAAATAGGAGCACGCGAGCAGGGACAGCAAGACCACTCGCCGATTCATTCGAAAGAGACTCCCGCCATAACTGGCAGGGCTTTCCCGGCGCGTTACAAGCCCTCGCGGACGGTCAGCGGGTGAAGGCATACCAGATTCCGACTCGAAGGTCGTTGTAATTGGGCCCGCGTGGATTGCCTTGATTGATAAGATACGACCCGCGCAGCGCGCTCAGCGAGAAATCGAGCGGCGCGTGCAGTTCTTCGAAGCGGAATTTCAAGCCTGGGCCGGTTTCAACATAATTCGCCCAATATTGGCCGAGCGCATCCACGGTGGCGTTCCAGTTCCAGAAAAGCTGGGCGTGGAAACCGAACTTTTCCGTCGAGCGCAGCGTGTAGCCGGTGCGATTCTGCGAATAGAGCATGGTGTCGTGAGCGAAGCGGCTGACGTACAGGCCGTCGTCATTCGATTCGGCGAACCATCCGCGGCGCCCGGGCGACAGCAGGTTGCCGAATCCTTTGGCGTAGGAAACGCCGCCGCGATGATCGGGGACCACACGGCCCGGATCGGTGGGCGTGGGCGCGTAGCGCAGCGATTCGCCGGCCTCGAACCAGCCGGTGGCGCCGTGCCAGGTCGCGGTCGAAAGGCCGAGCGCGAGAATCACGCTGCGCTCCGATAAATATTGCGGACCCAGATCGGCGACGTTCACCGCGCCGCGCGTGTCGCCGATGAAGCGCGCCGAAACATAGGGACGCAGAAACCAGTGCGGCAGGCGCAGTTCGGTTTTGACCTGCGAATAGGCGAAGACGTCGTGCCAGCGCGTCGAAAACATGGGATAGATCCAGAACGTGGTGTGAATTTTGCGCAGCGCGGGCGCCAGATTTTTGTAGGCGCGCGTAGCTTGGGCGGCGGTCGAGGGATCGGGACTGCGGCGCGCCAGGTCGAACCACAGAATCGCGTCCCGGTCATCTTTCAAATTGTTATAAGTCTGGCCGAGCTGGAGCATCACGTTGAAATCGAGCGGATCGTTTTCATGGGCGATCTGCAAATATTTGATCGCGTCCTTGAGATAGCCGAGTTCCAGGCTTTTCTCCGCCATTTGCCTGGCGGGAACGGCGGACGGCGCAGGCTCCTCCGCGCGCTTTTTCAACTCGGCCGGCAGATGCAGCGCTTCGCGCACGCGCGCGGCCAGCTCCGGGTTATCGCCTTTCAGCACGCGCTCGAACAGCGGCATCGCGCCCGCGGAATCGCCGCGCTCGACCAGCAAAAAACCGAGCTGCGCGGCGGCCAGCAGGTCATCCGGCGATTCGCGCAGCACGTGCGAAAATTCCTGCTCGGCCGCGTCGCGATTGTTCATTTGCAGTTCGAGGAAGGCAAGTTCGCGGCGCAGATTGGTGTTGGCCGGGTCCAGTTCCAGCGCTTTTTGAAATTCGTAGACGTAGGGATAACGCGACGGCAGCAGCTCGCGAGCTTCCTCTGCGACGCGCGGATGGGGCGCGCGCGAAGCGGCCAGCAGCGCGGACCTCGCATCTTCAGCGCGGCCCTGCGCTTTCCACACGCGGCCTAAATCGAGCAGCAGATCGCGGCGATCGGGACGCAGACGCCAGGCCCTTTCGTAATTCGCCGCAGCCAGATCGAGCTCGTCGCGCTGCTCGGCCAGGCGCGCCAGCTCTTCGTGCGCGCTGAAATTTTCAGGCGACAATTCGACGGCTTTCGACCAGCGCGCGATGCCGTCGCGCAATTCGCGGTCGATATTTTCGAAGGCCTGCGCGGCGGTCGCGTTGCCTTTTTTGCGGATTCCGTCGAAGAGGCGCCGCGCGATGGCGGTCTGGCGCGTTTCGTAGCACAGGAACGCGTATTCCATGGCGACGTGATCGTCGCCGGGATCGAGGCGCATGGCTTCGGCGAACTGATCGCGCGCTTCTTCGGTTTCGCCGACTTTGAGCAGCGTGTACGCCAGATCCTTGCGCACCGAGGCGCGATCGGGCGCGAGGCGAATCGCCTGCTCGAAGCCCGCAATGGCGCGATCGTAATCTTTTACGCGCAGCGCATCGTAAGCGTGTTCGAGGATCGCGTAGTCCGGGTCCGCGGTTTGCGCGGCGGCGCACGTACCTGGAACCGCGGCCACTGCCAGAAGTAAGATAATTCTGGACACGTCACCAAGTAGTGCGCGCAGCGGCCGATTTTTCTCCGGTTATGCTTCGGCTTCTCATTCTCATCGCCCTGCCGGCAATGGCCGGACAATTTTTCGAGCTGGATGGGCGTGTGCAGCCGGAAGCGCAGGCCTCGGTTTCGATTTATGGCGTGACCACGCCGTTTGCGGACGATACGCTCACGGACGCCGATGGGCATTTCAAATTTAAGAAATTGGCCGCGGGCGCGTACACCATTGCGGTGCTGGAGCCGGGCCGCGGCGAGGCTCGCTTGACGGTGGAGGTGGGTCCGGGGAACGCGGATTCACGCGGGCGCGTGCGAACGGTGCTGCGTCTTAAAGAAGAAGATTTCGTGCATGACGCGCGGCGGGATTTGATTTCGGCGCGGCAGCTGACGATTCCGGAGAGCGCGCATCGCGAATTCGAGGACGCGCAGAGGGCATTAGCCAAACGCGACGCGGCGGGCGCGGTGGAGCATTTGGAAAAAGCCGTCGAGATCGCGCCGCAGTTCGATCTGGCGTGGAATAATCTGGGAACGATCGCGTATCGGGCGCAGCAGTACGCGCGAGCCGAGGAATGTTTCCGGCGCGCGCTGGCGGCCAATCCGGGCGCGTATGAGCCGCTGGTGAACCTGGGCGGGGTGCTGCTCAATTTGAACCAGCCCGATGAAGCGATGCTGTACAATCGCCACGCGGTTTTGCTGCGGCCCAATGACGCGCTGGCCAATTCGCAGTTGGGCATGACCTATTTCGGGATGAATCAGCTCGACGCGGCGGAGAAATATTTAGAGCGGGCGCGCGATCTGGATCCGGCGCATTTTTCGCATCCGCAGTTGCTGCTGGCCGAGATTCATGCGCGAGAGAATCAGCCGCTGAAGGCCGCCGCGGACCTGGAGGATTTTTTGGCGCACCATCCGGACTGGCCCGGCGCGGCCGCTTTGCGCGAGCAGATCGCGAAGTGGAAGGCGCGGTAGAGCGAGTGGCGTAAGGCGCCGGGCGTTCGCTCGGCTTGGGTCGATTCCTCGACCGCGAACAGCACAAGCCTGGCGGCTTATGCCACGGATTCACAAGGCGGACCAGGCGCTGCGCAGGATGGCCAGCGCGGCGATGGCCGCTGTTTCCGCGCGCAAGATTCTCGGGCCCAGCGAAATTCGTGTAAAACCTGAAAATCGCTGGCGCTCGGCATCGGTCCAGCCGCCTTCGGGGCCGATCAGAACGGCGATGGCGTCGCTTGGCGAACGCGAATCCGGCAACGCGCGGGCGAGCGGCGGCGCTTGCGGATCTTCGTCCAACACGAAACGATGATCCGCCGGGACGCGAAGAATATCATCGAAGGAGGAAGGCGTTTCGATGACGGGTAAATGCGCCCGCCGCGACTGCTGGCTCGCTTCAAGCGCGATGCGCCGCCAGCGCTCGATGCGTTTGCGCGCGGCCGGATCGAGGCCGCGTTCGCCGCGGGCGGCGTGAAAGGGGACGATGGTGTCGACGCCGAGCTCGGTCGCTTTTTCGATCATCCATTCGAATCGATCGAATTTGATCAGCGCGGCGTTGAGCACGATTCGCGCTTCCTGGGGCGGCGGCGGAAGCTTTTCGAGGGTTCGAAACACCACCTGTTGTTTGCGCGCGGTCTCGATTTCGGCCAGATAGGCGCTGCGATTGTCGGAGATTTCGTAGCGCTGGCCGGGTTCGACGCGCAGCACGCGGGTCAGGTGTTGCGCGTCGCCGCCGGAGATCTCGGCGCGCCCGTTGCGAATCTGGTCCACGAAAAATCGCCGCCGCATCCTGTATTCTGTATTCTTGCTCAGATGATCGCGCATCTTCGCGGCACGCTGCTCGAAAAACATCCGAACGCGGTGATTGTCGACGTGCAGGGCGTCGGCTACGAAGTGGCCATCCCTGTTTCGGCGTTCTCTTCGCTGCCGGAGAAAGGCCAGACGGTCGCGCTGCACATCCACACGCACGTGCGCGAAGAGGCGCTGGCGCTGTTCGGATTTTTGACGGCGGCCGATAAGGCGCTGTTTGAAAAACTGATTGGCGTGAGCGGCATCGGTCCCAGCGTGGCGATTAAGACGCTCGGCGGGATGACCGGCGCGGATCTGGCCAATGCGATTCGCAGCGGCGCGGTGGAGCAGTTGGTGCGCATCCCCGGGGTGGGCAAAAAAACGGCCGAGCGAATGGTGCTGGAACTGCGCGACAAACTGGATCTGGCGTTGCCCGATCGCGCTCTGGCCGCGGCCGCGCCGAAGAGCGCTTTCAGCGCGACCGAAGAAGACGTGATCTCCGCGCTGATGAATTTCGGCGCGCAGCGGGGCGCGGCCGAGGCCGCGGTGAACAAGGCTCGGTCGGCGAGCGAGCCGAACGACTTCGATCCGCTGTTCCGCCGTGCCTTAAAATTGGTCCGATGACTCACGCTGACGTTTTCGAATTTCTGCGCGGACGGCGTCTGGCGGCGGTGTCGAGCGTGTCCCGGGAGGGCGCGCCGGAATCGGCCGTGGTTGGCATCGCGGTGACGCGCGATCTTGAAATTGTTTTTGACACGGTAAAGACGTCGCGCAAATACGGCAACCTGATCGCGAATCCGGCTGCCGCGGTGGTCGCCTGGAGCGGCGAAAGAACGGTGCAGTACCAAGGCCTGACGCGCGAGCCTGAAGGCGCCGAACTCGACCGTTATCGGGAAATCTATTTCGAGACGTTTCCCGACGGCCGGGACCGCCTGGCCTGGCCCGGCATTACCCATTTCGTGATTCGTCCCACCTGGATCCGTTATTGCGACTTCAGTGCGCGGCCGCCGGTGATGGAGGAGTTTTCCTTTTAGCCGCGCTTCACGCGACCGTCGCAACTTCCGCGGGCGGCGCGGCGACGATCGCGATCTGTTGTTCATTGGCGCGCGCCAGGAGTTGCTCGCGGTCGATCAGCAGCGTGCGTCCGGCGTCGATGGCCAGCGCTGTAGTCCCGGTTTCGCGCATCACCGCGATGGTCTGCGGACCGATCACGGGAACGTCGAACAATAAATGCTGGCGGCGCTGCGAGGCTTTCACCAGGCGCAGCGGCTGGCCTTCGGCGAGCGAAGCCGCGCGGCGCAGCATCGCGTCGGTTCCCTCCATCGCTTCGACGGCCACGCAGGCGCGTTCGGCGATGGCGACGCTCTGTCCGATATCGAGCGCCGCGAGCGCGGCGGCGATTTTGCGGCCATACTCGAGATCGCGCGCTTCTTCGCTCGACGGCTTGCGCCGCGTCAACACGCCGGTGGGCGCCAGCAGATCCTTCAGCAGCAGCGTCGAATCGGCCAGCTCGATTCCTTCCCCGGCCAGCACGCGCGCGACGCCGCCGATCAATCCGTCGGTATTTTTGGTTTCAAGCGACGCCAGCAGTTTCACCAATCGCCAGTCGGGAACGATCGAGGAAAAAATTTTCGCGTGCTTCACCTGCCCGCACATCATCACCTGCGTGATGTTTTCCTGGTGGCAAATCTCGATCAGCTTCGATAGCGCGCCCAGCGAAATCCAGTAGCAGCGCGCGGCGAGAGGCTCGATTTCACGCGACGCTTCTTCCTTGATTCCGATGGCCACCACTTCCATCCCCGCCTGGCGCGCCGCTTCCAGCGCGAGCACGGGAAAACGTCCGTTGCCGGCGATCAGACCGAAAGGCATCCTTACTTAATAAAACCGCGTTCGGTGGAGCGAATGAAGCGCAGCAGTTCGTCCACTTCCGGCGACGGCTCGATTTCCGCGGCGATCCGTTCCAGCGCCTGCGTGGTGTTCAATCCGCTGTGCGTCAGCAGGCGAAACGCTTTGTGCAGCGCGTCGATGGCCGCGGGCGAGAAGCCGCGGCGCTTGAGTCCGGTGGCGTTGGCGCCGAACACGCGCGCCTCGCGTTCGGTGACGGTGTTGGAAAACGGCAGAACATCCTGGGTGATCACGCTGTAGCCGCCGACAAACGCGTGCCGGCCGATGCGGCAAAACTGGTGCACCCCGCTGGACGCGCCCACGATCGCCCAATCCTCCACGGTCACATGGCCGCCGAGCGTCGCCGCGTGCGAAACCACGGTGTGGCTGCCGACCCGCGTGTCGTGCGCGACGTGAACATAGGCCATCAGCAGATTGTCGTCGCCGATCGCGGTGATCATGCCGCCGCCTTCGGTGCCGCGATGAATGGTGACGAATTCGCGAATCTGGTTGCGATCGCCGATGCGCGTCTGGGAAGGCTCGCCGTGATATTTCAAGTCCTGCGAAGCGACGCCGACGGTGGAGTACGGAAAAAAAACATTATCTTCGCCGACGGTCAGACGGCCATCCATAAAAACGTGCGCCAGCAACCGGGTGCGCGCGCCGATCGAAACCTCCGCGCCGATGATGCAGTACGGTCCGATGTCGGCTGCCTCATCGATTTTCGAAGCGGCGTGAACGATCGCGGTCGGATGAATCGGCATCTTAGATATGCGCGGGAGACCGGAAAAGCCGCATGGGCCTGCCGCCCGCCCGGGCGCATGAAAATCGAAGCCGAACCCCCGCCATCACTGGCGGGGCTCTCTTGCGCGCGGTTCGAGCCTCGCCGGGAACGGCGGGGGCGGATTTTCGACGGAGCGGCGGATGCCGAAGCTTCGAGCAGCCGCCACGAATTTTTCAAATTTTCGCGTCACGGCACTAAGGGATCTACCCGGTCGGCCAGCTTGCATAGCATGGTTGCTTCCGCCACCACCACGCCATCGACGGAAGCCGTGCCGAACATTTTGGCGATGGTCGCCTTGCGCCTGGCCACTTTCATTTCGATGCGCAATTGATCGCCGGGCCGCACCGGTTTGCGGAATTTCGCCTCTTCCACCGACGCGAGCAGCACCAGCTTGTTCTCGCGATCCTCAATCTGGCTGAGCACCAGCACGCCGGCCACCTGCGCCATCGCTTCCACGATCAGCACGCCGGGCATCACCGGAAAATTCGGAAAATGGCCGTTGAAGAACGGTTCATTCACGGTCACGTTTTTGATGCCGACGATGCGCTCCGGCTCCAATTCCAAAATGCGGTCGACCAGCAGAAACGGATAGCGATGCGGCAGGATCGCGCGGATCCCCTGAATGTCCAGGGCTGGCATGGATTGTCTCGTTATTATAACAATGTGGATCCGTTTCTTCGCTACGCGCGCCAAAAACAAAAAGACATTATCGCGTTACTTCAGGAATTCGTCGAATGCGAATCGCCCACTTTGGATCCGCGCGCGGTGAACCGCTTCGTGGATTTACTGGCGGAGCGCGTGCGCCAAATCGCGCGGGTGCGGACGTTTCCCGGAGGGTCGTTCGGAAAACACGCGCGCGTCGAATTTCAATTGCCGGGATCAAAACGCGGCGGGCAGATCCTGGCGCTGGGGCATTCCGACACGGTGTGGAAGCTGGACACGATCAAGACGATGCCGTTCCGCCAGGCGCGCGGGCGATTGTGGGGGCCGGGCGTGCTGGACATGAAGTCGGGCCTGGTGTTTTTTATTTTCGCCATGCGCGCGTTGCGCGATCTCGACGTGCCGGTGTCGAAAAAAGTGGTGTTGCAGGTCAATTCCGACGAAGAAGTGGGCAGCGAATCGTCGCGCGCGCTCACCGAAGAAGCCGGGCGAGAGAGCAGCGCGGTGCTGGTGCTCGAACCGGGCACGGGACTCGAAGGAAAATTGAAAACCGCGCGCAAGGGCGTCGGCGATTATACGATTACTGTGCGCGGCCGCGCGTCGCATGCCGGCGTCGATTTCGCAAACGGCGCCAACGCGATCGTGGAAATGGCGCGGCAGCTGGAAAAAATCGCGGGATTCACGCGGCTCGACCGCGGCGTCACGGTGAGCCCGGACGTGGTCGAGGGCGGCACGCGAAGCAACGTGGTGGCCGCGGAATGCCGCGCCGAAATCGATATTCGCGCGCCGCGCGATCGCGACCGCGTGTATCTGGAACGAGCCTTCGCGTCGCTCAAGCCGTTCGATAAGCGCTGCACGATTGAAGTCGCCGGCGGATTGAATCGTCCGCCGCTGGAACGGTCGGCGGGCGTGCGCAAATTGTTCCGCACGGCGAGCGCGCTGGCGCGGGAGTTGGGCGTGACGCTCGAAGAATCGTCCACCGGCGGTGGGTCGGATGGAAATTTCACGGCCGCGCTTGGCGTGGCGACCCTCGACGGTTTGGGCGGGGTGGG
This sequence comes from Bryobacteraceae bacterium, assembly GCA_035507655.1. GTDB lineage: Bacteria > Acidobacteriota > Terriglobia > Bryobacterales > Bryobacteraceae > Palsa-187. Next base: position 6,546 of record DATJNW010000134.1, on the reverse strand, counting down.
CGAAGGGGCGCACGCGGTGAATGAGAGCATTCTGGTGAATCGCATCGCGGACCGGACGGCGCTGCTGGCGAAACTGGTCGCGGCGATTTGAGCGGCGCTTGGTAGTGTCTGAAATCTGCGTTGACCGCAAAAAATGGGAGAGCCCCCGCCATTACTGGCGGGGCTGTAACGCGCTATAGCCCCGCCAGTCATGGCGGGGGGCGCGTTGCAAATCAACGCAGATTTCAGACACTACCCGGCGCTTGCCCCACTCGATCGTTTTCCCGTATCTCAAGAAGCGTGGAAATCCACTTCACTCCTGAGCAGCTGGACGACGAAAATCGATTCCTGGCAGCCATCGAAAAAGGACTCGCGGCCGCCGAACGCGAAGAGTTCATCGAAGAAGAAGAGATGGACGCCCGCATGGAACGTATGTTTAAACGCTGATGCGTTTACGCTGGACGCTTCCCGCCGCGGAGGATCTGGAAGGCATCAAGAATTATCTTGACGATCATTATCCCGGGTTCGCCGAACCGACCGTCCGCACCATCTACGCCAAAGGGAACTGCCGCTTGCCCCGTTTCCTTACATAGTCGTTTACAGAGTGAAGGCCGCCGCGGTCGAAATCCTGCACATTTATCATGGTTCGCAGGATTGGCGGTGATTGCCGCTTCACCTGCCCAAAAAAATGCGACGATAATCATCATGAACCGCATCCTCCTGTTCGCGATTCTGGCGTTTCCGCTCGCCGCTCAGGATCGGACCATGTTTCCGCCCGTGCGCGGTACCCAGCAAATGATCGGCGCGGGAAACAGCATGGAGGTCGAAGCCGGTTACCGCATGCTGGAGCAAGGCGGCAACGCGGTCGACGCCGGCGTGGCGGCGACGCTCGCCGCTACCGTCACCGAACAGGATCATATCGGCCTCGGCGGCGAAGCGCCCATTCTGATCAAGATGAAGGGCCAGCCGGTGATCGCCATCAGCGGGGTGGGCGTCGCGCCGGCGAAAGCTACCGTCGATTTTTACCTGCACCGCAAAGCCGAGCCGTTTGAGGACGCGAAGCATCTTGCGCCGATCCCGGCCGCCGGACCGCTCGCCGCGATTACGCCAGGGCTGGTCGACGGGCTTCTGCTCGCCCTGGAAAAATACGGCACCATGAGCTTTGCCCAGGTAGCCGAGCCGGCCATCGAGCGCGCCGAAGGATTTCCCGCGACTGAAATTTATTCGCTGATCCTGGGACAGAACGCGCAGACGGTCTCCCTGTGGCCCGCGTCGAAGCAATTTTTCCTGCCCACTGGCACGGTTCCCAAGCCGGGCGAGATGGTTCACATGCCGGACCTGGCGCGCACCCTGCGGGAGATGGCCGCGGCGGAAAAACACGCGCACGGCGATCGCGCCGCGAAGATCCGCGCGGTACACAATTTTTTCTATAAAGGCGCGCTGGCCCAGCGGATCGTCGCCGGCAACCAGGCCGTGGGCGGCATTTTCTCGCTTTCCGATCTGGCCAATTTCCACGCGGAAATCGATCAGCCGCGCAGCACCACCTATCGCGGCTACACCATTTATAAACCCGGCTTCTGGACGCAGGGTCCGGTGATGATCGAAGCGCTGAATATTCTGGAAGGCTTCGATCTGAAGGCGATGGGCCACAACAGCCCGCAATATCTGCACACCGTGCTCGAAGCGGTGAAGCTGGCCTTCGCCGATCGCGACCGCTATTATGGCGATCCTAAATTCAGCAAAATTCCGGAAGAAATTCTGCTGTCCAAATCCTACGCGGCCGAGCGGCGCAAGCTGATCGATCCCAATCACGCTTCGCTCGAAAGCCGTCCTGGAAATATCGGTAATTTTTCCGCGCCGGCCACCGGCGCGCCGGGCCGCAGCGATAACAAGGACACCACCTGCGTCGACGTGGTGGATAAATTCGGCAACGGATTTTCAGAGACCCCGAGCGGCGCGTGGCTGCCCTCGGTGATCGCCGGCGACACCGGAATCGCGCTTTCGGTGCGCATGGAATCTTTCGTGGTGACACCCGGCCATGCCAATCAGCTCGCGCCGGGAAAGCGCCCGCGCGTGACGCTCAGCCCGACCATCGTGACTAAGGACGGCCAGCTTTACATCACCATGTCCACGCCCGGCGGCGACAATCAGGACCAGGCCCTGTTGCAGGTGCTGCTGAATATTCTCGATTTCGGGATGACGCCGCAGCAGGCCGCCGAGGCGCCGCGTTTTCAGACCGACGCGTTCTACGCCAGCTTCGGTTTTCATGAATTCCTGCCCGGCCGCGTGAGTCTCGAAGGCCGCATTCCGCTGGACACCGCGAAGAAGCTGCAATCGATGGGGCACAAAGTGGAAATCGGCGGCGATTGGAGCAACATGTCTTCGCCGGTGGTGATTTTAGTGAATGACGGAGTGCTAAACGGCGCCGCCGATCCGCGCCGCAGCCGGTTTATTTTCGGCCGGTAACGCCCAGACTAATATCGTTTCCCGCAAATCCAGGGCACATTTTCAGTGCCGGGCGGAGGGCGGGATTTATCCCGCGCGGAGCTTTAGCTCCGGCAGTTCGCGTCAAGAAGCGGGGCTGAAGCCCCGCGCGGACTGAAGTCCGCCCTCCACGGCCGTCGATCTGCGAATGGCCCGGCCCTATTGCCAGGTGGTGTTTACCGAGACGACCACCCCGCCGAACGCGATTCCGACGTTCAGCCCGCTCGCCGTGAACGTGCTGATGGCGGACGAATTCTCGATGGTGGAGCTTCCCGATCCCGCCGGTAAGCTGGCGGTGATGTAGGCCGGCACCGTGATGGTTCCCGCCGAGGCCGAAGCGATGCAAGTGTAGCCTCCGGTGGCGCCGGTCGAGAGCGAAAAGGCGTTCCCGGTCACTACGACGAAGGTTCCGGGCGTGCCGCCGGTCCAGTTATAGGTCTGCCCGGCGCTGCGCGTTACCGTTGCCGACGCGCTCTGATTCGTCCAGGTCAGCGGGCTAATGAAATTCACGCTGGCGGAGCCGGCGCCGACCGAATTTGCGCCGGATCCGCCGGTCCAGTTGAACACGAACGTGCCGCCGGCGGACGGAATCGCATTGGCCGGCAGGGACGCGTCATAGATCCCCGGCACCTCCGCGATGCCTTGCAGGGTGATCGGGCTGGCGCCCGGCGGGGTCACCGTGACGGTGCCCGCGTTGAGGCCGGTTTCGGTGAGTGTGGACGTGATGGAGCCGGTGGAGGTGATGAGTTCGTCCACGATGCATCCTCCGATCGAGACTTCGCTGCTGCTACTGCCGGTGAAGGAATAGGTTCCCGAAATCTGCTCGAAGCTGGCGGTCGCGATATCCTGGGTGGTAGTGCCGCTGCCGGTCACCGAAGGCAAGGTGAGCTGCTCCACCGCCACAAAGCCCTCGCTGGTATTGGTCGAGCCGCTGATGGTCGAAATGGTGCCCCCGCTGATTCCGTAGTAGCTATCGCTGCAAACACCGCCGCCGTCCATGTACGGGATGGTCGCGATGTTGCTTACCGTGCCGGTTCCGGTGATGATGGCGAGCGGGACGAAGCAGCCGTTCGGCACGCCGGCGGGAAGCGTGAACTGGATGATATGCACGCCGGGATAGACCGAGGCCCCCACATACGCGATGCTCGACGCGGGTACCTGAACACCGCCGACGTAGATTTGAACGGGCGTGTTGATGGTGTGCGGCGACCCGGTTTGGGTGGTGTCGCTATCGCTGGGATCGGCGCCGAGTCCGGTGCCCCAGACCAGCACGATCTGATTGGCTTTGCCGGAGCTGGTGTAGCTGATCAGCTGCGCGCTCAGCGCATCCTGCAACACCGCCAGGTTGCCGTCATAGGTGTCGATTCCATAGGCGCTCTGCACCACCTGAAAGGTGAGCGGCGTGCTGGTTCCGCCGTTATAGGAAACGGTCAGCGTTGCCGAGCCGACCGGTACCGCGGCCGGCAGCACGCCGGCGATCTGCGTCGCTTCGGCATAATAGAGCCCGGGGTTATACGTCTTGCCGCCCGCGGAGATGCTCACCGTGGCGCCGTTGAGAGTCGTGGGCAAGCCGGTGCTCGGGTTCTGAAGGCTGGTCACCGTGGTGGCCGAGGCCATGCCGGTGCCGTGGATCACGAACAGCGTGCTCGGCGCGACGCCGGAGTTGGGGAAGCCGTTCGGGATCAGGCTGGAGTTGTTGAGGATATCGGTGACGGTGGGCACGGCGGGTCCGCCGCCGGTGGTCGCGGATTCGTAGGTGGTGTATTGAAACGAAATAGAGGTGCTGCTCAGAGCCGTGACCAGGGCCTTCGCGTAGTTTCCGCCGTTGGTCTTAATGATCAGAATCGATCCCGACGCACTTCCGGCGGAAAGCCCGCTGGTCGGAATGGGCGTTGCGGTTACGATCCCTCCCGCGGCCTGCGCGACGGCCGAGTTCACGCTGGCATAGTCGGTGCTTCCGGTCAGCCCGGGGAATGCTCCGCCTTTTGCGCTGCCGACGAAGGTGATGTTGCTTCCCGTGAACGAGATGTCGCCGCCGGAGGAGACGTTCGTCCCGTTGTCGAAATTAAAATTCCCGCCCGCTGAAAGCGTTCCAGTCCCACTGATGTCGCCGAGAGCGGCCAGCGGAAACACCAGCGCCAACACCGTGGCGGCGCTTGCCAGACTTGTCTTTTTCATCGAGATCCTCCAATTCCCTCGAACGGCCCGATATAATGGTGCACAGGGACGTTACACACTTGGCTATCGCACGCTTTCTTCGCCTTTCGGCTCACCTGCAGATGCTCCCGGTTCTGGAAAGCGGGGAAGAAACACTGATCGGCGGGCAGGCCGTGATGGAGGGCGTGATGATGCGCGCCCCGCACAGCTATTGTGTCGCGGTTCGCAAGCCGAACGGCGAGTTAACCACCGAAGAACATCCCGTACATCGAATGTCGGAAAAATATCCGATCTTCCGCTGGCCGGTTCTGCGCGGGCTGGGAACGCTCGGACAGGCGATGACGCTGGGCGTGAAGGCGCTGAAATTTTCGGCGAACGCCGCGCTCGGCGAGGGCGAGCAACCGGTGGAGATTTCCTCCTGGATGATGTCGGTGAGCCTGGTCGCGAACCTGGCATTTTTCATCTTCCTTTACAAATTCGTGCCGCTGTTTCTGGCCACACGATTGGGCAAGGTTTTTCCCGAATTTTCCGGCCGCACCGCCAGCAACTTCGTCGACGGCGGCATCCGTATTGTGATTTTCCTCACGTTTCTGTTTCTGCTTTCGCGCATGAAAGATATTCGCCGGGTGTTCGAATATCACGGCGCCGAGCATAAAGTGGTGTTCAATTACGAATCGAAGCAGCCGGTGACGGTGGAAAACGCGCAGAAATTTCAGACCTTTCATCCGCGCTGCGGGACCAATTTTCTCGCCGTGGTGCTGGGCATGTCGTTCCTGCTTTATCCGCTGCTGCCGGTCGACGGATTTTTGCCCAGGCTCGCATTGCGCATCGCGCTGCTTCCGGTGATCGCCGGCGTCAGTTATGAGATCATCCGCTTCGCCGCGCGGCGGCAGGGGTCGCTGATGGGCGTGATCAGCAAGCCCGGGCTGTGGCTGCAACGCATCACCACCCAGCCGCCCGACAATACGCAGGCCGCCGTCGCCATTCACGCGCTCGAAGGCGCCATGGCGCTCGAGGAGAAGCAGGGTGGAGAGTTAGTAATCGCATGAGCAATTTTTCTGAGCGGATTGGGCCCGCGTCCTGACGGACGGCGGCTCGATTATGAGAGCCGTGGCCCGTGAGGGCGCGGGCAGACTGCGGAACTAAGTTCAATGCAATATCAGCAAAGACTCGACGAGATCGAGCGGCATTTCGACGAACTGACCGCCCAGATGGCCGATCCGGCCCTCATCAACGATCCCACGCAATATCGCAAAATCGCCAAAACGCGCATCGATCTCGAAGAGACGGTCCTCAAATACAACGAGTGGAAAGCGCTGAAGCGCAACCTGGATGAAGCCCGCGCGATGCTCAACGACGGCGACGCCGATATGCGCGCGATGGCCCAGGATGAAGTGATCAAGCTGGAGCCGCAGCTGGCGCAGGTGGAAGAAGAGCTGAAAATTCTGCTGCTGCCCAAAGATCCCAACGACGAAAAAGACATCGTGCTCGAAATTCGCGCGGGAACCGGCGGCGATGAAGCCACGCTGTTCGCCGAGGAAGTATTTCGCATGTACACGCGCTTTGCCGAATCGCGCGGCTGGAAAGTGGAAGTCACGTCGGCCAGCGAATCCTCGGTCGGAGGGTTGAAAGATGTCACCGCGCTGGTCAGCGGCAAGCGCGTTTACAGCCAGCTTAAATATGAAGGCGGCGTGCATCGCGTGCAGCGCGTTCCCCAAACCGAGCAGCAGGGCCGCGTCCACACTTCGGCGATTACCGTCGCGGTTCTGCCGGAAGCCGACGAAGTGGAAATTAAAATCGACCCGAAAGATATTCGCATCGACACGTTCTGTTCCTCGGGCCCCGGCGGGCAGAGCGTGAACACCACTTATTCCGCCGTGCGCATCACGCATCTGCCGACGGGTCTGGTGGTTTCCTGCCAGGACG
>DATJNW010000133.1:0-64917 GCA_035507655.1 Bryobacteraceae bacterium | reverse complement strand
CGAAGCGGCGCGCGTGGGGACTCTGGAGGCTCGCGTGGGCGTCACCAAGGTGCCCGACGCGCGGCTGGAGGCGCTGGCGAAAATTTTTCAGCCGCCGAAAATCACGCACGCGACCGTCGAGTACCTGGACTTCCCCGCTGTTTCCAAGGAGGCCTTGCGCGATCCGAGTTACCTGGCCAGCCTGCGCGTGGTGGATGCGCTGGCGCACGTTCTGCGCGTGTTTCAAAGCGAGACCGTGCCGCACGAAAAAGGGTCGGTAGATCCGATGCGCGATTTCGAAGACGTCGAGATGGAACTGGTCCTCAGCGATCTGGTGGTGGTCGAAAAACGCATGGAGCGCGTCGATAAGGATCGCAAACGGATGAAGAGTCCGGAGCTGGACGCGGAGTTTGTGTTGCTCGAAAAATTGAAGGCCGAACTGGAGGCGAATCGTCCGCTGCGCGGCCTGGAATTTTCGAGCGAAGACGAGAAGCGGATTCGCGGATTCCAGTTCCTGTCGCAAAAGCCGATGCTGGTGGTGCTGAACCTGGGCGAAAACGACGCGTCGCGATTGCATGAAATCGAGGAGCAGTATCGCACCGGCGCGCTGGCCGGCCGAACGGGAACGGCGGTGACCGCGATCTGCGGAAAAATCGAAGCGGAGCTGGCGGAGTTGTCGGCCGATGAGGCGCAGGAATATCTGAAGAGTTATGGATTGAAGGAATCTGGGCTGGAGCGGCTGATTTCGGCGACTTATTCCCTGCTCGGATTGATGTCGTTTCTGACCGCGGGCGAAACCGAAGTGCGCGCGTGGACCATCCCGATGCACAGTACCGCGCAGAAAGCCGCGGGCGCGATTCACAGCGATTTCGAGAAAAAATTCATTCGCGCGGAAGTGGTGAACTGGAAGGCGTTGATCGAGCATGACGGGTATCCGGGTGTGAAAGAGAAGGGCCTGCTGCGTTTGGAAGGAAAAGAGTATATCGTCAAGGACGGCGACGTGCTCGTGATCCGTCACGGGTGATGGACGGACGCGAATCGTTCATCGGCTCGCCGCCTGCGCGCTACCATCGTAATTAAAGCATGATCCCGAAAATTTCGATTGTTCCCTTATTGATCGCGGCTCTCGCTGCGCCCGCATTCGCTCAGCAAGCTCACCCTCCCGCCGCGCCCGCCGCCAAGGAAGCAACTCCGCCGTCCGACAAACAACCGCCGCTGCCGCCCGATGCGCACGTCGCGCAGAGCGTGCAGGTCGACGGCAGAACGCTGGCCTATACCGCGACCGTCGGCACACTGCCGGTTTTTGACAACGACAAAAAGACCGGCGAGGTGGTTTACACCTCCTATATCGTCGACGGCAAGGACCGTCCGGTGACCTTCGCGCTCAACGGCGGACCCGGCGCTTCGTCGGTTTATCTCAATATGGGCGCCATCGGACCGAAGCACGTCAAATTCGGGGATCAGGGCGACAGTCCCTCCGATCCGGCGACGCTCAGCGATAATCCCGGCACGTGGCTCGATTTTACAGATCTGGTTTTTATCGATCCCATCGGCACCGGCTTCAGCCGTTCGCTGGTTGCGGCCGACGAAACGAAAAAACAATTTTATTCCACCGAAAACGACATTCATTATCTTTCGCGCATCATTTACGACTGGCTGGTGAAAAACGGCCGGCTCGATTCGCGAAAATATCTGGTGGGCGAAAGCTACGGCGGCTATCGCGGGCCGCGCGTCACGCATTACTTGCAGTCGCAGCTTGGCGTGGCGATGAACGGCGTGGTGCTGGTTTCGCCCTATCTCAACCCCTCGCTGGGCGAAAACAGCGACGTTTCGCCGATGGAGTGGCTGCTGACGCTGCCTTCCATCACCGCGGCGCATCTGGAGCGCATCCACAAACTCACGCCGCAGGCGATGGCCCAGGTGATCGCCTACACGCGCGGCGAATATGTGGCCGATCTGCTCAAAGGCCATTCCGATCCCGAGGCGATGAACCGGCTGGTGAAGCGCGTGACCGACATGACCGGTCTTGATGAGGAGTTCGTGCGGCGCTCCGGCGCGCGGCTGGAAATCGGCGCGTACCTGCGCGAAGCGTATCGCGAGCAGGGCAAAATCGGCAGCGTGTATGATTCCAATGTCACTTCCTTCGATCCGTTTCCGTTCTCGCCCGAGCAGCGCAATAACGATCCGCTGCTGGAAAGTATGATCGCGCCGACCACCACCGCGATGGTCAACTTTGTCACCCGCGTGGTGGGATGGAAGACCGAGGCGCGCTACAATGCGCTGAGCTATTCGGTGAACGAACAATGGGACCAAAACAGCCGCGCGCTGCGCGAGGGCGCGGTGGGCGATCTGCGTGAAGCGGTCGCGGCCGATCCGAAATTGCGGGTGATTATCGCCCACGGCTGGAACGACCTGTCGTGCCCCTTCATGGGTTCGGTGCTGACCGTGGATCAGATGCCGGTGATGGGCGACGCGACTCGCGTCGCGGTGCACGAATATCCCGGCGGCCACATGTTCTACAGCCGTCCGGACAGCCAGGCGTCGCTGCGCAACGACGTCGCGGCGATGTTCGCCAAGCATTGACCGTCGGCCTGCCGGAAATCCGCGTTGTTCACGAAAGATGGGAGAACCCCCGCCATGACTGGCGGGGCTGTAACGCGCGCTACTCATGGCGGGGGGCGCGTTGCGAATCCGCGCTACAGCCCCGCCAGTCATGGCGGGGGCGCGTTGCGAATCAACGGCGCTACAGCCCCGCCAGTCATGGCGGGCGTGCGTTGCGAATCAACGGCGCTATACCCGCCGGTCATGGCGGGGCGCGTTGTGAATCCGCGCTACAGCCCCGCCAGTCATGGCGGGGGTGCGTTGCGAATCAACCCGCGCTACACCCGACAGTCATGGCGGGGGCGCGTTGCGGATCAACGCAGGTTTCAGGCACGACCCTTACAGAGGCGGAAAGCATTCAGCTATGCTTTAAACATAGCGGTGGAGTTCGCTTAAAGCCGCCTCGCGGCCGATGACTCTTGTGCGGAAGCGTTCAGGAGTCCGTCAGCTCCCTGCGTTTCCCAAAGAGATTTTTCGCGAAACCGGAGGGTTACGTTGGCTTATCTGGTGGTGATGCTCGGCGGCGCGGCGGGATCCGCGACGCGCTACGCCCTCGGCGCCGCGATCATGGGCCGCCTGGGCGGACGATTTCCGTGGGGCACCATTTTCATTAACGTCACCGGATCGTTTCTCATCGGCTTCCTGATGACGCTGCTCACCGAGCGTCTGAATCCCCATCCCTACTGGCGGCTGCTGCTGGTGGTCGGTTTTCTGGGAGGTTACACCACTTTTTCGAGCTTCGAATGGGAAACCTTCAGTCTGCTGCGCGACGGCGCGCGCTGGCTCGGATTGCTGAACGCCGCGGGCACCGTAATTTTCGGCTACGCGGCGGTCTGGCTGGGCGCGATCGTGGCGAAGAGGTAGCGGGAAGCGGGTGGTCGCGCACTACCTGCTTCCCAATCCGCACAACGGATCTCCGATTACCACGTTCTGCCAGCTCAATCCGCGAATGCCGAGATAGAAACTTTCCGCCAGATTGCGCCCGCGAGCGTAGGCCGGCAGCACCAGATCCGGACGCGGGCACATCACTAAATACGGCTCATCCACGTGACCCGACGCGCCGCTGGCGCCCTCCAGAATAAAATCCGCGGTCATCGTTTGCGGACTCCCGAAAAACCACAGCTTGGGGGAATTCCAGTCGCTGATGTTCCAGTTATCCGGCGGTTTGACGAAAGTGCGTGCATCGCTCGAAACAAATTCGGTTGCGATCGCGCCGGGCAGCCAATGGAAATGCAGAAAGCGCTGGCGCCGGTTCGGATCGTTCGAGCCCCAGCTGGCATAGCCGATCACATCGTTTTCGTCATACAAAACTTTGCTCGAGGCGTCCATCACCACGCGGTCCTTGGGCAGCAGAATCGCGGCATTGCGCAGCCACGCGTCGCCGTTCTGGTCGCCGGAGCCTTTCAAATCGATCACGAATTTTCCGCGGTCGACGGCCTTGAGCGAGCGGTCGATCATGTCGCGAACGCCGGCGAAATCGTACGCTGCAAGACGCGTCACCAGGTAGATCGGAAACCGCGGGTGCGCGAACTTCGCGTCCGTTTTGCCGAAAAACGGGTTCGGCACCGAGCCCACCACCGGATGCGGCGCGCCGCTGTGCATATCGCGGTACAGCAGCGTCAGCTCGCTATCGACCGAAGCGTTATCGGTGGCCATGCCCGATCCCTTTCCGGGAATGCGCAGCGGAACGCCCGCCGTGGTGACGATATAAAGGATAGTCTCCGTCAGCCGCCGCTCGCGCAGCAGCTTCGCGATGGGCGCCGCGATCTCGCGATTATATTGGTCGCGCGGAATGTTTTCGGTGGTAACCGTGCGGATGCGGCACAGGTTTCCATCCGGGATTCCGCGGCGCTGGGCGTAATATTCGCCGATCTCCCGCGACAGCGGCGAATTGTCATTGATCACCACCAGCACGTTCGCCGGACCCTGCGCGCGCAATCCCGCGGCGACCACCCCAAAGAGAATCGCCGTTTTGGCCGATCTGAAAAGAGAAGGCACTTCTGTCTGAAATGTTAAAATAAAGTACCCGCGCTCTGCCCGCTGTTGCGACGGACGGCTCATGGATCTGGACCAGCTCCACACGTTTCTCGAAATCGTCCGGCTAAAGAGTTTCTCCAAGGCCGCGCAGACGTGTTTCCGCACGCAGCCGGCCATCAGCGCGCAAGTCCGGCAGCTGGAGCAGGAATTGAACACCGCGCTGTTTGAGCGACTGGGAACCAAAATCGCGCTCACGCCGGCCGGACGCATCTTCGCCGAATACGCCGAACAGATTCTCGAACTGCGCCGCCGCGCGCAGAATACGATTAACGAGCTGGAACGTGTCCCGCGCGGCGAGCTGATCATCGCCGCCAACGAAGCCACCTGCATCTACGTTCTGCCGCGCGTCTTTTACGAATACAAAAAACAGTTTCCCAACGTTCAGATCCTGGTGGACCGCTCCTACGGCGCGCGCGTGGTCGATGCGGTGGTCGAAAGCCAGGCGGATTTCGGCATCACTCCGCTGCCGGTGAAGGAAAAGCGCCTGGAATGGGTGAAGATTCACAGCGACGAAATCAACGTGGTCGTTCCCGTGGACCATCCGCTCACCGCGAAAGCGCGGATTCTGCCGCAGGATCTGATCGACCATCCCCTGCTGCTGCCGAAAGCCGGAACCATGCGCGGGCGTCTGAACGCCTGGCTCGAACCCGTTGAAGACAGCATCACCATTTCGATGGAGCTCGATTCGACGGAAATGATCAAGCGCTTCGCGCTGGCCGGCCTGGGCACGGGATTCGTCGCCGGATCGTTTTGCCGCGAAGAGATCAAATCCGGCCGCATGGCCGCGATCCCTCTGGGTCCGGAGCCCATGGAGCGGCAAATTGGACTAATCTATAGGAAGGACAAGGCGCTGTCGAAAGCGGCCCTGGGTTTCATTGAAGTAACGTTGACTCACGCCGGGGATCCGGCGCGGGTTCCTCCGCGAGCCGTGGGCCACGTGGAAAAATCGGCGGTGAAGCGAGTATGAACCGTTTAACGGTAAAAACCTCGACGATTTTTATCGCCAAAGGCGGAAAGACGCGAGTTTACCGTTCGGTCAACGAAGTTCCCGAACCGCTGCGCAAGGAACTGGAAGAATCCACCAACAGTTTCAATTCGGCGACCATCCTGATTGCCGACCGGCGCGGGCGCCAGGAGATTGTCCGCGCGCTGAATGGTCTGCCGTCCAGCCTGCGGACGCGCTTGAGCTCCTCGCTTTCCTCCAAGCCAGCGACGCCCGCCGAGCCGGTGAAAGAACCGCTGCGCTGGCTTCTGTTCATGCGCCGCAACTGGGTGGAAATTCTTCTGCCCGGAGCGGTCGGGCTGATTGTCTGGCTGGCGTTCAATTACCGATAGAGAGCTCACTTGGTGATGGTGAACGAATCGAGGGTATCGCCGTCCGCCGAAATCTGCCGGAATTTCGCGGTGCGGCCGGCGATATCGGCCACGGTGAAGGAATGCACCCTGGAAACGAACTTCGCCGTAAAATCCAGCCAGCTTGACGGATCGCCGCCCTGCGCGGTGTCATACAGGTCCGCGCCGCCTGCCCCGGTGATCAGGTAAATTACGCCCTTGGGCGTGGTGTTTTTATCGCCGTCGAAGGACTTGTCGAGGGTCCAATCGCCGGCGACCTCTTTAACCGGCATCTGCGGCGTCCCTTTCATCCGGAAGGTCAGCGGATAGGTGCGCTGGTAATTGTGCACGTGTCCGGAGATCACCACGTCCACGCCCTGCGCTTCGAAAACGTCGCTCAGCGTCCGCATCCACTGATCTTCGTGGTGCGCTTTCGAGGAATTGAATCCGGGATGATGAAAGCCGACGAATTTCCAGGTCGCGCGCGTGGCCGCGAGATCGTCCGCGACCCAGCGGCGCAGAGCCGGATCGGTCCATTCCGCGTAGGGATTCGAATCGAGAATCAGCCAGTGCGAATTGCCGTAATCGAAGGAGAAATTCGCCATGCGCGGAAAATTCACGTCGGCCGCGGAGCGAAACGCGTTCTGCGCGCCCTCCGGTCCGCTGAGCGCATCGAAACTGGAATGCGATGGACCGTTCAGCGGCTGCGCCCAGTAATAAAAATAAGCCAGCGCGTCCGGCGCAGAGCTCAGATCGCGATTGCCGGAGTCATGATTGCCGACCGCGCCGACAAACAGGATGTTGGCCATCATCGGCCCGTAGACCGGATAAAATCTCTGGCGATATTCCGCGATGCGCCCGCGTGTGTACACAATATCGCCGGGAATAAACACGAAATCAGGATCTTGTTTCTGCGCCAGCGCGGCGATTTTTTTCTGATCCCCGGTTCCGGCGCCGCAATCGCCGAAGGCGACGAATCGAAATGGCTGATTCGCGGACTTGCGCGCCCGCGCGTGCGAAGTGAAAACCGCTTTGCCGGATTCGAGCAGCCGATACTGAAACTCCTCCCCCGGAATCAGGCCCGCCAGCGTCGCGCGCCATACAACGTGCGGCTCGATTCCCTCGACCGCCACGCGGCGATTCGATGGCGCGGCCGTTTTTCGCCAGCCCGGACCCTTTTTCCAGATCGGGCCGGCCTTCACTTCCACCGACCAACCCGAAGAATCCGCCGGCGTCTGCCATAACAGCGCCATCGTCTCCGACTTCTGAAGTCCGCGAGCGTCGCCAAGCTGGAGATACGGCTCGACCAGAAAGGGCGATGCCGCATGCAGAAGGAGAGAGGGCAACAGCAGCGAGAGGAAACGCATTTCTAAATTCTATTATTTGCCATGCTACCGCAACCGCACGCGATCTTCGACAGGTTCATGAAGAGTCGGGAAAATCTGATTTAAAAGAAGTGGATCTGTGGTCGAGTAACTGCTCCAACAGCCGCGAACATGGCTGCAACGCCTCAGGTCGCTCCCGTTTCGGCACAACCGCCCGCCCGGTCGAACACCACACCGTCTTCTCGGGGCATAGCTTCCAAGCGAGGCGTGGCGCCGCAGCCGAAACCGGAAAAGAAGGCGTCCCGATTTGGAAATATCGCCGAACTGGCCGTGCCATTGGCCGTTCTGGGAATTGTCATGGCGATGATCGCGCCCATGCCGGCGTTTCTGCTGGATATTCTGATCAGCGCGAATATCACCATTTCCGTCATCGTGCTGATGGTTTCGATGTACATCAGCCGTCCCGTCGAATTCAGCGTTTTTCCCACTTCTCTTTTGCTGCTGACTCTGTTCCGTCTCGCTTTGAACATTTCTTCCTCGCGTCTCATTCTGATCCACGGCAATTCCGGAACACGCGCGGCCGGACAGGTGATTGAAGCTTTCGGAAATTTCGTGGTGGGCGGGAATTACATCATTGGGGTGGTGATTTTCCTGGTTTTAATCGCGATTCAGTACGTGGTGATCAATCATGGCGCGGTGCGTATTTCCGAAGTGACCGCGCGTTTTACTCTGGACGCGCTGCCAGGAAAGCAGATGTCGATCGATTCCGATCTGAACTCCGGTTTGATCGACGAGGCGGAAGCAAAATCGCGCCGCAAAAATCTGGCGGCCGAAGCGGAATTCTACGGGGCCATGGACGGCGCCAGCCGCTTCACCCAGCGCGACGCGGTCGCCAGCATTCTGATCACGTCGATCAATATCATCGCCGGGTTTCTGATCGGCGTGTTTCAACATGGCATGGATTTGCAACGCGCCTTGAGCACATATACCGTTCTGACCATCGGCGACGGCCTGGTGACCGTGATTCCGGCATTGATGGTTTCCGTTTCGGGCGGCTTGATCATTACGCGTACCAGTTCGGATGGAAAAGTCGGATCGGATGTTAAGAAACAGGTCTTCAGTCATCCGCAGCCGTTGATGTTATCTGGCGCAGTCTTAGTCGCGATGTCTGCGTTTCCGGGTCTTCCTACAGTGCCCTTCTTACTGCTCGGAAGCGGCGTGGGATATGCGGGCTATCAGCTTCGGAAAAAACAAGCCGCGGACGCGCTGGCGCCGGAACAGAAAACCGCCGCGCCTAAGGACAATCTGGAATCGCTGCTCAAAGTGGAACCATTGGCGGTCGAAGTGGGACTGGGATTGGTCCGGATGGTCGAGGGTGGGCAAAATTCGCCGCTGCTCAAACGCATTGCGGGAATCCGCAAGCAGATGGCTTCCGATTTGGGATATCTGGTGCCGCCGGTGCGGGTCACTGACAATCTCCAGCTTAAGTCGAACGAGTATCTGGTGCTGCTGAAGGGCGCGGAAATCGGCCGTTTCGAATTGATGCAGGGTTGCGAACTGGCGATTCATCCCGGAACGAACAGCGCGGCTGGAGCACAGGTAGCCCCTACGGTTGACGGCATCCCGGCAAAAGAGCCGGCGTTTGGCATCCCCGCCGTGTGGGTCAGAACAGACAAATCCGATCAGGCGCGATCCAAAGGGTTCACCGTCGTCGATTCGGTGAGCGTGCTGGGCACGCATCTGGCCGAACTGGTACGCAGGCATGCCTACGAGTTGTTATCGCGCCAGGACACTAAGAATATTCTGGATCGCGTCGCGCAAGAGAACCCGAAAGTGATTGAGGATCTGGTTCCGAAATTGCTCCCCATGGCCAGCGTGCAGAAAGTTTTCCAGAACCTGTTGCGTGAGCGAGTTTCGATTCGAGACGCGGTCACCATTCTGGAAGCGCTCGGTGAGGCCGCGGCGGTTACCAAGAATCCGATCCTCCTCACCGAGTATGCACGCCAGGCGATCCGGCGGATGGTGGTGAAACCTTATTTAAATCCTTCGGGCGAGCTGCCGGCGTTCTTTGTCGATTCGCAGATTGAATCGGCCATTGAAAAAGCGATCGAGTACACCGAGCAGACCAGCCATCTGAATCTTTCGCCGCAAAAGGCGCGCGAAATTCTGGATCGGGTGACGCGCAGCGCCGGCGCGGCCGATTCGCCGATCGCCGTGGTTACCAGCTCCGCGGCGCGCTATTTTCTGCGGCAGATCATCGAAGGCTCGGTTCCCAATGTCTCGATTCTTTCGCATAACGAAATTCCGGCCGGCGTTCGCGTCGTGTCGCTGGGGTTAATTCAATGAAGCTGAAAAGTTATTTTTCGGAAACGGTGGAAGCGGCCATGGAGCTGGCGCGCAAGGAACTGGGCGAGGAAGCGTTGCTGGTGCACGCCCGCCCGGCGACGCCGGAGACGCGGCATCTGGGCGGGTACGAAGTGGTGTTCGGTGTGAATGGCCCGGTGAATCCGCAGCCGTCGATGGCGGCGGCGCAGGAGCCGGCGAGCCCCGATTACATGAGACAGGATCTGGCGGAGATGAAGCGCGAAATCGAGCGGCTTTCGAAATGCCTCAGCGGAGCGAGCATGTTCGCACAGCCGTCGAAAGTTGAATCGGAGCTGTGCGCGCGGCTGATCGCCAGCGAACTGGACCCGATGATCGCGCAGGCGGTGGCGCGGGGGGCTTCGCTCGAAGAATTCTTCGAGGTGGACGCGACGCTCGGACGCAAGGGCGCCAATCGCGCCGTGATCGCGCTGGTGGGACCTCCGGGGGTGGGAAAAACCACCACGCTGATCAAGCTGGCGGCGCGCTACGGACTGGCTTCGCGCAGGCCCGCGCAGATTCTGACCGCGGACGTGTTTCGCATCGCCGCGGCGGACCAGCTGCGGGCGCTGGCGGCGATTCTCGGGATTGGCTGCGACGTGGTGGAAACGCCGGTGGCGCTGGCGCAGGCCATCGAAGAACATCGCCACAAGGACTACCTGTTTATCGACACGCCGGGGCTGGGCCGCGACGACATGGAAGACGGCGTCGATCTGGCGCGGCTGATCGCGTCGCATCCGGAAATCGACACGCACCTGGTGCTTTCGGCGTCGATGAAGCCGGCCGACATGGCGCGGGTGATCGAGCGCTACGAAATTTTTCAACCGAAGAAATTCCTGTTCACGCGGATCGATGAGACCGCCAGCTTCGGCGCGATGATCAACGAAGCTTCGCGACGGGAACGGCCGGTTTCGTTCCTGGCCACGGGCCAGCAGATTCCGGACGACGTGGAGCCGGCGAGCAAGGAAAGAATCGCCGGACTGCTGGGGAATCCCGTGGTCCGGTCGGCGGGAGCGACCGCATGAAAGGCGCAACGAAAATGGAAACCAGCGCGAAAGTCGTGGTGGCGCGAAGCGCTTATAGTTCTGCCCCGATGACGGCGGAAGAGCGTGAGGAGCTGATCCTGGAACATCTGCCGCAGGTGCGGCTGATTGCCCGGCGCATTCACGACCGCCTTCCGGAAAGCGTCAGCCTGGACGATTTGATTTCCACTGGGGTGGTGGGCTTGATCTCGGCGATCGACCGTTTCGATCCGTCGCAGAACGTGAAGCTGAAAACCTACGCCGAATATAAGATTCGCGGCGCGATTCTGGATAGCCTGCGCGGGCTCGATTGGGCGCCGCGGCAGCAGCGCAAGCGCGCCAAACAGATCGAAGCGGCGATCTGCGCGGCCGAGCAGCGGCTGCACCGGACGCCGACCGAGGAAGAGATCGCGGCCGAACTGGGCCAGACGATCGAGGAGTATCACGCCTGGCTGGTGGATGCGCGCGGCCTGACCCTGGGAAGCCTGGAAAGCGCCGGCATCGACGAAGAACAGCACGATGTTCTGAAATACGTCGCCGATAAGGAAGAGGCCTGGCCCTCCCACGTAGTGGAGCGCAGGGAGCTGCAAAAATTGCTGGCTACGGCCATCGAGAGGATGCCGGACATCGAAAAAACAGTGCTCAGCCTGTATTACCACGAGGAGCTGACGCTGCGTGAAATTTCGCAGATCGTGAACCTGCACGAGTCGCGCATTTCGCAACTGAAGACGCAGGCCATTCTGCGGCTGCGCGGCTACATGGAAAAGCGCTGGCCCAGCCCCCGCGGAGTTTAGGATCGTGAGCGAACACGTTCCCGACCAGCGGATTCTGAGCGAATTCGCGTCGAACCTCGGTTCGGCGTTCGAGGGGATGACGGGCGAGCGTCCGGCCACCGAGCTGCGCGCGGCGCCGGCCCCGGAAGCGGGCGCGCTGCTGCGCCGGCAGACGTTTGCGGGCGCGGCCGGCGCGCTGTGGATCGCGGCGAGCGAAGCCGATTGGCACGCGGCGGGCGCTATGGTGCTGGAAGCCGCGGGCCTGGGCGAAGCGGCGCCGGAAAAAAATAAAACGGAATTTCTGGAGATCGTCCAGCAAGGGATTTCGGGACTGGCGCGCGCGATGTCGGAGTGGCTGGGGCACGAAGTTCGTCCGCAGGAACCTACCGAGGAAGTGGCGCGCGGCGGGCTGGCGTGGCAGGCCATCGAGGTGAAGCAGGGGCCGGTGCAGTTTGCGGTGCTGGCCGCGATCGAGCCTGAATTGGCTCGCGAATTCACGCCTCCGGCGCAGACGCTGGAGCCGGCCGAGAAACCGCCGACGTTTGACCTGTTGCTGGATGTGGAGTTGCCCATCAGCGTCTCCTTCGGGCGGGCGCAAGTGCCGCTCAAGGACGCATTGAAGCTGACCACCGGCTCGATTGTGGAGTTGAATCGGGCGCTCGGCGATCCGGTGGAAGTGATCGTGAATAATTGCGTGATCGCGCGCGGCGAAGTGGTGACGGTGGACGGAAATTTCGGAGTGCGGATTCAGGAAGTGGTCAGCCGGCAGGAGCGGTGGAAGACGGTCGGGTAAGGGAAGCGGTCAGGCCTGACGGCTTACGCTACCTGGGTTTTTCGGAGAATAACAAATGGCGCATGTTCTGGTTCAATACATTTTGCTGGCGTCGGGATTGATGGGCGCGCTGGCGCTGTTTTTTAGCGTGCAGCGCGAACTGCAAATCGCCACCGCGAAAAGTCGCAAGAAGCTGGAGGAAATGGCGGCGCGCGTTTCCGAATGTCAGACGCAGCCGCAGCCCGAGCCGGTCTACATTCCGGCGCCGGTGCGGCCGGGATTAAATCTGAACAAGCGCGTGCAGGCCATGCGCATGGTGCGGCGCAACGAAGACATTTCGACCATCGCCGCGGCGCTGGGCGTGACGCGCAAGGAAGTGGAACTGTTGATCCGGGTGCAGACGATCAGCCGCGAGGCCCTGGCGCGGTAGACCGTTGGCCGGCATCGCGGGCATCACGGGCGGGCAAATGGGTTCGTTATAATGCGGGGTGAAGTTTATTGCCGTTTTCCTGGCCCTTGCGTCGCTGCTTTCCGCACAGCGGCGCACCCCGGTCATTTTTGACACCGACATCGGCGATGATATCGACGACGCGCTGGCGCTGGCCCTGGCGCTGCACTCGCCGGAACTGGAGGTGCGCGCGGTGACCACGGTCACCGATGACGTCGAAAGCCGCACGCGGCTGGCATGGAAAGAATTGGGCGTGTTCGGCCGGCGCGACGTCGCGCTGGCGAGGGGCGCGCCGGAACCGCTGGCCGATCCGATGCGGTTGCGCAAATCGGCGCAGTTCACGATCCTGACTTCGGCGGATACGATTCCGGCGGCGGCGCGAACTCCGGCGGCGGCGTTCATCGTGGATCTGCTGCAAAAATCGCCGGAGAAGATGACGCTGATCGCCGTGGGTCCGCTCACCAACATTGCGCTGGCGCTGAAGCTGGACCCGTCGATTAAAGAAAAAATCGAACGCATCGTGATGATGGGCGGCGCCTATGCGAGCGCGAAGCAGGAGGGCCGCACGGAGTACAACATCAATCGCGATCGCGTGGCCGCGCAGATTGTTTTCGATTCCGGCGTACCGATCACGGCGGTAGGGCTGGACGTGACTTTGCAATGCAAGATGCGGCAGCAGGACGTGAATCGTCTGCGCGCGGCGGGCGATCCGCGGACCATGTTTCTGCTGCGGCTGATCTCGCTGTGGAAGAGCGAAACGAAGCAGGAGTTCCCGATCCTGCACGATCCGCTGGCGGTCGCCGTGGCGGCCCGGCCGGATTTGATCAAGACGTCGGCGGGACGGGTGAAAGTGGTGGACGGAGTGACGAAGTTCACCGCAGATGCGGAGGCGAAGACGCAGGTGGCGACGCAGGTGAACGCGGGCATCTTTTTGGATTTATTCGATCAGCGGGTGATCGGGCGGTAGCGCGCCGCAACGTTTAGTTTCCTTCATCGTTGGGGTTTCCGGCGTGATGTAGAATGTTACCGTGCAGCCCGACACCGCTCTTCAACTCGCTACCAGCCAACTGAACCGGGTCCGTTCGGAAATTGGAAAAATTATCGTCGGCCAGCAGGATGTGGTCGATGGAGTCCTCATTTGCCTGCTTGCCGGCGGACATGTTCTGCTCGAAGGCGTTCCCGGCCTGGGCAAAACCACCCTGCTGCGGACGCTTTCCCGCGTGCTGCACCTCAAATATTCGCGCATCCAATTTACTCCGGATTTGATGCCCGCCGATATCGTGGGCAGCATGATTATCGATACCGAAAGCGGAACCAAGTCGCTGCGCTTTCAGCCCGGGCCGATTTTCGCGCACCTGGTGCTGGCCGACGAGATCAATCGCGCCACGCCCAAAACGCAATCGGCGCTGCTCGAAGCCATGCAGGAACACACCGTCACCAGCGGCACGGCGACGCATGAACTGGAAGCGCCGTTTCTGGTGATGGCCACGCAGAATCCCATCGAGATGGAAGGAACCTATCCGCTGCCGGAAGCGCAGCTGGACCGGTTTCTGATGAAGATCCTGGTGCAATATCCCTCGCGCAGCGATCTGAACACCATCGTCGAGCGGACCATTCAGCGCGACGATATCACCGTTCAGCCGGTGCTTGACCGCGAGGAAATTCTGGGCCTGCGCGACGTCTGCCATCATGTGCTGGTGGCGCCGCACGTGCAGGAGCACGCCATCGACCTGGTGATGGCGACGCAGCCGGGCACATCGCAGGCGCACGAAATGGCGGACAAATTCATTCGCTATGGCAGCTCGCCGCGCGGCGCGCAGGCGCTGGTGGAATGCGGACGCGTGCTGGCGTTGATGAAAGCACGCCTGCACGTTTCGATCGAAGATATCGACGCCGTCGCCGCAGCCGTGCTGCGGCATCGCATCATTTTGAATTTCGACGCCCACGCCGAGGGTCAGACTCCGGAAACGATTCTGAGTAAGATTATTCCAAGCGTGGGCGAAGCGGTACGCGCACGTGGCTGAGGCATTGATTGAAACGGCGCTGCTCGAAAAGCTGGAGCGCCTGACGATTCATTGGCAAAAATCCCTGCCGGGACTGGTGGGCGGGCATAACACGTCGCGCTTCGCCGGACCGGGGCAGGAATTTCTGGATCATCGCCATTTCCATCACGGCGACGATCTGCGCGCGGTGAACTGGCGCGTCTTTCTGCGGCTGGAAAAATTGTTTTTGAAAATGTTCCAGCTGGAGCCGCGCATTCCCGTGCGCGTGCTGTTCGACGTCAGCGATTCCATGAAAACCGGTACGCCGCCCAAGTTCGATTACGCCCGGCGGCTGGCCGGAGCGCTGTGCTACATCGGCCTGGTGCGGCTCGATTCGATCTGCCTGCAGCCGTTTTCGAACAAGCTGGCCGACGCGTTTATCGCCGGCGGCGGGCGCCATCGTTTTCAGCCGGCCGTGAATTTTCTGACCGCGGTGAAACCCGGCGGCCGCACCAATTTTTTCGAAATCGCGCGGGAGTTTGTTTCGAGCTATCCGCAGCGCGGGCTGGTGATCGTGGTCTCCGATTTTCTGGACGACGGCGATTGCGAGAAACCGCTGCAATTTCTCTCCGATTTCGGCCATGAGCTGATCCTGGTGCACGTGTGGTCGCCGGAAGATCGCGAGCCGCCGTGGGACGGCGAACTGGAGCTCGAAGACGCCGAAAGCGGCCGGCACGTCGAATTGTCCTTCGACGCGGACGCGCGGCGAATGTACACGCAGGCCTTCGATGAGTACGCGCAGATGCTGCGGAGGGTCGCGCTGCGCAATCATGGCCGTTACGTCGGGGTGCCGACCGACGTCCCCGTGGATGAGGCGATTTTTGGTCCGCTGGTGCGGGCGGGAGCGTTGGAATAAGGTGGCATAAGCCGTCAGGCTGGCGCCGCCGGCGGGTGTGAAATGTCGTTTTTAAATCTCAGTCTCGGCGAACTGCTTGGCTTGGCCGGCGCGATCTCGGCGGGGATTGTCGCGCTGTATCTGCTGGACCGGTCCAAGCGCAAACAACTGGTGGCCACGCTGCGTTTCTGGACCCAGGCCGACGTTCGCACGGAGCTGAAACATCGCCGCCGCATTCAGCAGCCGTGGAGTTTGCTGCTGCAAATCATCAGTATGATTCTGCTGCTGCTGGCCATCGCCGGACCGCGTTTCGGCGGCGATGAAAACGCGTTTCGCGATCACGTGGTGCTGCTCGATACTTCGGCGTGGATGGGCGCGCGAACGCGGACGGGCACGTTGATGGACGAAGCGCGGGCGCAGGCGCGGGCCTATATAAGGTCGCTGCCGTCGCAGGATCGGGTGATGATTGTGCGCGCGGACGCGCTGGCGACGCCGGTGACGCCGTTCGAATCGAATCGGGCCGCGCTCGAACAGGCCATCCGCGAATCGCAGCCCGGCGCATCGGCGCTGAATTTAGAACAGGCGATCGAGTTCGCACAGCGGGCCCAGCGCCTGCAATCGCAGCGCGCCGGGGAAATCGTTTTCGCGGGCGCGGCGCGCGTGCCGGAAGAACAGGCAACGCTCGCGCAGCTTCCGCGGAATCTGCGGGTGCTGGCCGTTCCCGCGCCGCAGGAAAACGTCGGATTGCGGAAAATCGGGTTGCGGCGCTCGCCGGAATCGCCGGACACCTGGAATATTTTCGTAGCGGTGAAGAATTACGGCGCGCGTGCGCATGACGTCGCGTTGATGCTGCAATTCGGCGGCGCGCCGGCCGGCTCGCGCGCCCTGACGCTCAAGCCCGGCGCCGAGGAACAGGCGACGTTCGCCTATACCACCAAGGTCGCCGGGTATCTGGAAGCGCGGCTCACGCCCGATGACGCCTTTCCGCAGGACGATCGCGCGGTGATCGAGCTGCCGGCGCGGCAATCTCTGCGCGTCGCCGTTTATTCGGCGGAGCCGCAGATGCTGCGCGCGCTGATCGCCTCCAATCCGCAGGTCAGCGCGACGTTCGAAGCGCCGGCCAGATATTCGGCCGCGGTGAAGGCCGATATCGTGGTGCTCGACCGCTTCGCGCCGGCGGCGCGCCCGCACGCCGATTCCATCTGGATCGAGCCGCCGGCCAGCGGTTCGCCGATTCCGGTGCGCGAAGTGAAGGCCGGTCTGAAGCTGGATCATTGGCGTCCGGAAACTCCGCTGGGCGCGGGGCTGCATACGAAAAACGCGCAGCTCGATTCGGGCGAAATTCTGGAAAGCTCGCCGGGCGATATTGTGGTGGCCGATGCCGCCGAGGGCCCGCTGATCGTGGCGCGCGAGGGATCGCCCAAAATCGCCGTGATCGGATTCGAGCCGCTGCGCTCGTCGATGAAGTACGAACTGGCGACGCCGCTGCTGATCGCCAATCTGATGCGCTGGATGGCGCCCGAAACCTTTCGCCGCTGGGATGTGCAGGCGGGCACGGTCGGCACCGTCAACGTCGCGCTGGATAAAGGAACCGATCCGGCGGGCGTGCGCGTGGTGACGGAGGATCAGCGCGCGCTGCCCTTCACCATCGACGGCGATAACCTGCGTTTCTTCGCCGGCGCTCCGGGAACGGTGCGGGTGCTCACCGGCGATCGCGAAACGGTGTATTCGCTGACGCTGCCCGATATCGGCGACGTCGCCTGGAAAACGCCGCGAAGCGTGCGCCGCGGAATCCCGCGCGCGTCGGAGGCGAGCGATACGGGAATCGATATCTGGCCGTGGTTTGCCGTGCTCGGCGGTGTGGGACTGCTGATCGACTGGCTGCTGTTTGGAAGAAGCCGGGCGTTTCGCCTGCGCGCCGCGAAGCTGGTGGCGAAAACTCCGTTTCATGCCTGGAGAAAAGCGTCATGACCTTCGATCGCGCCTGGGTTCTGGCCATCGCCTGGCTGCCGCTCGCCTGGATGGTGTTCGAATGGCGCCGCACGGCGCGGCGCGCGGGGCTGGCGATCAAGGCGCTGTCGCTGGTGGCGATTCTGGTGGCGCTGGCCGAGCCGCGGCTCAATATCTTTGAAACCAGAGTGGCCGTTGCGGTTCTGGTGGACACTTCGGCGAGCGTGACTCCCGCGGATTTGCAACACGCGTCGCAGATCGCCGGCGCGATCGCCGATCAGCGCGGGCGGCACTGGATGCGCGTGATTCCCTTCGCGCGAACCACGCGCGATCTGAGCCGCAATGAAGATCAGAAGGCGTTCAGACTGCTTCCGACCGCCGGCGAAAACGGCCGCGCGACCGATCTCGAAGCGGCCATTCGCGAAGCCGCCGCGTCGCTGCCGGCGGGGCTGGTGCCGCGCATGGTGCTCATCTCGGACGGCAGGCAGAACAAGGGCAGCGTAGCGCGCGCGGCGTGGCAGGCGCAGCAGCTCGGCATCCCCATCGACACCTACGCGCTGGCCGGACGGCCCCAGCCGGCGATGCACCTGGAATCGATCAGCCTGCCGTCGATCGCCTTCACCGGCGAACAATTTCCGATCGATGCGGTGATTTCGACGCCGAAGTCCGGTCCCGCGGAAGTCGAGTTGGACGCGGAAGGACGCATGCTCGGCCAATCGCAGGTGCAGCTTGCGGCCGGCGAAAATCCGCTGCGGCTGCACGCCAGCCTCAATACGCCGGGAGCGCTTGATCTGTCGATTTCGGTGCGTGGCGGCGATCCCGCGCAGGGCGAAATTCATTTCGATCAGGCGGTGATGCTGCGCCAGCCCAAGGTGCTGTACCTCAGCAGCGATCCGGCGCCGCTCGATTCGCAGCTCACGGCGACGCTCAAAGCCGCGCAGTTCGACGTCGAGCGCGCTTCCGAATTCAACGCCTCCAAGCTCTCCGAATATCAGCTGGTCATTTTCGATAACTGGAACCTGGAAACGATTCCCGCGGCGCGCAAAGCCGAGATCGAAACTTACGTCAAACAGGGCGGCGGACTGCTGGTGATCGGCGGCGACCGCAACATGTATGACCAGGACAAAGCCAAGGTCGAGGACGCGCTCGATCGAACGCTGCCGGCGAAACTCGCGCCGCCGCGTTCGCCCGAAGGCACCGCGGTGGTGCTGATCATCGATAAATCCTCTTCGATGGAGGGCCGTAAGATCGAGCTGGCGCGCCTCGCCGCGATCGGCGTGGTGGATAATCTGCGGCCCATCGACATGGTGGGCGTGCTGATTTTCGACAATTCGTTTCAGTGGGCCGTGCCGATACGCCGCGCCGAGGATCGGACCTTGATCAAGCGATTGATTTCCGGAATCACCCCCGATGGCGGCACGCAGATCGCGCCCGCGCTGACGGAGGCGTATCACAAAATAATGCCGGTGAACGCGACTTATAAACACATCGTGCTTCTGACCGACGGAATTTCCGAAGAAGGCGACAGCCTGGATCTTTCGCGCGAAGCGCAGGCGAAGCGGGTCACCATTTCGACCGTCGGATTGGGGCAGGACGTGAACCGTTCGTATCTCGAAAAAATCGCCGAGTTAGCCGGCGGCAAATCGTATTTCCTGAACGAGCCGGCCGGCCTGGAACAGATCCTGCTGCGCGATGTGATGGAGCATACCGGCAGCACCGCGATCGAAAAGCCGTCGCTCGAGCCGAAGGTTTTGAAGCAGGCGGAAATTCTGGACGGCATCGACATGGCTACGGCCCCGCCGCTTAAAGGCTACGTGAAATTCATCGCCAAGCCGGGCGCGGATACGATTCTCGAAATCGATCGCGATCCGCTGCTTTCCGAGTGGCAGTACGGGTTGGGCCGCGCGGCCGTGTTCACTTCGGATGCCAAGCCGCGCTGGGCCGCGGACTGGATCAACTGGAAAGGCTACGACAAATTCTGGGCCAACCTGACGCGCGATCTTCTGCCGCACGCCCAGCCGGGCGAGGCCACGGTGGCCTACGACAGCGCCAACGGCGATCTGGTGGTCGATTACCGGCTGGGCCGCAACGTGGAGGAGCCCGCAACCATTCCCGAGATTTTTGTTTTTGGCCCCGATGGGTTCGAGCAGCCGATTGCGGTCAAGAAAATCGCCGAGGGAACCTTCCGCGGACGGCTTCCCATCGGACAGCGCGAAGGTTTGTTCCGGGTGCGTCCATTGGTGGAATCGCGCGCGTTTCCGGAAGCGGGCTTGTATCGCCCCGAAGCGGAGCTGGCCGATTACGGCTCCAATCCGGCGCTGCTGAAGCAGGTTTCCGAATTCACCGGCGGACGATTCGAGCCCAGCGCCAAGGCGGTGTTCGACGCCGGCAATCGCTCCATCGCGTCGACCATGCAGTTATGGCCGGGATTTCTGGCGCTGGCGATTTTACTGAATCTGGCCGAGCTGATCATGCGCAAGTGGAAAGGCGTGCTCGGTATTTCGTGATCCAGCGTGGGTGATAATCCCCGCCATGACTGGCGGAGCTTGAGTTCGGCCTTTCACGCTCCATGATTTCGGGAAGCGTCGAAGTTTTTACGGAATTGAGCGCTCGGCACATAAGAGCGCCTCGATTTCGTTGACATTTTCGAGAATCGCGATGGCGCGCTCCTGCTCGAATAAACGGATCAGGCTGTCCTGCCGCGAATGGTTCCTCGCGGCGACGCCGATGAAGGGAACCCGCGCCGCGCTGGCTGAGCGGGCGTCGTCGACGGTGTCGCCGACGTACACCAGCTTGCACGCCGGCTTGCGCTTCTGAATCTCGATCAGGCCATCCGGCGCAGGCTTGCCCAGCACCACGTCGTCGGCGCAGATGATCGGATCGAAATTCAGCCCGCGCGCGAAACGGCGCAGCGAAATGCCGGCTTCATAGCGCAGCCGCCCGGTGAAGATCGCGAGGCCGAATTTTTCCGCAAGGCGCTCCAATAAACCCGGCCGGGGAAACCACGTTTCGCGATGCACCAGGCCATCCCCGTTGCGGCCCAGGAAGATTTCGTTGAAATAATCGACCACATCCTGATAGGCCAGCTTCACGCCCAGATCCGCGGCGATTTTTTTGGACAGCGCCCAGTCGTTATTCCAGCCGCCTTGATTTTTGTATTCCTCGATGCGGTCGCGCGTGATCGTCTGTCCAGTGAAATGCGCGACGGTTTCGACCACGGCCTGGCGATACGATTCGGTAACGTCGGTGAGCACTCCATCCATGTCGAAGACGATCAGCGAATCCACAAAAGTCCCGTGCGATCTGGTCAAGGCGGAATATAAAAAAGCCCGGGCCCAGAATAGCAAAACGGCCAATCCCGGCCATTGGCCATAAAGCAGTGGTGTTTCAAGGACCTGGCGTGTTAGCCTGAGGGGCAGTCGGTCAGGACATGAGCATCTCCGCGCCTTTTATTCAGCGACCGGTGGCCACCACTTTGCTCACGGTAGCTCTGGGAATTTCCGGCGCGGTGGCTTACAATTTTTTGCCGGTCGGGCCGCTGCCGGAAGTCGATTTTCCTTCCATCCAGATCACCACGGCGTTGCCGGGCGCCAGCCCGGAGACCATGGCCTCCTCAGTGGCCACGCCGCTCGAGCGGGAATTCGGACGCATCGCCGGGATCAATGAAATGACTTCATCGAGCACGCTCGGCGCAAGCAACATCACCCTGCAATTCGATCTGAACCGCAACATCGACGCCGCCGGGCGCGACGTGCAGGCGGCCATCAACGCGGCGCGCGGCCGGCTTCCCGCGAATTTGCCGCGCAATCCGTTCTGGCGCATGGTGAATCCGGCGGACGCGCCGGTCCTGATGCTGGGCTTGACCTCCGCCACGGCCACCCAGGGGGAAATGTACGACGCGGCGTCGACCATCCTGCAACAGAGGATTTCGCAGGTGCACGGAGTCGGCCAGGTTTTCGTGGGCGGCAGTTCGCTGCCCGGCGTGCGTGTGGAGGTGAATCCGACGCTGCTCAATGAAATGGGGATCGGTCTCGAGGACGTGCGCGCGGTGCTGGCCGCGGCGAACGTGAACAGTCCCAAGGGCATGTTCAGCGACGGCAATCAATCCTGGACGATTTCGGCAACGGACCAGATCCTTAAAGCGAAGGATTATGCGGGGCTGGTGGTGGCTTACCGCAACGGCGCGCCGGTAACGGTTTCGCAGGTCGCCACCGTGGAAGATTCGGTGGAGGATTTGCGGAACATCGGATTTGTCGACGAACAGCCGGCGGTGGTGATGTTCATCCGGCGGCAGCCGGGCGCGAATATCGTCGCCACGGTGAACGCGGTGCGCGCGGTGCTGCCGCAATTGCAGGCCTCGATTCCCGCCTCCATCACCATGCGAGTGATCAGCGACCGCACCACCACCATCCGCGCCTCGGTCGAAAGCGTGCAGCATACCATGGCGATCTCGATGGGTCTGGTGATCGTGGTGGTGTTCGTGTTCCTGCGCAGCGTCCGCACCACCATGATTCCGGCGATCTCCGTTCCGGTGTCGCTGGTGGGAACCTTTGGCGTTCTCTATCTGTTCGGCTATAGCGTCGATAATCTTTCGCTGATGGCGTTGACCATCGCCACCGGATTCGTGGTGGACGACGCGATCGTGGTGATCGAGAATATCACCCGCCACACCGAGCACGGACTCCCTCCCATGCAGGCGGCGCTCAAAGGCTCCGCCGAGATCGGGTTCACGGTGGTGTCCATTACCGTCTCGCTGATCGCCGTGTTCCTTCCAATTCTGCTGATGCCGGGGATTGTGGGCCGCCTGTTCCGCGAGTTCGCGATCACCTTGTCGGTCGCCATCGCCTTGTCGCTGGCGATTTCCCTGACCATGACGCCGATGATGTGCGCGCGGCTTTCCGGCGTGGACGAAAACGCGCATCACAACATTTTTTACCGGCTCAGCGGCGGGGCCGTGGATTTGCTGCGCAAGGGCTACGCGAAATCGCTCGGATGGGTGCTGGATAATCAGCCGATCGTGCTGGCGGTGACGCTATGCACCATCGGGCTGAGCGTCTACCTATACATCATCGTGCCCAAGGGATTTTTCCCGCAGCAGGATACCGGACGGCTTTCCGGCACCATCCTGGCCGATCAGGCGACCTCCTTCCAGGCCATGCGCGATCACGTCAAGGCGCTGGTCGATATTTGCCTGACCGACCCGGCGGTGGAAACGTTGAACGCCTATGTCGGCAGCGGAATGGGCGGCGGCTCCGCGCTCAATCAAGGCCGCATGATGGTCGAGTTGAAGCCGCTCGAACAAAGAGGGGTCAGCGCGGATGAGGTGATCGCGCGCCTGCGTCCCAAGCTGGTGCGCGTGCCGGGCATCAGCCTGTATCTGCAAGCGGTTCAGGATCTGCGCATCGGCGGGCATTCGACCGGCGCGGAATATCAGTACACGCTGCAATCCGACAGCGTTGCGGAATTGAACGAATGGGCGCCCAAAGTTTTCGCGCGGCTGCGCACGCTGCCGGAACTGGTCGATGTCAACAGCGACCAGCAGGATCGCGGCCTCGAAGCCGGACTCGAAATCGATCGCGTCACCGCCGGACGAGTGGGCATTTCCGCGAGCTCCATCGACAACACCCTCTACGACGCGTTCGGGCAGCGCCAGGTCAGCGTGATGTACACGCAGTTGAACCAGTATCACGTGGTCATGGAGGTGGCGCCCGATTTCTGGCAGGATCCCGACGGCCTTCGTTATCTCTACGTGAAGGGCGGCAATGGCCAGCAGGTTCCGTTGAGCACCGTGGCCAAATACGTGCCGAGCAATACCGCGCTATCGGTGAATCACGATGGCCAGTTCCCTTCCGTCACCATTTCCTTCAATCTTCCGGTGGGCACCTCGCTCAGCCAGGCCGTGCCGGTGATCGAGCAGGCCGAGCGCGACATCAACCTGCCTTCCTCCATCAGCAGCAGCTTCCAGGGCACCGCGCAAGCCTATCAGGACGCGCTTTCGAGCGAACCGATCCTGATCGCCGCCGCGCTGGTGACGGTGTACATCGTGCTCGGCGTGTTGTATGAGAGCCTGATTCATCCGCTGACCATTCTTTCGACGCTGCCCTCGGCCGGCGTGGGCGCGCTGCTGGCGCTGATCTTCACCCACAACGAGTTGAACGTCGTCTCGCTAATCGGAATTATTCTGCTGATCGGGATCGTCAAGAAAAACGCGATCATGATGATCGATTTCGCGATTCAGGCCGAGCGCAACGAAGGTCTTTCTCCCCAACAGGCGATTTATCAGGCTGCGGTGCTGCGCTTCCGGCCCATCACCATGACCACCATGGCGGCGCTGCTCGGCGGTTTGCCGCTGGCGCTGGGGCACGGCCAAGGCGCGGAGATGCGGCGTCCGCTGGGCATGGCGATCGTCGGTGGTTTGCTGTTCAGCCAGGCGCTGACGCTGTACACGACCCCGGTCGTTTACCTTTATATGGACCGCGCGCGATTGCGCTGGGAAGCGTTCCGCGGCCGGGCGCGCCAGGTGGCGCCGGAAGCCTCGCCGGTGGCGTAGAGCCGAGCGTGCGCCGTGACGGCGTTAAATCCCGATCTTTCACACCCACCCGTAAGGGAGGTGTAGGCTTAAAAAGAAGGCGGAGAACATGATGCATCACGAAACGCGCAGAGAATGGATCAGGAACGCCGCGCTCTCCGGAGCTTACCTGGCGGGTTCCCGTTTCGCCCGCGCCGACGCGCCTGCGTCGCGCGTGAGCATCGCCAAATGCAAAACCTATGACGCCGCGGAGCTGGTTCCCGCGCTCGACCGCATGTTCGATCAGCTCGGCGGGCTGGGCCGCATGGTGAAAGGAAAAACGGTGGCGATCAAGATCAACCTGACCGGCGCGCCGAACCTGCGCCTGGCCAATCTGCCCATCGAAGACACGCATTACACCAACAAGCACGTCATCGCCGCGACGGTGCATCTGATCGGCAAGGCTGGCGCGCGGCGCATTCGCGTGCTGGAAAGCCCCTGGTCGACCGCGGGTCCCGTGGAAGAGTATCTGCGGCAGGCGGGTTGGGACCCGTCGGAGATTCTCAGCGCCGCGCCGGACGTCGCCTTTGAGAATACGAATTATCTGGGCGACGCCAAAAAATATGTTCGCTTCACGCCGCCCTTCGGCGGATACATTTATCCGGGCTATGATCTGAATCATTACTATCATGATTGCGACGTGTTCGTCAGTCTGGCGAAATTGAAGGAGCACGCGACCGCGGGCGTGACGCTGTCGATGAAGAATTGCTTCGGCATCACGCCGGCGACCATCTACGGCCAGGGCGCGGGCGTCGACGAGCCGTCGATCGTTCCCACCGGCAGCCGCGGATCGATTGTTCACTCTGGAAATCGCGAGCCGTCGAAGAGCGCGCCTTCCGAAAAAGATCCGCACTCGTCGCGCGACCCCGGTTATCGCGTGCCGCGCGTGGTGGTGGACCTGATTTCCTCGCGGCCCATCCATCTGGCGGTGATCGACGGCGTCAAATCGATGACCGGCGGCGAAGGCCCCTGGATTCGCCGCTGCGCGCCGTGCAGTCCGGGGGTTCTGGTGGCCGGTTTGAATCCGGTGAATACGGACGCGGTGTCGATGGCGGTGATGGGTTTTGATCCGCTGGGCGACCGCGGCACGCCGCCGTTTGAAACCTGCGACAGCACGCTGCACCTGGCGGAGGCGGTGGGAGTGGGGACCCGGGATTTGAAGCGCATCGAAGTGGTGGGCACGCCGATTCGCGAAGCGCTGTTCGACTACGCGGCCATCCGCCGGCGCCGGCGGGCCTGAAGTGGCATAAGCCGCCAGGCTTGTGTTCTTCACGTCCGGTGAATCGATACGCGCCGAGCGCAAGCCTGGCGGTTATGCTTTTGTGGGGTAGCACGAGGCGGGCTTCGAGCCCGCGGCAGGCTGGGAGCCTGCCCCACCTGCCAGGTCACTGTGGCTTCAGCGCGTTCACCATCCGCTCGGCGCCGGCGGGCCTGAAGTGGCATAAGCCGCCAGGCTTGTGTTCTTCACGTCCGGTGAATCGATACGCGCCGAGCGCAAGCCTGGCGGCTTACGCCACTTTTGGCGCTTTGTGGGGCAGCACGAGGCAGGCTTCGAGCCCGCCGCAGGCTGGGAGCCTGCTCCACCTGTCAGGTCACTGCGGCTTCAGCGCGTTCACCATCCGCTCCGCCGTCGCCACCCGCTCGATGGTCCCGCGAGCGAAAACGTGGAGTTCACTCTGTTTTAATGGTTTTGAGTGCCTCTTCCCAGAATCGCCGTCATCGGAGCCGGTTCCTTCGGCCGCAATCATCTTCGCGTAATCCACCAATCTCCCCACGCCGAGCTTTCCGGCGTCTTCGATACCGACCCATCGCGCAGCGAAGCCGCGGCGGAAAATTTTAATTGCCGCGTCTTCACCTCACTCGAAGAAATCGCCGCAAATTCCGATGCCGCCGTCGTCGCCACGCCGACCACCACCCACGCAGAGATTGGCTGCCGGCTGATCGAGCTCGGCCTTGACGTGCTGGTGGAAAAACCCATCGCGCACGATCCCGAGTCCGGCGCGAGACTGGTCGAAAGCGCGGCGCGCCAGCAAAAAATCCTGCAAGTCGGCCATCTCGAGCGATTCAATCCCGCCATTCTCGCGCTCGAAAAAGTGGTCACCAGGCCGCTGTTTTTCGAAATTCACCGTCTCAGCGAATTCAGCCCGCGCAGCCTTGACGTGGACGTGGTGCTCGACCTGATGATTCACGATATCGACATCGTTCTGGCGCTCACCGGCCTGATGCCCGAGGAAATTCGCGCCGCCGGCATTTCGATTCTTTCGAGCAAAGTCGATATCGCCAACGTCCGCCTGCAATTTCCCGGCGGATGCATCGCCAATCTGACCGCCAGCCGCGTCTCCACCGAGCGCGTCCGCAAGCTGCGCCTGTTTCAGCCGCATGAATATATTTCGCTTGACTACAGCCGCCAGGATGCCGTGCGATTTCGCGTCAATCCTCCCATGAAAATCGATTTTGAAGCGCTTCCGGTCGAAAAAGACGAACCGCTGCGCCTGGAGCTGGAGGAATTTTTCGCCGCGATCCAGGCCCGCCGCGAGCCGCGCACGCCGGGGCGCCAGGCGTTAGCCACGCTTCAGGTTGCCCACGCGATTCTTGTTAAAATTGAGGAGCACGCACGTCTTGTGGAGAAAGCTCTAAGTGTACATTAGACGTTCGGCAGAGCAACCTTAGTCTGCCGAAATGCGTCGTTACGATTGGCTTACGCCATGCCCTCGTCCGCTGCTGCTGTGGATACCGCTGAACTGAACCTGCTGCTCCCGTGGCGAGAGCCGATAACGCCGCAACGGCTGTTGCGCGACGGAATCGGTTCGGTTCTCATCAACGGGGCGATTTTCGCGTTCTTCGTCTTCGCGCCCGCCGGAGACCGCTTCAAGGAGCACCGCGTCATCTCCGACGATCTGCATAAGGCGGTTCACCTGTACCTGCCGCGAGTTTTTGAGCCGACGCAGACAGCGCCGAACCATGGAAAAGTGAGCCGGGAACTCGACGTCAACAGCATGAACGAGACGCGGCAGCGGCAGGCGCCGCGATTCCGTGCGCCCGCTCCCGCTCCGGGACCGCTGGCACGGGCGTCGATTCCTGCGCCCGCGCCGGCGGTGATTCAGCCGCCGAAAATCCAGCAGCAGCCGCCGAAAATCGAGGTTGCGCAGCCGCCTCCGCCGCCCACCGGGACCGCGGCGCCGCAGCCTCCCGCGCTGGCCCCGCCGCAGCCGGTGAAACCGAAGCTGGCCTTTGAAGACGTCGCCACCACGCCGCCTGATCCGGTGATTCCTCCCAATCGCCGGTCGCCCAGCACACCGAGCGGCGAAAACGGCACCATGGTCGGCGACCTGGGCGATGCATCCACCACCGTTCAAGGCGCGAATCAGGCCGCTTCGCCGGGGCGAATCGGGAGCAATTTGCAGCTTTTAAGCGACGCCAAAGGGGTCGATTTTAAGCCTTATTTGGTTCAGGTTTTAATGGCGGTGCGGCGTAATTGGCTGGCCATTATTCCGGAAAGCGCGCGCATGGGCCGGCGCGGACGGGTTTTGATCCAGTTTGCCATCGATCGCCAGGGCGGCGTGCCGAAACTGGTGATCGCGGAAGGCACCGGCATGGAATCCCTCGATCGGGCGGCGGTTGCGGCCATCAGCGCCTCTTATCCGTTCCCGCCGCTGCCCACCGAATACAAGGGAGACGAGATTCGCCTGCAACTGGCCTTCGCGTATAATGTACCGGCGAGATAAATCATTATGAATCTGAAGTTTGTAGGTGCGATGGCGTGTTACGCGGGACTGGCCTTGCTGGCCGGTTTAACTCTCGACGGCAAATTTCGCATCGGCACCTGGATTATCCTAGGGTATTTTGCGATTCGGACCTATCTGGTGGTACTCAAGGACAGACTCGATTAAGCGACCGGCATATCCCGCCTGAGAAATTTATTAGATCCCATCTAAGGTAAAGCTTGGAGATACAGGATCGGTTTATTCCGATTACCCTGCTATTTACCAGCAGTTGTGCTGGTCTTTTTTCCAGGATCAGCACCAACGTTTCAATCTGGGAGGAAGTCGGAGGGAACTGGTCCCAATTCGGTATCGAGGGGTTTCGCCGGTCGCGGTCCGTGCAGTGGGCCGAGTCGAAAACGGCCGGGGGTTGGGTTAAGGTTTCTCGCTGATTATAAAGGTACTACGCTCATCGTAACGCCGATTGTTCTATCGGCGGAACGAGCTGATTCCGCTAGAGCGCGGATTGGCCGGGGGCGTGCTTTTCCCTGAAACGTTAAGAAGAGGAGAGCCGAGATGATGACGATGACGAAATGCAAAACAGCCGCCGCCCCGCTGCCGCTCCGAGCCATTCCGAGCCAGACCCGGGTTCGTTCGACCCCGGTGAAGCCGATGGGGGTCGCTACCACCTTGCATACGCCTGCGCAGCAGAAACCCAACGCGGCCGCGCAGCAGGCCGCCAGACTGGCGCGACGTGATCGCGTGGTGCTGGAGCATCTTCCCTTAGTGAAAGCGATCGCCGTACGCGTTCACGAAAATCTGCCGGTACACGTGGATCTGGATGATCTGGTTCATGCCGGAATTCTCGGCCTTTTTGACGCGGCGAATAAATTTAATCCGGAAAAACAGGTGGTTTTTTCCAGCTACGCCAAACATCGGATTAAGGGCGCGATTCTGGACAGTCTGCGCCAGCTCGATTGGGCCTCGCGCGACATGCGCCGGCGGCACAAACAAGTGGAACAGGCCACGCGCGACCTGGCGGCGTCGTTGCAGCGCAATCCGACCGAGGCCGAAGTGGCGGCCAAGCTCGGTATGGATGTGGATCGCTGGCGCACCATGATGCTCGACCTGAGAAATGTCGGGCTGGTGTCGGCGTCCACGCGGGCCAACGAATCCGAAGATCTGCCGGCGCCCGATTTTCCCAGCAAACCGGAGACGCAGCCCGATTCGATCTGCGCGCGGGAGCAGCTGAAAAACGTGCTCGGCGAAGCGATGAAGACGCTGCCGGAGCGGTATCGCAAGGTGGTGCTGCTGTATTACAGCAACGAGATGACGATGAAGGAAATCGGCGGCATTTTGGGGATCAACGAAAGCCGCGTTTCGCAGATTCATAAATCGGCGCTGGAAAAAATGATGGTCGCGCTGCAAGCCAACGGGATCACTTCCAGCCAGGCGTTTTAAGACCCGCCTTCAATATCCCGGTTGCTCAAGTCGATTCGAATTAATTATCGTCGTCATCACGGTATTTCTTGGCCGCTTTGACGAACGGGCCGGGCATCAGCACGCCGTTCTCTCCCGGATAAGCACGTTTCCAATCCGTCGCCGAGTACCAGATCACGTGGTTCAGGAAGTTCGGATCGACGGCATCGGCTTTGTCGTATTTGCCCTTCATCACTTCCGCCGTGGCCTTGAGCCAGGCTTTCTGCACCGGGCTGTATTGAGCGGTTTTATCAACCGGCAGGTTTGGTCCCTGGTCGAGAGGGATAACCGCCGCCACGTGGTCGTAGGGCGTCAGATCAGGGGTGTCTTGAAACGCGTCGAACATGGGCGACGCCACCAGATCGAACTGGGTCAGCGGTTGCATCCCGAGAATGTTCTCGACGGTGCGATTGATATTTTCGGCGGTGTAAGTTGTATGGATCGCCTTGCCCTGGCCGGGCGCCTGGGCTGCCACCGTATACGGGCTGATGACAAAGACCGGCTGACGGTGCCCATCCACGTGATCCACGCCGGATTGCGAATCATCCTCCTCGACGAAGATCGCCGAATGCGCCCACACCTTGCTGTGGCTGATGGCATCTACCATCCGGCCAAGCGCAAGATCGTTGTCGGCCTGGTAGTTGATGGGATAGGGTTGGCCTTTTGTGGTTCCGGCGGTGTGGTCGTCGGGAAGCCACAGAATCGTCAAGTTGGGCACCTGATTGGCCGCATCCAGGCGCTCGAATTCGGGTATCCAATAATCCATCCGGTACTGGTCGGGAATCACGAGATTGAACGGCGGATAATGCGGGTCCATGATCCGGGCAGCCGAGGGAATATCGGAAGTCACGCGGATGGCATCGTCCGGCACGATGCAACTGGAATGGGGCGCTTTGCCTTCCTTGCACAGCGCGGTGCTGTAGAAATCGCTCCAGGTGTAGTCCGCGCCATTCGACTTTTTGGCAACCTTGGCGTCGTTACTCCATTCGCCGTACAGCCGGGCGGTCAGTCCCTTGGCCTCCGCCGCGGTCCACAGAAAGCCCTTCGGAGTATAGGTCAGCGGATCGTCGGAGTTGCCCCCCGGATAGGAGCGAATCCAGTCCGGCGACAGGATGTCATTGGAGTAAAAGGACCCCGACATACCGATCCAGGGATGACCATCGGCTGACTGGCGGCTGGGAGCATAGACGTTGTCGAGCAGCGGGAAGCGCCGCACCAAGGCGTGCTGGTTGGGAACGGCGGACCCGAAAATCGCGAGCGACGCGTCCCCATTGCCCCAGGACACGTCTCCGAGCATCTGGTCGTAGGTGCGGTTTTCTTTGATGATCAGAAAGACGTGCCGGATCAATGACGGCTCGCCAATGTGCCTGGGAACGGCCACCGGTACGGCGCGCGCATCGATATATTCCGGTCCCACCTCGATGTTGGTGGTCAGGTTCCAGTGATTATTTTCGAAGACCTGTTTGCTGAACCCGGCCAGTTGGTTTGCGTTGGGCAGCGGGATCAGATTGACGGTTCCGGTATCCTGATGCGTGTTAAAACCGGAGAGGCCGCCGGAACGCGCTGGAACGTGCGTGCCCAATCCCTTGTCGTCGGCGACGGCGAGTTGCTTGTGAACCTGGTCATAGGCGATGGAGGTCGGGAAATAGCCGGTCGGAATGTAACCAAGGACGGGATGGGCATCCCGGCCCTGGAGGTTGATGGCGGCGACGGCATTGGCCTGGCCCAGCGTGACATAAGCGCGTCCGTCATCGGTCACGGCGACGCCGTTCGGTCCGGAACCGAAGACGCCGCCGGCGATCGGAACGCTGAGATCGATGGTGCGGACAACCTTGCCGCTATTCAGGTCGATGACCGAAAGGCTGTCGCTATAAGCGTTGGCGACATACAGATTGGCGCCGGAAATTGTCATGCCGGCCGGGTGCAGGCCCACCTTAATAGCCTTTACCTCTCTGCCCGCGGCGAGGTCAACCACCGACACGGTCCCGGTGATGGCAAAAGCATTTTTCCGGTCGACGACGATCGGCGTTCCATCGGAATAATTCGTGAAATCTTCGCTGGTGGCGGGGCGTCCGCCTTCGTTGCTGACGTAGGCGTATGGGCCATGGATGAGCACGCTGTTCGGCGCATTGCCGACCGGAATCTGGGCGATGAGTTTAGCCGGAGATTCGACCAGATCGATCACGCCAAGCGCGTTGGCCACGTTCAGCACCACATAGGCGCGCTTGCCGTCCGCGGAAACCGCGATGCCGCCCGGGTTGATGGCTTTCGGCTTGTAGTACGGCCGGCCATCCGCCGGCGGCTCGGGAAGCTGGACGGTCTGCCCGTTGGTTAAGAGGCCCGTTTTCGGGTTCACATTCGCGATGACCACGTGGTTGTCGTCCTGGCTGAAGAATAGCCGTTTGCCATCGGCGGAATAGGTGATGCCGGTGAAGGACCCCGCTTTGCTGGAGGTCGATTGCGCGCCCTTCATAAAGGCTGGAATGAAGCGCTGCAAAACCTCTCCGGTGGCGGTGTTGAACACGATAATCGGCTGCGGTGAGCCCATCAGCAGGACGGCGCCGCTATTGGTTTTGCCCTTCGGGTTGAGAGCGATGGACTTGGCGCGCACGGGCGAGCCGAGCTCAATGATTTTGCCGGCGGGCGTCAGCGTTTGGTTGTCCGACACTACCACAGACCCATCCTTTTGCGGGCCAACGGTGCGATTCGGATTTTGAGCTTGGGCCAAAACCGCGGCCGAGCCAACGATCGCGAGAATCCGCATCGCGCTCAACCATAACCTGCATGTCTCATTCGCTCGCGCCTTATGAATCATTGCGTGTCCTCTTTTTGGCAAGCCGGCGGTTTCGTCGCGGGGGCTCGTTCAAACCATTGATTGCTATGGATTTGTTTTCCATTTGCCACCGGCTTCTATGGAACCTTCATCATACTCGCTTATTGTCACAAGGCTATAACAATTATTCAGGCGCGGGCCAGCCGCTACACCGGTTAAGGACAGCGCTGCCCAGCGAGCTCGAAGTCGGGATAAACTAAGCTGGTGCGCTTACTGCTCTGGTTGTTGCCTTCGCTTCTTGCTGCGCAGACCTACGACATTGTTCTCCGCGACGGCCGAGTGATGGACCCGGAATCGGGCCTCGACGCCGTGCGCAGCGTGGGCATCATCGGCCAAAGAATCGCCGCAGTCTCTGCAAGTCCACTGCGCGGCAAGGTAGAAGTCGACGCCACCGGCCTGGTGATTGCGCCCGGTTTTATCGATCTGCATGAGCACTCGCAAACGCCCGAGGCGTATGGGTTCAAGGCGATGGACGGCGTGACCACCGCGCTGGAGCTGGAAGTAGGCGTCTCACCGGTCAGCGAATGGTATGCGGCGCGGGAAGGCAAGTCGCTGATCAATTTCGGAGCCAGTTCCGGACACATCCCGGCGCGGATGGCCGTCATGCACGACACTGGCGGCCTGCTTCCGCGCGATGCGGCCATGAATCGTCCGGCGACTCCGGAAGAGCAGAAGGCCATCGCGGCGAAGGTGGAGCAGGGTCTTGATGAGGGTGGGCTTGGCATGGGCATGGGGATTACTTACACTCCAACCGCCTCGCCCGAGGAGATTCTGAATCTTTTTTACCTGGTTGCCAAGTTCAAACGTCCGGTGTTCGTTCACATGCGCAACGAAGGGGTGATTGCGGCGATACAGGAGGTGGTTGCCGACGCCGCTGCTTCCGGTGCGCCGCTGCATATCGTCCACATCAACAGCGCCGCCACATCCAACACGCCGGCCGCTCTCCGCATGATCGAAGGTGTGCGCGCCCGCGGGCTGGATGTGACCACGGAGGCCTATCCTTACATCGCGGGCATGACCGAAATCGCTTCCGCCCATTACAACGGCTGGGAGAACGAGCCCGCGGAGTGGTTCGCCACGTTCCTGTGGCCGCCCACCGGCGAGCGGCTTACGCGAGAGTCGTTTGCACGGTACCACCAGCAGGGCGGATTCGTGGCGCAATTTACCAACACCGAGGATATGGTGCGGCTCGCGATCTCCAATCCCATGGTGATGATCGCAAGCGACGGGATTCTCGATCATCCTCGTGCGGCCGGCACCTACGCCCGCGTGCTCGGAAAATATGTCCGCAAGGAAAAAGCCCTCACGCTGATGGACGCCATCCGCAAGTCCTCGCTGATGCCGGCCCGGCGCCTGGAAGCGATGTCGCCGCAGATGCGGCAGAAGGGCCGTATCAAGATCGGCGCTGACGCGGACTTGTCGGTCTTTGACCCCAACACGGTCATCGACAAATCCACGTTTCAAAATCCGCGCCAATACTCCGAAGGATTTCGCTACGTCCTGGTAGGCGGCACTTTCGTGGTGCGCGACGGCAGGCTACAATCTGGCGTTTATCCGGGCCAGGGAATTCGTGCGCGTTAGGCTCTTGACGATGGACGTTGCGCCCCGGCGCCAACTTGCACCGCCTGCTCGCGGAACCGTCGTGAGGAGCAAATCATTTTATTCTTATGCCCTCTGGGGAGGGACTACGGTTTAATTAATTTCGACAACGAAGGTTCGTGAGAGGTAAGAAGAGAAGCCAGCGACTGCCCTATGTCTTCTGCTTGCTGCTTCAAAACACTGATTACATGATCAGGATTCAGATGATATTGGTGTTCGAGGAACTCATCAGCCGTTAAGCATTCAAGGCCGTAAGAGGAGAGCGACTCAGGCTGGAAATGTTTCTTATTGTTGCTAATGATCGAATGAGCACCGCACTTCACAGCAGCGGCAAGGACGTGCCGGTCCTTCGGATGGTTCGTCATAGCCGACGTCAGTAATTGATAACCGTCAACCATTGCCTCCGGGAAATGATCGTGCATGACCTGGATGCGCCGATTCACTTTTGCGGCCGGATAGCCAAATTTAATCAGCGTCCGATGTAGTTCACCAAGAATATCCGGCGACCATTTGGGTGAATATAGAGCTGGCTCCGAAGCTAAGCGAAGTAATGTGTCTGCTACCGGCATCGGAGCCAGAACGCTTGCATCCAGCAAGGCGACGTATTGGTTAATCCGCATCCGCTAGCGAGGCCGGAACTTTATTGTACAGGCCTTCGCTCGACTCGGAGCGGGAAAGTTCTCGCAGAGCTTCTTTTCTGCGCGCGTCGCGTTGATGTTTATAACGGAGAAGATCACGCGCGTAGATACGCCGATGCGTACCTACTTTGTGATACGGGATCTCCTCTTTTTTTAGAAGATTGATCAGGAATTGCCGGGAGACACCGAGCATGGCTGCGGCTTCGACCGTAGTCAACTTGGCCTGATTTTGCACGAGATAGACCGACTTGCCTTCGCTCAGAAGGCTGATCAGTGCTACGAGAAAGGCGTGAAGGGAGTCCGGGAGAACCATCTCCTCCCCGGTTGGACCCACCAGTTTGGCCTTACGGCGACGAATTGCGGCGTAGAGATCCAAGATCTCTTTTCGGTCACGTTCTAACATCGGAACCCGGTTGCCCGGCTCAGTGGCCTGCAACGGGCTCTCCTGTTCGTCCGTTGCGTTCATTTAATCTGCTCTCCTTGCCAGCAACTGCTATATATGCTACAGTCGCTACATCTGTAAACGATCATAACGACTTTATGTCGCTCCAGTCAATAGCACGGCTTGGGGATTTCCACAGGTTTTCAGGAGTTGTAAAGCCTTAGAAGTACATGACTTAAGGTGGGCTGAAACGTCACCGTTCAATTTTAGAGCCATTCCGTCACTGTGTCAAAAAGTACAATTTACGGAATTGTCCCTTGTCGAGCGGTTGTCCCTCAGGAGATCAATCGGTATTCTCACGGCGCGCAGAAGCCGGTTGCCCTCGCTGACGCAGATACTTGGGCTCGCTGAGCGAATCGTAAATCGGCGTGTTTCGCAGAATCGTGGGAATCACCATGGCAGCGAAGGAGGCCCATAGCATGGGGATGAGTTGGGTGAAGCTGGCGGTCAGTTCCGTGACCAGAACGATGCCGGTTACCGGGGCCCGCACCACGGCGGTGAAGAATGCCGCCATCCCTACCACCGCGAACGCGGCGGGCGGCGCCACGAAATGCGGCAAGATCAGGTGGCAGAGGACCGCAAACAGCCAGCCGAGTTGCGCTCCCAAAACCAGCATGGGGGCGAACAGGCCGCCGGGAGTTCCGGCAGCATAAGAGACGGGTCCGAGCAGGAAACGTACGGCGAACAACAGAGGGAGCCAGACGATAGGTTCCACTCCGGCGAGCGTTCGTTGGGTAATCGGATCTCCTCCGCCCACCCAACCTGGGGCCAACCATGCCAACGCTCCGACCAGCCCTCCGATGGCGGCGGCACGCAGTTCCGGCCGCCAGGGGATGCGGGATGCCAGGGAGAGGCATTTCAGGATTGCCGTGTTGTACACGACGCCGGCCAGGCCGGCCACAGCCCCGAGCGCGAGAAAGAAAAATCCGCTCTGAAAGCTGGAGTACGGCAGCGCCGGAACGGTGAAATCGGGAGCGTTGCCGAGAAGCAATCGGGCGATGGCAATGGCAGCGCAGGATGCGCCGAGTGCGGCGATGGCGATTTTGGTATCGAAGCAGCGGATCAGCTCCTCCAGAACAAACACCGCTCCGGCAATCGGAGCGTTGAATGCAGTGGCGAGACCAGCGCCGGCGCCGGCCGCCAGCAACGCGATGCAGTCGCTTTCGCTCAGGCGGCATGTTTCTCCAGTATAGGAACCGAGACCGGCTCCGATTTGCACGCTTGGACCCTCACGGCCGAGGGCCAGGCCGCCGCCAATGGCCAGCCAGCCGCCCAGGAATTTCACCGGTACAAGGCTGAATGGCGCGGGCGGCAATTCCTTCTTGGCCACCGCTTCCACGTGGGGGATGCCGCTTCCGGCGGCATAAGGCGAGAAACGCTCCACCAGCCAGGTGGCGAGCGCGGCCAATCCCGCCACCAGCGCAATCGACAGCAGCAAACCGGGCACGGGCCAGTCATGCGCGCGCTGCACGGCCAGGTCGCGCCAGTCGTCCGCATGTCTAAGAGCAATGCGAAAGAAGGCGACCACAAACCCGGTCGCGGCTCCAGACAGGCAGGACAGCACCGCGAGCCGCAGTAGCCCTGAGCGGTTCTCTCGGGAGTCTGCCATCCTTTAATCGAACGCTTGAGGAGAAAACCGGGATTTCCATGACCAGCCTCCCGGTAGCGTTCAGTATATACCCATTCGCGGCCTTACGGATTGAGGCCGCAAGATTCGCTCGGCGTGGCTGTCGCGAACGGCCGCAGGGATCGTGATAACCGCGATAATCCGGCCCGCTGAGTTCTTCACTTAGTGTTTCCTCGAAACGTCGGAGTGTTGGTGAGTGCGGAAGCCGGTCAGCCGTTTGTACTCCTCCATTGCATTGAAGACGATCGGACATAGAGCAGCCCACCTCGCCAGCGATGCCGGGCGTCCGCCCAGCGTGTGGCTGCCAACGGCCACGTGCGGAAAATCGCGGCACGCTTTGGGACGAGCCTGGTAGATCAGGCAGAGGTTTCCGTCCAAGAAGGCGCATCCCTCCGGCGACGCACGGAGAACCCGTGAGGTGGATAAATCGGGATCAGGAACCGTGTACAGCCGGGTAACCGCTTCAGCCGTTGTTCCGAGGTGCTGCGCGATCGCGTCAATCTCGGCCGCGTCAACCGGCACTATCGAGTGGCGGCAGCAATTCGCGCAGGCCGTGCAATTCACCTGCTGCTGGATTTCGCTGGCCAGGATCTGGAATGGCGCGTCTCGAGTGTGCCTGGCAGACAGATAACGGCGGAAGGCGACGTTTTCCGCCGCCTTTGCGGTTCCGGCGCGAAATACCTCCGCCAGATCGGTAACCACTCCCCCGACCATACTCCCGCCGTGGGAGTGTTGCAAGCCGGACCATCCGCAGCGCACCCGCCTCCACGCACACGCGCTTCCATGCCGCGGATATCGATTCGCGACGGCGCGCGTCCAACCCGCACGAAATTCTGACGGGCGATAAGCCTTTTGGCTCACCGGGCCGGCAACAATTCGTGATAACGTGGCAGCGAGACGCATTATGCCTGGCAAACCTCCGAACCGGTGGATCATCGCAGCCGCCGCCATATTCATTCAACTCTGTTGCGGCGCGCTCTATAGCTGGAGCGTTTTCGTCAAGCCGCTCGCGGCGATGGAGCCGTGGAGTCTGGTGCAGATTTCGGCGACTTTCGAAATTTGCCTGGGTGCTCTCGGCGTGGGCGCGATGGTCGGAGGCGTGTGGCAGGATCGGGTCGGGCCGCGCCTGGTGGTTACCGTGGCGGGCGTCCTTTACGGGGTGGGATTTCTGGTTTCCGCGATTTCCGTGGAACATCAGTCGCTTGCCGGGTTGTACATCGGCTACGGTGTGCTGAGCGGGCTGGCGATCGGGATGGCCTACATTTGTCCAGTGGCCGTGATCGTCAAATGGTTCCCGGACAAGCGCGGCAAAGCGATCGGCGCCACGGTGATGGGCTACGGTGCGGGAGCGCTGGTCATGGGTCCGCTGGCGGCGCGGCTGATTATTCATCTGGGCGTCGCGGCGACGTTTGAAGTCTTCGGCGCGGTCTATTTTCTGGTGATCGCCGTGGCCGGGCAATTCCAGGGGAACCCGCCGCTCCACTGGAAGCCGGCGGGCTGGGTTCCGCGCGCGGCGGCTTCCAAAATGGCCAGC
The DNA here is from genome assembly GCA_035507655.1 of Bryobacteraceae bacterium. Classification (GTDB taxonomy): domain Bacteria; phylum Acidobacteriota; class Terriglobia; order Bryobacterales; family Bryobacteraceae; genus Palsa-187. The sequence continues at coordinate 27,019 of DATJNW010000133.1, read as the reverse complement.
CGCATCGATTACACCGTGCGTCAGGCGATTCGCACCTGGAGGTTCTGGCTGCTTTGGCTGCTGCTGGTGCTGAACACCTCGGCTGGAATTATGATCATCAGCCAAGCGTCGCCGCTGACGCAGCAACAGGTGGGGATCTCGGCGGTCGCGGCAGCCGCGGTGGTCGCGGCGATCTCGATTTTCAACGCCTTCGGCCGGGTCGCCTGGGCGTGGATTTCGGACCTGATCGGCTGCACGCGGGTTTTTTTCCTGCTGTTCGCGATTCAGGCCTGCATATTTTTCGCGCTGCCGCGGATCCATGCCCTGCTGCTGTTCGAAGCGGCCGTCTGCGCTATCGCCATGTGCTACGGCGGAGGATGGTCCGTGCTGCCGATTCTGGCGACGGACGTTTTCGGCCCGCGCTACATGGGCGGAATTTACGGCTGGATGACCATGGTCACCTGGCTGGTGGCGGCGATTCCGTCGCCCCTGCTGGTGGCGCACGTGCGCCAAACCACCGGGACCTATCAGCCGGCCATCCTGACGATCGGCTGCGTGATGCTGCTGGCGCTGCCTTTGCCGTGGCTCGCCGGCCGCGCGGCCAGGCGCGTTGCGCAGCAGCAGACCATCTCCGAAGAGGCGCTCGAGCAGGCTTAGCAAGCAGGGTGCTGAAAAAGGGGACTACTCACTCCGTCCGCAATGCGTCTACGGGATTCACCGCCGTCGCCCGCCGGGCCGGGACGTAACTCGCCAGCGTCGCGGCCGATAGCAGAACTGCTGAAACCGCGGCGTAGGTCCAAGGGTCGAGCGCGGCGGTTTTAAACAGCAGCGCCGACATTGCCCGCGTCAGCGCGGCCGCGGCAGCGATCCCCAACAACGCGCCAATTCCCGCCAGGCGCAACCCCTGGAGCACAAACATGTGCTGAAGCGCGGCAGGCCGGGCTCCGAGCGCCATGCGGATTCCGATCTCGCGGGTCCGCTGCGTGACGGCGTAGGCGATCACGCCGTAAATTCCCACCACGCCCAGCACCAGCGCCATCACTCCGGCGATCGCCAGCAGCACCAGAGTGAAAGAGGTTCGCGCCATCGACGCGGCGTACAGATCCTGAAGCGTGCGCGTCAGGAACACCGGTACATTGGCGTCGACAGACCAGATGGCGCGGCGCGCTTCGGCGACAAAATCCGCGGTACCCGCGCGCTGGGTGCGGATGGCGAACACGGCGTAGCGGGTTGCGTGCAGATCGTCGAGCTCGAAATGATCGACCATCAAAGGCCAATAGGCGATCGCTGGAGCTTTCCGCGCCGGACCATCGTCATACACGTCGCCGGCTACGCCCACGATCTCGCGCCAGGCGTCATTCTGAAGTCCGGTGCGAATTTCCTTGCCCAGCGCCGCCACCGGAGACCCCCACATCTCCCGCGCCATGTTTTCGGAAACCATGGCCACGTGGCGCTTCTCATAAACATCGGTCCAGGTAAAATCGCGGCCGGCGATCAACGGCGTACCGTCGGTTTTGAGAAATCCCGGCGAGATGTAGCGGAAGGCGCGAACCGGCGGAATCTGGCCGGCCGCGTAAACCTTGTCGCGCGCATACAGCAGGTCGCTCTGAAGGTTGGCGGTCTCCAGCGGAGCATTGCTCGCCAGCGCGGCCGACTCGACACCGGGAATTGCGGCGAGCTTGTCCATCATCTCGTTTTCCATGCGCGTCACCCGCTCCGCTTCCTTGACCTGCGTGCCCGGAATCGAAATTCGCAGCAACTGCACCTGCTCGGGATGGGTGAACCCCGGCTGCACTTCGCGCAAGGCCTGGAAGGTCCGGATCATCAGGCCGGAGCCGATCAGCAGCACCAGCGCCAAGCCCACTTGCAGCACCACCAGCACGTTGCGCGCGCGATGCCGTTCGCGTCCCTGGCTCATGGTGCGTCCGCCGCCGCGCAGTGTTAAGGCCAGACGCGGACCGGCGTATTTGAGCACCGGGATCAGGCCGAAGAATAATCCGGACACCAGCGAAACCGCCAGCGTAAACCCGAGCACCAGCGGATCGATGCTAATTTCACTGAGACGCGGCAACGTGGCCGGTCCCTGGGCGATCAGGACGCGCAGCGCGGCGTAGGCCAGCGCCAGCCCCAATGCTCCGCCCAACACCCCCAGAGTGAGGCTCTCGATCAGCATCTCGCGCGCGATTCGTCCCCACCCGGCGCCCAGCGCGGCGCGGATCGCCAGCTCCTGCTGCCGGCTTTCGGCGCGCACCAACAGCAGATTGGCGACATTTGCGCAGGCAATCAACAGCACCAGACCGATGGTTCCCATCAGCACCCACAGCGTGGCCCCGATGTCCCCCACCACTTCCTGCTTCAGGGGCAGAATGTTCGGGGCAAAGCGCGCGTTTTCAAATATCGTCCGGCTGAACCCAGGCGCCGGGGGCCAAGCCTTCACCCAGATCGCCAACATTCGCGCCAGGTCGGTATCGGCCTGTTGAACGGTGACACCAGGCTTCAATCGCGCGATGCCCTGATAGCTGAAGTTGCCGAGGAAGATTTTATTGCGGTCGAATTTCTGCGGCAGGATCAGGTCCGCGCGCGAGGTCAGGAAGCGGAAATCGCGGGGCATCACAGCGATGATCGAGCGCGGTTTTGAATCTACGAGCAAGGTGCGTCCCATCGCCGATTCCGGATTTCCTCCAAAGTGGCGCTGCCAATAACCATAGGTGAGGATCACCGTGCCGGGCGAGCCGGGAGTATCGTCAGCCTGGGAGAACCAGCGTCCCGCGGCCGGCTGAATGCCCAGTGCTTGAAGCGTCCCATAAGTCACGTCCAAAGCGGAGACCTGCTCAGGCTCGCCCGCGCCGGTTACGGTGACGCCATCGTTCGACCACAAGCCGAACTCCTGAAAAGTGCGGCTCTCGTCGCGATAGGTGAAATACATGGTCGGCGAGCAATTGATGTTTCCGCTGATTCCAGCGACGCCTGGCGCCAGGTGCCAGACTCCAACCAGTTGCTGCGCTTGGGGATAAGGCAGCGGTTTGAGGAGAACCCCATTGATCACGCTGAAGATGGCGGTGTTCGCGCCAATGCCGAGCGCCAGCGTAATCAACGCGATAGCGGTAAACATCGGAGCGCGCCCGAATCGCCGGAAGACGTGGCGTAAGGATCTCATAGAAAGTAATACGGCACGGGAAAAATTTGGTTCACCGGGATCGCGGCTTTCATGGCCGGAGTATCGTTTCGTTGAAAACCCTGCCAGGCATCGGCCGGCGTAACGGCAATCCTCCTATCTACAGATGTGCGTGATGTTGGCCGGTTTGATGGCCTTGTTGCGGGTGCAGCACTCCGCGTAAAGGAATCCGAGCAGCTGCTCCAGAACGGCGGTGTTGGCGCGATAGCGCAGGAAGGTGCTCTCACGGCGAACGGTGATGAGGTCCTCGTTCTTGAGTTTTTCCAGATGGTGTGACAGCGTGGAAGGCGCGATCTCCAGTTCGCCCTGGATCTCGCCAACCACCATTCCATCCGGATGCGCGGCAAGGAGCACCCGCAAAATCCGCAAGCGCGGCTCGGCGCCGAGGGCGGCGAACATATCCGCATAGGCCGCCGTCCGATCGGCGCCGGCCGCAACCTTCGATCGCGATGATTCCATATTTCTATTATATTTGAATCATAGAATCTGTCAAGAAGAAATCCATGCCAACCGGCGGCCGCGCGGGACCGCGTTATTTCGTTTTCCGCCGCCGCAAATCCGGGTGGGCCAGCGGCGGCGGGAGCAGAAATTTCGCCTGACTGTCGACCGGGGGCTCGCCGGTTCTGTCCCAGGTGAAGCTGCCATCGGAGTGCATGTGCCGGGCGTTGCGATTGTCGGTGAGATAGGTGGCCAGAATATCGTCGCGCAAACGTTTCAGCAGCTTTTTGTTCTCGACCGGAAATAACAATTCCACGCGATGGTTCAGGTTGCGGCCCATCAGATCGGCGCTGCCCAGGTAAACTTCTTCGTGACCGCCGTTGCGGAACCAGTAGATGCGGCTGTGCTCCAGAAAACGGCCGACGATGCTGGTGACGCGAATGTTTTCGCCGGCGCCTTCGACGCCGGGACGCAGGCAGCAGATGCCGCGCACCAGCAGATCGCAGCGCACCCCGGCCTGGGAGGCCTGATACAACAGGCGGATCATCTCGGCGTCTTCGAGCGCGTTCATTTTGAAAATCAGGCGCGCTTCGCGGCCGCGCCTGGCGTGCTCGATTTCGCGGCGGATGAGCGCTTCTATTTTCTGCCGCAGATTGATCGGCGCGACCAGCAGTTTGTGAAAATCGGTTTTCGCGGAATAGCCGGTGACGTAGTTGAATAAATCGGTCACATCGGCGCCGATCTGCTCGTCGGCGGTGAAAAAGCTCAGATCGGTGTACAGGCGCGCCGTGGTGGGGTTGTAATTTCCGGTGCTCAGGTGAACGTAGCGGCGGATGGTCTCGCCTTCCTTGCGCACCACCAGCGCGACTTTGGAATGAACCTTGAGACCCAGCAGGCCGTACACCACGTGTACGCCCGCGGCTTCCAGAGCCTTCGCCCATTCGATGTTGCTCTCTTCATCGAATCGCGCCTTGAGTTCCAGCAGGACTGCAACCTGCTTGCCGTTTTCAATGGCGCTCAGCAGGCTTTCGACCACCGGGGAATTGCGGCCGACGCGATACAGCGTAATCTTGATGGCCAGAACGTCGGGATCGCTGGCGGCGCGCCGCAGAAATTCGATCACCGGCTGGAAGGAATCGAAAGGATGGTGCAGCAGGATATCGCCGCGGCGCAGAACGGCGAAAATGTCATCCTCGCCCTTGGGATGCAGCTCCGGCGGCGTGATGGGAAGAAAAGGCGCGTCTTTTAAATCGGGACGGTCGATCAGCAGCAGTTGGCGCAGCCGGCCGAGATCGAGCGGCCCCTCGACGGGGTAAACATCGCGCCGGTCCAGTTCGAGATTGGCGACCAGCGTTTCCAGCATGTGCTCCGGAATTTCGTCGCTGACCTGAAGCCGCACCACCGCGCGAAAACGGCGCTGCCACACGGCTTCTTCGATGGTTTCCAAAAGGTCGTCGCTCTCCAGTTCCTGAATTTCCACTTCGGCGTCGCGCGTCACGCGGAACGGGTACGCCTCGATCACGTCGAGGCCGGGAAACAGCATCTGCAAATTTTCCTGGATGAGCTGTTCCAGCCAGATCAGCACCGAACGTCCGCCGGACGACGATTCGGCGGGCACCAGCTGCGGCAGCGTATCGGGAACCTTGACCCGCGCGAAGCGCTCGACGCCCTGTTTATCGCGGACGGCGACGGCGAGATTCAGGCTGAGGTTGGAAATATGCGGAAACGGCCGGCCGGGATCGAAGGCCAGCGGCGTGAGCACCGGAAAAACCACGTCGCGGAAATAGGCTTCCATGGCCTGACGCTCGCGCGTGGTGAGCTGGGAATAATCGCGCACCTCGATTCCGGAGGCGCTGAGGGAACGGTCCAGTTCACGCCAGGTTTCATAGGCTCTCTCGACCAGATCGTTCACATCGGCGCGGATCTGTTCGAGCTGCCCGGTCAAAAATCCGTCGCGTGTGTTCGTCGCCGCTTTCTGTTTTAAAACGGCTACGCGAACCATGAAAAACTCGTCCACGTTGGAGGACAAAATGGACAAAAACTTGATTCTTTCGAGCAGCGGATTGGCGGGATCGCGGGCCTCTTCGAGCACTCTGCGCTGAAACGCGAGAAGGCTCAGCTCGCGATCGATGTACAGGCTGGGATCGCCCAGATTCGCGGGAGGGATGGGCGGCGTCTCGACGGTCTGCGTCTGAAGACTGGGGCTGGACATGCCACCTTTCATTTTAGCGCAACGTGGTAATGCCTGAAATCTACGTTGATTCGGGCTGCGCCCCCGCCATCACTGGCGGGGCTGTAACGGGTACTACAGCCCCGCCAGTCATGGCGGGGGCTCTCCATGACGGACCACCCGCCACATTTCCGCGGCCACTACTGCGCCAACATCAGGACGGCGGTGCTTTGGTTTGCGGACGGGGAGACCGTTAACGTGAAAATTTCGCTGCCTGGGTCGTAGGTGCGCGCGGTGATCGAGCCGGTTTGAAACGTCGCGGCGGGGGCTTTCGGCGAATAGCCCTGGATGGTCACGGAGGGCTCGCCTGCCGCGAATTGGATGGACACCGCCAGGGCGCCTGAATCTTCGATGCTCGGGAAGCGCTGGCGGCCGAGAGCGGCGAATTTTTTGGAGTCGCCGAACAGCGCGATGCCGGAGCGGCCGATGGGCGCGACGATGTAGTAGGCGCCCGTGGGAGGAACCGAGTCGGTGAAAGGCGAATCGTCGGAAGCGATGGCGCCGGTTTTTGCAAAATAATTGAAAACGTAGACGGAGCCTTCGATGCCCAGATCGGCGGGCTTGAATTGAATCGCCGCGGCGCTCCCGTCGGGGTTGCGGCTGTAGGCAAAAACGTAGGCGGCAGTGAGCGTTTCGCGCGCGGTGCTCGAAAAGGCGACCATCGGCGGATGGGCGGACTGCGCATCGGCGATATAAGTCGAATCCAGCGGGACCATCGAGGTGTCGGGCTTCACGATGATTCCATCGGGGCGGACGACTTGCGCGAGATTGGAAGGGACTTCGCTGCCGATGGCATCGCCAATTCCGACCATTCCGGCGGAGTTGGTTTCGAGCGCCAGGCTCATCACATCGGAGCTGTAAACGTTGTCGGCGAAAGGAAAAATTCCGAGGGCGCTGACCAGGCGCGAGTTGTATAAAAACGGGTCCCAGTGGGTGGAGTTGAAACCGTCGGGGCTGACCCGCGCGGTGGTCAGGTTGTTGTACCTGGAACCTTGCATGATCTGGCCGACGGCGTGGCCGCAATACTGAACGGTGATGCCGGCCGCGGCCATGGAGTTGGCCATTTCGTCGAGATAGGTTTCCGGATCAGAGACGTTGATATTCGACTGGGCGTAGCCGGCGAGCCAGTCCTGTTCATAAGTCATGACGCCGTTGGCGGCGAGATACGCGGCGAGATCGGACCAGTATTGCGGGTCGATGGGAACGTTGCCGGACATTTGATACTGCTGGCGAATGGGGCTGGATGGATCGATCCAGCGGGAATGGACCAGCAGCGGGATTCCGCCGATCAGATTCCGCACGCCGCTGAGGCCGTCGGGCAGAATCGTGGGATCGGGGCGCAGCAGGTATTGGCCGTAATTGAGACCGTCGCCGTTGTTGTTCCAGGCCGGGGGATTTCCCTTGGGATACCACCAGCTATCGAGCTGCATGGAGCCAATCGGGAGACCGTCGTTGGCGAGATTTTGCTGGATGGCGGCGAGTGTGCCTTCATAGCCCAGCGCGGGAACGAAGTTGTAGTAATAATGGCTGACGGAATCGGTCCAGTAGCTGAGGGTGGAAAGGCTGATGTCGGAATCGGGCGAGGGACGGGTTTTGCCGGCAAGATCGGTGAGAGCGCGGCCCCAGAGATCCCAGGTGTGATTGATGCCGCTGCTCACCACGAGCATGGTGTCCTGAGTGAAACCGGCAGGGAGGGTTGAAATATCGGGGCGGATTCCGGCGAGGATGGCGTTGGACTGATCCTCGGTGGTCCAGGCGAGAGGAAAATGCGAGGCCGGCGAAATAATAAAGGTGTTGCCGGAAGCGTCGAACCAGGCCCAGGGACTGTCCGGACCCTGGGCGTTGCCGCCAAATTGATAAAGATAGGTGAATTTGAATCCGAACTGGTAAAGACCTTGCGGATACGAGCTGATTCGCGGGAAAAGAGGCGTGTTAGGCGTGGCGGCCAGGAGCGTCGTACTGAAAAGGGCGACCGGGCGCATGGCGTAGACGCGGATGCTGGAGCTGGCCGGGATGCCGTTCAGCGTGTAGGCGAACGACGTTTTGCGATAGAAGCCGATCGAGTCGGAGCCCGTGTTTTCACTGATTTGGCCGATGGGCGCCCCGACCGAACCTGCAAAGGTCCAGGCGGGACTCGTGGATGTGATGGAGAAGGATCCGTTGGGGGTGACCGTGAGCGCGAGATGGTTTTCCAAATGAGACGCCACGCAGGCTGGAAGCGCGAGCGAGAGCAAGTGGAAGATCGAGACTTTTGTCACTAGTTTAACGTTGCAATCGGGTCCCCTTTTTCAGCACCCCTGCTAGATCTCATTTACAGAGACTTGCAGACAGCTGCGCTATTTCGCCTTCGCCAAATCGCGCAAAAATCTCAAAAAGTCTACTGAACCGCGATCCAGACTCCGGGCTGGCTGACGGCGTCGCCAGCTTGCAGGAAGATCGGCACGGTTGGTCCGGTGGGCGAGAGCGGCGAGATGCGGATGTTGATCTGGAAGGCTCCGTTAATCATTCCGGGAGCGGCGCCGGCATAGACGACGTAGCCGGGCAGGGAACCGATGATTCCCGAAATCGGGAGATTGGCGGGTGCGAGCGTGGAAACGATGGAACCGTCGGCGCCGGCGGGGGTGGTGGGTCCGAGTCCTGTGGCGAAGACGGAGACAATGGAGCCGACGCTAGCCGGATTGGACGCGGAATTGACGGTGCCGTCTTCATTAAGAGCGGCGGCCTGGCCGGTTCCGAATCCGGAGGTGGTGAAGAGCGCGGGGGTCGCGGGAACCACGGGCAGAGAAACGACGGAAGATTGGCCGGCGGCGGTTTCGACGGTCAATTGTGTGGTTCCGGAGACGCTCAGCGGGACGACTGCGCCGACTTCGGTGGAGGAAACGTAGAGCAGCGGCGCGGGGGCGCCGTCGAACAGGACTTGAACGCCGCCCAGAGCGAAAGGAAAGGCATTGGCGCCGCTGATTTGCGCGCTGAGCAGCGAGGACGGTCCAAGATTTGCGCCGGAAATGGCGACAATTTCGCCGGGCGAGAGGGAATTCTCGATGAAACTGGCTCCGTTGAGAATGGAAGCGGCCTGCGGGGCGAAGGATGACTGATCGGAGGTTTTCAGGCCGTATATGACGAGCTGATTGGAAAATGTCGGGACGTAGACGCGGCCATTGGCGACCAGCGGCGAAACAAACTTGGCGAAAGCGCCGAGGACGTCAGCAGGATTAAGGGTGCTGTTCCACAATTCCTGGGTGAGATCGGAGGCGTTCCAGGCGTGGAGGGTCGCTGGGATACCGGGCGTGGAGTGATCGCCGGTGGTTTCCCAAAGGATGCCGTCGGTGTCGCCGTTGGAGGAGATGGCCAGGCCGGAATAGAGCGAGTCGCCGCGCCAGGTTCCGGTGGAATTGGGGGTTGGCGTGATTCCGGCGGAGGTGACCGGGTAGGATTTGAGATAGCCGTTCCAATCGTGCTCGTAGAGAAATGAACCTTGACCGGTTTGCCACAGCGCGAGATCGAAAATGCCGGAAGCGCTGGCCAGAAAATCGTCGGCGCCGGGAGCGGACTCGACATGGCCGAATTGACCGGCGGCGAGATTGATCAGCCGTCCGCCTTTATCGCCGGCAAGGAGGAGAGCGCCGGTGAGGATGGCGCTGGTGGAACCGACGTCGAGATCGTTGGCGTCGATGTATTGCCAATCGGCGGGCGTGTACCAGTCGAGGACGGTGAGGTTCGGAGAGAGCTTGATAACCGAGCCGGAAAAATTCGTGGCGCCGTCGAAATCGCCGTTGCCGGAGATGACGTAGACGTTGCCATCGGCGTCGACCGCGGGCGCGTGGCCGGATTGCCAGATTCCCCCCTCATTGCCATTCGGCGTAGTATTGAAAACAGCGATTTGCTGCTGAACGTTCGACGCATTGTAGGCGAGCACCCAGCCGTGATAATTTCCGGCGTCGCCGTGTGAGCCGAAACAAATATAGACATTTCCGTTGGCCAACGCGAGTCCGGGGCGCTGGAGATGCCAGAACGGGTCGAACGCGATGATGCCGTTGCTCGACGCGGCTCCGGCGCCTGGGACGGCTGCGGAGATGACCGCGGGTCCATTGGCGGTTTCTTGTCCGGTGAGGAGTGCAAGCGCGTGGAGACGGAAAACGGGTGCGCCGGATTCCCAGGTTTCGGCGACGGCGTAGAGAATCTGCGCGGCGGGGTCGATCGCGGGCGTGGAGAGGATTCCGACGAAGGGATTCAGGTCGGTGAGATAGGGAATGTCGCCGGCGGGGACCGACGGGCCGAGATTCGTCTGCCAAATGGGAGTGGCCGCGGCGGGATTGTCGGCGTCGAAGGCGTAGACGGTGTTGTTCATGGTGGCGACGAAGACCACGTTCCTGGCTCCGCCGCCAGGGATGGAAAGGCCGGAGACGTAAAGCGGCTGCGCGTAGATCTGGCCGTCGACGGGGAAGGCTCCGAGTTTGCCGAACGTGGCGGTGGAAACAACGGCGCGGGTGAGAATGGTTTCGTCGGTGTTGGAGTTGGTTCGCGCGTTTCCGTAGTTCGCGCCAGTGATGTTGATTTGTGCGTGACTGTCAATTATGCCGAAGAGCAGAGACAGACTCACAACGACAGACCGCGACAATTGACACCGCTTATTCCTCGAACCCCTGTGCTGGAGGAATGTTGCGATGAAAAATCGACAGCGATTTTCCGGAAAAGTTAGGAAAATATTTTCCTCCGGTGACCACTTTTCTCAAGGACGTGGAATAAGGCGGCTGGTTTACGAGGTTAAACGTGACAGCGGATCGCGATCGCCTCCGTGGGCGGCCGCCGGCGCGTGACCCGGAGTCTTAAAATCACCCCCGATGGATCAGGCCGAAAAGCAAAATCATCAGGACGATGGCGGCAATCGCTGAATAGCGAAAGTCGCTCTCCTTGAAGAACGCCGGAATCAGGAGAGCGACGGTGATCACCGGGACCAGAAGCAGCAGCATAAGACCGGCTTCGGTTATGGCCAGTGGGTTGCCATTTTTCAAAGAGTCCGCGATTTGGGACAGTGAAACAAAGACGGCCGTTTGATCCCCGGTTTGCCGCCGCAACTGATCCTGAAGGCTGGGTCCGGCGGAACTGAGGCCGCCCTTTGCGGCATACATGAGAATGCCGGCGGCAGCGACGACGATCGCAATGAGTGCGCCGATGAAAAGCACTCGCGCAATCAGGATCTCGATTCTTCTGAGAATTTCGTCGTGGTGAGAGGAATTCATAGGAACTTCCATCCCAAGCTTCGGAACAGCAACGACACCGCCAGGTAAAGCAGCACTGGCAGGAACGCCCTTCTGACCGTGACATTGCGCAGGCGAGAAAGAATTCGGGTGCCGAGATGCGCGCCGATCAGCACGCCGACCGCGACGGGGCTCGCCAGGATCGGGTGGATATCTCCATGCCTGAAATATACGGCGGCGCTGGCGGCGGCAGTGATCCCGATCATGAAATTGCTGGTGGCTGTCGACACTTTCATGGGGAGCCGCATGAAATGGTCCATCGCCAGGACTTTAAGCGCTCCGCTACCGATGCCGAGTAACCCGGAAAGCATGCCAGCCCCGAACATCGCCGCGAAGCCCCGGCCGACGTGGGTCGCATGGTAGCGGACGTCGCGTCCAAGGGGAACATCATAATAGACTCCTTCCAGGCTGTACCGCTTGGCCCAGCGGTTGTCCGGAACGTCCCCGGGGAGTTCGACATTGAGCTGCCGGGCCATGGTAATGGCGGCGTGGCCGAGCGCGCACGCGAGAATGAATTCCAGCCCGCGTACCGAGACGAGGCCGGCGAGGCTGGCGCCGGTAATGGCTCCTACCGTGGTGGCCATCACCAGGAACAGGCCGATGCGAACGTTGCTAAGGCCGGATTTCAGGTATGCGGCCGCGGCTCCGCTGGAGGTGGCAATGACGGAGACGATGCTCGCGCCCATCGCATAGTGTATGTCCACGCTGAAAAACATGGTGAGGATGGGCACCAGTAACATGCCGCCGCCCAATCCGAGAATTGCTCCCGATGCACCGGCACAGATTGAAGTGAGAAAGACGACCGCGAGATAGTTGAGAGAAGACAGGGTTATTTCATCCTCGGCGCGGCGAATACAGCATGGCGACGAAACGGTACACCAGGTGCGCGAGCTTCGAGTAAGGAAGATAGACGAGCAGACAGAAGATAAAGACCAGGTGAACGAAATAGACCCAGTAGGCGGACTCGAATGCGGCGAGACGCGTGATCTCCGACAGGAATCCGGTCAGAGCGGTAAAGCCGAGGAGCGACAGGAAAAGCCAATCCGAATAGGTGCTCTTGCCGGCCTTCTCTTGATCGAGCAGACGCCGGCTCGCGAAAATGGACAGGGCAACGAGCACCGCGAGGCCGCTGAGGTTTCCCAGAATCTTCACCGGATGCCATAGCGGCCACGGCGTCAGATAATCGAACGCGTAGATGCCGATACCGACCGACGCCGTAGTCACCACCAGACCCAGGAATCCGTAAAACACGGCCATATGCGTTCCATGCATATGGTCTTTAAAACTCCTTCGGGCGCCGGGAGCGCGGTTGGTGCAGGCCTGAAATTGTTCATGGCTGAAGATCAGCTGGAGCGTTTCGGCGATGCCGCGACGCTCGAGCGGAGCGCCTTCGATCCGCTGCGTTTCAATGGCGCGAAGATACCTCATCCCGCTCGCGATGGCCGCCAGCACCGCCAGGCCGACCGCGCTGGTGAACACGATTTCAATCACCCGAACCGGGAAAAACTTGGAGAAAACGACTGGTCCCTCGGGCACAGCGGAGAGGTGTCCAAGGAGGGCGAGCACGGCAAGAAGAATCAGCACGGGAAGCGCAAACAGCAGCGGCAGATACTTCGGATGGTTGACGGCGACTCCCATGAATCGCGGGACGGCGTAGTGGGTGATGCTGTAATCGCGCAGCGCGGCCATCACGTTGGCGGGTTTTGCGTCCCGCGGACAGTAGGCGTTGCAGGTGCTGCACTGGTGGCAAAGCCACACCGAGGGGTCGGCCATCAGCCGGTCTTTCAGGCCCCACTGCACATGCACCATCTGCTTGCGGGGAAACGGGAGAAGCTCGGTTGAAATCGGGCAGACCACCGAGCAGGTGCCGCACTGATAGCAATAAGTGAGGTCGTGCGCGCCGAGGCCAAGAATGCGCTGCTTGAACTCCAGATCCGGCTTGATGGTTTGGTCTTGAGTCATGATGGCCTGGATTCTAAAATCCCTTGAACGGGTTGGGCCCGAGATTCTTAATCGTGTCCGTGAAAGCCTGAAGCGTCAGGGGCAGCTTCATGTAATCGGAGATGGCCACCTCCCGCACTTCGACCCGTTCCGGTTCGAGAGCTGAGCGGTTCAAGGTCTCGCGGATATTCTCCATGCGTTTCTGGAGCAGTTGGCTTCCTTGAATAAAGTGGCACTGATAGTCCTCGCCGGATTTGCAGCCCAAGAGAGCGACCCCGTCGAAACCGCGCAGCACCGCGTCGGCCACCAGCACGCTATTCACGGATCCGAGACAGCGCACCGGAAGCACGCGGATGTTCGCCGGGCAGTTCAGATGGTTGATGCCGGCCATGTCGAGCGCCGGATAGGCGTCGTTCTCGCAGGCGAGAACCAGGATGCGCAGCTTCTCGTCGTCGCCTTCCGGGATTTCGACCGCGCGAATCATGGAGGACAGCATGTCCACCGAATAATCGCTGAACGAAATGATTTGCACCGGGCAGGCGCCCATGCAGATGCCGCAACGGCGGCAACGGTTGGGATCGAGCACCGGGCTTTTCTTCTCGTTGAGCTCGATTGCGCCGAACGGGCACTCCTGGGAGCAGCGTCCGCAGGAGGTGCATTTCTGCATAAAAAAATTCGGGTAGGTCAGATCGCCCGAGCGCGGATGAACCGCGGCGCCGGCGGCCGAATTCTCGATGCACTGAATGGCTTTGAGCGCGGCCGCGGCGCCGTCCCGCGCGCTCGATTCGAGGTCCAGCGGCTGGCGCACACAGCCAGCGGAGTAAATGCCGGTCCGTCGCGTCTCGTACGGAAAACAGATAAAATGCGAGTCCGCGTAGCCGAATTGGGTTTGGGGCAGTTCCGCGCCCTGAAGGTATACCAGGTTCAGCGTCCCCGTTCCTTGGGACTCCAGGTTGGGAACCATAGCGGTCGACAGGACCAGCAAATCAGCCTCGATCCGAACGCGCCCGCCGAGCAGCGTGTTGCTGGCTTCAAGGACGATGTTTCCCTGTTCGTCCTGGGACACGGATTCGATGTCGCCCTGCGAAAACATGATGCCAGGGTCTTGTTGCGCGCTTCTGTAGAAGTATTCGTATTGGCCAGGCGTCTGCATGTCCTGATAAAAGAGGAAGACGCTCGATTGGGGATTGTGCTCCCGCAAAACGACCGCCTGTTTCAGCGCCACCAGGGAAGTGACGTTGCCGCTATAAGGCACCAGTTTGCCGTCCCTGGGACCTTCACACAGGATGATCGCGGCCGTTGTGACGGCGCGGTGGTCCGACGGACGCACAATCTTTCCGCCCGCCGCCAGGGCTTCGAGGGTGACGCTGGTGATGACGTTCGGGTACATGCCCAGCCCGTATCGTGTGAGCTGGCCTGCGTCGTATGGCTTCCATCCGGTCGCCATAATGACGGCTCCAGCCCGCACCTGCGACTTCTCACCGCTGCTCTCGATGGTGACGTCGAAAGCTCCGGGTTGGCCGGCGATTCCTGCCACGGTCGACGAGAGAAATGTTTTAATGCCGGGATGAGCGATGGCTTCCGAGATTCTCGTCTTGATTCCGGGATCTCCCAGCGTGCGGTAAGGCGGCCGATTGGGAAAATGTTTGTACAGCGCGGCAGCGTACCCGCCCAGTTTCGCGCTCTTCTCCACCAGTACGACCGTGAATCCGGCGTTTGCTGCACTAAGCGCGGCGGATATGCCGGCGACGCCGCCTCCGACCACCAGTACGGTGCGCTCGCCCGCCTGGGTATAGGGCTGAGGCGGTTTGGTTTTCTGCGCTTTGACGACGCCCATGCGGAGATAATCCTCCGCCAGGCTCTGCGTCTCGCTGGTATTCGGCGGCTGGCTCCACGCGACCTGCTCACGAAGATTCACGCGATGAACGGATGCCGGCGGGAGCGAAAAAACGTCGGTGTTGACGCGGCCGGAACAGGCGGCGATCACCGCGCCGGTCACGCCGTCATTGGCGATATCGTCCTTGATCTTTTGTACATCTTCCAGACAAAACGCCGGCGAGGTGCGGACGACGGGCACGCGAAGCTCGTCCGAGGCGAGGTGGTGGAGCCGCGCGACATCGACACACTGGCCGATGCCGCAACCCGAACAGATGTAGACTCCGACCTTGTCACTCATACCAATGCAGCCTGATGAATAGATTGAATCGCCTTCATAGCCGCGGCGGTTGCGTCCTGAACCGAGCTTGAGACGTCCGCGGGCCCTCGCGCGCAGCCGGCGACAAAAATTCCGGGCGCGGTTTCGCGCGGGAGAGCAAAATGGTCCTTGTCGAAATCGATGGGCGCGTCGGGTTTTCGGTCCTCCAGGCTCGACACCATTCCGGCGGCGAGCACGACGAGATCGACGTCCACGCGGATTTTTTTGGCGGAAAGAATGTCCTCCGCCTCGACGGTCAACTGGCGGGTCGCCGGGTTTTCGACGATTCGTGCAACTTTGCCCTTGGTCGCCGAAATGTTTGCGTCCTTTTGAACGCGTTCGGAAAAAATCTCGAAGGCGCCGGGCGTGCGGAGATCGATATAGAAAAGGTACGTCTTCGCGTCCGGATTCTGCTCCTTAAAGTAGGTGGCTTCCTTGAGCGACGCCATGCAGCAGATGCCGGAACAGTATTCAAGATGATGGGTGTCTCTCGATCCGGCGCATTGCACAAACGCTACGGACTTGACCGGCGCTCCGTCGGAGGGCCGCAGCAGTTTCCCCTTGGTGGGCCCGTCGGGGGCGGCCATACGCTCCACCATCATGTTGGTGACAACGTCCGTATAGCGGCCAAATCCGAGATTGTCGATGCGTGCGGCATCGTAGGGCTTCCATCCGGTCGCGAAGATCACGGCGCCGACATTCAGCTTGAAAATCTTCGGCTCCATGGCGAGGTCGATCGCGCCGTAGTTGCAGGCATCCACGCAGCGCGCGCAGGAACTGCCCTGGCACGCCGATTCGTCGATTGCATACTTCATCGGGAAGGCCAGGGCGTGCGGAAGGTAGATCGCTTTAGTGGCGCCCATGCCGAGGTTGAACGCATCCTTCCGCTCTTCCGGGCAGACGGCGACACATGCATTGCAGGCGGTGCAGCGATCGTTTACGCGCCGCGCCTTTTGCCGGACGGTTACGTCGAAGCTGCCGGGCTGGCCGGTTACACTTTCGACTTCAGAAGTGGTGAAGAAGCGGATTTTGCGATTCTTTCTGATGCGCTGAAAGTTTATTTCGAGACCGCAGCCCGGGGGGCAGAGCTTGGGGAAATATTTCGCGAGCTGGGCCACGCGTCCGCCGAGGTAGGGCTCTTTTTCAATCAGGAAAACCTGGTAGCCGGCCTCGGCCGCTTCGACCGCCGCACTGATCCCGGCGATACCGCCGCCAACCACCAGGATGCTCTTGGATACAGACGGCATTACGGAATCAGGGCGATGTACGGCTTCTTGGACATGTGATATTCTCCGGTCGCGGGATCGAACCGGGAATTGACGAAGGCCTTCCAGTTTTCCTCGTCGAGCTTGGGATAATCGCCGCGATAGTAGTAACCGGGCCAGCGCGTCTCCTGACGGAAAAGGATGTGGCGCAGATGCGCCTCGGCGCAGGAGGTGCGGTCGCGCAGCTCCCAGCAGCGCAACAGATCGTGCAGATCGCGCGCGGCCAGCTTTTCCAGGTCCTGTTTATAGAGGTCGAGCAGTTCCAGGCCTCGCTGGAGCATCGGTTCATTGGTCATGTAGTAGCTGCCCGGGCCGGCGCAATACTCGTCCATGGTTTTCTGCAAACGCATCAGAGCCTGCTTGGGAAGCAGATAGTTCGGATTCACCTCTTCGCGCGTGCTGGCGCCTTTGTGCGATTCAAAGACTTCATAAGGCTTATAGAGCGCCGCCTTAATCTCCTCCACCCGGTCCTCGTTCACCTTCGGGGCCGCGGGATGATCCGCAATATACGCTACCGCGGCCTTTCCGGCGAGACGGCCTTCGGTAAACGAACCGGAGGAAAACTTGTGCGCCGACGCTCCGACACCGTCGCCCGCGGCGAACAGGCCTTCGACGGTGGTCATTCGGTTGTAGCCCCAGAAATACTCGGGCGGCGCCGCATCCTCCGGACCGCTCACCCAGGCGCCGCAGGCGGAAGCGTGCGAACCCATCAAATAAGGCTCGGTGAGGATCAGCTCTGACGGCTTCTTGGCGGGATCGATATTCTCCGATGCCCAGATCAGCGCCTGCGACATGGTCATATCGAGAAAATCTTCCCACGCGTCCGCTTCGATCTCGCGGATCTTCTTCGGGTTGTTTTGATTTTCCGCGAACAGGCGCTGCAAGGCGTCTTCGGTCTTGATGTAGTGCGGTCCCCTGCCATCTTTGATGTCGTTCAGCATCAGGTGATTGCGCAAAGGCGTTGGGATCGGCCGGCAATTCCCATAGGGCAGCCATTGCTGAAGCTCCTGCGCGCGGGTCTTCTCGATCTCCTCACCATAAGCATTTTTCGACACGGCTTTGAACATCAGGAACCACATGCCGACCGGCCCGTAGCCGTCCTTAAATCGCGTGACCACGACGCGATGCTCCATCTGGGTCATTTCCGCGCCCACCTTCATCATCAGGTTGTAGACCGACCCGGTATTCCAGACCGCGTACCAGATGCGGCCGAGACCTTCCCCGGTGGCGCGCGGCCGGAACACGTTGGTTGCGCCGCCGGCCGAGCAAATCACGGTGCGGGATTTGAACACGTAAACCTTGTGATCGCGCACGCTGAAACCGACGGCCCCGGCGATCCGGTTCGGATTGCCGGAATCCGTCAGCAGGTGCGAAACGAAAATCCTTTCGTAAATGTTCCCCTCGCCCACCGCCTTCTTGGCGGCTTCGGCGACGATCGGCTTATAAGATTCGCCGTGGATCATCACCTGCCAGCGGCCTTCGCGCTTGTAGCGGCCGTCTTCCGTCTTAAAAAACGGAAGGCCCCACTCCTCGAACATATGCACGGTGCTGTCCACGTGGCGCGCGATGTCGTAGACCAGGTCCTCGCGCGACAGCCCCATCAGGTCGTTGCGGACATAGCGTACGAAATCCTCGGGTTGATTTTCGCCCCACTTCATTCCCATGTAGCAATTGATGGCCGAAAGACCCATGGCAACGGCGCCGCTGCGCTCGATCGCCGCTTTTTCGACGATGACGACGCGGAGCCCTTTTTCCCGGGCCCAGTAAGCGGCTTCAAAAGCCGCTCCCGTGCCGGCCATACCGCCGCCGACGATCAGCACATCGCATTCGACAACTTCAGTTTCAGGCTTGATCATGATGTTAGAGTTTCCTGGGATTCCTTTAACGGGCAACAACCGGGAGCCGCGGCACGCCGAGATACTCGGTCTGGCCGTACAGCTCCTGCGAGCGAAGCGCGTTTTTGGGCTGCGCATCCGTGTGCTTGAAAGGCTCGATCGAGCCCCACGGCGTGGTGCGGATGGCATACTTGAAACGCTTGGTCTGACCGTCCCGGTATTTGACGGTCCACATGATGGCGTCGGTGCCACGCAGGGGAGTGAGACTCGCGCCCAGCGGGACGACGTCGTTGTACCCGCGCATGTCGATGGCCGACTGCGGGCAGGTTTTCACGCACGAATAACACTCCCAGCACATGTCCGGCTCGCGGTTGTAGGCCTTGCCCAAAGCCGGATCGAGAACCATGATGTCGCTCGGGCAAATGTAGTGGCAGGCGGGACGGTCCAGAGCCTTGCAGCCGTCGCACTTGTTCGGGTTCACATAGGTTGGCACGATTATTGGTCCCCCAAAGCGTATTGGTGAAGCGTAATCTCCGGTTTTTCCTGAAGCGTCGAATAGTATTGCCTGAGAATTTCGAGTACTTCCGGGCGGCTGAAGTGGTCGGGAACCGCCGCGCCCTCCGACAACCATTTTCTGAGCATGGTGCCGCTCACGATCATCCGTTGCCCTTCGCCGTGCGGACAGGTGCGCATGGACGCCAGACCGTCGCATGCCGAACAATAAAACGTCCAGTCGATGCGCAGCGGGCGAATCAGCATCGCGTCCCCGGGAATCTGGTCGAAGATTTTCTGCGAGTCGAGCGGACCGTAGTAGTTGCCTACGCCGGCGTGGTCGCGGCCCACGATCAAGTGGCTGCATCCGAAATTCTGCCGGAATACCGCGTGAAGCAAAGCCTCGCGCGGTCCGGCGTAGCGCATTTCCATCGGATAGCCGGCCTGAACGCAGGTGTTCTTCACAAAATATTTCTCGACCAGAACATTCACCGCCCGGACACGCACCATTGCGGGAATGTCGCCGGCTTTCAGTTTCCCGATCAATTGATGGATGAAAACGCCGTCGCACGTCTCGATCGCAATTTTCGCGAGATATTCGTGGGAGCGGTGCATGGGATTGCGAAGTTGCAGCGCCGCGACCGTGGTCCAGCCCTTTTCGGCGAAAATCCGGCGGGCCTCGGCGGGCCGCAGATAAACGGATGCATAGGTTTCCGGGTAGGCGCTCTCGCTAAAAACGCGAACCGCGCCGGCGATGTTCACCTCACCTTGCGCCATTACCTTGGCCACGCCCGGATGCTGTTCGTCGGTGGTCTTGAAAATCTCCCGGCATTCGTAGGCTTTGTCGATGGCGTATTTTTCCCGCACCGCGATGCTGCCCATCAACTCGCCTGTTTCCTGGTCGATCAGCGCCGCTTCCTGGCCCGGTTTCAAGCCGCCGGCCACATCGCGTGAGACGGACAAAGTGATCGGAACCGGCCAGAAAACACCGTCGCTGGTCGTGAACCGGCCGCACACGCCGCGCCAGTCCTCCTGCCCCATAAAGCCTTCAAGCGGCGTGAACGCGCCGATCCCCATCATGATCAGGTCAGACGTCTCCCGCGACGTCATCATGATTTTGGGAAAATGCGCGGCCTGCCGGCGGGCTTCCGGCCTTTGCTCGACCGGCAGCAATAGAGGGTTCAGCGTTCCGGATTTGCCGTGCGAGACGACCAGAGCCATGGGATGACCGGGAGCCTTAATCCTCCATGTTCTCCCAAACTGGTCAATCAGTAAAACTGATATTTTCAATGGTATTATTTGATAAAATCAATAAAGAGGAGTCGGATGCGAGTCACGCTGCGGCAGCTCGAGATCTTCACCGCCATCTGCCAGGAACAGACCATCACGGGAGCCGCGGGGAAAATCGGGCTGTCGCAGGCGGCGGCCAGCCAGGCGCTGGCGGAACTCGAGCAACTGCTCAACCGGAAGCTCTTCGACCGGCGCGGCCGGCGAATCGTGCTGAATGCCGCGGGCCGCGAACTGCTCCCGGAAGCCGTCCAGGTGCTGGACCGGATTGGCCGCATTGAAAGCGCAAAAAAGCCGGAGTCGCACCATCTGCACATCTCCGCGAGTTTGACGGCAGGCAGCTACCTGCTTCCCCCGGTGATCGCGCGCTTTATGCGCACGCGTCCGCAGGCGCGCTTCCGCGTGGACCTGGGGAACACCGAAGCGGTGGTGGAATCGCTTTTACAATTCGAGAGCGAGGTGGGCTGGATCGAGGGCCGCGTGCACCACGCCGATCTCCGGGAGTTTCCCTGGAAGGAAGACGAACTGGTGATCATTGTCCCGGCGGGTCATCGTCTGGCGGCGCGGCGGGCGACGGTGGAGGATCTGGCGAATGAGCCATGGGTGGTTCGCGAAAAGGGTTCCGGTACCAGGGCGATTTTCGAGAGTGCGATCGCCGGCAAATTCGACCTGCGGAAAGCGCCTGTCGAATTAGGCGGCATTGAAGCGATCAAAGGAGCGGTCCGGGCCGGCGCTGGGATTGCGTGCATTTCGCTCGCGGCCATCGCGGCCGAGCTCAAGACCAGGCAGCTCCAGCGAGTGTATACGCCATGGCTCGATCTTCGACGCTGGATTACCATATTGCTTCATCGCCAGAAGTACGTCGATTCCTTCTTGCGCGGCTTTCTCGATTATTGCGGAATAAAGCTACCGCCGGAAGCGGGTTAGTCAGTGTTCGGAATCATCTCCCGCTGACGCGATCTGCCCGAAATTCGGGCTGCTGATGTTTCCAACCGCCGCGCTAAGTGGCTATTCAAAAAAGGGGACAGACCGCTGCTTCATTTCGCGCCGGATTTCCGGCGCTTATCGGGAAGGTTTTTCTTTCTTGGCTTGGCGCTTCGCGCCTGGCTTGGTTTGGCGCTTTGCGCCAACTCCAGACCGAACAGGTCGGACAGGTCTTCACCGCCGAGGACTTTACGCGCAGCCGGTTTCTGTCTTGCGAGCGGCAGCGATTTGCCGGCGTTGACGAGCAGTTCTTTTTCATCCAATTCACGCAGACGGAACAGAAGTTCCGGCTGACGGTCCAGACGCGCGCCGACGCCGTATAGTGCGGCGGCGATGTGTTTGCACATGAAGGCCGCGTCCGGACAACTGCACGAAAGCTCGATTTCAGCGGGTGACGGGAACAATCCCTGCTTCTGCCGGCAAATCCTTTCCATCACGCCTTGCGAAAAGCGTCCCTGGAGAAGCTCGACCAGCGAATCGATCGCCCCCGCGCAGTCCTGGCAGATGGATTTCCAGAGACGCTTGCGGACGGGGGCAATTTTCAGGCTAACTTCGTACAGTTCGGAGCCGCTGACCAGGGCTTCGATCAAGCCCGGCTTGATCTGGAGATCGACCACGGAACCGTTGCGGACGTAGGTTCGCCCGCGCGGCAGGCGATTCGAGAAATCGCTGTAGCGCTCCAGATTTTCGCACCACGATTTGCCCCAGAACGTGTGCGCGATGGTCCGGCCCTCGATGGTGACCGGCGAGATGGAATGCCCTTTCTTTTTGCGTTTTTCGATCTCGCGCCAGGCGGCAAGACGCCGCTCGGCTACCGAAACGTACGGTCTCCAGCCGTAGTAGAAAGCCATCAAGTCTCCTTTAACGCCTTGTTGAGATCGAGCGCAACCAGCTTCAGCAATTCGTCGTCATTCAATTCGGTCAGCAGCAGATCCGCGCCGCCCTCCAGAAGTTCCCGGGAAAGGCGGCGTTTCGATTCGATCAACTCATCGATTTTTTCTTCTACGGTACCGCGGCAGACGAATTTGTGCACCAGCACGTTCTTGGTCTGGCCGATGCGGAAGGCGCGGTCGGTCGCCTGGTTTTCGACGGCCGGGTTCCACCAGCGGTCGAAATGCACGACATGCGAAGCGGCGGTGAGATTCAGGCCGGCGCCGCCGGCCTTTAGCGAAAGAACGAAAAAGCCGATGGATTCATCCTGCTGGAAGCGGCGCACCAGCTCGCCCCGATCTTTTACATGGGTCTGGCCGTGCAGAACCAGGCCGGGCCGCTCGAAGACCGAGGCGAGAAAATCGGACAACGGCGCGGCGATTTCGCGGAACTGGGTGAACACCAGCATTTTTTCCTGCCGCGCGGCGATCACTTCGGCGATCTCGCGCAGGCGCGCCCATTTGCCGCTATCGGCTTCGCTCCAGACGCCGTCGGCCAGCCACTGCGAAGGATGATTGCAGATCTGTTTGAAGCGCATCAGGTACGACAAAACCAGGCCTTTACGTTTTATTCCTTCGACGTCGTCGAGCTGAGCGGCCAGCTCCTCGACCGCCTGTTCATATAACGCCGCCTGGGAGCGGGTCAGCGGGCAGAACGCTTTCATCTCGGTCTTATCGGGCAGGTCGGAGATGACGGCGCGGTCGGTTTTCAGGCGCCGGAGGATGTAGGGCTTGACCAGTTCGCGCAGCGGGCCGTAGGAGGTGTTCGGGCCGTTGCCCAGGCGTTTGGTGAAGCTGGTGAACTCCTTCGCCGATCCCAGCAGGCCGGGGTTGATGAAATCGAACAGAGACCAGAGATCGCCCAAACGATTTTCGACCGGGGTGCCAGTCAGCGCGATTCTGGGTCCGGGTTTCAGATTCTTCACTGCTCGCGTCTGTTTGGCGCCGGGATTCTTGATGGCTTGCGCTTCGTCGAGCACCACCAGACGCCAGGGAATTTCCGCCATCCAGTCCGCCCGCAGAAGGGAACCGTAGGTGGTGATGGCCAGATCGACCTCCTGCAAATGATCGGGCTGCCTCTTAAGATCGCCCGCGGAGGGGTGCGCGATCAGAATCTTCAGGCTGGGCGCGAATCGTTCAATCTCGGAGGCCCAGTTGGCGAGCAGAGATGCGGGGGCGATCAGCAGGCTCGGCTGCGGCCTGGCTCGGGATTCGCGCTGGAGCAGCAGCAACAGCGCCAGCACCTGAATGGTCTTGCCGAGTCCCATATCGTCGGCCAGACAGGCGCCCAGGCCGAGTTTGGTGAGCAGGCTCAGCCATCGGACGCCGACCTGCTGATACGGACGGAGCGAGCCTTTAAGCGCGTTTCCAACTTCGGCTCCGGCGAGGCCTTGCGGGCTGCGCAGCGCTTTCAGCGTTTCGGCCAGCCAGGGACCCGCCACCACCTGAGCCCAGCCGGCGCTGTCGGCGGCGGGAATATCATCGGCGGCGACGTCGGCTCCGGCAAGCAGGCGCATGGCTTCGGCAAAGGCGAGGCCGTTTTCCTGCGCGGCGCGCTTGGCTGCGCCGAAGCGGTCGAGCATGTGCTTCAGGTGTTCGCGGTCGAGCTCGATCCAGCGGCCGCGGACCAACGCGAGTCCGTCGGATTTGGCGAGCAGCTCGCGAATCTCGGCGGCAGTGAGGGTTTCGCCGTCGAGCGTGACCTCCATACGAAAATCGAGCAGCGCGTCGCGGCCGATTCCGGTGGGAGGTTTGCGTCCCACGGTGCCGGTCACGCGCGGGCGCGGCGGACGGCTTCCGCGCCACGCCGCGGGGGTCCGGACCACCACGCCTGCCGCTTCGAGTTGCGGCACGTCTTTTAAGAGCTGGAGCGCTTCGTTGGGCGTCCAGCGCAAGGGATGGAAAATTTCACCGGCGTCGAGCATGGCTTTGAGCCATGGGCAGGTTTCGGCCGCGCGCTGAACCGGAACAAGCAGCGAGAGAAGACGATCCTTATTCGCCGCGCCGGCATACTCGCGCAGGGCCTGCCCCAGCGGCAGATGCTGCGCTTTGGCCTGCGCGGAAAGACGTGTGGTGTAGGTGGCCAGAAACGCGAAGGGGGCATCGGGGTCGCGGCGATTCTCGGCCAGATTGAAGTGTACGCGGCCGACCAGGTTCCAGGCGGGATTCCGGAGCTTGAGAAAGTCCTGGAGGCCGCACCTGGCTTCGGTCAACTCGATTTCGAACGCCTGGTCCAGTTCGCGCCATAGAGATTCGAGAACCGCCGGGGTGAGGTATTCCGCGCCGGTTAACGGCGGGGCAGACTGCGCGATTTCGTCCAGTTCTTCCGCCGAGGGAGGCGCGACGCGAGTCTTCCTGCCATCGCTCTGCTGTTGCGTGCATAACGCGGTGAGGTAGCGTGCGCCGAATCCCCGCCACCAGGCGAAAACCGGCGGCATCGTGGCGCCCGCCTCATCCAGGCCGAGAAGGAGCAGACCGTGGCCCGATCCGCGCTCGAAGGCGTGTTCCAGCCGGCGGGCCGTTTTGGGGTCGAATGATGGTGCGGCGGTTTCGGAAACGAGAACCAGGTGGCCGTGCGGGGTCAGGCGGAGAGCGAGGACGTCCATTCGGGCTTTCTCAGGTTAGCAGGCAGGCGAGCCACCGTACCGGTATCCTGGCCCAGGCGAGTGCGCAGTCGCATTCTTCCTCTTGCGAGTTTCCCTGATCCGTGCTTGAATTGTGCTAGGCAATGGAGTTTGCCTTGCGGGCTTTGCCCGGCAGAATTGCTGTTGTCGGTTAACGGCTGATGACTCCTTATGAAAGGGGAGACGTTTGCCCGGAATGAAGACAGCAGTCGAGCGGGGTTCAACCGATTTCCTTTCCTTTAAGCGACGTAATTTTCTAAAGATTCAAATATGGCCCTCTGAATTCCTGCTCAGCGCCGGGCGCCTGCAAAACGCGCAAGCCAGCTTAATAAAACCGGGGGCTTGGCGATGACGGAAACGATCGCTTACAACATCCTCCAGGTTCTTTTTGTGCTGGTGTTCGCGCCGCTCTATGCCGGCGTGCTTTCCCGCCTCAAGGAGATGGTGCAAAGCCGGCGGGGACCGAGCATTTTCCAATCCTACCGGGACATCTGGAAATTGTTCCACAAGGATGAAGTGATCTCGGAGGAAACCACCTGGATTTTCCGATTCACGCCTTACCTGGTGTTCGTGATGCCGATCTTTGTGGCGACCCTGATTCCAGTCCTTACCGACTACCCACTGGCGTTCGCGTTCATGGCCGACATGGTGGGGGCGGGATTTTATCTGGCCGTCGCTGGATTCTTTGCCGCGCTCGCCGCCGTGGATACCGGGAATCCCTACGGCCCTATGGGAGCAAGCCGTACCCGAATGGTCGGTTTTCTGGCGGAGCCCGTTTTCATGATCGTGTTTTTCACGGTTTCCTTCGTGGCCCAGTCGACTATTCCTTACATCGTGCAGCAGAAGTGGGTCGCGTCCGCGGCTGCGTTCTTCTCTCCGGCGCACATCCTGTTGCTGATGGCATTTTTAATGCTGATCCTTGCCGAAGGAGGAAAAATTCCGGTGGACAATCCGGCCGGCCATTTCGAGTTGGCGATGATCGACGAGTCGAAGGGCCTGGAGTACTCCGGGCGTGCGGCGGCGCTGATGAAGTGGGGCGGGCAGATGAAATTCCTGGTGCTCGCCTGCATTTTCCTGAACGTGCTGGTGGCGCCTTGGGGCCTGGCGCACGGCACCAATCCGGGCGCGGTGTTCGCCGCGGTTCCGCAGATTCTTTTTAAAGTGTTCCTGTTCGCGCTGCTGCTGGTGGTCATCGAGACCTCGCTCGCCAAGTTGCGCCTGTTCCGCATCAGCGAGTTCTTAGGCGCGGCGTTCATTACCTCGGTCGCCGCCATGGTGACGAGCATATTCCCGGGAGCATAAAGATGACAGGTTCGGTGCCGCAAGCGTTAAACACTCATTGCGCGGGGCTGATTCTCATCGCGGCCTTTGCCATGGTTGCGACGCGGCAGGTGCAGGGAGTGGTCCGATTCTTCGTGGTGCAGTCGCTGCTGTTGACCGCGTCCTGTTTTCTACTTGGCTACGGCCGTGGTTCGATCCATTTGTGGGCGCTGGGAGCGATTACCATCGCCTGCAAAGTGATTGCCATTCCATTGGTTTTGCGCAAGGTGTTGCCGGGCGATTACTATGAGCGCCGCGAAATTTCCCAAGCTGTCAACATTCCCGCATCGCTGCTGATCGCGCTGCTGCTTACGATTACGGCGGAGTTCCTCGCGGGACCACTAGTTTCGGCCGCCAACGATCCGGTGATTCGCGTGAATCTGCCGATCGGGCTGGCCGGAGTGCTGATCGGCGTGTGGTCGCTGATCGCGCGGAGGGAAGCGATTCCGCAACTTATCGGCATTCTCGCCATGGAAAATGGCGCATTTCTGGCGGGTATCGCGATCGCCAGCGAATTGCCGCTTATCGCCGAACTCGCCGTAGCCATTGACGTTGTGTTGATTGCGGTGGTCGCGGGTCTGCTCACCCGGACCATTCGCGAGACGCTCGGAACCACGGAGGCCGCGGCATTGAGGGCATTGAAGGAGGAACCGGCTTCATGGCGTTAATGCTCATCGTCGCGCTTCCTTTGCTCGCGGCGTTACTCTGCTGGATCCGGCCGTTGCGGAACGCGGCTTGGCCGATCACTCTTGTCACGGCGTGGGCGGTTTTTACTCTTTCGATTTTCGTAGCGATCCGGGTCATCGCGGATGGCAGAGTGATCGGGCTCGCCGGGTGGTTCGAAGCGGATGGACTGAGCGCGCTGATGCTGGTGATCGTCAGCCTGGTTTGCGCGCTGGCGGCGCTCTTCGCTGGCGGCTACATGCGGCGTACCGAACACGAGGAACAATCGCGCCTGTGGTGGTTCTACTGCAATTACAATCTTTTCGCGTTTGCGCTGCTGGTGGTTCCCGCTCTGGCGGAGCCAAATTTGGTATGGGTGGGCGTGGAATTGATTACGCTATTTTC
>DATJNW010000132.1:0-4105 GCA_035507655.1 Bryobacteraceae bacterium | reverse complement strand
CTCGGCGCATACCATGGGACTCGGCGACCGTCACAAAGCGGATCAGGCGGCGGTCGAGGCGATGCGCGCCGAAATGGATTCGGTCGGGATGGATGGCACGATCGTGATCGGCGAAGGCGAACGCGACAAGGCGCCGATGCTTTTCATCGGCGAGAAAGTCGGCGCGGCGGTTCACGATAAATCGCGGAAGTATCCGCAGGTGGATATCGCCGTGGATCCGCTCGAAGGCACGAACCTTTGCGCTACGGGCGAGCCGAACGCCATCGTGGTGCTGGCGGCGAGCGAGCAGGGCGGTTTGCTCCACGCTCCCGATCTTTACATGGAAAAAATTATCGTGGGTCCGCCGTGCAAAGGAGCGGTGGATCTCGATGCGCCGGTGAAAGACAATCTGATCGCCATCGCGCGGCGCCTGGATCGCGACATCGAAGATCTCGTCGTGATCGTGCTGGATCGTCCGCGCCACGAGAAGCTCATCGCCGATATCCGCGCCACCGGCGCGCGCATTCAGTTGATCGGCGATGGCGACCTTTCAGCCGGCATTCGCGCCGCAGTCCGCGGCACTTCCGTTCACGCCGTAATGGGCACCGGGGGCGCGCCCGAAGGAGTTCTTACCGCCGCAGCGCTGCGCTGCCTGAACGGCCAGATCCTGGCGCGGCTCGTGGTGAACAAGCCCGAACACGAAGAGCGCCTCGCCAAGATGGGCGTGAAAGATCCGAAGCGCATTTACGACACTGCCGACCTCGCCCCCGGCAAACGCATCATCTTCGCGTGCTCCGGCGTGACGCCGGGCGGGATGCTTCGCGGCGTGCGATTCTTCCGCGACGGTACGCGCACTCATTCCTTAATCATGACCCTCAACGAGGGACAAGTTCGCTTCATCGATTCCGTGCATCTGGAGAAGCATCCGGCGGTGGAAGTACGTTTCTATTAGAGATTGATGTGTGGATGCGCGGATCGACCCAGGGGTCGACGAGCCTGATTGCGGACGAAGATCGTTACTCCGATTCAGCTGCGTTGACTTGACAACTCGTCAAACCTAAAATCCACCTCACAAATGCAGGACTCCGAATCGCTCATCGGTCAAAGCATTTCCCACTACCGCATCGTCGAGAAGCTGGGCGGCGGCGGAATGGGAGTGGTTTACAAGGCCGAAGACACAACTCTCCACCGCTTCGTGGCGTTGAAATTCTTGCCCGATGATATGGCGCGCGACCCGCAGGCGCTCGGGCGCTTCCGGCGCGAAGCGCAGGCGGCCTCCGCGCTGAACCATCCGAATATCTGCACGATTTATGAAATCGGCGAAGAAGGCGGCAGAGCCTTCATCGTGATGGAATTCCTCGACGGCACAACGCTGAAGCACCGCATCGGCGGGCGTCCGATCGAGCTAGAGGCACTGGTGGATTTGGCCACGCAGGTGGCGGATGGCCTCGACGCGGCGCACTCGGAAGGCGTGGTCCACCGCGACATCAAGCCCGCCAATGTTTTCGTGACGAAGCGCGGCCACGCGAAAATTCTTGATTTCGGACTGGCGAAGATGGCGCCAGCGGGCCGCGTCGCTCAAGGAATTGGTGCGTCTTCGATGCCGACCGCAGTTGCCGATGAGCTTCTGACGAGCCCCGGCGCGACGGTGGGCACGGTGGCGTACATGTCGCCGGAACAGGTACGCGGAAAAGAGCTGGACGCGCGTACGGACCTTTTCTCGTTCGGGGTGGTGCTGTACGAGATGGCGACCGGCGCGCTGCCCTTTCGCGGAGACACTTCCGGCGTGATTACAGACGCGATCCTGCACCAAGCTCCGGTGGCGCCGGTGCGCTTGAATCCCGAGATTCCGCCAAAGCTGGAAGAGATTATCAACCGCGCGATCGAGAAGGACCGTGACCTGCGATACCAGCACGCGTCGGATTTGCGGTCGGAATTGAAGCGCCTGAAGCGGGATACGGACTCGAGCCGAATCCATTCGTCGGCAAGTGGAGCCGTTCAAGAGATTACGGGAGAGCGGCACGTTGCGCAGAGTGCGGCTGCGGAGGGCCCGCGATCCCGAGCACGCGAGTATCTCGTCTTGGCCGCCCTGTTGGTGTTGCTCGTGGCCGGCATCGCCGCGTTTCATTTCTGGCCGCGATCGGGCGCTCCCACCGGTGCGCCGAGCATCACGCAACTGAGCCAGTGGAACAAGCCGATGGATGACGCCACGCTTTCACCGGACGGCCGCGCTGTCGCATTTGACTCACCGGTTGGAGGAATTGGCCAGGTTTTCCTGATGCTCACGTCCGGCAGCGAACCGCTGCAACTGACTTCGGATGAAGGCGACAAGTATGTGGTCAGTTTTTCGCCGGACGGGAAACAAGTCTATTTCGGAAAGAAACTAGGCCATGCGGAAATCTGGGGTGTACAGGCGCTGGGAGGGACTCCGCAGCGCGTAGCGGCGGCTTCCTATTTGATTCCCTCCGCGGACGGCAATTCGATTTTTTATGTGAAGCCCGACAAACCGGGAGTTTTTCGCGCGGACAAGTCAGGCCTCAATGAAGAAACGGTCCTCGATACGCAAGTCACCAAACGCAGGTATATCCCGATCCAAGCCTATCCTGGCGGTAAGCAGATATTTGCCGCCGATGCGCCGGTGGCCGGCGGTGAACACGCCAACTTCCGTTTTTGTGACATCGACTTGACCGCACATAGAGCGATCGACCTCGGCGAAGTCCCGCAAGCAAATCGCGATGCGGTGTGGGCCGAGCCTGGAAAATCAATCTATCTAAGCCGAACCGTAAACGGACTGACGAACATCTGGAAATACAACCTCGACGACCGGAGCCTGACGCAAATCACGTTTGGAACCGGGCCGGACTTTTCGCCGATGCCGGACCCGGGCGGAAAAGGAATTTACTACGTGAACGGCAAGTCGACGGGAGTGCTGAGCGTCTATAACGTGAAATCAAAGGGATTGACCGACATCGAGGGGGAGGACGCGTCCCAGCCGGCCATTTCACCGGACAAAAAGCGAGTGATGTACGTCACTCAACCATATGCAGCGATCAGCCAAGTCTGGGTCTCGGACATAGACGGCGGTAACAAAGTGAAGATCTTCAGCGGAACCGGAGTGGGAACGGCTAGCTGGGCGCAGGACGGAGCTCATCTCACGTTTCTCAGCTCGGAAGCGTCAAATTCGCCAAGAGTTTACGTGGCAGCCGCCGATGGGAGCAGTGTGGTTGGGCTTCCGCAATTCGATGCTACTCCCGTATCGGCGATATGGAGCGAGGACCAAAAGTCCGTATACGTGAGCGGACAAGCCAGCGGGGAGCGAACGTTCGATATTTGGAAATGGCAGGTGGGGAGCTCAAGCGTTGAAAGATTTGTGGACAAGTGCGGATTCGCCGCGGACGCCGACCCATCCGGGCGATACCTGATCGGCAACATCCTTGGAGGCGAGGGCACTGGGATCTACGAGATTTCGGTGCCGGAGGGGAAATGCACGCTATTGGCGCCGGGCATAGTGACGTTTGGCGCTTATTTCGAGCGCGATGGTAAATCATTTCTGTATGCTGTGGCCACACGGGGCGAAGTTACGATTTACCGCCAGCATTGGAAGGACGGAAAATTGATTGGCACGCCAGAAGCGGCGCTGAAGGTGCCGTTCGTTTTTCCGGTCACGTACGGCGGAAACGCCTACGATTTCTCGCGGGACCTATCCACGATCGTCTACGCGCGGCCGGGCGGCCATGCGGACCTCTATCTCCTAAATCAGAAATGAAGTAGTGAGTTGGCGCGGAGCCTCTACCGCGCGGCCGGCGGGTGCACGGCGCCGGAGCGCTTTAGGAGCCTGCACAGGCGCCTGGCGCGAGCGACGAGGGTCGCCCGGCGCAGCGACCTATCTCGCGCGCCGGACGGCCTGAAATTCGCCCCACTGGGGAACCCGGAGCTTTAGCGGTGAAACGCGGCTGACGGGTTTACGCCAGACTGCTGACGGCGTGGCAGTTGCGGCATGCGCTCGGTCGGCTGAGGCGGCAGCGGACGCAGCTGATGATTCGAGCTGACGTGGTCGCTGATCGCTTGCAGCCTCTTGAGAATGCCCTGCCACTGCGTCCAATCCAGCTGCCGCAAAAACGGCCGA
>DATJNW010000131.1:0-40445 GCA_035507655.1 Bryobacteraceae bacterium | reverse complement strand
AAAACAATATTATATGGGCATCTTGCTGCGCGAATCCGCTAGGGATTTCGTCGTGGCTATCAGGTTGCTCTTTTCCGATGTGGAGGATCATGAAACGGTGAGAAATCTTGCAGCGCTCGCTCTGCTTACCGTCGCCGCCGGATACGCTCAGGATTCCTCCCTCATTTCGCTGGACAATGGCGTTCAATTGAAGATTGCCGCCGCCTTTGGCAATCCAACCGGTCAGGAAACGCTGACGGTCCAGATGGCGCGCGCGACCGGCAACAGCGTCTACCGCATTTTTCGCGATCAGAACCAGCTCGCCGTTTATGCTTATCAGCTTTCCTTCGATCTGGCGCTGAACGGAACGGCGGTCTCCGTCACCGCGTCGCCCTACGACGAGCAGTTCGTCACACAATTCCCTTTGGCCGACGGCGGCAAACCCACGCCGACGCTTTCCGAGGATCGGCCGCTGGGCGCGATCGGATCGGGACAGGCGAGCTCGCTCGACCTGTTTAATATTCCCGGGATGGGCTTATCTGTTTCCGAAACCATTTCCGTCGAGATCGATTCGCGGCGCGTCGCCGGTCCGCTGCGCTTTGAAAACGTGGAGCTTTCGATCAACGGAAAAATCATTCCGGTGGTGCAGCAGCGTCCCGTTTCCGGGGAATTCGTGCTGTTCTACGTTCCCGGCCGCGGCGCGTTTATCTTTTCCGCTTCCGATCCGGGACACGGGTTTTTGAAGACCGGCGTGATCGACGGTGATCGCATGAAATTTTTCCTCGATAACGATCAGTACGATTGCGAAGCGTCACAGCCGATTCTGACGCGTCCCGAAACCGGCCAGCTCTGGGTGCTGCATCTGGCCGATTACAAACCTGCCGGCGACTGGACGACGCATCCGCGAGCCGGCGAGACTCGTCCGGCCGCCGAACAATTTTTTGCCGCCGCGTCGGATTCGCTCAGCTGGTGGTTGCCATGAAGTGGTTTTTCGCGCTTCTGTTCAACGCGGCCAGCGCATCTGCCGGACTTGCTCCCGGCGCAGGCCTGTCCCCTTTTTCAGAACAGAAGATCCGCGCGTCTGGAGGGCGGGATTCATCCCGCGCGGACCTTTAGCTCCGCTAGTCACCCAGATGCGGGGCTGAAGCCTCGCGCGGACTGAGGCGCAGGTTTGTGGGGGCCCTCGGCGAAATTACTGCGAATCCGTCATCGCCTTCAAAAACCGGTAGCAAAACTCCACGCCATCGAAATACGACGACACACGAACGCGCTCGTCTTTGCCGTGCGCCCGCACATCGTCCTGATCGATGGCCACGCCGTTGAATCCGTAGCTCGGAATGCCCGCCGCGACGGTGTAAATGCTGTCGGACGCGCCCGTTTCCATCTCCGGAATCACCGGGGGAACACGCTGTGGACTGCGCCACATTTCTCCCACGACTTTTTCGAGCGGACCGAGCACTTCCGGCGGCGGCAGAACCGTGGGAAATCCCTTCGAGTCCGGCGCGTGCACGCTGCCGATCGCGCCCACATATTTCACTTCGACCTTGGGGTCATGGAAGACGCGAATCAGCGTCTGCCGCGTTTCTTCCGGCGTGTGCCCGGGCAGAATACGGCAATTCACGATGGCCTGCGCGGTCTGCGGCAGCGCGTTGTTGGCGTGACCGGCGCTCAGCCGCGTGGCGACGCAGGTGGTTCGCAGCATGGAGTTGTAGCGCGGCTCCCGGCTCAGGCGTTCCACCGCGGCCGGATCGGGCGGATGGTGCAGCACCGCATTCATATCGGCTCGCGTCTGCGGATTTTCGAGCGGCGCGCGGCGTTCGAAATAGGTCCGCGTCACCGAATTCAGCTCCACCGGAAACGGCGAATGCTCCAGCCGCGAAAGCGCGTCGGAGAGGTGGTAAATCGCGTTGTCGGGCGTGGGCAGCGAACTGTGGCCGCCGGGATTTAACGAGGTCAGCTGGTAATCGGCGTACTGTTTTTCGCTGGCTTCGATATCGACGTTCACCACTTTTCCGTTCGCGGTGGTCACGCCGCCGGCGTCGTTGTTCAGGGCGAACGCGGCGTCGACCAGGCCGCGATGATTTTTGAGCAGCCACTCGACGCCATTGAAATTGCCGCCCTCTTCATCGGAGGTGAGCGCCAGAATCAGGTCGCGGTCCGGCCGGTACCCTTCGCGCTTCAAGCGAATGAACGTGGTCACCAGAATGGCGTCGTCGACCTTCATATCCTGCGTGCCGCGGCCGTAAAAATAGCCGTCCTTTTCGATGAACTGGAACGGATCGGTGGTCCAGTCCTCGCGCCGCGCTTCGACCACGTCCAGATGGCCGAGGATCAGCACCGGTTTTTTCGCGCCGCTGCCGCGCAGCCGCGCCACCATGTTTCCTTTGCGCGCATTCGGACCCAGCACCACCACGTCGGCCGCCGGGAATCCGGCGTCGAGCAGCCGTTTCGCCATGGCTTCGGCCGCGCGCGTATTGTTGCCCACCGAATCGGTGGTGTTGATCTCGACCAGCTCCTGAAAAATATCGCGGCTCAACTGGCGCGTGGCCGGATCGAGGTCGGCGGACCAGGCCGCGGCGGCGAGCACCAGCAATGTCGCAAAACGCATGGGAATCATTTTACTCATTCAACACGCACACATCCTTTAAATTCCGGTAATCCTCCGCATAATCGAGCCCATATCCGACCACGAATCGATCCGGAATCTGAAAGCCGACGTACTGCACCTCCACCGCGCTCTGCCGGCGCTCGGGTTTATCGAGCAGCGTCGCCACCCGCAGCGATTTCGGTTTGCGCTGCGCCAGAAGTTTCAGCAGATAACTGAGCGTCACGCCGCTATCGACAATGTCCTCCACCACGACCACGTCGTAGCCTTCAATTGAAACGTCCAGGTCCTTGGTGAGCCGCACTTCCCCGGAACTGCTTTTGCCGCGCCCGTAACTCGAGATGCCGATAAATTCGATGCGCACCGGCGTTTTCATGGCGCGCGCCAGGTCGGCCAGGAAAAAACAGGCGCCCTTGAGAATGGCGATGAGATAAACCGGGCCGCCGGTGCTGTCGCGATCGATTTCCGCGCCCATTTCGTCGATGCGGGTGCGAATGCGGTCGGCGGAAATCAACACCTCGAGCGCGGGCTGTGGAGACATCGGACAATTGTACTCGATCTCCAGGCGGCCGCTAAAAAGAAAAAACCATGTTCGTTCGCGCAAAGTGGCGTAAGCCGCCAGGCTTGCGCTTTCCCTCCCGGCGCGAACCCCTCTTGACGAATTATTCGGCGAGAAATTTTTTGGTTTCGGCCAGAAATAAATCGAGCTGGTCGTGATGCACCCAGTGGCCCGCGCCGGCGACTTTCACCAGCCGGTAATTTTTTAGCACCGAGGCGCGCCCGTCGACCTCCGGGTCCTGCGCCCAGCTTTCCCGTCCCCAGAACAACAGCGCCGGCGCGCTGATGTGGCCGATCACGTCTTTCATGTCGGCGACGTTCACGTTGTACGGCGCGAAAATGCGCGCGTAGTTATCGAATTTCCAGATCAGCGAGCCGTCGGCGTTCCAGTTGGTGCCGTGCAGCGTGAGATGCTCGGCGATTTCGTCGCTTAAGAAAGGATTCGCTTCCTTCATTCGCGCGACCGCCGCGGCCAGGTTCGGATAACTGTGCGGCGTGCGATTTTCCAGCTTGCGGACGGCTTCGATGAA
This sequence comes from Bryobacteraceae bacterium, assembly GCA_035507655.1. Classification (GTDB taxonomy): domain Bacteria; phylum Acidobacteriota; class Terriglobia; order Bryobacterales; family Bryobacteraceae; genus Palsa-187. The sequence continues at coordinate 36,773 of DATJNW010000131.1, read as the reverse complement.
TTCGCGCAGACGCTCCGCCGCGGGCTGGCGGATCAGGCGATGGCTTTCCGGCAATCCCAATCCTTCGATGGCCACCACTTTTTTCACGTGATCGGGATAGAGGCCGGAATAAAGCAGCGTCAACGTTCCGCCGAGCGAGTGGCCGATCAGGTAGATCGGAAAAGAATCGATGATATCCGCGAGCGCGGCCAGATCGAGCAGATGTTCGGCGATCGAATACAGCGCGCCGGGCGCCCAGGCGCTGTTGCCGTGGCCCCGCAGGTCGAGCGCGTAGACGTGATAATCGTCACGCAGCGCACGGGCGACCCAGTCCCAGCTTCGCGCGTGATCCAGGCCGCCGTGCACCAGGATCATCGCCGGTTTGCCGGCGCTTCCCCAATCCCAGAACTGAAGTTTCAATCGGTCGGAATAGAAAAAATGAGAGATCGGTTCCAAGTTCATAGGATAAAGAAAAGCGGACCGCGATTCAGAAATCTGGCGCCGGTGATGGCGGGGTTTTTTGACAGGGCGGTCAAGCGGGCTCGATACGATTCAGATTTTTTCTTCCGGCGCGTCGCGCAGCGCGGCGCCGATCCCGCAGGCGCGATAAGCTTCGATCAGCGCGCCCGCCGCGGGACCATATTGCGGCGCGGCCAGTTCGCAGTCGAATTCGGCGAGCCTCTGAAATTGTTCGAACAGAATACGACTGCGAAAAACTCCGCCGGAATAAGACAGGCGCGGACGTTCGCCATCTGCAAATAATTGCGCGCGCACCGCCGAAACCATCATCATCAGCGCCTGCGCGCCGCTCACGAGAATTTTCCGCGCGACGGCGTCGCCGAGCATCGCGGTTTCATCCACCACCTTCGCCAGCGAAGCGATGCGCGCGCGCGGATATTCGTCGCTATAGAAGCGATGCAGCAGGTCGTCCGCGTTATCCGCGCCGGTCGCATCCAGCAGCGCTTCGCGCAAACGGGTTCGCGCGCCCCATCCTTCTTCATTGCGCAGCACGGCGCGCAGAGCGCGGCGGACCAGGCCGAAAGCGCTGGCGTCATCGCCGAAAATATAGCCCCATCCGCCGGCGCGAACGGCGCGGCCTTCGCCATTTTTTCCGTAGGCGATGGAACCGGTGCCGGCGATGATGATCACGCCCGGTCCTCCCGCGAGCGCGCCGGAAAGCGCGACGGCGGCGTCGTGCGTGATGATGTATTTTTCCGCGCGGACGATTTCCCGCGCCAGCAAGTCTTTATCCGCGGGTCCGCCGCTCAGGCCCAGGCAGGCGCATTCGAACCGGGCATCAACGTGAGCGCCGCCCGAGGCCGCGCGCACCGATTGGCCGAGCGCGGTCAGAAATTTTTCGCGTCCTTCCGCGGTTCCGGCGTGATTGCACGGACCGGCGCGTCCGATTCCGACGACGCGGCCCTGCTCATCGCCGGCGAGCGCCGTGGTGCTCGACTGGCCGCCGTCCACACCCAGAAACAGTTTCATGGCAGGATCCGGAACAGCGTCGCCCGCGGAACGCGCGCCACTTCTTCCAGGCCCCAGGCCCCAGGATCGTCGTCATAATCGGACGCGCCGAAATCTTTATCGCCGACGACCACGTAATGGACGCCGCGGCGCAGCAATTCGTACGACGCCGCGCGGCGAATCCCGTTGCGCACCGCGTTGGGCCGTTCTTCGAAATGACCGGTCTGCGCGATCCACTGGCCGCGGTCAAATTTTTCAACCCGCAGTTTGATCGGCCAGGCGAGATCGGGCGAAGTTTCCAGATGCACTTCGTCGATTTTTTCGGCGCGGCCGAAATCGGTTTCGAGGAACATCCCCGGCGCGGCGGTTTGCCAGGTGCGCCAGCGCGTCGCCTGGGAATTATCAAAGGCCAGCTGCACCTCGAACGGATTGGGCCAGGCGCGCAGACGCCATTCGGGACGCCGCGCGATCTCCGCGCCGCGGTCGAAGAAGCGCAGCTCGGCGACGCTCCATTGCTGGCCCTGGGGGGCCTGCGCGGTTTCGACCACGCGGATTTGCGCCGCTTCGGTTTCGGGAAAGTGAAGCACCAGAAGACGGCTGGGCTGCGTGACTTCCGCCCATCCGGTGTTCATAATATCCCATAAAGTATTGCCAAAAGCGCAGCGAAAATGATCGATGATTTCGCGCGAGGAATACGCGGTCCAGCCGAGGTCGCCGGTGGCGAAGACGCGCTCGCCCGGCGGAATTGTTTCATTAATCATGCGCAGCACGGGATAATCGAAGATATTTTCACGCAAATAGGTCTGCTCGGGTGTAATGCGCAGCGCGCCGCGATACGGAAATGTTTCGATGCGCCAGACGTACTTGCTGGCGTAGCGGGGAATGGCCCAGGGCGACGAGAGAACCGCGTGCGCGACCGCCAGGATGGTCAGCAGCCAGCGATTTTCAATCGCCAGCGCGATTCCCAGCGCGAAAAACGGCAGACAGGGAATCAGGAAGCGCGTGCCGATATTGCTGAAATAAACGGCCAGCATGACGAATCCGGGCAGCAGCACACGCCATCCCCAGGCGCGGCGCAGCGTCAGCAAGGCGAGCGGGGCCAATAAAAATGCGGGTCCGATGATGCCCTGCGTGTAATCGCCGCGCAGCGTGACCTGGCCGGGCAGCCTTTGGAATTTCGGCAGATCGTAATGGCGCAGCCATTCGGTCCACTGCTGTTCCACGACAACATGAACGTAAGGATTGGGGAAAATTTCATCGGCGAAGGGCGCGACGGGATTGTGAAAATAGATCCAGTCCTTGAGCATCCAGGGAGCGATGACCAGCGCGGCGCAGGCCGCCGCCAGAATCAGCGGACGGATTCGGCGGGCGCGAAAAGCGATGAAGGCGAGCGCGTAAATCGCGATGACGGCCACCGTAAATTTCGCCGCGTAGGCGTATCCGGCGAGGAGTCCAATGGGCGCCAGCAAACGATCGTCGCGCGCGCCGTCCCAGATTTCGAGCCAATAAAAAACCGCGAACACCACGGCCGCCGTGGCGACGTCGATGTAAGCCGAGGCGCCGTCGCGGGCGACGATCGGGCTTAAGAAGACGAGCAGCGCCGCAACTGCGCCAGCCCAGGGTTTCGCGATTCGCGCGCCAAAGGCGAAAATCGCCCAGGCCAGCGCGATCAGAAAGGCGAAATGCACCAGCGCGGCGGCGGAGAATCCTCCGAAGGCGACGGCGGGCGCATACAGTAGCTCGATTCCCTGGCCGAGACCCGAATACATGTTGGTCGCGATCTGCACGAAACCGTGCGCCCGCAGATAATCGGAAACGATTTCGAGATGATAGCCCGATCCGTCGGCGGAGGTTTCCGGAACCCAGGCGTTCACCAGGAAAAGAACGGCGTACCCCAGGAAAATCGCGGAGAACAGAAGGAAGGTCCAATGTTTTGGCGCCAAAACGCCCGCGCGCTTGCGATTTTTGCTCACTCCCGCCGCGATGGCGGACGCGATCAGGATCAGCCACACCGGTTTGTAGGCGATTTTCAGCGCCATCACCGCGAAAATCGCCAGATGAAGAACGCACGCACCGGTTAGAAATTGGAGCGGCGCGCTTTCCAGGCGATTCAGTTTGGCTCCGCACCAGTTGACCAGCACAACGCCGGCGCCCCAGCAGGCCGCGACGACGAATGCGGCGCTCAGCAGCGCCGTCCAGGCGTGGATCATTGCACAACCATCATCGTTCCACCAATCCGATGCGCGAAAGAATGAAGCCGAGGTGCGCGCCGTCGTCTTTGGAAACCCAGACTTTATCAATCTCCGCGCCGGCGATGGCGTCCTGATGCGGCTGAATCCATTCGCGCGGAACGGGTTTTTCGAAATGCTTCGGGCCGGGCGAGGTGTAGCGCACGCGGTCGAGCACGTGATCGTTAACGGTAAAGGCGATGGTTACCGGCCCGGTGGTTTTGAAAGTCGCCGCCGCGATGGTGAAGTCGATCAGATAGTTCAGGCTGGTGTTGAATCCGATTCTCACCTTCACGGCCGGGCGTTGCAGCGTCCAGCGCCAGGGCAGGCTGGAACCGCCGATAATGTCGCGGACGATGTGCTGGTCCGCGCCGCCTTGCGCCAGGTCGACCACGCGAACGGCGTGCGTTCTGAAATTTTCAAAGGACGGGCTTTGCTGGGGCAGGGGATAATCGGGCACGTCGCGGCATGCGCATAGCGAGAGAAGAAAGATCACCGCGGCGACACGCATTTTTCCGTACTATAGCAGGCGAGCCGGCAACGTAAGCTTCACACGGCCGCCGCCCCGGCTGGCGGCTTACGTTACATGTTAGATTGGAAAGAAGTTCCCGCGTCCGAAGGACCCCATGAGAATCTTTCTATGTTTGATTGCGCTCGCGGCCATGGCTGACGCGCAGGCTCCGCCGCCGCCGATTACGCCGGATACGGTCGTCGCGAAAACGGGCGACGGCAAGGACGTCACTGTTGCGGATATAGAGCGGATCATGCAGGTGCCGCAGGCCGGCCAGGCTCTGCGGCAGAATCCGGCTTACGCGTTGGGAATGATTTCAGCGGAAAAATACATGTCCGATGAAGCCGCCAGGCTGAAGCTGGGCGACGCCAGTCCGTGGCGCGAGCAGATCGAGCTGGCAACCGAAAACCTTCTCATGCAGGCCATGATGCGTTATGTTGCCGACCATTATCAGGTGACCCCGGAACAGACCGAAGCCTATTACAAGGAGCACATCTCCGAGTATCAGCAGTTCAAGATCAAGGCCATCAAGATCAATTTCAAGCCGGACGCGAAAGCCTCGGTGAACGATCTGAAAGCCGCCGCCGAGGAGGCGTTTCAGGCCGCGCACGCAACCACGGACCGGTCCGAAGCCGACGCGAAGAAAATCGCCGAGGACGTGGTGAAGCAGGCGCGCGGCGGGGCCGATTTCAACGCGCTGGTGACAAAATACGGCGAGGGCGAATCGAAGGATTTCAACGGCGATTTCCCGCCGGTGAAGCAGAACGGCATGTATCCGGCGGAAATTAAGAAAACGGTTTTCGCCATGAAGCCGGGCGAGGTGAGCGATCCGATTGAACAGCCGGGTTCTTTTTACGTGATTCGCGTCACCGGGATCGACGCGCAGCCGCTCAACGACGTGCGCGAGGATATCATTCACACGCTGCGCACGCAGCACACGCAGGACTATATCCAGCAGTTGCTCGCCAGGTTCAAGCCGCAAATTCTGCGGCCGGATTATTTTTACCAGATGGATTCCAAGGTGCCGGCGAAGAAGCCCGGGAATTAACCTTGCTGCCCGCGTTTTCGGGCCGTCCGATTCGCGTGGTGCTGCGGCGATCGCTCGGTCCACATCTGGCCGCGGCGTCGCTGAACCGGCGGGTGATCCTGCTCGATTCTGAGGTGTTGACCCGGCGCGGCGAGTTCGAGCGCATCCTGATTCACGAAATTTTTCATTTCGTCTGGCGGCGCATGTCGAATCCGGCGCGGCGAAGCTGGGAAAAAGCGGTGCATCGGGAAATCGGCGCCGGGGCAAAGGGCGAGCTCGGCTGGAGCGCGGAATGGCGCAAAGCGAAACTGAAATCGCGCGATCCGGTGGAGCGCAGCGCGGCCTGGCGCCGCTACGCCTGCGAAAGTTTCTGCGACACCGCGGCGTGGTGCTTCGCCGGCTTGCGCGATCACCAGGAATTTACTCTTCCGGAGCGCTTCCGCCGGCGCCGGCGCCAGTGGTTCGAAACGGCCTTTTCTGCGACGTCCTCCATCCCGATATAATCTAAGACAGGGATGAAAAACCTGAATCTGGGCTTCGTTGCGATCGCGATCATTTCGAGTTTTACCTTTACCGGCTGCTCGAAAACCAGCCACGCTGCCATAAAAGACCAAAGCAACCGCAAGCTGGCGCCCGATTTCTCGCTGAAGGATGCGACCGGCAAAACGGTGAAGCTGTCGGATCTGCGCGGCAACGTGGTGCTGCTGAATTTCTGGGCCACCTGGTGCGGCCCCTGCCAGATCGAGATCCCCTGGTTCATGGATTTTCAGAAGGAATATAAGGACCGCAAATTCGAAGTGCTCGGCGTGTCCATGGATGACGACGGATGGACCTCGGTGAAGCCCTATATCGCGCAGAGGAAAATCAATTACCCCATCGTGATCGGAACCGAGCAGACCTCGACGCTGTACGGCGGCGTCGAAGCTCTGCCGACCACGTTTCTGATCGATCGCAGCGGGCGCATTGCGGCGATGCACATGGGACTGATCAGCAAGAGTGAATATAAGGATGAAATTGTCAAACTACTCGACGGCGACGGCGGCATCATCCAGGAACCGGTCAAGAGCAGCAGTCTTTTTTCTACTGGCGGCCCCGCTCTGTTTTTCGCAAATTAATCCACTGAGCGTCGCGCCTCCGCAGAAGCTGACGGCGAAGGCGGGCGCCACCGTGGAAATGAAAATCACCGCGCAGTTGCGCCCCGGCTATCACTGCAACAGCAACACGCCCTCGGACGACTACCTGATCCCGTTGCGGCTCAGCTGGACGGCCGCGCCGCTGACCGTCTCGGGGGTGGTTTATCCCAAGGCGCAGCTGGAAAAATACGCTTTTTCCGACAAGCCGCTGTCGGTCTACACCGGCGATTTCGAGATCGTGACGAAATTCAAAGTTCCCGCATCGGCCCCGCCGGGATTGGCCGTGATTTCCGGAAAGCTGCGCTATCAGGCCTGCACCGATCGTATGTGCCTGCCGCCGAAGACCGTGGATTTTTCGCTGCCCATCGACGTTAGGTAGTGCGTGAAATCTGGCAAGTGCGCGTTACAGCCCCGCCAGTCATGGCGGGGGCTCAACGCAGATCTCACGCACTACCCGACGTTACGAAATTAGACGTCGTAAAATGATTCGGTGATCCGCCGCGAACCGTTCGCGATTTTTCTGCTGATTCTTTCCGGCTGCACCAGCCCCAGCGGCCGCAATTCGTCCGTCGATCCGCAGCTTCGCGACGAAATTTCCAAAATCAAGGCGATCGATAATCACGCGCATCCGGTGCGTCCGGTGGCTCCCGGCGAAAAACCCGACGACGGTTACGACGCGCTGCCCGTCGAAACGCTGGAGCCGCAATCGGACCCGGTGCTGCAACGCACCGGTTCGCCCGAGGTCGTCGAAGCGCATCACGAGATGTCGGCCCTTGAAAACGATCGCGCCAGGCTCGGCTTCGATTACGCCAATCGCGTGCTCGATGAGTTGAACATCGAAACTATGCTCGCCAACCGGGTGTTTGTAGGTCCGGGCTTGCAGCCGCCGCGATTTTTATGGGTGCCCTTCGCCGATGCGCTGATGTATCCGCTGCCCACCGGCGCGCTTATCCACAACCCGGATCAAAAGGCATTTTTTGCGGACGAAGACCGGGTGCTCCAGCGCTATTACGCCGATTCGGGAGTGACGGCGAAACCGGCGACGCTCGACCAATATCTGGAAAAAGTGGTTCGCGCCACGCTGGAACGGCAGAAAAACGCGGGCGCGGTCGCCGAAAAATTCGAGATGGCCTATCTGCGAACGCTGGCAGTTGGCGATCCATCCAAGGCTGATGCGGAAAAGGTCTACGCCACCGGCAAGGGCGACTACAAAATTCTTCAGGATTACATTTTCCGCTTTATCGCCACGGAGTGCGGGCGTCTGGGCATGGCCGTGCACATTCACTCGGCCGCCGGCGGAGGCGGATATTTTAATGTCAGCGGCGGCAATCCCATGCTGCTGGAGCCGCTGTTCAACGACCCGTCGCTGCGCAAGACCAATTTCGTGCTTTTGCACGGCGGATGGCCGTTCGGGCGCGAGTTGACGGCGCTGCTCACCAAGCCGAACGTGTATCTGGATTTTTCCGAGCAGACGGCGATGCTGTATCCGCGGGACGTGTCCGAATCGATCCGCGCCTGGCTCGAATATGTTCCCGAAAAAGTTCTGTTCGCCACCGACGCCTACCCGGCCGCTCCGCCGGAGTACGGATGGGAAGAAGCCGGCTACATCGCCAATAAAAATGGCCGCGAAGCACTGGGGATGGCGCTGACCGGAATGCTTCAGGATGGAGAAATCACGCGCGAGCGCGCGATCGAGCTGGCGCATATGGTGCTGCGCGACAACGCCCGCAAGCTGTACGGCTTGAAGTAACCTAAGCGGTCAGGCTTGCCCTGCCGAGGTGTACAGCATCGATCCGGCGTAGGATGGAGAAATGGCTCAACCTCAGATCTCTTCCACCGATGTCGCCGCCGTGACGCGCCAGACCAATTACGGCACCTGGCGCTATCAGAAAACCTGGAAACCGCTGCACATCGCCGACGCCGAAGGCTGCTACATCATCGACGCCGAAGGCAAACGCTATCTCGATTTTTCCGCGCAGTTGATGTGCGTGAACCTGGGCCACAAAAACCCCGCCGTGGTGGAAGCGATCGCCGAGCAGGCGCGAAAATTGTGCTACGTTTCCCCCGCGCACACCACCGCGCCGCGCGCCGAATTGAGCCGTCTGCTGCTCGAAATACTGCCCCAAGGTTTGACCAAATTTTTCCTGGTGACCTCCGGCACGGAAGCCAACGAAGCGGCCATGAAAATCGCGCGAATGTACACCGGACGCAGCAAAATTCTGTCGCGCTATCGTTCCTATCACGGCTCGACCATGGCTTCGATCGCGGTCACCGGCGAAGGCCGCCGCTGGGCCGCGGAGCCGTCGGCGAAGGGCGCGAACGTCGTCTTCGGACCCGAAGTGAATTGCTACGACTGCCCCATAAAGCACTCCTATCCGAGCTGCGGCGTCGCCTGCGCCGATTACATGGAGCACATCATCGCCAATGAAAATGACGTCGCCGCGGTGATCGTCGAACCCGTGGTTGGCACCAACGGCGTGCTGGTCCCTCCGCCGGAATATCTGCCGAAACTGCGCCGCATCTGCGACGATCACGGCGTGCTGCTGATCGCCGATGAAGTGATGTCCGGCTGGGGACGCACCGGCGAATGGTTCGCGGTGAACCATTGGAACGTGAAGCCGGACATTCTGGTGACCGCGAAAGGGATCACCTCGGCCTACATTCCGCTGGGCCTGTGCGCCACCACGCAAAAAATCGCGGATTATTTCGAGGATCACTTTTTCGCCCACGGCCACACTTATGAAGCGCATCCGTTGACGCTGCTGCCGGCGATCGCCACCATCCACGAAATGCGGCGCCTGGATCTGGTGAATCGCGCGCGCGAAGTGGGCAAATATTTAGGCGAAAAACTGACGGCGCTCAAGGACCGGCATCCGAGCGTCGGCGACGTGCGCGGCCTGGGCATGTTCTGGGCCGTCGAACTGGTGAAGAATCGCGCGACCAAACAACTGTTCAACACCATGCAGGAAAAAATGGCGGGGATGCCGGCCATGGTGGATAAAATCGCCGCGGAGATGATGAAGAACGGCGTCTCCGTCTCGGCGTGGATCAGCCATTTTGTGATCGCGCCGCCGTTGATCATCGAAAAAAGCGAGATCGATCAAGGCGTCGCGGCGATGGACGCGGCGTTGCGCCTGGCCGACGAACAGGTGCAGTAACCTAAGCCGACAGGCTTGCGCTTTCGGGTGCTCGAGGACGCCATGCCAAACCCCCAGCAGGACGCGGCGGAAATTCTTTCGATCGCGGACCGCGAGGTTCGCATCACGCATCCGGCAAAACTTTATTTTTCACGCGACGCGAAGCTCACCAAGCTCGACCTGGTGCGTTATTATCTCGCGGTCGCGCCCGGCGCGTTGAACGGCATCCGCGGCCGTCCGCTGGTGCTTAAACGCTTTGTTAACGGCGCCGAGGCCGACGCCTTCTATCAAAAACGCGCTCCGGCGGATCGTCCGGATTGGCTGCGCACCACCACCTTGTCGTTTCCCTCCGGCCGAACCGCCGAAGAGATCGTAGTCGACGACGAAGCCGGCCTCGCGTGGGTGGTCAATCTCGGGTGCATCGAATTGCACCCGCACGCAATTCGCGCGAGCGATCTCGATCATCCCGATGAACTGCGCATCGATCTCGATCCCGGCCCCGGCGTCGCCTGGTCGACGGTCCGCCTGGTCGCGCTGGAGGTGAACGAATTTCTCGAGTCCGTGGGCCTGCGCGGCTGGCCGAAAACCAGCGGCTCGCGCGGCATGCACGTCAACGTTCGCCTGCACCCTCGCTGGAGCTTTGTCGAAGTGCGCCGCGCCGCGCTGGCGTTATCGCGCGCCATCGAACGGCGCCTGCCGAAAATCGCCACTTCGAGCTGGTGGAAAGAAGAACGCCACGGCGTTTTTCTCGATTACAACCAGAACGCCAAGGATCGCACCACCTGCTCGGCCTACTCGGTGCGCCCCACGCCGGACGCGCGCGTTTCCGCTCCGCTCGACTGGCGCGAAACCGCCGATTGCGATCCGGCCGATTTCACCGTCGCCACCATGCCCAGGCGTTTCGCCGAAATCGGCGACCGGCATGCGGAGATGGATCGCTTCGCCGGTTCGCTCGAAAAATTATTGGAGCTTTCCGGGCGCGACGAAGCCACGGGTCTCGGCGATGCGCCGTGGCCGCCGCACTTCCGCAAAATGGCCGGCGAAGCGCCGCGCGTCACGCCTTCGCGCGCGCGAAATAAAATGCCCGCGCGGGAAAAGATGCCGCTGATCGTCGTGGCCAATTCGCCCCAGCAGGACGCCGCGCTGGAGGGTCTGGAGCGCTGGAAGAAAAAGCATCCGGAAGCGGCGCGGCGCCTGGCTGAAGACGATGTGCTGGTCGATTCCATGCGCGGGCGATTTTCCACCTGGACGCGGATTCGCGTGAATCTGCGTCACGTTCCCGAAGCGATGCGTCCGGCGCAGCAAACGCCCGATCCCGACGACGATCCCACCCGCGAATGGCGCACCCGCCGCTGAGAGACGGTGGCATAAGCCGCCAGGCTTGTGTGATTCGCGGCCCACGAATGGAGCCGCGTGGAGCGCAAGCCCGGCGGCTTACGCCACTTCACCCGGGTAGTCTGTAGAAGTGGCATAAGCCGCCAGGCTTGTGTGATTCGCGGCCCACAAATCGAGCCGCGTGGAGCGCAAGCCCGGCGGCTTACGCCGCTTCACCCAGGTAGTCTGTAGAAGTGGCATAAGCCGCCAGGCTTGTGTGGTTCGCGGCACACGAATGGAGCCGCGTGGAGCGCAAGCCGGCGGCTTACGCCACTTCACCCGGGTAGTCGGCAGAAAACCCGGAAACGGAAAAGACGCAAGCCGCGCCTGTGAAAGGTGGGGGTCAGCCGGAAAAAATCTCCGCCAGCTCCTGTGGCGGCACCACTTCGAGCTGCGCGTAGGTACAATCTTTCGGCTGCTTGTCGAAACGCCATCTGCGGAACTGCGCGGTGTGGCGAAATCGCGGACCTTGCATATGTTCGTAGGCGACCTCGACCACCAGCTCCGGCCGCAGCGGCTCCCAGGATAAATCTTTTCCGCGGCTCCAGCGGCTTTGCGCGCCGGGCATGCGGCTGGTGGCCGCATCCGCTTCCGCCCACGATCTCCAGGGATGATTCGCCAGCGCGTTAAGGCGATACGGTTTCAGAAAATCCACCAGATCGCGACGCGTCTGGTCGCTGAAACTCGCGCACACGCCGACGTGCTGGAGCGCGCCCGAATCGTCGTACAGCCCCAGCAGCAGCGAGCCAACACCGCTCTGCTCGCCTTTCTTGTGCCAGCGAAAACCGGCGGCTACGCAATCGCAATCGCGCTCATGCTTAATTTTTAGCATCACCCGCTTATCCGGCTCATACGTTCCCGAAACACTCTTGGCGACCACCCCATCGAGTCCCGCGCCTTCGAATCGCCGGAACCAATCCCGCGCGACGTTCCGTTCCCGCGTCGCGGGCGTAATGTGAAGCGGAGCCGTGGCCGGCCGCAGCACCGTTTCCAGCTTCCGCCTGCGCTCTTCAAACGGGCGCGCGCAATAGTCGCCATGGTCCGCGGCCAGCAGATCGAAGAACACCAGCGAAGCGGGAGTTTCTTTGGCCAGCAGTTTCACTCGCGACGCCGCGGGATGAATGCGCATCTGGAGCGCGTCGAAATCGAGCGCGCCGTTCCGCGCCACCACCAGTTCGCCGTCGAGCGCGCATTTTTCCGGCAACTGCGCGAGCAGCGGATCGATCAACTCCGGAAAATAGCGGTTCAACGATTTCAGATCGCGGCTCTGAATCAGAATCTCGCCGCCGTCGCGGAAAACGATGGCGCGAAAACCATCCCATTTCGGCTCGAAAATCCAGTCGCCCGCGTCCGGAATTTCGGCGACGCGCTTGGCCAGCATCGGCGGCACCGGGGGATGCACCGGCAGATTCATTCCCCTTCATGCTACCCGGGTTCAGGCCCGGGCGCGCGGCGCCGCTGCTACTGCTTGGTCAGAGCGACCTTCGTCGTCTTATTGGCTTCAATCGTGAAGCTCTGATGAAGCGTGCCAAATTCCCCCGATTCGATACGCAGGTCGTAAGTTCCCGGATTCAGTAAAATTCCCTCGCCAGGACTTTTCAACTGCGCGACGTAGCCGTAATACTTATCATTGATATAGACCGCGCCCGCGTCGCCGGCCGAAAGGCTCCACTGCTCCGGCGCGGCGCTCAATTTGAACAGCCCGAACGGCGGTTTTTCGAGCGGCCGGCGCGTCAGCTTGTAATGAATGTGGATGGTCTTGCCCGGCTCCACGTTGACTTTGGTGACAAAATCCTCACATCGCGGATCGCGGATGGACACCTCAATCTGGCCCAGCGGCGCATCATATTTTTCCGGCACCGTATAACGCGAAGCCGGCCCCGCATACTTGCCGTTGATATAAACCGCCGCGTCATCCGGCCCGCCGCGAGCCTTAACATATCCGTGATCCTTCGCCCCGAAAGCGCTCACCGACAGCATCGCTGCGGCAATCGCCAGCATTCCCGGTCCACTGCGAAAAACGTGCGACCTCATCTGCATCTCCCTTCCATCACTTTGATAAATAAGCCTATATTTTGACTTCTTCGCCCTGATCTGTACCCCTGTTTCATGCGACAAACTTAACCAGATTATACGACTTCGTCCAGGTAAAAACCCATCCTGTCGGGAGGGGATCGTTCTCTCGGCTCAAAACGGGTGATGGTACGATAAGTCGATCCAGACTCGAAGAGGAGGAACGATGCGCGCACTGATGAGTGTTTTGATCGTCGCGACCGGCTTGTTCGCTCAGCAGCCGGCGGCGAAGTCGTTTACCAGCGCGGCCGATGTTGCCGCCATGATGGCCAAGGCCAAGAGCGAACGGAAATCCGATCAGGCCAATTTTATAGACGTCCTGTTGCGCTCCACTCCCTACACCGTGAACCTGGAGTACCGCGTGCGAGGCGTCGATACTCCACCGAGCGTGCACGAAACGGCGGTAGAAGTGTGCTACGTCATCGAGGGCGCGGGAACCCTCACCACGGGTGGGAAACTGGTGGGCGCGAAACGAATGAAATCGAATGAGCTCGGCACCGCCATCGATGGCGGATCTTCGCGGCACATTGCCAAAGGAGACTTCTTTCTGATCCCGGAGAACACTCCGCACGCGTTCCATACCACCGCCGCAACTCTGGTGATCATGTCGATGCATTTGCCGGTAGCGAAAGCCGAGTAGCCTGGCAGGGCGCTGAAAAAGGGGACAGACCGCTCTGTCCACGGCCACGGTCGCACGCGGCAGGAATAACTTACAGGCGGGGACAGAGTAGTCTGTCCCCTTTTTCAGCACCCTGCTAGGGACCCCGTTTTACGACCGCTTCAGCCCCAGCGCGCTGACCATCAATTTGCCGAAAAATCCGCGGCGGCGTTCATTGAGAAACAGCCACGACAGCAGATTCACCAGCGCCGGCGGCTGAAAATCCGGGTCGATCGCGCGGCGCCGGTCGACGATTCCGGCCAGCGTCTCGCGCGGATGCTCGCGAAAATCGTCGAGCATCGCCGTCTGATGCACGCACGAAATGGTGCAGAATGGAGCGCACCCCTTGGGCCGCGCCGCTTCACGGCGAATATCATCGACCGTGTAATTTTCGAGCGGAATGCCGGGGTGCCCGCGCTGCTGCGAACAGTAATGCACCAGCCCGTCTTCGCAGATATAAAGAAACCGTCCGCCGGCGCGGCAATGCCAGTCATTCGCCAGTCCGCGGCCGATGTTCTCCTGAAAATGATCGAAGTGCGCAAAAGAAAACAGGCCGGTTTTCAAATGCCGGAAACGATCGTACACATTTTTATGCTCCGGCGCAAGCGGTTGCAGCTGCCCGCTGTGATCGTGCAAAATTCCGACGGTGCTGGTGAACCCCAACTGGCGGGCGCGGCGCCCGACCACGATCGCGTCCTCGGGATTGCGCACCCCCGCGCCGAGCACGGAATTAATGGTCACGCCGAACTCGCCGTAGCGCGCCATCCATTCCAGTTTCCGCTCCAGCACGCGCAGACTTTTTTTCGAAACCTCGTCCGGAGCCAGATTGTCGATGCTGATTTGCAGATAATCGAGGCCGGCGCGATTCAACGCGCGAATGCGGTCCGGCGTCAGCAGCAGCCCGTTGGTGATCAGCGTGGCGATCGCGCCGTGCTCGCGGATGCGGCGGATGATCGCGTCGAGGTCGGGATGCAGAGTCGGCTCGCCGCCGCTCAGGGTGATAATCGTCGTGCCCAGGCCGGCCAGCTTGTCGATGCGCCGCAGCATGGTTTCAAGCGGCACCGGCGCGGAAGTTTTGTCGTATTCGTTACAGTAAGCGCAGTCCAGATTGCAACGGCGAATCGGCACAATTTGCGCGACAATCGGATGCGACGGCGATTGCATCGCGCGCACGAACATTCGTGTTTCGCGCACCTTGCGCCCGATTTGACGGACCAGCCTCATCATGCGTTTAGATGGCGCGGAACGCCCGGATGGTGCGAAAATTTCGTCTGAATGCGAATTTTGGACGTCGGCTGCGGGATCAACAAGAAAAAAGACGCCCTCGGCATCGACCGCAATCCCGCCAGCCGCGCCGATGTGCTGTGCGACCTCGACCATTTCCCTTATCCGTTTCGCGATTCCAGTTTCGACGCGCTACAGGCGATTCACGTGATCGAACACGTCGGCGACGTGGTGCGGAGCATGGAAGAATTTCACCGGCTGGTGCGCGCGGGCGGGGAAGTGTTCATCGTAACGCCGCATTACACCGATTTCAGCTCGTTTTGCGATCCCACGCACCGCTGGCATCTGAATAGTTTTTCGCTGCGCTACTTCGGCGAGGATCATGGCGGTTTCGGCTATTATTCGCCAGTGAAATTTCGCGAGATTTCGGTGCGCGTGAAGCTACTAGCTTTGTGGCGATGGCTGGGATTCGAGCTGCTGGTGAATCGCTTCACGCGCTTTCGCCGGTTTTGGGAATACTACATGTGCTACATGGTGCGCGGCAAAGTGATCGAGTGGCGGCTGAGCGTAATTAAATGATCGGAAAGATTCTGGACCGGCTGCGTCACGTTCGGCGCCGAACATTGTGGTCCCCGGCGGCGGCGAGTGGACGGCATGGCGAAGATCTGGCGCATCGCTTTCTTCGCGCGCGCGGATTCACGATTGTCGCGCGCAATTTCCGGCTGGCGTCCGGCGAAGCGGAAGCCGATCTGATCGCGCGCGAAGGCGAGACGCTGGTGATCGTCGAAGTGAAGACGCGGGAACGCGGCGCATTCGGTCCGCCGGAGCGGGCGATCGATGACGAAAAGCGCCGTCATTTGATGCGCGTCGCGCGGGACTACGCGCGGCGCACGGAAACGCCGTGGGAGCGGGTGCGCTTCGACGTGGTGACGGTGCTGCTGACGAAGCCCCCGCGGATCGCGTTGTACCGCGACGCGCTTCCCAGGTAAAAACGCGGGCCGCGTTTGCGGATTGTCTTAAAATCGAATGGATGGATGCAGAAAAAAGGCGGTTGATCTCCACGGCGCGGCGGGAAGAGCACTGGCGGCGCTGGGGACCGTACCTTTCCGAGCGTCACTGGGGCACGGTTCGCGAAGATTACAGCGCGTACGGCACGGCGTGGGATTATCTGCCCTTCGAACAATCGCACCTGCGCGCCTATCGCTGGGGCGAGGACGGCATTGCCGGAATTTCCGACAATCACCAGCGGTTGTGTTTCGCGCTGGCCTTCTGGAACGGCCGCGATCCTATTCTCAAAGAGCGGCTTTACGGCCTCACCGGCACGCAGGGGAATCACGGCGAGGACGTGAAGGAGCTGTATTATTACCTCGATTCGACGCCCACGCATTCCTACATGAAATGCCTGTACAAGTATCCGCAGGCCGAGTTTCCCTACCGGCAGCTGCTGGAGATGAACCAGCACCGCTCGCGCCGCGAGCCGGAATATGAGTTGATCGACACCGGAGTTTTCGACCAGGACCGCTATTTCGATATTTTCGTCGAATACGCCAAGGCCGACGCCTGCGACATTCTGATTCGGGTGACGGCGGTGAATCGCGGGCCGGAACGGGCGGTGCTGCACATTCTGCCGACGCTGTGGTTTCGCAATACCTGGTGCTGGGACGCGAGTCCGGAGCGGCCGTCGCTCACGGCGGCCTCCTGCGGGATCGATATTTCGCATCGCACGCTGGGCTCGTATCGCTTCGACGTCGACGGCCAGCCGGATCTTCTGTTCACCGAAAACGACACCAACACCTGCGCGCTGTGGGGATTCGGCGCCCAGGTTTATTTCAAGGATGCGTTCCAGCGGCGGGTGGTTCACCATCAGGAAAACGCGGTGAATCCGGAGCGGCATGGCACCAAGGCCTGCGCCTGGCACCGGCTGGAACTGGCACCGGGTGAAACCAAGGTGCTGCGCATGCGTCTTTCCGAAGTGAGCGATCCCACCTGCCTGGTCCACGATTTCGACGGATTATTCGCCGAGAGAATCGCCGAAGCGGATGAGTTCTACAGTTTTGCTCCAGCGAATCTTTCCGAGGATGGGAAACGCGTTCAGCGGCAGGCGTTCGCGGGGCTGCTGTGGTCCAAACAGTTTTATCATTTCGTGATTGAAGATTGGCTGAAGGGCGACCCGGCGATGCCGCCTCCGCCGGCGAGCCGCTGGCAGGGCCGCAACTCGAACTGGGTTCATCTGTTCAACGAAGACGTCATTTCCATGCCGGACACGTGGGAGTATCCGTGGTACGCGGCGTGGGATCTGGCGTTTCACATGATCCCGATGGCGCTGGTGGATCCGGATTTCGCCAAGGGGCAACTGCGGCTGTTCCTGCGGGAATGGTACATGCATCCCAACGGCCAGATCCCGGCCTACGAGTGGAATTTCGGAGACGTGAATCCGCCGGTGCACGCCTGGGCCTGCTGGCGCGTTTTTCAGATCGACCGCAAGCTGTCGGGCCAGCCGGATTACGCGTTTTTAGAAAGCGTTTTTCACAAATTGTTGATGAATTTCACCTGGTGGGTGAACCGGAAAGACTCGGAAGGCAGCAATATTTTCGAGGGCGGATTCCTGGGCCTGGATAATATCGGGGTGTTCGACCGCAGCGCGCCGCTGCCCACCGGCGGGTACATGGAGCAATCCGACGGAACCAGCTGGATGGCCATGTTCTGCCTGAATATGCTCAAAATTTCGCTGGAATTAGCTTGCAAAGTGAATCCGTCTTTTGAAGATATTGCCAGCAAATTTTTTGAGCATTTTTTGTATATCGCGTCGGCCATGAACGGCATCGGCAACGGCGGGTTGTGGGACGACACCGACGGTTTTTTCTACGACCGGCTGCGCCTGCCGGACGGCCAGTCGATGCTGCTGCGGGTGCGGTCGATGGTCGGGCTGATTCCGCTGTTCGCGGCGGACACGATAGAGCCGGAGGTGATCGAAACACTCCCCGGATTCGAGCGGCGCATGGAGTGGTTCCTGAAACACCGGCCCGATCTTGCCGGCAACGTCGCTTCGCTGACGCGCGAAGGGATGCAGTCGCGGCGGTTGTTGAGCGTGCTGGTGCGGTCCCGGCTGGTGCAGGTGCTGGAACGGCTGCTCGATGAGACCGAATTTTTGTCGCCGTATGGGATTCGCTCGGTTTCAAAGTTTCACGAACGGCATCCGTTTTCGCTGACGGTGGACGGGCAGGAGCACAGCGTGCGCTATGAGCCGGCCGAATCGAGCACCGGATTATTCGGCGGGAACTCGAACTGGCGCGGGCCGATCTGGTTTCCGGTGAATTATCTGCTGATCGAATCGCTGCAACGCTACAACCACTATTTTGGCGAGGATCTGCTGGTGGAGTTTCCCACCGGCTCGGGAAAACGGGTGACGCTGGGGCAGGCGGCGGCGGAACTGTCGCGGCGGTTGTCGCGCCTGTTCCTGCGCGATCCCGAAGGCCGGCGCGCGGTGTTCGGCGGCGCGGAAAAATATCAGCGCGACCCGCAGTTCCGCGATCACGTTTTGTTCTACGAATATTTTCACGGCGACAACGGCGCGGGCATCGGGGCGAATCATCAGACCGGATGGACCGCGCTGGTGGCGAAGCTGCTGCAACAGTCGGGCGAGTAGGACAACGCAGTTGTTCGTGGTGCGAGTTCGCTACCGTCCGGAGCGCAAGCCTGGCGGCTTACGCCACTGGACAACAGAGGATGTGTCATGGGCCGGCCTGCTGCGATCGCGAAAGTTTATTATTCTGGAAATTGACTGAAGCGACTCCGGCCCAGAAGCGTTTTGCGATTTTCCTGGTGTTCTGCGTGACGCTGGTCAATGCGGGCGCGCAGGTGCTGATCAAAAATGGCGCCAACGGCCTGGGCCATCCCTCCTTGATCGCCACCGGCATCGCGATTCTCACCACGCCGCAGCTTTTTGTCGGCTACTCGCTGTACGCCTTCAGCATGGTGCTGCTGGTGGTGGCGCTGCGGCACGGGGAATTGTCGGCGATTTACCCCGTGATCGCGCTGACGTTTGTGTGGGTGACGATTCTTTCCGCCTACTTTTTCGGAGATCAGATGAATGCGCTCAAATTGGGGGGCATTACGCTGATCGTGGCGGGCGTGGCGGCGCTCGGCCGGGGATCGGGCAAGGGCGCGGTGAAGAAATCATGACGCCGGTTTCTTCCATGCTGTACGTGTTCGTGGCCGGATTCATCGGCAGCTTCGGCGCGGCGTTTTTGAAAGCGGCGTCGTCGCGGCTGCGGCTGAATATGATTGCGCTGCTGGGCAACGGGCACCTGATCGCGGGAATCGTGATGTACGGGTTGTCGTCGGTATTTTTCGTGCGGGGGATGGCGCAAGGCGAGCTTAGCGTCTTGTATCCGATGGTCGCGCTGGGATATATGTGGACCATTTTGTGGTCGCGGATATTTTTTGGCGAGCCCCTGACGTGGGGAAAAATGGGCGGACTGGTGCTGATTTTCGCGGGACTGGCGATGCTCGGATTGGGTCGCAGCGCGTGAGCGCGGCGAGGCAGTTTTCTCCTGTCGTTTGGCAAGGTCCTGAAAAAGGGGACAGACCGCTCTGTCCACGGCCGTGGTCGTACGCGGCATGAATAACTTACAGGCGGGGACAGAGTAGTCTGTCCCCTTTTTCAGCACAGTTTTCTCCCTGTCGTTCAGGCTCCTTAGAAAAATTTGCGGCCGCTCCGCCCGATAACCCAGGACGGCAAGGAACTGTCAGTAACCCGAACAGCACAGGATCGCCCCATACCCCAAGCGACGAGTGGGCCAGATTGACGATCACCGGCCTACGCCAGACATCGGGATGCCTCCCATTACGTTGCAACGAAGTTTCCTAGGACTGCCGTCGCGCGGTCGACTGGAAGCTGCCTGAAGCGCCAGCCATCTGACTTGAGGATATTGGAGGGTTGTGCGGCCGTGCTTGAAGCGAAATGGGATGTGGTTGAAATCGGGATGAATAAACGCCGCGTTTTCGCGATGACCGCAGCCTGGCGCGCCCGGGAAATCTTAAGGATTCGCGTGCGCCATCCAGGGATTGCTCCACCGTGGATCCCGGAGCATTTCTTCATCGGTGAGCGATTTCAGAAATTCGATCAGGTCACGCTGGTCATCGGGGGTCAAGTGAATTCGCCGGAGAATGTCCGACTTGTCCGGATCAGCCATTGTTCCCCCGACGGCGTAGTGATGGACCACCGCTTCAAGGGTCGGCAAGCTTCCATCGTGCATGTAGGGCGCGGTGACGGCGATGTTCCGTAAGGACGGCACGCGGAATTTCCCGATGTCGCCGGGCTGGTGAGTGTACTCATACAACCCGCGATTGGGCGCGACGTAGGTTGTCACTCCCGTGTTGAAAAAAGCGGCGAACTTTCCGGGCGGCGACTCCGCTCCCTCGCAGCGGATGGCGCCGCTGAAGTTCCATCCTCCGTGACACTGGAAACAGCCGCCGCGTTCGCTCGAGGAGAAAATGATCTCTCCGCGCTTGGCCGAATCCGAAATCGCGGACGAATCCCCGCCCCAACGATAGCGGTCGTAGGGAGAACGCATGGAAATGATGGTTCGTTCGAACGCGGCGATCGCCTTGGTGACGTTATCGAGGATGTACGGGTCGCGTTGGCCGGTGAAGGCTTGCGGGAACAATCGGCTATATACGGGATCGGTGTGCAGCATCGCCAGAAACTGCGGCTCGTGGCTTTTTAATCCAAGCTCGACCGGATGCTCGCCGAGCATGGGAGTCAGCATCTGCTGTTCGAGCGAGGTCAGCGCCGGGTTGGCCCAGGTCAGCAATGGAACATAGGCTACGTTTACCAGGCTCATGCTGCTTCGCGGGTGAAGCTGGCCGGTGGCGCCTTCCGCGTGGGCGCGACCGTCGGTGAAGGCGAGTTCCTGACGGTGACAGCTCCCGCAGGATTTGGTCCCGTTGACGGACATGCGTTGGTCGTAGAAGAGATAGCGGCCAAGCTCCACTTTGGCGACGCTCATGGGGTTGTCGGGCGGAACGAACGGACGCGGAAATCCCCGCGGCAGATCCCAGTGGAACTCTCCCGCGATCAGGCTCGCGGCGAGGGCGAAGCCGGGAAGGAATCGCTTACACAAGCACGGTCCCCGTCTGGGAGGTGTCATAACCGGCCAGCACCTCCAGCCTGCGCCGCAGCGCGGCCCGCTGAAGAACGTCCATGAACGCCTTTACCGCATGCAGCTCCATGGTGCGCTTGCGCATCACCAGGTCATAACGCTCGCTGTGCAGCGGAACAAAATCGAGACGAAACGTTTTCGCCGCGGAACGCGTTCCCAGGCAAACATCCGCGTCTCCGGACAGCACCGAGTAAGCGGCCGCCAGGTGACCATAGGCCAGCCGATCGTAGCCCTGCACCCGGCGAGGATCGATGCCGGCCTTCGCGAGCAGTTTATCCAGCAATGCCCGGCTTCCGGAACCCGGCTCGCGATTGACGAACCGGACATTTTTTCTGGCCAGATCCTCGATCCTGCGAATGCGCGCGGGATTTCCCAGGCGTAAAATCAGACCTTCCTCCCATCGCGCAAAGGTGACCACGGTGAAGTCTTCATCGGGGAACTCGCGGCGAATGAAGGGGAGATTGTATTCTCCGGTTTTCGGATCTTCGAGATGCGAACCGGCGATGTGAATTTTGCCTTGTTTGAGCCAGGCCAGAGCCAGCTTGCTCGACGCGGAGGCCACCACGATCTCCACGCCGCTGATTTTTTCCACCATTCGGGACAGCAAGCCCGTTGCGGGATCGCACCCGGCGAGCACCAGGCGTTTTTGCGTGGCGTCTTCCTTCGAGAAGATGACCAGGTCCGCGCTCCCGTTGGCGCGCGAGGTTCGCTTGACGATGCCATCGGCCTCGGGCATGAAATACGGTGAAGCTGAGACGGGAACGCCCACCCAGTGCGTCCCCATCTGGCAAATCCGAACCGGCTGGCCCCGGGCGGGCGTTTCGGCGCTGAGCACGTCGGCTTTCATCGATTCGGGCGACGCTTCCGGCCCTTGCCGGATGGCAAACAACTCGTCGACCGTGACCTCCAGTTCGCGAGCCAGACGCAGGGCAACTTCGGTATTCGGAACGTAGGTGCCGGCTTCGATCGCATAGATCGTTTGCCGGCTGACATGGACCCGGCGAGCCAGGTCCGCGGCCCGGACGGCCCGGCTTTTCCGCACCTGCGCCAGCCGGTTTTCGATCCCTGGTTTCATCTACTTCCTTAATTGGACCACTTCCAGCCTGGTCAGCATGCGAACCGACCGTGCTCCCGGTTTGTCTTTGGGCGCCACCAGGCGAAAGCGTCCCTGCGCGCCGAACAGCGGCTTGCCGTTGGCCGTGTCGGCGAGAAGAATCTGGTTATCGATGAAGGAAGGGTCCAGTTCGGCCAGCGAGAAAACGACTTCATAGCCGTCCTGCGCTTCGGCCAGAACATAGCCGGCCAAGGCTTTGCCGCGAAGCTCACTGCCTTGCGGAACGCCGGCTTTCTTTAAGACGTCGTGCAGCCAGACACCCTGATAAACCGTCTCCATTCCATTGTTCGTGGTGCGGACCGAGGCGCGCGGCATTTTGGCGAGATCGTCCGCCGTCAGGGTGAGCTCCTGTTTCACCGCGCCCGTCACCTGCACGGACGGCTGCTTTTCCTGCGCGCTCAGAAGGGTCGCAAAAAGAGCCGCGAAAACCAGAGAGCGTCGTGTATACATGACTACCAGCTTAACTGTCTCACCATAGCAGCTTCAATCCGAACTGGATCTGGCGCGAGGTGGTGGAGGTACTGGTGATCACGCCGGCGGTCGGAGAAACGGCCGGAGTGAAGGTCACGGGGTTGGGGGTATTGAAATTGGCGTGGTTCAGAATATTGAAAAACTCGGCGCGGAACTGGAGATTCAGCTTTTCGCTGATGCGCGTGTCTTTATGCAGCGAAAAATCCCAGGTTGCCAGGCCAGGCCCGATCAAAGTGTCGCGTCCCAGGTTGCCCCAGAAGCCGCTGTTGTTGGGGGGCGCAAGAAACGCCGCTGGATTGAACCACTCATTCGGCGAGCCGATAATCACGTTGCCGGTGAAATTCGGATTCACGAACGGCCGCACCGGATTTTTGGTGTCGCCGCTATTGGACGGGTTGTAGCTGAGCTGCGGAGTAAACGGAAAACCGCTCTGCAAGGTGATGATGGAGCCGACGCTCCATCCGCTGGCCAGCCGATGGCGCCAGTTCGGAAGCTGATAGACGAGACTGATCACGGCGGCGTTGCGCACATCGAAATTCGCCAGTCCGCGGTCGGCGCGAAGATCGAAGGGATTGGAGAGGAGGGCCGGCTCGTTGCCGGAGGTGGTGGAGTTGAGAGAATCGCCGTCGTCGATGGTCTTCGACCAGGTGTAAACTCCGCGCGCGGTGAAGCCATGGTCGAAACGGTGGTTGAGATCGACCTGTAGCGCGTTATAGGCGGCGTCGCCTTCAGAAAAATAGGTCCACGTGGGACCGAGGCTCGGCTGCGGCTTGGTGGACGTAGGGTTGTAATAGGTCCCGGCGGGAACCGGCGTGCCGGCCAGCGCCGCCGGGAAACTCGAGGGATAGACGGCGGGACAGGGCGAGGCCGGACAAACGACCGGGAAGGGCTCGTTGGTGTCGACGCCCACCAGTTCATGATACCCGTGCGAGCCGACGTAGCCGAGCGTCAGCGCGGTGTTGGCGGTGATTTCCTGCTCGACGCGGAGCGACCACGAGATGAGCGTTGGCGAATAGAGATCGGGCTCGACGCCGCCGGGCACGATTTTCGCGGCGGCCGGCACGGGCGCCGACTGCGACAACGGAAACTGCGAAACCAGGGCGTTCGCCAGGCTGTACGTCGGATTGTACGGCGCGTTCTGATCGGTGCGGTAACCAAGGGCATCCTGGAGATCGTTGAACATGCCGAAACCCGCGCGCAGGACCGTTTTGCGCGAACCCGAAATCGGGTTCCAGGCCAGGCCCAGCCTCGGCTGCGGCAGAAATTTAGCGCGATTCACGGTGAAGACCGAGGAGCCGATGGTGGGCTGCGCGTTGATGGCGCCGCCTGTATATCCGTAATTGGACGCGCGGCCGAAGGCTTCATTCCAGCCGTTGTCGAACTCCTGGCGATAGCCGACGGTCACGGTGAGTTTCGGCGTGAACCGCATCGAGTCCTGCACGTAAAAAGCTCCCATGAACATACGCCAGCCGAGCGGGGTTGGAGTGGGATCGTAGACCAGCGTGCCGGTGCCCTGAAGAAATGTCTGAAGGCTGGTGAAGGTATCCTGGCCGTACTGGCTGAGCGCCAGCTCTTCGTTCGATTGCAGGCGCTGGAACCAGACGCCGGCGTCGATTTGATGAATCCCGTGGGTTACCGCCACGTGGTCTTCATAGGTGAAGATGTTTCGAGCGACGTGCAGATTGCTGCCGTTGTTGGCGCCGGCGAGTCCAATGGCGGCGGCGGGATTGGAGGCCGAGCTTCCTCCGACGTTGAGGGCCCCCAGCGGATCGCCCGAAAGGAAGCCGGGCAGAGCCGCCGCGGGTGTGCCCGGTGTCGGCTCGCCCGTGAAGAAATAGGCGCCGCGCGAATATCCGAAGATCGCGGAATTCACGATCGCCGGCGAAAACACATGGGTCTCATGCAGGCTGGCGACCTGTTCGCGAAGCGTTGCCGAATCGGCCATGTACGAATTGGTGCTGGTGGGCGTGAACGAACTGCTGTCGTCGATGGTGTAGATGCCGCTCAACAGATCGTTGGCCGAAAAAACATGGTCCAACCGGGCGGTGCCGAAGTCGTCGCGAATGGTCTGCAAAGGGCTATTGAAGGCCTCGGCGATGCCGCCGAAGTCGGGCGCGCCGGGCGTCGGCGCGGGCCACGCGTTGATCAGCGGAGAGACGCCGACAAAGGCCAATCCTGATGCCGAACAGGAGCTCGGCGCGGGACTGATCAGCGAGCAGGGCAGAGATCCGCTGCGCGCATTGTTATCGGGCACCAGGTCGACGCCAGCCTGATGCAGGTGCTGCTGGAGGCCTTCAAAATTGGCAAATATAAACGTCTTGTCTTTCTTAATGGGCGCGCCGACCGCGGCGCCAAACTGGTTGCGCTGAAATCCGGGCACCGAGGGTCCGTTGAAAAAATTGCGCGCATCGAGGCCGCTGTTTCGCAGGAACTCATAGAGCGAACCGTGGACCTCATTCCCGCCGGAGCGGGTGACCATCACCACCTGCGCGCCGGGACGCTTTCCATATTCGGCGCTGTAGCTGTCGCGCAGCAGGTTGAATTCAGCGACGGCGTCCACACCCAACAACTCCTGGCTGACGCCTCCCGGCTGCATGTTGTTCTCGGCCGCGCCGGTGAATTCGACGCCGTTCAGGAGATACAAATTCTGCTGCGGACGGTTGCCGGAAACCGCGAAATTGTTGCCGTTGGTGGAATTCGAGACGCCCACGCCTCCGACCTTTTCCGCGGTAAAATTGACCACCCCAGGATTGAGCGTCATCAGTTCATCAAAACTGCGGCCGTTGAGCGGCAGGTCGCGGATCTGCTGGCCGTTCACCAGACCGGAGATATCCGCAGTGGTGTTATCGACCAAGGGGGCATCGCCGGTGACCGTTAAGGTCTGGCTGCTCTGGCCGACCTGCATGGTCAGATCGACGGTTGCGGCTTGACCGACCACCAGCTGGATACCGGTACGCAGCTCGTCCGAGAAACCGGTCTTCGAGGCGCGGACCTGGTAATCGCCGACCGGCAGCGAGGCGACCTGATAGTATCCGGCGAGGTCCGTTACGGTGCTGCGAACCGCGCCGGTATCGGCATTGGTCACCGTCACCGCCGCGGATTGCACCACGGCGCCGGAAGCGTCGGTAACGGTGCCGGAAAGAGCCGCCGAGGTCTGCGCCCCGAGGGGCGCGAGCGTAAGCAAGACAACCAAACAGCCTTTCGATGTGTTTGTCATGTAAACGAATCATTGTATCTAAAACAGGACAATCGCGGGGGGGGGCCCGCACGGCTTTCGCGTTAGGAGAACAGGGTGGGGCCTAGATGCAACCGTGCTCCAACCGGCAGGTCAATCTGGTTAGTGGCTGGCGCCGCGGCAGGTCTGAATGTTGAACTTTTGTGCTCAACCCTTACGCTGGACTGTCCCGCTCAAGCGACGGCTTAGGGGGCACTTTTTTTCCCGCCTTGGCGCGTCGCGATGATTTGTATCGTGATGTTTCTGGGAAAACCAACACTTGTATTAGGATCTCTGAATCGTTCAATCATCATTGGGAAAGGTGGTCCGCCGATGTCAGCGCCGGTGTTGCGGGATGTTGCCAGGTTTTCCGTCGTCCTTCTGATATGGCAGGCGATGGTGTCGACCGGGTACGCCGAGCCGCCGGGCGAATTTTCGACGCGCGCATCGCGTGCCGCCGCCAGCCTGCCTCTGCGTAAGCCGATCCCTGTTCTTTCGCAACGGTTGAACATGTCCTCGCCGTTGGCAACGCCCTTCGTTGCCCCGATCGCGCCCGCTGCCCAAGGCGTTCTCGCCCAAGTCTCGCGGCACGCGGGAGAACCGATCAAACGAGAAGAGACGGCGAAACCACGAACCGTGCCGGCGACCTCGGTCTCCTTCGGCGGACCGGCGAATTCAGCCGATCCGTACATCGAGGCCGAAGCGCAGGCCCTCAATAACGATCCCAATCAGATCTTCGCTTTCGTGCGGGATCAGATCGCGTTTGAAGCTTACGTGGGCTCGCTACGGGGAGCGCGCGGGACGCTTTGGAGCAAAGCCGGGAACTCTCTCGATAAAGCGAGCCTGCTGATCGCCCTGTTGGGGGCGGCCGGAGTCAGCGCTCAATATGTCGAAGGCACCCTCTCTTCCGCATTACAGCAACAGCTGATCCTGTCCATGTTTGCGGCGCCCTATAACGTAGCCGGCTGCCCGCCAGCGACTGCCCTGAGGGCTAACCCCGCGACCGACCCGACTCTGCTTGCCACTGTTGCCAATCACTACTGGGTGGAAATCGGCCCGGGCAATACACCGGCCGACCCTAACTTCCCCAGCGCGTCGATTGGCCAGACCTTCGGGGCGCCCGTCAGCGAATTCGCGACGGTCCCCGCCAGTTTGCAATCGACGGTGACTTTTCGTCTGGATGTGGAGACCTACTCCGCTGCGTCTTCTTTCTTCGGCCTGGCCAGTCCGCTTTCTACTCAGGAGGTGCTCAACGAAACCATCAGCAGCGCGGATCTGGTCGGCCGTCCGGTGACGTACGGGCACCAAGTGACCTCGACAACGGAGGGGTTCGTAATCACGGCCACAACGAATACCTATACGCCGTATCTGCGAGTCTCGGTCGACGCCGCGAATCCCCAGCAGGATCAACTCCTCAGCGGCACCGCCTACCAGGATGTCTTGACCGATTTCCCGCTAGGCACCCAGGTGGTGACCGGGATCTTCATGTACATGGACGAAACGGATTCTCAAGGAAACGTCCAGACCTTTGAACGCACGCTGTTCGACCGGATCGGCTACGCGGCCCGGCAAAGCGGCGCGACGATTACGGTAAGTGCTTCGGCGAGCACTTCGCCGGCAATAGGCCCATTCGACCTGTACACCGTCAATGCGCTGCCGAATCTTCAGGACCCCTCTACTCTGAGCGAGTATCAGACAGCTTACACCAGCGCCCGGAGCACCCTGGCTTCCCTGCAACCGGCGCTCAACAACATCAATCAGGCTTCTCCCTCGGCGTCCGACCAGGTAACCATCGAGAGCGCGCAAGTTGCCGTGACGGACATGCTGGTCGCCACCGGGAGGTATGAGACCGCGGGATTTATGACCGCCTCGGATACGGCCACCTCGCAATCGAGCTCCACCTACTACGTTAAGGCGTATTTCAACCAGCCTCGGCTGATCGGATTGCTTTCCCTGGTTCCCTCTGGGAACTCCGTCGCGCAGAGCAGCGTATCTCTGGCGCTTGACCTGCGCGCCGATGACGTTTTCGTGGCGGCGCCACCGATGCAAGTCGGGAACGCCCCCTTTTATTACCGGGTCCGGCGCGGCTTCGACGAAAACGGAGTGGAAACCGCGCAAATGGCCGCTCTGGCGCAACAGAGCGGAAATGCCGCGGTCCTGCCATCGAGCACGGCCCTGATTTTCCAGGCGGCCCAGACTCAAGGCATTCCGCTGGTCACACTTTCCTCCGACAACGCCAGCGAGCTGAACGGTTTGCAGATATCCGCCGACGCCATGGCACGCATCTCCAATGCGCTCGCCGGCGGCCAGGCGGTGATGGTTCCGGCGAGCAGCCCGCTGATCAATGGAGTTCCCACGATTGGCTGGTATGAAACCGATGGGACAACGGGTTATACGGTCGGCGTGCTCGAAGACGGCGGCAATCAAGCGATCACCGAGTACCCTTTCCTTCTGGGCATCGTGACCGGAGCGATTGTCGCGATTCTCGCTGTCGCGGGTTTCTTTTTCCCGAACTACCTGCCGCCGCCAGTGGCCGGCGCCGGCGGGGCCGCGATCGGCGTGGGTGTCGCGGCGTATATCGCGGGCGGCACACTCGTAGCTCCTGCTCTCTTTTTGACGGGCGCGCTGTTGGGCCTTCTGCTGGTTCTCGCTCTCGCTTGTCTCATCGCGGCCGGGGTTTCCTACTATGGTTCAAATTCGAACTACGGCAATTTCGCAAGGACGCCCGGCTCGCTCCGGCAAGCGGGCTTGTCTGCCTCCCCGCGTACCGCCGAGGCGCCGGCCAACCTGCCCGACGTCGCCTTGCCAATGGTGCTCAATCTCGGAGCCGGCGATTTCAGTTCAACTCCGTTGACGGTGACGCCGGGTGTCAGCCAAGTGGTCCCTACCGATAGCGCATTCCTGCCGCTGGCCTTCGGGACCACGATCACCAATACCGAGGGCCAGACGGATGCCTTTTCATTTACCGAGAACCCGCCGGCAGGCTTCTCGGTCGAATCCAGTTTGCCATCCTTAACGATTCCGGCGGGGCAGACCGGACACATGGAAGTTTGTCTGGTTCCGACCTCGCAGCTACCGGCGCCGGGCGCGAGCGAAAGTCTGGGAGTTACAGCGACCGCAACGAGCACCAACGCGACCGCAAGTGCATCATTCTCGATGCCGGCGGTGCAGGGCGTCGCGCTCTCGGCGTCTCCATCGAATATTTCCACGACGCCGGGACAGGGGGCTTCTTCAACCCTCCAGATTCAGTCAACCGGCAACGTCTCAGCCGAGGTGACGCTGACATCCTCGGCGCCTTCCAACTTGACCGTTTCCGGGCTTACCTCTCCAATCAGCCTGGCGCCGGGCGCGACGACCACTCAAACCATCACACTGACGCCCGGGTCAGGATCCCCGCTCGGGACGGAGCTGCAAGCAACGATCACCGGCACGGTCACGAACAGCTCTTCCACTCAGCCCGACGAAGTCATGATTTCCGTGACTCCCCAAGCCGCGCAGGCGCTGTCCGCCACGCAAGCCGCGCAGAGCGCCGGCGCGCTAGGACGTCCCGATATCGCGACCACGCTTTCCGGTTTATCCGGCGCGATCAACACCGCTCTTTCCTCGTGCAGCGCCGCATCGCAGGCTGCGGTGGCCGCTTACGTCAATAACCTGATCCAGGAAATGAACGCGCCGTACTTGCAGAATTTTGTTTCACAACTACAATCGGCGGCGACGGCGATTTCTTCGGCTTCCTGCTCCACGCTTCCCGCCGCGCTGACGCAGTTGAGCAACATTTTATCGAGCCTGAACACGGTGCTCAGCTCGCCCGCGGCGTATCCGTTCAATTTGTCGCTGCTGCCGAATTCGAGTGTCGCGCAGCCGAATCAGACGTCGCAGTTCCAGGTCTTTTTGCAAAATAATTCGACGACGACGAATACGTACACGCTCAGCCTCGGCGCGCTGCCCTCGGGAGCGAGCGGATCGTTGAGCCAGATGAGCGTTATGCTCGCGCCGGGTGCATCGACGTCTTCGAATTTCCCGCTGGTCAGTATCACGCCAACCACGGCGCAGAGTTTCCAGTTTGCAGTCAGCGCGTCGATCAACGGACTTTCCGGCAGCACGCAGACGGCTTATGCCACGATGAACGCGCGCAGCACGTTCCTGGCGGTGAATGACGTGACCGCGACGCCCGGATTCACCAACGCCGGCGTACCGGTGGATGTGACTACGCACATCGCCAACGTGGTCAACCAGAACATGAGCGTTCAGGTGAGCCTGTCGGTGATCAACTCCAGCAACACGACAGTGATCGGGCCAGTGAATCAGACGGTGACGCTTTCGGTGGCGAGCCTTCTGACCACGGTCGATTTCGGACAGATTAATACGACGGGCCTGGCGGATGGAACCTATACGCTGGCGGTTTCGGTGATCAATCCTTCAACGAACCAGGCGATTCCGGGTGGAACAGGATCGGGGACCTTGCTGATCGGGTCGCCGGTGACGGCTACGCTTACGGGAACGCCGGCGACACTTGCGCCCGGCAATGGCGTGGTCACCAGCACGCTGAACGTCGCTACCACCAGCGCCGGGCCGTCGAGCGATACGCTGACGCTGCTCGGGTCGGTTGCGGTGAGCGGGGGCGGCAACGCGGTCGCGGCGACGGGCAATACGGCTTATCTGTGCGGACAAAATTCGATCAGCGTCGTTGACGTGACCACGCCGGCGTCGCCGAATGTGCTGTCGAGTTTCGGAGCGAGCGATCTCGCCGGGAACGGAGGAACATGCCAGTTGTTCGGCGCGAACGATCTGGTCGAGTTGACCGCGACCGGCGGCAGTAGTCATAACCTGGTGACGTACAACATCGGCACCCCAACTTCGCCGAGCAAGATTGGCGGACCGTCGGCGGTGACCCCGGGCGACAGCATTCAACCGTTCATCGTCGCGATGGCCTTTAACGGCGCCACCGCGTATTTCACGACGGCCTGGTTTAATTACTACATCGACGGCAACGATATTTATCAACAAGCCGGCGACACCTTCGATTACGATTTGAGCAATCCCGCGTCGCCCGCTTTTCTCTCCGCGATTCAGCCGACCGACAGTTCGCCGCATTTTGGAATCGCGATTCCGAATTCGTCCACGCTACTGTTCGGGTCGACCACGGCCAGCGGCAGCGACACCAACGGCCAGGCGAAGGTGGAAGCGGTGAATATCAGCAATCCATCGAGTCTCGCGCTGGGCAATTCGGTGACGATTCCGCAGGCTTCGTGGGCCACCACGATCACGCCGCAAGGGAATCTTGCGCTGGTGACGGGATTCACCACCGGCTGGAACAATCCGGGCGAACCGAATTTCGATCCGACTGGCGATTTGACGCTAACGGCGCTGGATATTACTACGCCCGCCAGTCCGGCGGTGATCAGCACCGTGGTCACGAATATTTCCACGTTCCAGGTGCTGGGCGCGGCCGCGCTGGGAGGCAATCAGTTCGCGGTGGCGATTGCGCCGCCGGCAGCGAATGCGACGGGGCCCGGACAAATCGTCTTTGTCGACGCGTCCAACACCGCGAGCCTTGCGTACACGAGCGCCGCGACGGTTCCTGGACTTGCGGGAATTTTCCTGAGCGGCAGCACGCTTTACGCCGCCACGACAGCGGGACTGAACGTTTATCAGGTGACGATTCCGATTATCAGCTACACGGCGACGGTGCAGATTGCGAATACTCCGCCGGCGGCTTACAACTCGTCTTCCTTCAGTGTCACGCCGACGAGTATTACGCCGGGCACTGGGTACGACACCGTCGTCTGGACCAATCCTCCGTCGAACACGATTACCTGGACGTCGAACGTCACCGGCATTCAGCCAGGGCAGGTGATCCCCGTCGATGGCGGAGGGTCCGTCAACTTTACCGTCACCGCCGGATCGGGCACGATCACGCTGCCGCAGGTCAACGTGAACAGCGCGCAGATTCTGGGAATCACTCCCAGAACGCAAACTGTCGCACCGGGGCAGCTTGCGCCTTATATGCTGACGGTCAATAATCCGACCGCCGCGCCGATCACTTATTCGCTGGGCGTCAGCGGCGTCAACCCGGCGTGGGTCACGCTGCCATCGAGCGTCACCGTGGCGGCCAACAGTTCGAGCACGGTGCCGCTCAACCTGAGCTCGGCCGTGGCCGATATCGCCGGCACTTACAATTTCACTGTCAACGCGAGCTCGGCCGGATTATCGGGATCGGTTCAGGCCACCATGATCCTGACCGGCTCGGGCACCATCGGCGCGGTCACTTCGGGCAATACGCTGGGCGTCAGCGTATTGTTGACTCCGTCAACTAATACCGGTGGCCAAGGCACTCCCGCGGTTTATACCGCGCAGTTGACCAACGCCGGAAGCGTCAGCGACACCTATTCGCTTTCGGTCAGCGCTCCCGGCGGATTTGCGGCGTCCTTCGGCTCGACCAGCATCACCGTGCCGCCGGGATTGTCGAATTTCCGCCAGACGACGCTTCGGATCACGCCGCCGCAAGGCGCAAGTCCAACTCCGGTGAACTTCACCGTCACCGCGACCTCGCAGGCCAACCCGCAGATCAGCGGAGCGGCCACCGGCACGCTGAACGTCGCCTCCACCGGAGTGTCGCTGAGCCTGAATCCGCCGGCCGTTAATCCCGGCGGGACGTTCCAATTGACCGTCCGCAATCTGGGAATGGCGACGGACACCTTCACGCTCGCGCTCGGCGGACCGGCGGCGGCCATTTCGCGTCTGCCAACCAGCAGCATTCAGCTCGCCGCGGGACAATCCGAGAATCTCGCGATCGCCGTTGGAGCCGCGCCGTTTGCTGTGCAGGGCAGCCTCGGACTGGTGGTCACCGCGACCGGCGGCGTCACCGGATCGACCACCGGAACCGTGAATATACCCGCGAGCAAGAGCGTCTCGGCCGCGTTCAGCCCGGTGCGGACGGGGCTCGCCGCGCCCGGACCGGCCACGCTCAACTTGCTGGTGGATAACACCGGCTCGGTGAACGATATTTACGTCGCCAGCATTATTTCTACCAGCGGACCCGTCACCGCGCAGCTGGTCGACGTCACCGGTCTACCGGTCACCACCACGTCGCCCTTCGCGATCCCCGGCGCGGGAACGGGTGAACTTCAGGTGAACGCCAACCTCACCGGCACCACCGACGCGACCGTCACCGTGCGAATCACTTCGCAGAGCGACCCGAGCGTGACCACCACCGCGATCGGCACCATCGGCATCGGCACGGAAGTGCCGGTCGCCGTAGCCGGAAAAAATCGCAACGCGCAAACCGGCAAGTACACGTCGCTCGACGGCGGATTGTCCTACGATCCGGACGAAAATCGCCTGACCTATTTATGGACCATGGTTTCGACGCCGGCTGGCAGCGCGCTGAATTCGCTCACCGGCGCGACTACGCCGCAACCCGATTTTCTGCCCGACGTCAACGGCGTCTACACTTTCCATCTCGTGGTGAACAACGGATCGGCCAGCAGCCTGCCGAGCACGGTGCAAATTACGGCGTATACGTCTTCGATTCCGCCCAACGCCAATGCCGGAAAACCGCTTAATGCCGAGGCCGGCGTGCCGGTGACGCTTAACGGCAGCGGCAGCGATCCGAATCTGAACAACACACCGCTGACCTATTCCTGGACGGTCGCATCGGCGCCAGCCGGCAGCGCGCTCGCCGGGCGCGTGATTGGAACCACGGCCTCGCCCAGCTTCACCGCCGATGTCGCCGGAGCCTTCACGCTTGCGCTTCAGGTCAGCGATACGTTCGGCTCGGCGAGCGATACGGTGGTCATCACGGCCGCGAATCCCAATGTGCCGCCCAACGCGGTCGCCGGAAATAATCGGCGCATTCTGCTGAACATGCCGGTGATGGTCGATGGCAGCGGCAGCTTCGATCCGGATAACGGACCGGCTCCGCTCAGCTATCAGTGGCATTTCGTGTCGTCGCCGCTCGCCGACGCCGCGCTTCAGAACGCGCAAACCAGCAAGGTGACGTTCACGCCCACGACCCCTGGTTTCAATGTGGTGCGGCTGGACCTTTCCGATGGCACCGCGACTTCCTTCGATGAAACCACGGTAATGGCCGCGAATTTCTGCGACGCCAACGCCGACGGTGTGATCAACCAGATCGATTTCGATCTGATCACCGCGCTGATCGGAACCACGGCGCAGCCTGGCGATCCGCTGGACGTGAACGCCGATGGACGGATCACTTCAGCCGATCTTCAGATCTGCCAGGCGCAGAGCGGGCAGCCCGGATTGCCCAGCTTGTACGCGGCGCCGCCGGCTCTGGCGTTTCAATATGTGATCGGCGGAGCCTTGCCCGCCGCGCAAACGATGGGCCTGGTCGCGGGCGTCCCGAATGCGGCGTTCACGCTCTTCGTCGACGTGCCGTGGATCGTGGTGTCGCCGCCAGGCGGTTCCACCGGAGCCTCGGGAATCGGCGTGGGCGTCACCATCAACCCGGCGGGCCTCGCCGCGGGCACCTACACCGGCGACATCTACGCCTTCGCCAGCGGATTCAACAGCCCGTCGCCGGTGCACGTTCAGTTGACCGTTTACAACACGCCGCAATTTATTTTCGTGCCGTCCAGCCTGAGCTTCACGTATCAGATCGGCCAACCCGCGCCGCCGCCGCAATCGATCAGCGTGGGTGCGAGCGGCGCCAACGTGAACTTCTCCGTCGCCGTCAGCGGAGCCAGCTGGTTGAGCGCCTCGCCGAGCGTCGGCATGACTCCGCAAGCCGTCGCCGTCACCGCGACGCCCACCGGCTTGAATCCGGGAAGCTACACCGGCACGCTGACGTTCACCGCTCCGCTTGCCTCGACGCAGACCGTACCCGTGACGCTGACCGTCAATCCCGCGCCTCCGAGCATTGCGCCGTCCGGAATCGTGAACGCGGCGAGCCTGCTCACCGGACCCGTAGCGCCCGGCGAATATCTTCTGCTGAACGGCGCGGGATTCACCAACTCCGGCCAGAGCCTGTCGCCGCCGGGAAAGAATCTGCCGTTTCAGCTTGCGAACACGCAGGTTTTCTTCGACGCTTTTCCGGCGCCGCTGGTATCGGTGAGTCCAATGCAGATCGAAGCCATCGTCCCCTTCGAGCTGGCCGGCCACAGCAATACCGTGCTGAAGGTGGTTAACTTCGGCGTCCCGTCGCCGGACGTGACGTTGAACGTCGCGCCGGCCGCGGTCGGCGTCTTCACCGCGAACAATTCCGGAACCGGGCAAATCTCCGCGCTCAATGCCGATTCCACCGCGAACGGCCCCGGCAACCCCGCCGCGCGCGGCTCGACCATTACCTTTTATCTGACCGGGGCCGGTCAAACCAATCCGGGCGGCGTCGACGGCCAGCTTATTCCGCCGGGTCCGCCGCCGGTGCTGCCGGTTTCGATTCAAATAGGAGGGCAGCCGGCGCAAGTGACCTTTGCCAGCGGCGCGCCGAGCTTTGCCGCCGGACTCATTCAGGTGAACGCCGTGATCCCGCAATCGATCGCGCCGGGCGTTGCCGTTCCCGTGTCGGTCACCGTGGGAACATCCACAAGCCAGACAGGAATCACGTTGTCAATCCGTTAAGGTGGGCGCAGGGGGCGTACTCTTCTGTCCAAAGTACTAGGAAATCATATCCCACCGATCTAGTACGTGAATACAGGAAGTTCTATTAGCGAATCGGTAAGAGCTTCGTCTGTCGGCAGCCGAGGGGTCGCCGATAGGTTAACGCGAGGACTGAATGATTCGCGTGCCATTTTCTATCTCATTGATTCTTTTAGCTGCTGGTTTGGCCGAGGCGCAAGTTTCCCTCGGTATCGGCTCCGGATCCGCGAGCCCAGGCTCGACCGTTGCTCTGGAACTGAGTTTAACCGATCCTGCCACGGACCCTCCGGCTTCGGTCGAGTGGACTTTGAGCTACTCGGCCACGGATTTCTCCTCGGCGACGATTGCCGCGGGTCCGGCGGCGACCGCGGCGAATAAATCGGTAAACTGCAACTCGTCGGCAGGCTCGATCGTTTGCGTGGTTTCGGGTGCGAATGCCACGACTATCGGGACGGGTGTCCTTGCCACCGTGTCGCTGGCGGTATCGGATTCGACGACGGACCCGTCATCGTCGTTGCAACTTTCAAGTCCCGATGCCGTGGACACAACAGGCTCTATGCTCGCGGCATCGACCACCGGCGGAACGGTGACGATCACGGCGCTCGCGCTGGATGGGTTTTCGTGTAATTCCGTATCGATTACTCCACCGGCGACGGCGACCTGCACGGTGGCGTTGAGCTACAGCGCTCCAAGTGCGGCGGCGGTCGCCCTCAGTTCGTCCCCGGCCGGGGCCAACTTGCCATCGAGCCTCACGATCCCGCAAGGTTCGAGTTCCGGAACTTTCACGGTAGGCGCGGGACCGGTGACGAGTCCGACGCCGGTGACCTTGGCCGCGATGTTCAACGGCGCAAGTGAGACGTTCGGCGTGACGATTAATCCGCCGGCGGCGGCGCTGAGCGGCTTAACCACAAGCAGCGGCACAATGACGAGCGGGCAATCGGGGACGGGCACGGTGACGCTGACGGCGGCGGCGCCTTCGGGCGGCGCGACAGTGACGCTGGCCAGCTCCAACGCGAGCGTGGTGAGTATTCCGGCGAACGTGACCGTCGCGGCGGGCGCCACTTCGGCGACGTTTACGATTACGGCAGGAACGGTGAGCGCGGCGACCGCGGTCACGTTAACGGCCTCCTACTCGGGAGCAAGCAGCACGGCGAGCATCACTGTGAATCCCCAACCGGCGACGCTGAGCGGCTTAACTACAAGCAGCGGCACAATGACGAGCGGGCAATCGGGGACGGGCACGGTGACGCTGGCGGCGGCGGCGCCTTCGGGCGGCGCGACTGTGACGCTGGCCAGCTCGAACGCGAGCGCCGCGAGTGTTCCGGCGAGTGTGACGGTCGCGGCGGGAGCCACTTCGGCGACGTTTACGATCACGGCAGGGACGGTGAGCGCGGCGACC
>DATJNW010000130.1:0-92341 GCA_035507655.1 Bryobacteraceae bacterium | reverse complement strand
CGTCGCCGCGGTCCACGAACAGGCGCCGGTCAAACCGGGGACCGTTCGCGACCTTGGGCTCCGCGGCACTGCCATAGCGGAACGACCAGTTGCGCGTGTGAAACTCGTGCACCATGCCCCAGGTGTAGCCGCGCGTGTCAGCCGGATAATCCCAGGCGCCGTTGTACATCACGCCCCAAGCCATGAATTGCGTGCGCGGATCGTGCGAATAATCGTTGCCGTCGAAATAATCGCTCATTGAAAAGCGCCCGGCAACGATGGAATAGCGGTTCATCGGCCGATCCCCGGCCAGCGTGTTTTCGTCGCTTTCGGCGTGCTCCTTTTCTCCGCCGAATCCGAAATCGTGCTGGATGAAAGCTCGTGCAATGTAGGGCGTCGGCGTCGGGCTGGCCACGCGCGGAATCTCGCCGTTGGGCGGATTGGCCAGTCCATCGACTCCGCTGAACCCTTTGCCGCCGGCGATCTCCGGATCAAACACCAGATACGTGTTCTGTTCAAACAGCCGCGCGGCGAAAAACAGCGTGGTGGTCAGCGACGCGTCGTACTCCGGCGTATCTCTTAAACTCAGCGGACCCGAATACGGCGCGTAAAACGTCCCGTGATAGTCTCCGATCGAGGTCGCCTGATAGTACAGATTCCAGTTCTCAAACGCCGGCGTATCCACCGGTGGAGCGTCAGGCACAGGGTCCGCCGTTTGCGCAAACGCCGCCAGAGGCAGCGCGAACAGCACAAAGCTATGGGTGACAATCCGCAGGATTCCTTCAGCTTATCCGTTTGCCGCCACGCGCCGCATGAAAATTTCATGACAATCGCGAAACGTCAGAAATCGCGCTACCATCATTGAAGCTGTGTTGAAAGCTGTTCTGGTTGTCGTTGTTGTGGTGGTGCTGGCCATCCCCGCCACTTTTCTTTTTCTCTCCGGCCATTCCACGTTGGCCTTCGATCCGCCGCCCCAAGCGATCGGGGAAGCGACGCCGTTTTCGGTGCGCGTCTCCAATCCCCACGGCGTGCGCCGCGTCACCGCCATTCTCGAACAAAATGGTGAGCGCACCGTCCTCGGAGAATCCGATGCGCCGGCCCGTCGCTTCACTTTCTTCGGTTCCCACGCCGCTCCGCGCGATTTCGCCTTCACCACGAAAAAGGGTCTAAAAGAAGGCAAAGCGCGGCTGATCGTCGAAGCCGAATCGAACGATCTGCGCGGCTCGACGGATTCCACAACGGACGAGGTTGCTGTCATTCTGCGTCCACCCTCGCTCGCCGTCGATGGTTTTCAGCACTACATCAACCAGGGCGGATCGGAGATGGCCATCCTGACGCCGTCGGGATCCTGGACGCAGGCCGGTGTCCGCGTCGGCAACGATGATTTTCGCAGCTTCCCGAGCGACGGCGGAAAGGATCGCATCGCGCTGTTCGCTTTTCCCTGGGATATGCCGCGCGATACCGCTCCGTTCGCCTACGTGAAAAACGCGGCCGGCACCGAAGCGAGAGCGCAATTCTGGTTCAAAGTTTTTCCCAAAAAATTTCAAGCCCGGGACTTCGTCATCGACGACGCCTTTCTCAATAAAGTGGTCAACCAGGTGGACCCCAACGGCTCCGGCGACCTGCTCCAGCGATTCCTCAAAATCAACGGAGAAATGCGCCGCGAAAACAACAAAACCATCGCCGATCTGCGCTTCAAAACGGAACCGAAATTTTTATGGTCGCAGCCGTTTTTGCAGCTCGCCAATTCCAAGGTGGAATCGAGCTTCGCCGACGTCCGCAGCTACATTTATAAAGGCAAGAAAGTGGATCAGCAGACCCATTTGGGCTTCGATCTGGCCGTCCGCCAGCACACGCCGGTGCTGGCCGCCAACGACGGAAAAGTGGTGTGGGCCGGACCGCTGGGAATTTACGGCAACTGCATTGTGGTCGATCACGGCTATGCGCTGCAATCGATTTACGGCCATTTAAGCGAAATTGCAGTGAAAGAAGGCCAGCCGGTCAAACGCGGCGAGGAGATGGGCAAAAGCGGATCCACCGGTTTAGCCGGCGGCGATCATTTGCATTTTTCGATGCAGATCGATGGCGTGCAGGTGAACCCCATCGAATGGTGGGACGCGCACTGGATCAAGGATCACATCTTCGACCGGTTGAATCATAGCGCGCCATAACGGCGTCACCCATCGGTCCCGATCAACCCTTCCGACCTCAAATCCTCCATCAACTCCGGCCCTGCGTTTTTCGGATACCCGAAATCCCAGAACGGATCGCCAGCCGCGCTTTCCCACACCCGAACCTGGCGAGCCGTCAGCATTTTTTCAAACCGCGCGTCCTGTTCCTCATCTTCGATCCCGGCCAGCGCCAGAATCGCGCGCACGTCCAGATCGTTGCGGTAATCTTCCAGGTTGAAATGGTATCCTCGCTCGACTTGCTCCACGAATTCGCGCCAGCGCCGCAGCAATCCGGCGCGGCCCTCGCGCGCGACGTATTCCGGATACCCGTTTTCGACAAGATAATCGCGCAGTTCAGCGTCAGTCATCGTTCTGAACCAGAACCCGTGCCGCGTCGAAACTCCTCTCGACGCGCCATCCGCGGCAAAGGGGGCGCCGGCATGAGTGCGTGCGCCGCATCCCTCGAAGGTCAGTCATATGGTCTGCGCACCTGTCTGCGGAAATAGCGTTCGCCATCGACGGGCCTGAAAAACGTCCGGATGGTCCGGTCGGGATTGTAAGCCCCGAACGCGCCGCTACGCCGGTCGAACTTGGTCATTACGCCATTCGGTTTCACGGCTTCGAGAATCGGCCCGCCCCGCGGCGCATCGCGCAAATCCTGCGCCATCCGCAGATATTCCTGCGCCGAGATACGGCCGAATTCGCGGCCATGCTTGGCGTAATGCTCCTCAAACTGTCGCCGCGTGCGAAACCCCGGACCGCTCGCCAGAAGCAAAACGACCGGCAGCAAAATCGCGGCAATCATCCGCGCCAGCTTCATCGTTTATCAAGATAACAAAGTGTCATAAGCGGCTGAGCCACGACCGCGGGAACCGGCGGCTTACGCTACAATAATTTGCACGGACGCGCGTTCTCGCGCGTCATAATTTTTGATGGCCGAATGGACGCTTAAATACGCTGATACCCGCGGCGAAGTTCACCAGCAGGTCGCCGAGGCCGGCTCCGAGCGCGAACTGCGCGACCGTTACACGCAGCAGGGTTTCCTGGTCTACTCGGTCAAGCCGCGCTCGGAAATCAGCGCGATTTCCGCCACGCTGCACCAGCCCAAAAAGAGGAAGATCAACGTCGAAAAATTCCTGATCTTCAACCAGCAGTTCGTCACCCTGATCCGCGCTGGGCTGCCCATCCTCAAAGCCCTCGACCTGCTGACCGACCGCCTCACCGACCCCAAATTGTCGTCCCAGATCAAGGGCGTTCGCGAAGAAGTTCGCAACGGCGCGCTGCTCTCCGACGCTTTTGCGCGCCAGGGATCGTTCCCGCCCATTTACGTCACCACCGTTCTCGCGGGCGAGCGTTCCGGCTCGCTCGGCGAAGTGATCGAGCGCTTCATCACCTATCAGAAACTCTCGCTTTCGGTGCGAAAAAAGCTGATGGTTTCCCTGCTCTATCCGGCCGTGCTGGTGACGCTGGTGGTCTGCCTGATCGTGTTCCTGGTGACCTACGTGGTGCCCAATTTCGCGCAGCTTTACACCAGCATGAACGCCCAGTTGCCGATGCCCACGCAAATTCTGATCGCCGTCGGCACTACCGCACGCAATTACGTTTTGCTCGGTTTCGCGGCGCTGGTTCTTGGCGTCCTGGGGTTCCGTTATTGGGCCAAAACCGCGCGCGGCTCCGAGCTGATTGACCGTTTTCTGCTGCGCGTTCCCATCCTCGGCGAAGTGTGGCTCAAGTATCAGGTCGCGCAATTTTCGCGCGTGCTGGGAACGCTGCTGATCGGCGGAATCCCGCTGCTGCAGGCGCTCGACACCGCGGCCGATTCGCTCGGCACTCAGGTTTTGAAAAAAGTTTTGCAGCACGCCGTGAAGCTGGTTCGCGAAGGCCAGTCGCTCTCCTCTTCGCTGCGCCAGACGAAAATTTTCCCCGGCCTTTCGATCGACATGATCGAAGTCGGCGAATCGACCGGCGCGCTTCCCGCCATGCTCGGCAGCGTCGCCGAGTTTTACGAAGAAGACGTGGCCACGCGCACCACCGCCGCGCTCAGCCTGATCGAGCCCGCCATCATGATTTTCATGGGGATTTTTGTCGCCTTCGTGCTGATTTCTCTGTATCTGCCGATTTTCTCGCTGGCCGATTCGATTCGTTCGTAATCGCCTTCCGTCATGCCCGGAAAACCGCGCCGGTAAGGCCGCGACTAAAATCTTCCCCGCCTTCGCGCCCATCCGTAGCGTACCGCGTTGCGCATCAACTGCCAGTCGCCTTTGGGATAGACGCGTTCAAATTCTTTTCTGAGGTCCTTTTCGATCTGGTCGAAATCCTTGCCGCTGAATTGCGCAAGGCCCGCCGTGTGATAGCCGATCTGGTACGCCAACTCGTATTCGCCGTAATCGCGGCCGGCATACTGGGTCTCGAAATTCTTCCGGAAATCGGCGGCGATATCGGACGGTATCTCGACCGTCCTCTCGGGAGTTTCCGAAACCCGGCGGTACACCCGAACCCTGCCGTGCTGCACGCGTCGCCTGCCGATATTCACCTTTTCTTCGACCACCGGGCTCGACTGATTTAGTTGTTTCGCCCTTTCTTCGTCGGCGAGATCGATCACGCCATGCCGCTCCATGATGTCCGCAGCCCGGTCGACCTTATCATCCTCGTCCGTATCCAAAGCCACCACCGCATTTCCATGGCGCAGCGCCGCGCGATAGGCCAGCGTTTCCCGTTCCGTCGGTGAGCCGAACATCCGGTTGAACCAGCCCTGCTGCTCCTGCTCATCGACAATGCGGATATCGCTGTCCCGAAATCCCTGGTGTTTCAAATCTTCGGCAACTTCCTTGGCCAGGCGCTCATTCTCGAACACGCCGATAATCGTATTTTGTGCCATAGATCTCCCCCTAGCGGTTTGACCGCGGCCACCCGACGCTGTTTCTATTGACGCAAGTACGATTTACCCGCGATCTGCACGCCCGGCTGTCCGGTTACGTCTAAGCTATAAGAGCAGGGTACGCAATTGCTGTGTCCCGGCTCGAGTGACTCATGGCAGCAACTGAACGGCACCTTCCCATCGACCCGGCGCAGGAAACCCACCGCGCCCGAACACTGGCCGAGCGCTATTACCACGAATTCGTCGACCTCAAACAGGTCCGCATCGATCATGAGCTGTTCCACTCCATTCCGGTCGACCTGATGTTCCGTTACAACTTCGTGCCGATTCAGGCGCACAACGGTTCGCTTGAGATCGCGCTGGCCGATCCGCGAAATCTCGGGCTGATCGACGAGCTGGCCGTGCTGCTCGGCAAAAAGCTGCGCGTCAAGGTTGCCACGCTCTCCCAAATTTCCGACCTGCTCAAGAAAACCGAGCAGTCCCAGCGCGTGCTCGAAGAAGTCACCGAAGGCTTCACGCTGGACGTCATCGGCGAAGAAGAAAATCCCGACGAAACGCTGTCCATCGACAAACTCAGCGCGGCCGATTCCGACATCGCGCCGGTCATCAAGCTGGTCGATACCACCATCTTCAACGCGCTCGAACGCCGCGCCAGTGACATTCACATCGAAACGCGCGACCAGGAAGTCGCCATCAAATACCGCATCGACGGCGTGCTGCACTACGCCATGCCGCCCATTTCCAAGGATTGGCATTCGACCATCATTTCGCGTATCAAAGTGATGAGCGAGCTCGACATCGCCGAACGCCGCATCCCGCAGGACGGCCGTTTCCGGGTGCGCTATAAAAATCGCCTGATCGATTTCCGCGTCTCCATCATGCCCACCATTCACGGCGAAGACGCCGTGCTCCGCGTGCTCGATAAAGAGTCGATGAGCGAAAAATTTTCCAAGCTTTCGCTGGACGTGGTCGGATTCGCGGACGCCGATCTGCTCAAGTTCCGCCGCTACATCAAGGAGCCGTACGGGATGGTGCTGGTGACCGGTCCCACCGGCTCCGGAAAAACCACCACGCTCTACGCCGCGGTCAGCGAAATTAAAAACGACGAAGACAAGATCATCACCATCGAAGATCCCGTTGAATATCAGATCAAGGGCATCACCCAGATCCCGGTCAACGAGAAAAAAGGCCTGACCTTCGCCCGCGGCCTGCGCTCGATCCTGCGCCACGACCCGGATAAGATCATGGTCGGCGAAATTCGCGACCAGGAAACCGCGCAGATTGCCATCAACGCGGCGCTCACCGGCCATCTGGTGTTCACGACCGTTCACGCCAATAATGTTTTGGATGTCCTCGGGCGATTCTTGAACATGGGGGTCGAGCCGTACAACTTCGTTTCCGCGCTGAACTGCATTCTGGCGCAAAGACTGGTCCGCGTGATCTGTCCGCATTGCAAAAAGCCGGTCGAGGTTTCCGACGAATTGCTGATCGAGAGCGGAATGAATCCGGACGAATGGCGCGACGTGACGTTTTATGAAGGCGTGGGCTGTTTCGAATGCGGCGGAACGGGATTCCGCGGCCGCAGCGCGATTCATGAGCTGCTTGATTTAACCGAGCAGATCCGCGAAGCGATTTTAAGCAAGCGTCCGGCGTCGGAAATCCGCCGGATGGCGCGCGAAGAAGGAATGACCTTCCTGCGCGAATCGGCTCTGGCGAAAGCGAGAACCGGCGTGACCACGTTAAAAGAGATCAACAAGGTGACGTTTATCGAAGGATAGGGGTATTCCGCGGCGCACGCACTCCTGCGCGCCACGCCAACCAAAATGTCGTTTCTGAACAAAATCACCCGGCTGGTCAAGGACCCTCCCCCCAACCATCGCTTCGAGCTTTCCCCCGCCGGCCTCGCCTTCGCCCGCGGCACCCACACCGCCTTCCAGCCCTTCGAGCCGGGCACGCTGGTCCCTTCGCCGGTCGAGGACAATCTCCTCCGCGCCGACGTGATCGGCTCCGCCATTACCGCGCTCGCGCCGTCCGCCGGTTCCAAAAAACGCCGGCCCGCCGCGGTGATTCTGCCCGATTACGCCGCGCGCGTCTCCGTGCTCGATTTCGACTCGTTCCCCTCGGCTCCGGAAGAGCAGCTTTCGCTGGTGCGCTTCCGCTTCAAAAAAACCATTCCCTTCGATATTGATTCAGCCGCCGTGGGCTATTTCGTCCAGCCCCCGGCCGGGAAAAAGAAGATCGACGTTGTGGCGGTCATCGTCGCCGTCGAAGTGATGGCCCGCTACGAGGCGCTGTTCCGCGCCGCCGGATTCCATCCCGGGTTGATCACCACCTCCACGCTAGCCGCGCTGAATCTCTATCACGGCGAGGGTATCGCGGTTTTCGCCAAACTCTGCGGCCGCGTGCTCACCGTCGCCATCATCTCCGGAGAAACGATCAAGCTGTTCCGCTGCGTTACCCTGGAAGAAGCAAGCGAGGAAGAAATTTTAAGCGTGCTGCACCCCACCTTCGCCTACGTCGAAGACGAATTGAGCGCGCCGGTGAAAAAGCTTATTTTCTGCGGGATGCCGCTCGAAGCCGCGCGCGGATTGAACTGCGAGGCGGAGCCTTTGCGCAGCCGCTTCGGCGCGCCGGGCCCCTACGATGCCGGGCTGCTCGGCTATCTGGAATCGGTCGAGAGCTGAATGCGCA
Source organism: Bryobacteraceae bacterium (assembly GCA_035507655.1). Lineage (GTDB taxonomy): Bacteria > Acidobacteriota > Terriglobia > Bryobacterales > Bryobacteraceae > Palsa-187. The sequence continues at coordinate 84,622 of DATJNW010000130.1, read as the reverse complement.
TCCCCATCAATATTTCGAGCGAGCCGTTCCGCCAGGATCGTCCGATGCTGGTCCTCTCCGGCGTTTGCGCGGTGCTGTTGAGCGGCCTGCTGTGCATGCTGATTTTCCTGATCGTCAACGAGCGCGCGCGGGCCAAGGAAAATCGCGTGGCGGTCGATCGCGTGAACACGCAACTGCGCGCCATCGCGGCCGAGCAGGCCAAGGTTGACGCCTTTCTGCATCAGCCGGCCAACGCCGTGGTGCTCGAACGCAGCCTGCTGTTGAACGAGCTGATCGAGCGCAAATCGGTGAGCTGGACCAAAATTTTCGCCGATCTCGAAAGCGTGTTGCCCATCAACGTGCGCCTGATTTCGGTGCGCCTGCCGAACATCAATTCGCGCAACGAAGTGATGCTCGATATGGTGGTCGGGGCCAAAGACCCGGTCGCGGTGATCGGATTTTTGAAAAAACTCGAAGAATCGCCGCTGTTCGGCCCGGCGGAGACGCACAGCTCCCTGCCGCCCTCTCAAAACGAGCCGCTGTATCGCTATCGCGTGACGGTGAACTATGCCCAGAAGCTGTGAATTTTTGGGCGTGGGCGTACGGCCGCGCCCGGTTAAAAATGCGGCGCCGCCCTTACAGGCGTGTCTTTCCGCAGGGGCCAGCCGTGAAAAATCGGAATTTAACCCCGCCGTTACCGGTGGGGCTTTACACGCTCGATGGTCATCGATCGTTGAGAAAGCCCCGGCAGTTGTGCCGGGATTGGACGGCGGAGTTTTCGCGCAGATTCGTGAGCGCAGCGGTCGGAATTATGCCTAAACTCGGCGATCCGCAATTCTTCGTCCGCGTCATTCTCGGCGTGCTGGTCGCCGCCAACCTCATCGCCGCGGGACTGGTTCTGTTCCCTCCCGGCGGATCGGCCGAAGAACTCGACCAGGAGTTGACCACCCTGCGCGCCCAGCTCGCCGAGCAGAAGGAGCGTCTGGCCCAAACCAGGCAGCACGCCTCGGCTGTCGATAAAGGCCGCGACCAAGGTGACCAGTTTCTTTCGCAATATTTCCTGCCGCTGCGCACTTCTTATTCGACGCTGCTCGACGATCTGCAACAGGCCGCCGGCCAGACCAAAATCAAGGCGAAGGACACCTCTTTTTCGCAGGAGCCGATCGAAGGCACCGACATTTTGAAAATGATCAGCATCACCGCGGCCTACGAAGGAAAATACGAAGACGTGATGCAGTTGGTGCACAAAATCGATCAGTCGAAGAATCTGCTGATTCTCGAATCGCTCAGTGCCGCGCCGCAGGCCAACACCGATATTCTCACCGTCAGCCTGAAGCTCGACACCTTCGTCCGCGACGACGGCTCGGGAGGCGAATAAGTGCAGTTTCTTCCCTCCAACATCGGCGCGGAGCCGAAAAAAGTGGCGATGCTCGCCGGTTTTCTCGCCGTCGCCGGAATCGTGTGGTGGTTCAATAGCGGCTCCACGGCCACGACGCCGTACACTCCGCAAAAAACGCCGGCTCTTTCCGGCGGTCCCGTGGCGCCGGTCAGAACCGTCGCGCCGCGCCCGCCGAGCTACATCGGAATCCGGCCGATGGACGATTTCAAGCCGTCGCTGAAACCTCCCGAAGGCATCGACATCAGCAAAATCGATCCCACGCTGAAGCTGGAGCTTCTGGCCAAGCTGAACCAGGTCGGCCTCGACCTGGGCACGCGCGGCAGCGTGTTCGACTGGGGCAAAGCTCCGCCGCCTCCGCCGCCTCCGGCGGTTAAGATTCCCGTCGGCGCGCTGGCCGCGGCCGCGCTGAACAAGAAAGCCGATCCGCCCGGTCCGCCGAAGCCTCCGGCGCCGCCGCCACCACCGCCGATTCCGCTGAAATTCTACGGATTTTCCTCACGCAGCGGCGCCAAGCGTGCCTTTTTCCTGGATGGCGACGATATTGACGTCGCCGGAGAAAACGAAATCATTAAAAATCGCTACAAAGTGATCAAAATCGGGGTCAATTCGGTAGAAATGGAAGACCTGAATTACAAACACCAGCAAACCCTGCCGCTGATCGCGGAGCTGGCCGGATGAAACCGCCGGCGGCACTTTCGAATGCAGCCCCGCCAGAGATGGCCAGGGCGGGACGCACAGACTGCTCTGTCCCCGCCGGTGAGTTATTCATGCCGCGTGCGACCATCGCCGTGGACCGTCCCCTTTTTCGACACTCTGCTAGAAGCTCCGAGCGCGGATTCGCCCTCCTGCTGGTCTTCCTGATGGCCGCCGCCATCGCCATCATGCTGTACCAGCAGATGCCCCGCGTGGCCTTTGAAGCGCAGCGCGATAAAGAAGCGCTGCTGGTCGATCGCGGCCAGCAATACGTCCGCGGCATCCGCAATTATTTCGTCAAGTTCAAAAAATATCCCTCCAAACTCGAGGATCTCGAAAGCACCGACAACATTCGTTTCCTGCGCCGCCGCTACATCGATCCGATGACCGGCACCACCGACTGGCGTCTGATTCACGTCAACGCCATGGGCCAGTTGACCGATTCTTTGGTCACGCCGCTCAATCCCTCCGGCGCATCGGGCGCATCGGGCGCTTCCGGCGCAAGCGGCGGATCCGGTGGAAGCGGCGCCCTCGGCGGATCGTCGACTTTCGGCCCCGGCGGATTCACCACCACCCAAGCCGCGCCCACCGGACCCAGCGGACCGCCGCAATTGAACCCCATGGCCATGCGCCGTCCGAGCGACAACCCCATCGACGGAGGGCCCGCAGGCAGCACCACTTCCGCCGCGGTCGATCCCAACGATCCGCGCTATTGGCCGCCGATTACGCTTGCGCCGTCCGGTGCGAGCGGCCCATCCGGTCCGCAATATCCGGGAACGCAGCAAGCCCAATTCCCCGGTCAGCAACTCCCCGGACAGCAGCCCGGACAACCGACCATCCCCGGCATGCCCGGCTCCATTCCGCAACAGATGCCCGGCCAAATGCCCAGCCAGACCGGTCAAACGCCGACGAATCCCTCCCAGCCCGGATTCAATCCGCAGATGCCCGGACAGCAAACCTTCCCGTTCCAGACCCCGCCTTCCGCCGCTCCGGGATTTCCCACGCCGCAAGGCACCGCGACCACGGCGGCGAACCCGATCGCGGGCATGATCACCAACTCGCTCACCAACCCGCAGCAGAGCACCATCGGGACGGTCAGCCAGAACAATAATATGATGGGCGGAGGCTTGGCCGGCGTCGCCACCACGTTTAAAGGTCCCAGCATCCGCGTCTACAACAAGCAGCAGAAATATCAGCTCTGGGAATTCATCTTCGACCTGAAAAGCCTCACCGCGCAGCCCAACATGCCGCAGGCGCAGCCGCAGCAGCAACAGCAGAACGGCCAGGGCGCCTTCCCGAACACCACGCAGACTCCCGCGCCGGGCGCCACACCCACGCCACCGAACCCTAACCAGTAGCCTCCGGTTGACCATCCGCACGCGATTCGTTTAACCTACAGCTTCGTATGCTGAAACCGACCATTTTCCGCGAATATGACATTCGCGGCGTCGCCGAAACCGAGCTTCAGAGCCCTGATGTGATCGATCTCGGGCGCGGGATCGGGACGCTGATCCAGCGGGTCGCCGGCAGGCGCGTCAATTTGGGCCGCGATTGCCGTTTGAGCTCGCCGCGCTTGCACGATGCGCTCGCCGAAGGGCTCCTCGAGTGCGGCTGCGACGTCACCGATATCGGCGTGACTCCGACGCCGCTCCTTTATTATTCGGCGGTGCATTTCCAATCCGACGGCGCGGTGATGATCACCGGCAGCCATAATCCCAGCGAGTTTAACGGATTCAAAACGGTCACCAGCGCCAGCTCGATCTACGGCCAGCAAATTCAGGAAATTCGCCGGATCATCGAAACACAGGATTTCGCAAAAGGCCATGGCAGCCTGCGCCAGGTGGACGTGACCGGTCCCTATATCGACGAAATCGCCGCGCAATTTCATTTCGGCCGGCGGATAAAAATCGTCGCCGACGCGGGCAACGGAACCGCCGGCCCGGTGATGCATCGCCTGCTGGCCCGGCTGAACGTGGAGGTGACCGAACTGTTTTTCGAAATGGATGGCCGCTTCCCGAACCATCATCCCGATCCGACCGTTCCCGAAAATCTCCACGCGTTGCGCGAGGCCGTGAAAGCGCAGCACGCGGATCTGGGAATCGCCTTCGACGGCGACGCGGACCGCATCGGAGCCATCGACGAGAACGGCAACGTGATCTACGGCGATATGCTGCTGCTGATCTACGGCCGCGAAATTTTGTCGCGCAAACCGGGGGCGACCTTCATCGGCGAAGTGAAATGTTCGCAGGTGATGTATGACGAGCTGAATCGGCTGGGCGGCCATCCGATCATGTATAAGACCGGCCATTCGCTGATCAAAACAAAAATGAAGCAGGAGCACGCCGAACTGGCCGGCGAAATGTCGGGCCACATGTTCTTTGCCGACCGCTATCACGGCTACGACGATGCGCTGTACGCGGCCTGCCGGCTGATCGAAATCGTCGCGGCCAGCGGGCAGCCGGTTTCGGCGCAGCTGGCCGGCGTGCCGAAAACGGTCAGCACTCCGGAGATTCGCGTCGATTGCCCGGATGAAGAGAAATTTCACGTGGTCGCCCGCGTGGCGGAGCGGATGCGCGCCGCGCACCCGGTGATCGACGTCGACGGCGTCCGCGTGTTGTTCGAACGCGGCTGGGGATTGCTGCGCGCCTCCAACACGCAGCCCGTCCTGGTGATGCGATTCGAAGCGTCCACGCCGGAGCTGCTGGCCGAGTATCGGGGCGAGATGGAAGCGGCTCTCACGCGCCTGCGCTGTGCCGAGCCCGGCCGTTGAACCGCTCCCTCGGTCTAGTACGAAACTCTAACCGGACCATCACTTTTGGTTCTGGTTACCCCGCGCCGGAATGGCGATGCTAAGTTGTATGAAAAATCGTCAAATTTCGGCGTTTGGGTGTTTTTTGCTCCTGCTTGCGCCCATGAGCAAAGCCGGCACCATCCTGGACTTCAACTTCAACTCGCTTTCGAGCGGCGCAACGGCGAGCCAAATCGCCGCCTACATGACCAACGCCTTGCAGGCCAGCGGCTGCACCGGTTGTTCGGTGACCGTCGAGGGCGCGGTCGCGGACCAGACCTACACCGCCGATGGCAACGTGGTTGGTCCGAGGGAGGGCAACCAGTATGACTCTCTAACTTTGGGAGACAGCAACGGCGCCACCAACTCGAATGGAACCTGGAATTCTTCGCACGATACGTTCATCGCCAATACCAGCGACAGCGGCGACCAGGTTTCGACCGAAATGTCGCTGATGTTCACCGGCTTGACCATCAGTTCGCTGAGTTTTGATTTCGAGATTTTTCCGGACATCAATTGTCCTTCGCTGAGCGATTGCGGCTCCCATGACTCCAATCTGCCCGATTTCGAACTGACGGCCGGCACCGGGACCATCGGCAGCGGCTCCGCCGTAACCGCGTTCGGGACCAATGGATTTGTCTATGGTGTCTTGCCGGGAACCACGAACGGAACCCTGAAAACGTCGCCCGACGGCAGCGACGAGCTGGCGCCGCAATATATCGGCGTTTCCGGCAACCTGGCCGTTTCGAACGTGACCGACCTGAACTTTGTCGACTGGCCGGCGACGATCGGAGTGGACAATCTGCAAATCAGCTACACGGCCGACGCTCCGGAGCCGAACTCGCTGCTGCTGGCGGCGATTGGATTTGGTTTAATCGGGATCTCCCTGCGGCGGAAAAAAAGCTTGAGCTGATCACTCTCCGGGCACGCTTCCCTGCCATTTTTTTTTGGCCGCAATATGGCTGACAAACAAGCCGCCGGGCGTTTCGATATTGGGCTCTGCAGGCCAGAGATGCTGAGGGTTTAGCGCAACGACGTGCGCTGTGCTTCCTTGGAGCTGGTGTTCTCTACCGCTGGAGCTGTTGCATGGCGGGCGTGGCCGGAGCCTGGGACCAAATCTCCGCCAACGCTCGCTGAAAATTCCCGCCCAGAATCAGCCGGATCTGATCCGCGCTGTAATTCCGGCGGCGTAAACCCTCGGCAATATCGAAGATTTTCTTGGCCGGCTGGACGCCGGAAAGATCGAGATGAAGCAGCGGATCGTGCCCTTCCAGGTCCACGTCGCTGCCGATGCCCACATGTTCGACACCGGCAATACGCGCCGCGTGATCAATATGGTCGAAGAGATCGGCCATGGTCGCGACCCGATTGGCACGAACAAAAGGCCGGATCATGGTGATGCCGATGACCCCGCCGCCCGCGGACATTTTGCGGATCGCCACATCGCTCTTGCAGCGGCGGCTGCCGGGCACCAGCGCGCGGCAATTCGAATGCGTCACCAACACCGGCTTGCGCGATACGGAGAATGCATCGAGCGTGGTGCGATCACTGCAATGCGAAACGTCTACCGCCATGCCCACCTGGTTCATTCGGCGGATTATGGAGGCTCCGTACCCGGTCAGCCCCTCGTCCCTCGAATCCGAGCATCCACCGCCCAGCCGGTTGCTGTCGTAGGTGAGCTGCGAAACGCGCTGGCCAAGACGGTAGAAGAAATCGACGTCCTGCTCCGTGTGGAAATGCGCCGAGTTTTGCTGCCCCAGCAAAATTCCAATCATCCCCCGGGATTTAACGCCCTTCAGATCCTCAATCGTGTCGATGCGCTGAAACTGGTCGCGGTGGGCGGAGAGAAATACGTTCCAATTCGAAAGATCCCGGAGGGAAGACGCGCGCACGTCGGCCTCCTCGAATCCAACCGCCGGGTGGAACACCGTAATGCCGGACGCCTTGAGCCTTTGCAGGTCGCTCGCCTCGAAAGACGCGGGTTGTTGCGCCCAGCGCGTGAATTTCCGGTAATCGAGCGTCAGCAGTCCCAACATATCGATTACGGTAGCCGTGTGTACGATCTCGATGGTGAGCGAGGAATATTCGGCCGTCGTGCTGGCGAACAGGCGAAACCTGCCGCGATTGATCATCGGAGCGGCAAGCATCGAAGCACAACCGGAGAGGAGAGAACGGCGTGAAATCACAGGCGACGAAGAGTTAGTGTAGCATCCGGATGGCGGCCGATCGTACCCTCTTAACCCGGTTGCCGCTCCGCGGCGTCAGTGCTGTACAGGCGGCAGAACCACTCTCTCGAACTTGATTCCGGACAGGAATCCGTGGATCGCTTTGCTGCGCGCTATCGCACCGGGCACCTGAGGGATCACAAAGGCCGAAAAGGCAAGGTCGCGGTGGCGCCGGCTGTAATGCACCAGGCATGCTGCCGCATGCCGCGGCGTCATGATCCCGAAATCAGGAAAGACGCCGCGCTGAACGGCGCATAGTAGAAGTCGAGAATCTCGCGGACGAAGTCGGCACAGTTGCGAAACACAATGTTGAAGCGATTCCGGTTCGGGCGCGAATCGAGCATTCTGATCAGCTCCTCGTCCTGTTGCGCGGTCGTTTGGATGGTGAAGCCGTAAATCGTCCGCGCATAGGATTCGCCGAGCAGCTGCCTCCAGTCTCCTGACGGCGGACGGCCATTTTGATCCGGCGCGATTTCTTCCAGGTGCGCCCGGCGATAGGCGTCCTGAAGTCTGGCGGCCCCGTCGCGCGTGACGGTCGCGGGAATCCGGTCCTCGTGTTCCACGGCGTAGAAATAGGGGATCACCGGCATCGCCACCCAATCATAGGGGGGGATGCGGTGATACCGGCTGATGACGACTCCTGGTTCGCCGGCTACGCAGGAACGCAGGCGGGTGGGCGATGCGGCGCACGCGCGCGAAAGGTAGATCGCCGAATGCGCGGGATTCATGCTCCAAAATGCGCCAAAGGGCTCCTCCAAAAGGAGCGTCACGCCGGCGCGAGCGATACCCGCGCCTTGCAAAAGCAAGGCCGCTCGCAATAGGGAGGTGGTCCGCATTTCGCAAACCTTCGAATGAAGCTGCAATTTGTTTGCCGCATCTCACCGCCGCGAAGCGCTCCCCTCTTGCCGGGAGAATAACCGGAGAATCGTTCCTTGTTTGCATTAAATTCTTGCAACCCTTGACGATTTTACGTGCGAGAGTGCTTCCGGAACAGTCCAACGAGTGTGAGGTTTTCGCGAGGTTTTTTCTGGTTTCTTCTCGTCTCGCTGGCGGTGGCGCCGGTGGCGCAGGCGAGTGTCGCGCTGTTCCTCGAAGAGCCGTTCGGCGATTTCGGCGGCATGAATCCTACCGGACACGCCTCAATTTACCTGTCGCGAGTTTGCGCGGCGTCTCCGGTTTCCTTGCGCCGCTGCCGGCCCGGCGAAACCGGTGTGGTGTTGAGCCGCTATTATCGTGTCGACGGCTACGACTGGCTGGCGATTCCGCTGATTCCATACTTGTACGCGGTGGATCGCCCGGATCAGGTCCCGGCGCAGGTCGATCCGGCGCAGATTGCGCGGCTGCGCGACGCTTATCGGCGCAAATACCTGGAGCGGGTCGCGGCCGACGGTCCCGGGGGAACCATGCCGAAAGGCGACTGGATCCAACTGGTCGGCGCGGCCTACGATCGGACCATCTACAGTTTCGAACTGCCCACCACGCCCGCGCGGGACGAGCGATTCATCCGGGCATTCAATCGCCGGCACAACAAGAGCCACTTCAATCTTCTGTTCCACAACTGCGCGGACTTCGCGCGGAATGTGATCGATTTTTACTATCCAAGGCTGGTTCACCGCAGTCTGGTGGCGGACGTGGGAATCATGACGCCGAAGCAGGCCGCGAAGTGCCTGGTGCATTTCGCCAACAAACATCCTCGCCTGGAAATGACCAGTTTCGTGATTCCGCAGGTTCCCGGCACCGCACCGCGCAGCAAACCGGTACGCGGTGTTCTGGAGTCGATCTTGAAGTCCAAGAAGTACATTGTTCCCCTGGCTCCATTGGCCGTGCTGCATCCTTACTTCGGAGGAAGCCTCGCATTTGCCTGGCTTGAGGACGGCCATTTCAATCCGCGCCGCGTTGCCAGCGCCGATGATCCCGAGGCCCAGCCGGATACGATCGCCCAAGAACTGAAGGGGCAAAGCAGCGGGGGCAAAATCAGCGGACGCAGGTCGCTCAAATCTGCGATTGAACTGAAAACGCCGGCCAAAAACTGAGCACGCCCGGCGACCGATGGTACAATCGGGGTTACACACGCCGCTCGGGCGGCCGGCAGTTTTCATGATGTACCCCCTCCGCAACCTGTTTCTGCTTCCGCTGGTAATGCTCTGCGCCGATCTCTCCGCTTTTGCGAACGATTTGCGACTGCCGGCGACCGACATCGTGATCGGTTTCGTCGGCGGCATGGTTGGGCATACCAACGCCATTCATTCCGAGGTTCAGCTCGCCGCGCGTCTACGGGAGGATTACCCCAGCGGCGTCCAGGTGCGAATGTTTGAAAACCGGCATGGACGCGAGGCGCGCCGGGAGATTCTCGCGCTCCTCGACGCCAATCACGACGGCGGATTGTCAGAGGCGGAAAAAGATCGCGCGCGCATCATCATTTATGGGCACAGTTGGGGCGCGTCGGAAACGGTTACGCTGGCGCGCGCCCTCGGCCGGAGAGGCATTCCCGTGCTGCTCACGATTCAGGTGGACAGCGTCGCCAAGCCCGGCGAGAATGATCGCTCCATTCCGGCCAATGTCGCGCAGGCCGTCAATTTTTATCAACGCGACGGGTTGCTGCACGGCGAGCCGCGAATTTACGCGGATGACTCTTCGCGTACGCGAATTCTTGGCAATTTTCGATTTGGCTATAAAGCTCACCCGGTCGACTGCGCGGGCTATCCCTGGTATGCGCGGCTGTTCATGAGACCGCACATCGAAATTGAATCGGACCCGGTGGTCTGGAGCAGGGTGGAGTCTCTGATTCGCTTGAAATTGCCGCCCGCCGAAATGCGTTAAGATCCAGCGGCAGCCATCTCGACGAGCGGCGCCGCTCCAGAAGCCCGTGCCAAATCAGCGCGGCTGCGAAATAGTGCGGCTCATAAAATCCGGTCCCCGGCCGATTTGTCCTTTAGCAGGGTGCTGAAAAAGGGGACAGACCGCTCTGTCTACGGCCATGGTCGCACGCGGCATGAATAACGTAGAGGCGGGGACAGAGCAGTCTGTCCCTTTTTCAGCACCCTGTCAGGAACGGGGCCATCGGATTTATGTTTTCCGGCTTGCGCCGCAGATTCGAAGGATTGAAGCTGTCAGCCAAGATCCTTCTGATGGGGACGGTCCTCACGATCGGTTTTCCCATTGCTTTACTGACGTGGTTGCTGCCGGCGCAGAGGACCACCAACTATAGCATGAAGGCGGACGACATGCGCCACGTCGTCGAATCGGCCTCGAGCGTTTTGCGCTACTACGGCCAGCTCGCCGCCTCCGGCGCCATGTCGCGCCCGCAAGCGCAATTGGCCGCCCGAGAAGCCCTGCGACAGGTGCGATTTGAAAATGACAACTACGTCTGGATCATGGATCAGCGTCCGTTCATGATTATGCATCCCACCAATCCGTCACTCGATGGCAAGGATATCTCCGATTATCGCGATCCGAACGGCGTGGCCCTTTTTGCCGAAATGGCCCGCGCGTGCAAGGAACACGGCGAAGGCGTGGTTCATTACATGTGGCCCAAGCCGGGCCAGACCCAGCCCGTTGCCAAGATCTCCTACGTCAAGCTGTATCCGGAGTGGGGCTGGATTGTCGGCGCCGGCGCCTATGTCGACAATATCGACGCCGGCGTCCGCCGCGGGCGCAATTTCATTTTCCTGATCACTGGCGTTGACCTGATCCTCTCCATGCTCTTCTGTTACCTGGTGACGCGCTCGATTGTCGTTCCCATCCGCCGCGCCGCGGCCGACCTCAATCAGGTCGCCGACGAAACCGGCAGCGCCGCCGGCCAGGTGGCCACGGCCAGCCAGCACGTCGCTTCGCGCACCATGGAAGAAGCCGCTTCGGCCGAGCAGACCAGCGCCTCCCTCGAACAGCTTCGGGTCCACTCCCAGCACACCACCGCGAACGCGCAGAGCATCCGTCAACTGGTCGATTCCGTCGGCCAGGTGGTGCGCGAAGGCGATCGCCAGATGAGTGAAATGAACAACGCCATGCAACAGATCGACAGTTCCGCGCGCGACGTCGCCCGGATCATGAAATCGATCGAGGAGATCGCCTTCCAGACCAACATCCTCGCCTTGAACGCCGCCGTCGAAGCCGCGCGCGCGGGCGAAGCCGGAGCCGGATTCAGCGTCGTCGCCGACGAAGTCCGAAGCCTCGCACAACGGGCCTCAGGCGCGGCCCGGGAAACCGCCGGGATCATCGCGCGCTCGCTCGCCAGCAGCGAACAGGGGCGCGCCATCAGCGCTCGCCTGACGGAGGCCCTCAGCGGCGTCGTCCGCAAAATTGAATCCGTCAACTCCGCCATCGCCGGGATCACCGCGTCGGTCGAAGCGCAGACCGAAGGAATCTCGCAAATCAACACTGCGGTTTTACAGCTCAACCAGATCACCCAGGCGCAAGCCGCCGCGTCCGAGCAGACCGCCAGCGCGGCCGAGCAGCTCCACGCCAGCGCCGATTCGGTTCACAGTCTCGCCGCCGCGCTGCGCGGCGTGATCGAAGGCGCCCGCTAACCAGTTCTTCGCGGCGCGCCCGGAATCCGCATCGCGGCCAAAGCTGCCGTCAGAACTGTTGCGCCTGCCGCAAAACCCAGGATTTTAATGAAATGCGAGCCAAAATGCCGGAAAATTGTGCGTAATACCTTGGGGATTTATGAACCCTAAAAACTCATGGGAGGTCGTCAACGATGATTTTCAAATTGCTGAAGCGGAGCACGAGCCTTCAACGGGAGCGGTTTCGGGTAGCCCGGTTGGCCGCTTTTTCTCTGAAATGGGCGTGCCTGGTATCCTTTGCCGGGCTTATTTCACCGGGCCTGTTTCAGTTCAACGTGACGGTGCCGTCATCGCTCGCGGGCGGCGATCAGCCAATAACCGCGACCTACGGTGGCTTGACGACGCAGGCTGGAACGCTGGTCACCGTTCAGTAGCGGCTTGATTTGCAGATGGTCGCCGGCGCTGACGATCCGGGCCACGCACACCTTTTACGCGACCGGCTTCGGCGCCGGATCGGCACTCGGCTCCATCGCGCCGATGCCCTGCACCACTCGCTTCGCCGCCGCGCGGCCGATCACTTCGGCGATCTCGGTTTCGCGCGCGTTGCGCACCCGTTCCAGGCTTCCGAAATGGCGCAATAATTTCGCCACCGTCTTTTCGCCGACGCCGGGAATTTCACCCAGTTCGCTGCGCAAGCGGCTGGCATTGCGCCGCGTGCGATGAAACGTCACCGCGAAACGATGCGCTTCGTCGCGGACCATCTGCACCAGGTGCAGCACCGGCGAAAATTTATCGAGAATCACCGGCTCATCTTCCTGGCCGTAAACGTAAATCCACTCTTCGCGTTTGGCGATCGACGCCAGCGGCTGATCGGTGATACCCAGCGCTTCAAGCGCGCCCGCCGCGGCGTGCAACTGGCCGAGTCCGCCGTCGACCAGCACCAGGCACTTTTGGTTTGAATCGGGCCGTTCCACGCCTTCTTCTTTCAATCGCCCGTAGCGCCGCGTGATCACTTCGCGCATCGACGCGAAATCGTCGTTGCCTTCAACCGTGCGAATGATAAATTTCCGGTAATCCGATTTTTTCATCCGCCCCTCTTCCCACACCACCATGCTGGCCACTTTGTCGGTGCCCTGAATGTGCGAAATATCGAAGCACTCGATGCGCTGGGGCGCCGTTTCCAGCCCCAGCACATCCTGTAAGGCTTGCTGAATCGCCGCCGACGACGGCTTCATCACGCGAAAACGCTGCTCGAAACTGTGCCTGGCGTTGGATTCGACCAGCTCGATCATGGCTCGCTTCTGCCCGCGCTGCGGGGTGTGAATTTCGACCTTTCGTCCGCGCTTTTCGGACAAAAACTCTTCGAGAACCGCGCAGTCTTCGAACTCGACCGGCACGTGAATGGACGCCGGAATATAGGGATCGTCCAGATAAACCTGTTTGAGCAGCGACGAAAAAAACTCGGCTGGATCGAAATGAATCTGGTCTTCCCAAAAAAATTCGCGCCGGTCGACGATATGGCCGCCGCGCAGGTGAAAAAGATTGACCGCGACCAGGGGCGGCTCCGCGTAGTACGCGAAAATATCGGTGTCGTTGCCTTCGACCGCGGCCATTTTCTGCTTCTCGCCCATTTCTTCAACGGTGCGCAGCAGATCGGCCAACGCGCCGGCTTCTTCGAAACGCATTTCCGCGCTGAGCGCTTCGATGCGCGCGCGCAATTCGCGCGATAAATCCTTGTGCCGGCCTTCGAGAAATAACCGGACGCGGCGCACCGCTTCCTGATATTCGGCGTCGTTGGTCAACCCCTCGACGCAGGGACCCAGGCAGCGATGAATGTGAAATTCCAGGCAGGGATGGGTATGTTTGCGCGTCAGGTCGACGTTGCAGGAGGGAACTTTAAAATGGCGATGAATAAAATGCACGAGCCGGTGCGCCAGGTTGCCCGGAAAATACGGGCCGTAATAAGACGAGCCGTCTTTTTTCAGGCGGCGCGTAACGTAAACCCGGGGAAAACGTTCCTTGGTGAGCTTGATGTAGGGATAGGTTTTGTCGTCGCGCAGCAGAATGTTGTAGCGCGGCTTCCACTGTTTGATCAGATTGTTTTCAAGCGCCAGCGCCTCTTTTTCGTTGTCGACCTGAATAAATTCGATGTCGCGCGCCTCGCCGATCAAGGTGCCGGTCTTGATGTCGGCCAGGCGGTCGTCATTGAAGTACGAACGCACCCGCGCCCGCAGATTTTTCGCCTTGCCGACGTAAATGACCGTTCCGTGCGCGTCTTTATACAGGTACACGCCCGGTTCCTGCGGCAGTTCCGAGACTCGTTGGCGCAGCTCGATATTTCTATTTTCGCACCCACGGCAAATGGGCCACTGCTATTTTGTTGTCAACCGGCGATTTCGCGGTGCGTCTACGTCAATGTTGAAATTTGTCCCAACCCGAATCAATGTTGCGCTGGCGCTGCTGCTGGCGATCGTCGCCGCGCGCCTGTGGGTCGCACAGATCCGCTCCAGCTTCTGGGTGGACGAAATGGTGACGGCGTTTGTGGTCCATCACGGCGCGAACGATCCGTCGCTGGCGGTTGCGCCGCAGGTGCCGAAATCGATCTATTACGGCGTCGCGTGGGCCGCCGATAAAATTTTCGGGACGCGCGAAATCGCTTACCGTCTCCCGTCGATTCTGTTTTCGCTGGCCATGTTGTGGTTCATCGGGCGGCTCGCGGCGCGATTGATTCATCCGCAAGCCGGGTGGTTCGCCGTGTTCGCCTGTTTCGGATGCAAAGCGCTGAACTGGGAAGCTCCCGATGCCCGCCCGTACGCCCTGGGATTTCTGGTGATGGCCGCGGCGACACTGTTCCTGGTTCGCTGGCTCGACTCCGCGCGCTGGCGCGAGGCGATCGCGTTCGTTATTCTGGCCGCGCTCATCTGGCGAGTCCAGTTGATTTTCTGGCCGGTTTACCTCGCGCTGGCGCTGTATGCGATGGTCCGGCTGCATCGCCGCGAAACGCCGGTGACCTGGTTCAATGCCCTCGCCGGATTCGCCGCGCTGGGCATTTTGCTGCTGCCGGTGGCGATTGAGGCGATCGCGTTGAACCGTCAGGCGGGCGCGCACGTGATCGTCGACCAGCCGACGTTCGGCCAACTGCTCCGCGCGATGCAATTCAAGATGATGTTCGAAGTGGGCGCCGGAGCGTGGATCGTCAGCCGTTTCGCCCGCGCGAAAAGCGAAAAGGCGCCGGCGCAACTTTCAGCCGTGACGCTGGCCGCCGCGTGGTGGCTGATTCCGCTGCTGGGGTTGTTCGTCTTTTCGCAAGCCACGGGAAACAGCGTCTTCGTGCGGCGCTATTATTCGATCGCGCTGCCCGGCGCGGCGCTGGCCGCGACCTGCGCGGCCGCTTATTTTCTCCCGAAACGGCAATGGAAACCGGCGGCGCTGGCGCTAGGGGTGGGCGTGCTCGCCTGGTATGGCGTGCGCCCAGAGCCATGGCCGGGGTCGGACTGGCGCGGCGCCGCAGCCGCGCTGAACGCATTGCCAGCCGGTACACCGGTGATCGCGCCGAGTCCGTTTATCGAAGCAAAGTGGCCGGAGTGGCGGCCGGATTATCCCCTTCCGGGATTTCTTTACGCCCACCTTGATTGCTATCGGCTTCGCCAGCCGGTATTTCTTTTCCCATTTCATACTTCATCGGAAGCCGAATCCTACGCGGCGAAGCTGCTGCCGGAGCTGGAGCAGTCGAAGCGGTTCGCGATTTACGGCGGAGACGCGAATGTCCGCTTCTGGAAGGGATGGTTTCTGGCGCATCGGGATTTTTCGCAATGGCGGGCGCGGAGCCTGGGGAATTTCGGCGACGTGGAAGCAATCGAACTGGAGCAATAAAGAAAGGGCGGTGGCCAGGTTGGTAGTGCCTGTGATCCTGAAGCATGGAGAGCCCCCGCCATGACTGGCGGGGCTGTAGTACCAGTTATAGCCCCGCAAGTCCTGGCGGGGGGCGCATCCCGAATCAACGCAGATTTCAGGCACTACCGCCAGGTTCAAGCTGAAGATTCTCAAGGTAAGATAGACTAAGCTGCGGAATTTGCCCTCTCGGAAGCATAAAAACACATATTGCGAAGATGTTTCGGCTGCGCTATCGTAGCCTTTTGGCCTGTCCTCGCCCGATGGGGCGGACAGGCTCTCGCTCGATACGCATCCTTTGTCAAAAAGCGGTGCGGCCAGAGTCTAACATGTCTAGTGTAGTGGAGGTTTTTTGAGGATGCTCATGACCGCGTTGTCCGCCGCTTGCCGGCGCGCGCTCCCCATTTTGATTCTGATTTTTTTGACGGCGTCGCTGTCCACGCCGGTGTTCGCGCAGCAAGGCGGCGAAGCCGAGCTCAAGCTCCCGCCGCTCGATCAGCCGTTTGTCGGAGGAATGAACGGCAGCACCCTGCTCGAAATCGGACTCGGCGTTTGCCTGTTGGGGTTTGCGTTCGCCCTCATGATGTACACCAACGTTCGCGATCTGCCGGTTCATGAATCGATGCTGGAGATGTCGGAGCTGATTTATGAAACGTGTAAGACATACCTGATCACGCAAGGAAAGTTCCTGGCGCTGCTGGAGATCTTCATCGGGATCGTGATCGTGTTGTACTACGGTGTCCTCAGCGGGATGGAAGCGGCGCGCGTGCTGATCATTCTCGCCTTCAGCATCCTGGGCATCTGCGGCAGCTACGGCGTGGCCTGGTTCGGCATCCGCGTGAATACCTTTGCCAATTCCCGGACCGCGTTCGCCAGCCTGCGCGGAAAACCGTTCCCCTGCTACGCCATTCCGCTCAAAGCCGGAATGAGCATCGGCATGCTGCTGATCAGCGTGGAGCTGTTCATGATGCTGTGCATTTTGTTGTTCGTGCCGGGCGATTATGCCGGCCCCTGCTTTATCGGATTCGCCATCGGCGAATCGTTGGGCGCGGCGGCGCTGCGCGTGGCCGGCGGAATTTTCACCAAGATCGCCGACATCGGCGCGGACCTGATGAAGATTGTTTTCAAGATTAAAGAAGACGACGCGCGCAACCCCGGCGTGATCGCCGATTGCACCGGCGACAACGCGGGCGATTCGGTGGGCCCTTCAGCCGACGGTTTTGAAACCTACGGCGTCACCGGAGTCGCGTTAATTACGTTCATTCTGCTCGCGGTCAACAACGACATCATCAAGGTGGATCTGCTGGTCTGGATTTTCGCGCTGCGCGTGGTCATGCTGATCGCCAGCGGCCTCAGCTATTTCATCAACGACGCGTTTGCGCGCGCCAAATACAGCAATGCCGACAAGATGAATTACGAGCATCCGCTGACCTCGCTGGTCTGGCTCACCTCCTGCATTTCGATCAGCCTGACCTATCTGTTCTCTTATCTGACGATCTCCGATATCGGCGGCGATCCGACGATGTGGTGGAAACTTTCGACGATCATCACCTGCGGCACGCTGGCCGGCGCGGTGATTCCCGAGTTGGTGAAGGTGTTCACCTCGATGGATTCGCGGCACGTCGCCGAAGTGGTCACCAGCTCGCGCGAAGGCGGCGCGTCGCTGAACATTCTTTCGGGATTCGTCGCGGGAAATTTCAGCGCCTACTGGCTGGGCCTTTCGATGATGTCGCTGATGACCATCGGGTACGCGGTCAGCACCTATGGCCTCGACAGTCTGATGAAGGCTCCCGCGGTGTTCGCGTTCGGCCTGGTGGCGTTCGGATTCCTGGGCATGGGACCGGTGACCATCGCGGTGGACTCCTACGGCCCGGTGACCGATAATGCGCAGTCGATCTACGAGTTGAGCGTCATCGAAACGCTACCCGGAATTCAAAAACAGCTCAAGGATAAATACGGCTTCGAGGTTGATTTCGAAAAAGCCAAGCATCACCTGGAAGAAAACGACGGCGCGGGCAACACCTTTAAAGCGACCGCGAAGCCGGTGCTGATCGGAACCGCGGTGGTCGGCGCGACCACCATGATCTTTTCGATCATCATGAGCCTGACGCACCAGCTCACACAGAACCTGGATCATCTTTCGCTTCTGTATTCGCCGTTTTTGCTCGGTCTGATCACCGGCGGAGCGGTCGTTTACTGGTTCACCGGCGCATCCACCCAGGCGGTGACCACCGGCGCCTATCGCGCCGTCGAGTTCATCAAGGCCAACATCAAGCTGGAAGGCGCCACCAAGGCCTCCATTTCCGATTCGAAAAAAGTCGTCGAAATCTGCACGCAGTACGCCCAGAAGGGCATGCTCAATATCTTCCTGGTGGTGTTCTTCTCCGCCCTGGCTTTCGCGTTCTTTGAACCGTTCTTCTTCATCGGCTACCTGATCTCGATCGCGCTGTTCGGTTTGTATCAGGCCATTTTCATGGCCAACGCGGGCGGCGCCTGGGACAACGCCAAAAAAATTGTGGAAGTGGATTTGAAAGCCAAGGGCACGGCGCTGCATGATGCAACCGTGGTCGGCGATACCGTGGGCGATCCGTTCAAGGACACGTCCAGCGTGGCGCTGAACCCGATCATAAAGTTCACTACGCTGTTCGGGCTGCTCGCCGTGGAGCTGGCGGTTTCGTTATCGGAAAAACAGGGCACCGGCCTGAGCACCAGTCTGGCGGTGCTGTTCCTGCTGGTGTCGCTGTTCTTCGTGTGGAGATCGTTCTACGGGATGCGGATCGAAGTCAAGAAGGGCTAGACCGCGTTGGTCGCCGTCAACAAACTGCGGCAGGCGATCGTTTTATCGCCGCGCGGCAGACGCCGCCGGCAGGACCCCTGCCTTGAATTATTCCCGCTCAATGCCGAGAAGCTGCACCACAGTCTCCACGCGATCTTCGAATTCAAAATGGAGATTCCGGTGGGAGTCGCGGCGCGCGCGGCGGATGGTCCACCACGCGGCGCCGAGAATCGCGGCGACGATCGAACCGGACGTCAGCGATCTTATGAGCAGACTCACCAGCGCGGCCAGTCCGCCGATATAACCCGCGGCGATGATCGAACAGACGATCACGGTTTGGATCAAAGTCCGCCGGCCGGGCAAATAGGATGAGGTGAACGGGATTTTTTCGAAGCTCACCAGCAAAGCTTCAATCAGCAGCGCGGATGTCAGAAAACAGAGCAGCGTGACTTCCAAGCCGGTGCGCGCGCCAAGCAAGGTTGTCTCCATGGGCAGAGTGAGAATCGCCACCGGGAGCGCGCCGCAGTAGAAAAGGAAAAGCTCAATGGCCGAAGAGAGTTCCATCGCGTGGCCCGGCGCGGTGATGCGGAAAATCCAGTTGGCGCGAAGCTCCACCGGAAGGCGGAAAACGTAGCGCAATCCTCCGATCAGCAGCAGGGAAAGCGCCAGCGGAATGGCGATCACCGCTTCGCGCGTGCCTTCGCTCGCGACCGCAAAGGTTCGCAGGCCGCCATCGAAAATCAGATTCGCGAATCCTTCCGAGATCAACGCGACGGCCACGGCGCCGAAAGTGATCAGAATCAGGCGATGCTGCCGGCTGCGCGCCAGACTTTTCCAGGTGAAGCTGAAGACGCCGAGAGCGCGCGCACCGGGAACCAGACGTTGGCCGGCCGCGGCCGGCCAGGAGAAACGTGAGGCCGCGCTTTCAAGCGATGGCGCTTCGAGCACGCGAATGCGATGGCGGCGATAGCTCCACAGATAGTTCGCGACGGCTGCCGCGGCGGATAGAATCAGCGCGGCGGCGGCGATTCGCGCCAGGTGCACGATGGCAGCGTCGTGCGCGCCGAAAATCAGCTGATCGATCGCGAAAAACCAGAACGGCGGCGCGTAGGCGGACCACGCCGGCAGCCCGGCGATGCCGTTAAAAAAAGTCGGGATGGAGAAAACGAACGGCAATCCCGCCAACAGCGCGGCCAGCAAAATTCCCTGAACGGCCAGTGAAACGCGCGGAAACTGCGCCACCGGCAGCAGATTGAGCAGCGCTCCCTGTATCGCGACCAAAGTGAAGAATACGAACCATCCGCCGAGCACGGACGCGACGAAAATTCCGGGAACGTGCCGTCCGCAGCCCGCCGCGTAAGGGCCGGACATCATCGCGGGGATGATGACGCTCGGCGGCAGCGCGGCCGCGGCGATCACCACGATCGCGACGGCCAGCAGCGCCAGAAATTTCGCGGCGAAAATTTCCCGCATGAGCACCGGAAGCGACGCCAGAGCCAGATAATCGCGCAAAGCGGGAAACAACGCCGGCCATTCCAGCGTGGTGAACAGCGCCGCCGCGACCATCGCCAGCGTCACCAGAAACAACACGTCGCCCAAAACCGCGCTCTCGAACGGCTCCGGCGAATCGAGACTCCCGAGCATCCGGTACTTGTGATAATACGCCTGGCCGAAAATCAGGCTGAGCGAAACCAGAATTCCGATCGCGCCGCCGGCCACCACGCGGGCCTGCGACGGGTCGGAAATCAGGTCGCTATCGAAAAAGCGAAGGAAAAAATGCCGGCACAGCTCGAAATGACGCGCATGGGTTTCACCCAACCAGCCGCGCAGCCGTTCGGCGGCCTTTTCCACCACCCGCGGCGCATTCCACAAAACGATAATCGCGATCAGGACCAGCAGCAGCATCATTCAGCTCCGCATCGCGCCGAGAATCTCGCCCACCGTGCGCTCCGGATCTTCCTGCTGGGTGAGCTGCGTGAACACCGCTTCAAGCGACGGCTGGCTCAACAGATCGCGCAGCCGCTCCACGCGATCGTGCGCCACCGCGCTGCCCTTGCGCAGAATCATCACCGAGGTGCACACCTTTTCGACCACCTCCAGCACATGCGAGCTGTAGAAAATCATTTTTCCTTCCGCGGCCAGAGCGCGAATCAGCGCGCGCAGCACCAGCGCGGTGTTGACGTCCAGACCGGAAAAAGGCTCGTCGAGGATCAGCAGCTCGGGATCGTGCAGCAGCGCGCCGGAAAGAAGGATTTTCTGGCGCATGCCTTTCGAATAGGACGCGAGCAGCACGTGCCGGTCCTCCCACAGCGAAAACAGGCGCAGCATGCGGTCCATCCGCGCTTCGAGCACCGCGCGCGGCAATCCGCCCAGACGGCCGACCAGTTGCAGATATTCGCGCCCGGTGAGCTGCGTATAAAGGTTCGGCTCCTCCGGCACGTAACCGACCACGCGCAGAAACGCCGGCCAGTCCGCGCGAACATCTTTTCCTTTGAAGAAAATTTCGCCGCGCGTCGGCTCGATCAGGCCGATCAGCACTTTCACGGTGGTGCTCTTCCCCGCCCCGTTCGGCCCCAGGCAGCCAAGAATCTCCCCCGGACCGATGGTGAAGCTGATATCGTTTACGGCGGGGATCCGTTTGTAGCGCTTCGCGAGGTGGCGGACTTCCAGCATCGACGGAATCGAGTTTATCATCCTATGTAGAATTACTCAATAGGGTAGAATGAGCAGAAGGTTTGTTGCAAAGGGAACAGACACAGAGCGGCCGTGGACCGGGTGGTCTGTCCCCTTTTTCAACCGCCTCGGAAAGAAGTCATGAGCGACATAAAACTGACGCACACCGCGGCCCTGGTGCTGAAAGTGATCAGCGGGGGCTGCCGCTACGGATTCGACATCATGGAAAAAACCGGCTTGCCCAGCGGAACCGTCTACCCGATTCTGCGCCGCCTGGAGCAGGCCGAGCTGATCCAGTCGAAATGGGAACCCGGCGACGCCCAGGAATTGCAGCGCCCGCAGCGCCGCTATTACCGGCTGACGCGCGCCGGCGAACGCACGCTGGTTAAGGCCGCGCAGCGCTATCCGCTGCTCGAAAATCTGACGGCGGAATAAAGGAGAGGACACGTGAAAAAAAACCGCGTGAACTGGCGCGATCTTCTTCCGAATCCGCTGCGGCGCGCGTCGTTTCTGATTCGCACTGCGGCCTGCCTGGTGCCACGATCGGAACGCGCCGAGTGGCGCCGCGAATGGCTGGCCGAACTGCATTTCGCCGCGCAGGCGATGCGTGAACGGGACGAGCCGTCCGCGCGTCTGGTCGGTTTCGCGCGCGGCGCGTTTCAGGACGCGGCGTGGCATCGGCTGCGCGACTGGAATCGGGAAAAAGTGGAACGCGCCGTTTCGCGCGGCGCGCAATCGGCCGGTTTCTGCCTGGCCGCGCTGATCGCGCTGCTGGCGCTGATCGCCGTTGCCAGTGGTTTTCTTCCCGAAACGCGCGCGGTGCTGTTGCCGCTGCCTTACGCCGACGCCGGCCGCATCGCCACGGTGACGCAGGGCGGGACGACGCTGGCCACGCGCTGGGGGATTCATCGCGAATGGGTGCAATGGTGGCGCGCGGACAGCCGTCTGATCGAAGATGCGGCGACGTACGTGTGGACCGAGCAGACCGTCGACGGCAGGCGGACGCTGGCCGCGAAAGTCAGCGGAAATTTCTTCGCGCTGCTGGGCCTGGCCGATGCGTTTTCGGATTGCCGTGATTGCGCGGTGCTCAGCCACGAATTCTGGCGCACGAATTACGGCGGAAAAACGCCGGCCAGCATCGTGATCGGCACAAAGACATTTCGCGTCGCCGGTGTTCTGGATGGCCGCTTCTGGTTTTTAACGCGGCGCATCGGCGTGTGGACCACCGAGGGTCCACACGAAAATCGCAACGTGAGAACCGGCGTGGTGGTGCGGCTGCGTCCCGACGTTTCCAAAACGCAGGCGGAGCGCGATCTCGAATCGGTGGTGCAAAAGCACGGCGTGAATCAGTGGTCGAGCCTGATCGCGATTTCCTTCGTGCCGGACCGCGTGCGCAGCGTTTTTGGATCGTTCGCTTTGGCGCTGATTCTGGCCATCGGCACCATTCTTCCCGCGCTGCGGCCCAATCTGAGCGCCGCGAATCCGGTCACCTGGCGCGCCGTCGGGCGTGCGGTTTTTTTCTGCTCGAAAACCGCGCTGCTGCTCCTCGCCGTGCTTCTGGCCGGGCTCGAATTTACGCGCGCCGCGTCCATCACCATGCTCGGCGGAACGGACCTGGCGACCGAACCATTATCCACCTGGCTGTTTCTGTTGGGCTCGATGGGCGCGCTGAGCTGGTCGATTTACGATCAGCGCCGCCGTTGCCGCGTGTGCCTGCGCCGCTATGGCCTGGCCGCGCAGATCGGCTGCCCCGGATGCATTCTGCTGAGCTGGTCCGGCACCGAACTGGTTTGCCTGGAGGGTCACGGCACGCTGCACGTCGGCGAGCCGGTGGCCTGCTGGCAGGAGCAGGATCGTTGGACGTCGCTCGACGATTCGCTGCTCGAATTGTTCGCGCAAAGCGATTAAGCCGTCAGGCTTGCGTGCCACGACGCAATCCCGCGAAGGGCGCAAGCCTGACAGCTTACGTTACCTGCGCAAAAACGGTGAAAAATGGTGTGGCTCCCGCGGGACCTTATCGCCCGGCCCGAGTTTCCAGCGAGGTGAACAGCGCAAACGTGCCCGCGTTCTCCGGACTCATCACGATCCGGGTTCCCGGCGTCAATTCCACAGGCGCTTTGTAGTAGTACGTTCGCGCGAAATCGGGATTGAACTGGTAGATCCACAGAAGGGGCGCGAAGGTGCCATCCGGCCGCATCGCCAGCACCTGCACTGAATCGCCTTTTTTCAGATTTTTCGCGCGAATCGCCACCACGCGCGCCGCCGCTCGAAGCTTCGTGCTCGCCGCGACGTCCACTTCCGCCGATCGCGCCGGTTGCACCGGATCCAGCCAGTCCACCGGCTTGGGAACGGGCGGCAGGAACTTCGGCTCGCCCTCCGGCGCGCCGCCTTCCACCCAATCCGAGATCACTTCGAGTTCTTCCTGCGTCAATCCGCGATCGTCTTTGAACTCGCCGAAGCCTTTCACCGCCTGCCACGGAGGCATGCGCCGTTCGAGCGCTTCTTCCTTGATCGCCTTGGCCCACGGACGCGCGGCTTCATAGGTCATCAGCGAAAAGGCCGCTCCGCCGTCGCGATGGCACATCGCGCAGCGCTTATACACCAGCCGCGACATTTCTTTCGACCACGTGATTTTTGTGGTGATAATATCGTGCGCGCCGAGGATGGTCGCGCCGAGGCCCAGCAGAATGGCAGCTCGAAAAATCACTGTTTCTACTACTCTATACCTGCTGCGGGCAGCCTTCGGAGCAGACCGGAGGTTGAACCGCGGCCACAGGGAGCGGTTTGACGGTCCGGCTCGGCGCAAGGCCGGGTATCCGCGCCCGTAATGGTGGGGCTTGGCGTATTCACTCGCGATCGACCAGCCGGATCATGCTGAGATTCACGGTAAACACGCGATCGTCAGTTTCCACCTGCCATACCGGCGACGCCTGAATCTCCACCGTGTACTCCGGCGCGTCCGGTACATCCGCTTCGAGAATAAACAATCCCGTACGATCGATTTTCCAGTCCCCGGCCGCCGTTCCGTTCACCCTCGCGCGCACCTCGCCGGGAACCGCCTGCGGCGACGCGTGGCCGCGAATGCGCAGCCGCTGCGGACCGCTCTTCACGCGGGTCAAATGCGCCACCGCGCGCGCGCCGATCCAGCGATACTTGTTGCCGAACACCCCTTCCAGCTCATACCAGCCTTCGCGTAAACGCCGTTCGTGGCCCGGTTGCGAAAAGTCAAGAATGTCGTCGCGCTCGCCCGGATACAGTTCGGCGCGCTCGCGCGACGGCAGCAGGTTAAAAACGCCGCCTTCATCCGGCGCACGATAATCGCATGCGGAACAGCACAGAGCTTCCCTTTTTAAAACCATCCTGGCGCGGCAATCGGGACAACGCAGGAACATCGCGAAATTTTCGATCGGCCGATCCCCGCCCGAGCTTCCGGCTTTTTTGCAAATCGCCGCGAGCGTTCCTCCCAGCAGCCGCGCGGCGCGCCATTCCGAACGATGCGGATCCAGGCGAACCGCCGCGCGCTTCACCATCCGCTCCCCCCAGCCATGCTGCTGGACGAAAACCTCATAGCGATGATCGGCGAAATATTTTTGCACCAGCGCGTGCCAATCCCGCAAGCCCATCCGATGATTCTGCCGAATCCCGAAACTTTCTTCCTGCTGCGCGCCGATCACGTCGCGCGCCACGAATCCGAGCAAGCCGCGATCATATAGCCAGCGCTCCCACGGTTTCATGTTGTGGTAATACGGGCAGCGGTACAGGCGCAGCGAAAGCAGGCGGCGCATCGGCTCCTCGGCGAAGAAAAAAATGCCGCCCGGCGCGAGCACCCGCGTCACTTCGCGGAACACGCTTTCGATGTCCGGAAACTGGCTGAGCATTTGAAACGCGCAGACCATCCGCAGCGATTCGTCGGCAAACGGCAGATTGGCCGCGTCGCCGCCGATCCGCACCGGCGCGCGATCCAGCTTCCAGGCGTCCTGAAGCGCGCGGCCGTGGCGCAGCGAATCGGCCGAAAGGTCCAGCGCGAATCCGGACGCGCCGAATTCGTTGGCCAGCATGTAACTGGAATGGCCGGCGTTGGCGCCGATTTCGAGAAACGGCGAAAGCTCGCCCGCGAATTCGCGATGCTTGCGCAGAATGCCGCCGCGGCGCTGGTTTTCTTCGGCGTAGATGCGCAGATTGCGCTCCGGTTCGCCGAGCGAAGCGAAATTGTGAAACTCCACCTGCGCGCGCTTCGCCGAAAATGGCTGCGTCTTCATCGGCGGGTTCCCGATCCGAGCAGCATCTCCATGGTCAGCACGCGCATGTCGGGAACCAGCACGTCAGGTTGATGCTCGGCCAGCTCCACGGCGCCGACCACCCCGGTGGCCACGGCGATTGCGCGCACGCGATTCGCCCGCGCGGCGCGAATATCGTTGGGATGATCGCCCACCAGCGCAATGGGGCTGTGCCGGTCGATCCAGCCCTGGCGCCGCGCGTGGCGGATCGCGATCCGCACCAGTCCGGCGCGATCCTTGGCCGATTCCGCGAATGCACCGAAGCGCAGATAGGGCCGCAATCCGGCGCGCTCCATTTTCTTCCAGCCGATGCGCGAAAGGTTTCCGGTGACCAGCCCCGCGGGAACGCCGCGGCGGGAAAGTTTATAGAGCAGCATGCGCGCGCCGGGGCAGACGCGGCGGCGCAGATCGGGACAGGTTCGCGCGTAGATGTGCTGCGCCCGCGTGACCACGCGTGGCATGTGCCTCCGGATGAACGCCGGCGACGCGCCCGCGTTGCGCAGCATCTCCGCGACGATATCGCGGTCGAGCATGCCCTGCACCGGCACGTTTTCGGTGGTGGTTTCAAGACCGGTGACGGAGCGCACCGCGCGCACCAGCGCCTCGCGATGATGCGGCCCGGAGCGGCGCAGCAACGTTCCATCGATGTCGAACAGGACCAGAGCACCCATGTAAATTTCAATATACCTGGAGCGCATTGCGCGAACTTCGGGCGGCTGCGACCATGGAGTGCCCCCGCCATGACTGGCGGGGCTGTCAGTGATGGCGGGGGCGCGTCCCGAATCAACGCGGATTTCAGGCACTACCGAACTTCGGGTTGCTGAAAACTTCGACTTCTCCCAGCCCGCGCCACCACTGCCGTTTTTGACTAACCTGCTAGAATGATTCTCGAATGCAGGTTTTAAAAGCCGGCGAACATAAGCTACTGTTGCTGGAGCTGGACACCGAGTTCATCGAGAACATCGCGCGCCAGGCCGGCTTCGAGTTTCGCCTGGAAGATCATACCCGCCGCGTGCTGCTCGATTTGAACGCGCAGGGCCGGCAGGCGCCGCTGCTGCTGTTCGATGCCGCGGACCCGGCCAATCTCGGGTGGTTTTCCCGCTGCCAGTTTTATGTCGACGGCGCCAACGGAGCGGTGCTGCAAACGCCGATCCAGCTCGCCAACCAGCGCGACCGCACCGGCCGCGCGCTGCCGCACGCGATTCGTTTGCAGATCAATAAGGAACTGCCGGCAAGTTTCCGCCTGCCCAATCGCGCGCCGGTGACCGAGCAGACGGTTTACGCGGTGCTCTACAATTTTCTGAACGCGCTGCTGAACACCGGCGTCGGCGTGTGCGGCGGAGAAGTGGTGAAGCCGCTCGCCGGACGTACCGAGCCGCCGGGAAACCGGAACTGAGCGTATGGCGACGCTCGGATTGATCGAATACGCAGTCGCGAGCGCCGAGGTGCGCGCCGTTTACGACGACATCATGCGCACGCGCAACACGGATTACGTCAACAATTTCTGGAAAGCGCTGGCGCACGATCCGGCGACGCTGCGGCGGACCTGGGAATCGATCAAGCAGATCATGGCGCCGGGCGCGCTCGATGCGCTCACCAAGGAAATGATCTATGTCGCCGTCAGCGCCAGCAATCAGTGCGGCTACTGCATCGCCTCGCACACCGCGTCGGCGCGAAAAGCCGGTATGAGCGACGCGCAATTCGCGGAGCTGATGGCCGTGGTCGGAATGGCGAATGAAACCAATCGACTGGCCAGCGGCTACCAGGTGGAAATCGACGACCGGTTTCAGACCAACTGAGCCGTGACCACAGCAGCGGCATCCGAAGTCCCTCCGGTGGCGGCGGAGGGCGGACTTCAGTCCGCGCGCGGCTTCAGCCCCGCCACCCGATTCGATTTGCGGAGTCCCCGCGGGATGAATCCCGCCCTCCAACCCGGCGCTGAGATATTCAAGGGATTTCAGAGACAGAACAGCAGCGGGCTCAATTCCGCTTCGCCGGCTGACGAAAACCGCGTTCCACCATATCATTCGGGTCCGTGGACACCGGGCCGTCGCGCCACAGCCAGCGCATCATGCTCGGCAGGATCTCTCCCCCCATTTTCTGGCCGTGCCGGTTCATGCCCCAGGTGTAATTGACGTCGTAACCCTTCTCGGTCAGCGCCTTCATCAGGCGGACGTTTTGAAAGAACCAATCCCGGGTCTGATCATAGACGCCGTTGCGGATTCCCCGATTGTCGTTCCGCCCGTCGCACAGGAACACGCGCAGCGGCTTGCGTTCGCTTTGAAGAACTCGATCCGCGTACACCTGCCCACCGCGGATATTGACGAAGCTGCCCACAATGCTCAGCACTTTTCGAAAATCGTCCGGGCGTTCCCAAGCCACTCCAAACGCCGCGATCGCGCCGGAGCTGGCCCCGCCGATGCCGTGCTGCTCCGGATCTTTCGAGATGTTGTATTCCTTGTACACCACCGGCATCAACTCATCGACGATCACGCGCGCGTACTTGTCGTCGGGCGTGTTGTATTCGGTGGGGCGATTGGTGTCGCGGTCGCCCCAGTTCGCGAGCGTCGGCTCCGGCTGCTGCGGCGTGCGCCCAGGATCGATAAAGACGCCGATCATCACCGGAATTTCGCGGCGATAGATCAGGTTGTCCATCACGTTTTGCGCGTGGATGTCGCCATTTTCATCTTTAAAGGCCTGCCCGTCCTGGAAGATCATCAGGCTGGCCGGCGCTGCCGGGTCATACTGCGCGGGAACGTAGATCCAGTAGGTGTGCTGCGTTCCCGGATAGACTTTGCTCGGAATGACGAAGGGCCCGCGAATCTCGCCCTTAGGTACGCCGTCCTGCGGCAGCGAGTCGGGTCCCAGCCGGTACTGCGAATTGGGATCCGGTCCCGGCGGCATCGGCGGCGCGCTGTTCTGCGCCCGCACAACAATCATCGCAGCGAGCATCGCCACCGAAGCGTGAATTTTCTTCATCTCGACCTCCTGTTGAAGAAGCATCATTATATGTCACCTGCGCATGAGAGAATAACGATAACGTGCCTGACTGGCTGGAACTGCTTCTTTTCGTCGCGGCCTATTTCGGGCGAATGCGCTGGATTCTGCCGCGCTTCGGCGTGCCGACGTGAATGTCGGGCTCGTGTGGTCCCGAGTCTCGGGATAAGAAGCAGGCCGAAGCGCAAGAGAGCCTCGCCCGTCAGAACGGGGCTTCCTGACCAGCCCGCATTTAAGCGTGCTCCAGCGATTCCGGCCCCAATCCCGCGTCATCCACCGCCGGCAATTTATCCGTCGGGCGCGCCCACCACACGTAGAACGTCGGCAGCAGGAAAATGCTCATCACCAGGTCGACGATCAAGCCGCCCACCACCACGATCGCCAGCGGACGCTGCGAATCCGAGCCGATGGCGTGCGACATCGCCGCCGGCAACAGGCCCAGCGTGGCCACCAGCATGGTCATCAGGATCGGGCGCAGGCGGCGGACCGCGCCTTCGATCGCGGCATCCATGATCGGCATGCCTCGCGAGCGCAGCTGATTGATGTAATCGACCATCACCAGACCGGTCTGCACCGAAGCTCCGAACAACGCCATGAAGCCCACGTCCGCGGAAACGCTGAAATGGGTTCCCGTGATATACAGAGCAAGCAGTCCGCCGAGACGCGAAACAAAAACGTTTACCAGCAGCAGCGTCGCCCATTTGGCCGATCCAAAGGCGCCATACATGATCAGAAAAATGAAAAATACCGTCAGGGGAACGATGATGAACATGCGCTTCTCGGCGCGCACTTCGCTCTGATATTCGCCTTCCCAGCTGATGTGGTAACCGCGCGGCAGCGGCACTTCTCTGGCGACTTTGTCGATGGCTTCGCGCACCGCGCCGCCCAGGTCGCGCTCGCGTACGCTGTATTTGATCGCGACGTAGCGCTCATTTTCCTGCCGGTAAATCTCGGAGCCTTCATCGCGCTCCTCGACTTTGCAAAGTTGTGCCAGCGAAACGCGCTCGCCGGTGGGCGCCAGCAGCCGGATATTTTCGATCGCTTCTTTGGTATCTCGAAACTGCGGCAGATAGCGCATCACCAGATCGTAACGGGCTTCGCCCTGCAACACCTGCGTCAGCGCGTTGCCGCCGACCGCGGTGTTGATCGCATCCTGCACGTCGGCGACGTTAATCTGATACCGCGCCGCGGCATCGCGATCGACGATGAAGTTATCGCTCGGCTGGCCGGTGACGCGGAACACCCCTAAATCGGTGATGCCGCGCACTCCGCTCATCACCTTTTCCACCTGGTCCGCTTTCGCTTCGAGCACATGCAGATCGTCGCCGTAAATCTTCGCCGAAAGCTGGCCCTTCACGCCGCTGACCGCTTCCTCCATGTTGTCTTCGATCGGCTGCGAAAATCCCCAGATCACGCCGGGAATTTTTTCCAGTTCGCGATCCATCGACGCGATCAGCAAATCCTTGTTCTGATGAAACGCGGGACGCCACTCCTCTTTCGGCTTTAATCCGACGTAATATTCGGTGTTGAAAAAACTGGTGTGATCGCTGGCGTCGTCGGGACGGCCGGTCTGGCTGGTGCATTCGGTGACTTCCGGCCAGGAACAGAGCAGGCGCCGCGTTTCGTTCGAAATGCGAATGCCTTCGGTCGGCCCCGCGCTTGCCGCGAGCGTTCCGCGCACCCACAGCGCGCCTTCATCCAGGTGCGGCAGAAACTCCGAGCCGATGCGCTCACCCTGCAACAGCCACCACATTCCGAACAGCGACACACAGCAGACACCGACCATCGCCCAGCGATGGCGTACGGTCCAGCTCACCGCGCGGCGATAAACCCAGGTAAGACCGACCACCGCCGGGTTGTGCCTTTCTCTGGTTTCCTTGCGATAAAAAAAACTGGCCAGCACCGGCGCGACGGTCATCGAGAAAATCACCGCGCCCAGCAGCGCGAATGCGACGGTCCAGGCCATCGGGCGGAACAGGCGGCCTTCGACCTGTTGCAAGGTGAAGATCGGCAGATACGCGGTGATGATGACGGTGATCGCGTAGAATACCGGCCGCTGCACTTCGTGCGCCGAGATGTTGATCCGCTCCAGGATCGACAGGTCCTGATGCTCATGACGCGAAAGATGGCGCACAATGTTTTCGATCATGACCACCGCGCCGTCAACCACCATTCCGAAATCGAGCGCGCCGAGCGAGAGCAGATTCGCGGGAATGTGATTCGCCTGCAAAAGAATCGAAGCGAACAGCAGAGAAAAGGGAATGGTCAGCGCGACGATCAATGCGCCTCGCAGATTCCCCAACAACAGCATCAGCACGATCACGACGAGAATGAATCCCTCGGTCAGGTTGTGCAGCACCGTGTCGGTGGTAAAGCTGACCAGTTCGCTGCGATCGATGAAGGGAACGATCTTTACGCCGGCGGGCAGGATGTGATCGTTCATTTCTTTAATCTTTTCGTGCAGATCGCGCAGTACCGGATCGGCGTCCGCGCCTTTGCGCAGCAGCACGATGCCGGAAACCACGTCGTCGTTATCGATCAGCGTTCCATCCGGACGCCGCGTGGACCGGCCGAATTGGCCCAGCCGGATCTTCGGACCCTGGGAAACGACGGCGATGTCCCTGATGTGCAGCGGCGTACCGTTTTTGGCGAAGATCACGGTGTTTTCGATGTCCTGAACATTACGCACCAGGCCGACTTCGCGAATATTGATCTGCTGCAAACCGGCTTCGATAAAGCTTCCGCCGCCGTTGACGTTGTTGTTTGTGAGCTGCTGCTCCACTTGCCCGATGCTCAACCCGTAATCGATCAGCTTGTCGGGATCGACGCGGACTTGATATTCGCGCGTCGGTCCGCCGAAGCTCGCCACATCGACCACGCCGGGCACCGACTTCAGATTTTTCTCGACCACCCAGTCTTCGAGCGATTTCAGCTCCATCACGTCATAAGCCGGGTTGCTGTTTTCGAGCGTGAAGAAATAAATCTGTCCCGCGGGACTCCAGTCGGTTCCCAGCTGCGGCGTCACGCCGGGCGGCAGATTCACTTGCGACATCCGCTCCAGCACGCGCTCGCGATTTTCGAAATTCGAAGTGCCGTCCTCAAACACCAGTTGCACATCGGAAAGGCCGAACAGCGAAAACGATCGCAGGCTTTGCACGCCGGGCATTCCGGCCATCACGATTTCGAGCGGCACGGTCACCTGCTGCTCGATCTGCTCGGCCGAAATTCCGGGCCATTGCGCCAGCACTTCGACGTAATTGTTGGCGACGTCGGGATACGCGTCCACCGGCAAAAGATGAAACGCGACCGCGCCCCCCACCACGATCAACAACGCCAGCGCCAGCACGAAAAGACGGTTGTGCAGCGCGAAATCGACAACCCGCCTGATCATTGCTCAACCGTGTTCTGGAACGTCAGCGCGTCGGCGACCACCTGATCGCCCGGCTTTAATCCCGAAGTCACTTCCTGCAAATTTCCCGGTAGCATATTTCCCGC
Source organism: Bryobacteraceae bacterium (assembly GCA_035507655.1). Lineage (GTDB taxonomy): Bacteria > Acidobacteriota > Terriglobia > Bryobacterales > Bryobacteraceae > Palsa-187. The sequence continues at coordinate 52,924 of DATJNW010000130.1, read as the reverse complement.
CACCACTTCCTCGCGCTTGAAACTGCCGTTTCCGATCGGCGTATAAACCCACTGCCGATCGTGCAGGTGAAGAATTGCGGTCGCCGGAACGGTCGCGTTCTTTTCCACCGATAAACCGTGGAACGTCGCGGTCACGAACATCCCGAGCCGCATCAGCCCCGGATTTTCCACTGCAATCCGCACTTTGGCGGTGCGGATATTCGGATCGATAATCGGCAGAATATTACTGATTCGTCCCTTCAGCACGCGATTCGGATACGCCGCCAGATGAATGTCGGCATACTCGCCCACGTGCACCTGCGCCATATCGTTTTCCCACACGTCGCACATGATCCACACATGGGACATGTCTGAAATGGTGAACGGATTCGGGGCCGTCAGCGCCTGCACGCCCGATTGCTGCGTGATCTCCTGATCGGTGATCGTTCCCGACACCGGCGCGTACACGCTGACGATTCCGGTGGGATGGTCCGGGTCCGCGCCGAGCACACTGAGGTGCTCCTTCGTGGTCTGAAGCACGATCACGTTGTCGTCTTCGGCGTTTTGTGCGATTTCCAGCGTACTTTTCGGAATGGCGCCGTGCTCGTACAGAATCTTCGCCCGCTCCAGTTGAATTTTGGTCAGCTCTTCGTTCTTGACTGCCTGGCGAAAATCGGAATACGCGCCGGAAATGTCGGTGCTGTGGACCTTAAACAGAAGCTGGCCCTTTTTCACTTCGTCGCCCAGCCGCGCGTCGATTTCGACGATGCGTCCGGTCGCAAGCGACGGCACCGGAACCTGCCGCGAAACGTCGGGACTCACCACCCCGGTGACATTCAACTCCGGCGCGGCCACGTGCTCGCCCGCCGTCGCCAGCGGAAATCGCTCCGGATGGTCGACTTTAAAATTGTTCGAATCCATTTCCGGCACGATCTTGGTCGGCACCGGGCCCGTGCTTGCTTCGGCTTGTTCCTGCGCGGAAACGTTCCGTTCGCAGCCGGCAAGGAAAACGAGACATCCGCACGCCAAAACGAGAGCGAGATTGCGCAACAATCCGGCCGCTCGCCGCTCCGTCCAAAGTATGGTCGGATTCTCTCTGCACCTGGATGGCCTGCGGACCGCAATGAACCGCGACCGAAGGAAGCGGCGGATACCGATACCTTGAGCGATCTTCAAAAGTGAGCGATTCATTCCACAACCTCCCGTCCCACCGCCATGTTCATTTGCGCCGCGGCTGTCAGATACGCGCCGATCATGTTCAAATATGCCAGCCGCGTGTCCCGGTACGCTTTCTCCGCGTCCAGAAAATCAAGCATCGAAGCGCCGCCGTTCTGAAAGGAAAACGCCATCTTGTCGCGAACATCGGTGGCCAGCGGCAGATAGCGGCCCTTGTACGGCTTCAGCAGATTGATGTTCTGCACCAGCGTCCAGTAGGCCGAATCGACGTCGTTAAACACCTGCGCCTTTGCTGCTTCCGCCAATTGCTGATTGCGTCCGATATCGATCTGGGTACGCGCTTTTTCTCCTTGATTGCGATCGTAAATGCGCAGCGGAATACTGATGCTTCCGCCGATCGTCTTGGTCGAATACGGGTTGGCGAACGACCCGTTGTTGGTGAACCACATGCTGAACGTCGGATCTGTCGAACCGTTCGCCACCGCGAGCTGATGGTTGAGTTTGGCCAGATCGATGTTTTGCATCGCCTCTTTCAAATCCGGCCGCGTTTCGAGCGCGATGTCCCGGAAATCCTGAAGCGGCTTCAACGATTCGTTGAAGTCGTAGGCGCCGGCGACGTCGAACCGCTCGATCGGGGTCCGCTGATTCAGCAGCATCAGAAGCTGAATTTTCGCGGTGCGAATATTCACCAGCGCGGTTTCGTAATCGGATTCGAACTGCACGCGCTGCAAATCGAGACGGTCCATATCCACTTGCGCCAGGTCGCCCGCGTTGTAACGTGTCCGGTTGATACCCAATTCGTGGTCCCAATAATCGAGATTTTCTTTGGCGTTCAGGAAAACCGCTTTGGCCTGTAACAGCGAAACAAACGCATTCCGCAGACTGAAAACAAGATTGCGCTCCTGATCGAGATACGCCGACTCGGCGACGGTGGTGGACGCCCGCGCGGTGTCGCGGCGCAATTCGCGTTTGTGATCGCGTTCGTGCAAATAGCTGATCCCCGGCGATTCGTAAATTCCGCTCAACGGCCGGAAAATCCCCTGGTTGGGCGCGATTTGAAAGCCGTCCGCGGTCAGGCTGAAATCGGGATTGGGGCGAAGAAACGCCGTGATCTCTTCGGCGCGTGATTCGTCGATATTCATCTGCGCGGCTTTGAGCGTGGGATTCGAGTTGCGGAAAATTTCCTTGATCTGCTCCCAGCTCAGGGCGGTCTGCGCGTGCAACAACGGCAGCATCGCCGCCAACAGAATCGCACACGTCTTCCTATGCGTCATCATCTTCGTCCAGAGGGCCGTGGCCGCCAAGCCGGGGCATTCGGCAGAAACTTGAATCTACCGCCGGGTCGCGCGAAAAACTAGAGATCGTGCGTCCATGCGGCGCTGCTCTTTCGATCAATCGCGGACGCGCCATTCGACTGCTGTCCAGCGGACTGGCGCGGCGGCCATTCTTTCAGATCGCGCATCCGCTCTTTCGGCTAAACCTCTTTTCGCCGGCGCTCGTTAGGCATAGCATTTTAGTTACACGAACGATGGCAACGATGGAACAAATCACCGCAGAGAGCGCGATTCGAGTGATCCTGCTCGACGCCCTGGGCTTGTCCCGGGCCAGTCTGGCGCGGTTCCTGGCCGCGGTTGGCTTTGAAATCTCGGGCGAATGCGCCACCTCCGGCGAAGCTCTCGATGTGTTGAGGCACGCCGCCGCGGATGTCATTCTGCTCGACTTCGATCTGTACGCGGATCCGGCGGAATTCATCTCGACTGCCCGTGAGGCCGGCTATCAGGGCCGCTTCCTGGCCATTTCGAGCACCGTGGACGCCCGAAAATCGGCCGTCGCGCTAAAGCTCGGCGCCTCGGGCATTTTTCTCAAATCCGAAGCGCCGGACCGGCTGGTGCAGGCCATTCGCGTGGTCGCCGCGGGGGATGTCTGGATTGATCAAAAGGTGATTCAGTCGCTCGCCGGCGAATTGATCGATCGCGACCGGGGTCGCGGACTCAACTCACCCCGGCAGATCGACGATCGCGAGAAAAACGTTCTGCTCGGAATCCTGGGCGGGTTGAGCAATCGATCGATTGGCGAAGAAATGGGGTTGTCGGAAAGCTCGGTCAAGAACGTGGTGCAGCGCCTGTTTCATAAAGGAGGCGTAAAGACGCGCGGACAACTGGTGCGAATGGCGCTTGAAGGGGCCTTCGGCTCGCAGGAATTTTTACAACGCCCAGTCCCGTCCGGGCTCGTCGATCCGCGAAGTTCCTAAAGAAGATTGCGATACGTTTCGAGCGCCACCCGCACCAGTTGACTGCGCGTTCGTACGGAGGTCTTCGAGAACAGTTGCTGAAGCGTATTTTTCACCGCGCTCTCGGAAATCGCCATCTCTTTGGCAATCTCTTTATTCGCCAGCCCCTGCACCAGCAGCCGTAGAACTTCCAGTTCCCGCGCCGTCAGATGAATTTCTTCCTGCGGCAGCGAAACTGCCGGCGGGGTCTCTTCGGTCGCCTCGGCGATAATGGCCGCGAGCCTCGGTTTCGGTCCTTCGCGGTAGGTCGAAAACCAGACCTCGGCGGTAAACGTTTCGCCGTTGCCGCGATGGCCGCGGCACTGCATCGATGTCCGGAATGGCGGAGCCTGATTCTCCCAGCGCAGAGCATGATGAAGTTCCGGAAGAAAGGCCGCGATCGGATTGCCCACCAGAGGACCATCCACCGGCGCCATCAATTGATTAGCCGCCTGATTGGCGAGCTGGATAAAGCCATTTTCGTCGATGGTGACAATCGCGGCCGGGCTGGTTTCCACCAGAATCCGCAATCGCTCCTGCGCCTCCATGGTCATGCGCCGATTCCGCACCAGTTCGGCCACGAATAAACCGCAGCCGGCCAGGGCCAGCATTTCTAACGACAGCCGGGTGTAGGATTTCTGAAGCGAGCTGAACAGCTCCGCCAGAATGGCGCAACTCACCCCCAACAACGCGACCGCCCAGCGCGGCAGAAATCCGGCCGCCAGCATGATGGGAAACAGATAGAGAAAGCCGAGCGAAACGAACGGCATGCTCCACCAGTCGATCAGGGCGATCAGAAGGATCATCGCCGCGCTCAGGACCAGAACAAGCGTCCGGTTCTTCGGTTCCCACACCCGTTCGATTTCGAGCATTTTCGCGGAGCGTTTTATTATGCCATCGCTTGAAGCGCGTAGCTCCAAATAAAACGAGCAACCGCACGGATGGCCCTAATCGTCCGATCAATCGAAAGTTTTTTGTGGGGCAGGCTTGGATCCGCCTGTTCGTTTACCAACGAGATGTCTCGCCCAGGTTAAAAACGCCGGTTTCGTCCACACGCAGAAACGCGTGGTCAGGAGAATCGCGTTTTCTCGCTCGCGAATTTGATATGATGGCGGCGTTTTGTGAGGCACGCATGGGGATTTCGAGGATTGCGGTTTTTCTCGCGGCGGCCGGAATATTATTCGCGCAACATCAGTTCACTCCGACCGACGTTGAAGTAGGGCAGCGGCTGTACATCGCCAACTGCATCTACTGCCATGGACCGGAAGGCGATCAGGAGCCGGGCATCGATCTGGGGCACGGTCATTTCAAGATCGCTTCCTCTTATGACGATGTCGTGAACATCATTCGGCACGGCATTCCCGATACCGGCATGCCCGCGCAGACGCGCATGACCGATCAGGACGCCTGGACCATCGTCGCCTATCTCCACTCGCTCGCGTCGGTGGACGGCGGGTTGCCTCCCGGCGGCGACGCGGCGCGCGGCAAAGCGGTTTTTGAAGGCAAAGGCGGGTGCTTGAAATGCCACACCGTCGGCGAGGAAGGTTCCGGATTGGGTCCGGACCTGAGCGATATCGGCTCAGTGCGCCGGGCGGTGGAACTGGAGAAGACCCTCGACGATCCCGACGCCACCATGCTGCCGCAGAACCGCATTTTCCGCGCGGTGCTGCGCAACGGCGTCGTGATCACCGGAAGAATTCTCAATCAGGATACGTTCACCGTGCAGTTGATCGATTCGAAGGAACGGCTGCTGTCGCTTGAAAGAACAAATTTGAAGGAATTTGTTCCGCTGCATTCGCCGATGCCATCTTATAAGGAACGGTTGAGCAAGGCGGAAATGGCCGATCTGGTCACTTACCTGGCTTCGTTGAAAGGGGTGCGATAGATGTTTCGGTTTTGCGCGGTCCTCGTCGTGAGCGTCCTGACCGCGGGCGTGTCGCCGGCGCAGGTGACTTCCGACCAGTTGCTGAACGCGGCCAAACAGCCGCAGAACTGGCTGACCTATTCGGGCTCCTACATGAGCCAGCGTTACAGCGCGCTCGCGCAGATCACGCCGGCCAATGTGAAAAATCTCGATTTGCAATGGATGTTTCAGGCGCATTCGCTCGAAAAATTCGAAGCTACGCCGCTGGTAGTCGACGGCGTCATGTACACGGTGCAGGCGCCGAATGACGTCACGGCGCTGGACGCGGCTACAGGCCGGCTGTTCTGGGTTTATTCCTACACCCCCGATAAAGACGCGCGGCCCTGCTGCGGTCGCGTGAATCGCGGGGTCGCGGTGCTCGGAAATACGCTGTTCATGGGCACCATTGATGCGCATCTGATTGCGCTCGACGCCAAGAGCGGCAAGCCGCTGTGGGACGTCAAAGTCGGAAACGACAAAGCGGGATACGCCATCGCGCACGCGCCGCTGGTGATCAAGGACAAAGTCATCATCGGCGTGGCCGGCGGCGAATACGGCATTCGCGGTTATATCAGCGCTTATGACGTGAAAACCGGCAAGCTCGATTGGCGGTTCTACACCGTTCCCGGAAAAGGCGATCCGGGAAATCAAACCTGGGAAGGCGATTCCTGGCAGCACGGCGGAGCGTCGGTGTGGGTCACCGGTTCTTACGATCCGCAGTTGAATTTAACTTACTGGGGCATCGGCAATCCGGGGCCGGACTGGAACGGCGATAAGCGCCATGGCGATAACCTTTACAGCGATTGCGTGGTGGCGCTCGACGTCGATAGCGGAAAATTGAAGTGGTATTACCAGTTCACTCCGCACGACGAGTTCGATTACGATTCGGTGCAGGTCCCGGTGCTGGTGGACGCGGAGTGGCAAGGCAAACCGCGCAAATTGATGATGTGGGCCAATCGCAACGGCCTGTTCTATGTGCTCGATCGCCAGACCGGGCAATTCTTGCTGGGCAAACCGTTCGTCAAAGTGAATTGGATGACCGGATTTGACGAAAGCGGCCGGCCGATGAAAGCCCCCAGCGCGGCCACCAGCCGCACCGGCACGCTGATTTTTCCCGGCAATCAGGGCGCGACGAACTGGTATAACCCGTCGTACAGCCCGCGCACGGGATTGTTTTATATTTCCACGTGGGTCGATTATTCGTCGTTTTATGTGAAGCAGGACGCCGATTATGTCGAAGGCCAGTTGTACAGCGGCGGAGGGCCGAAGAATACGAAGGCGCCGATTACTTCGGGTCCGTTCAATTATCGGAAAGAAGGCGAGCAGTACGGCGCGATCCGCGCGATCGATCCGAAAACGGGCGAAAAGAAGTGGGATTTCCCCATGGACGATGTGACCGACGCCGGCATTCTGACCACGGCGACGGATCTGCTGTTCAGCGGCGGGCGCGAAGGATATTTTTACGCGCTGGATGCGCGGACCGGGTCGCTGTTGTGGAAGACGGCGGTCGGCGGGCCGGTGCGGTCGGGTCCGATGACGTATTCGGTGAACGGGCGGCAATATGTCGCGGTCGCGGCGGGGAATTCGCTGTTTGCGTGGGCGCTGCGGCAGTAGGTTTCTATTTGAGCTATGACCGGTGTCATGGTGATCTCTCGCCGATGACAGCTGCTACTGTTTTCCGCTTGCCGTCCAGCGCATTCTTCTCCTGCGGTCAAGCGAGAGAGAGACCATGAATCTCGAATTCTTTTTTAATGCACTGACAGTTGTGTGGCTGGCGGGAGAAATCCTCATCGCCGTGTTCACCCGAACCCACCAGGGTGAGGGCAAGGTGCAGGATCGCGGGACGCAGATTATTCTCTGGGTTGTGATCATTGCCTCGGTCAGGACCGACGAGTGGATGCACCGCTACTTTCCAGTCGACATGCCAGGGAGTTCCAGCTGGCTGCGGCCGGCGGCCTTTGCGATTTTGGTTCTCGGTTTGGGAGTCCGGGTCGTGGCAATCGTGACGCTGGGCGGGGCCTTCAGCGCGAACGTAGCGACGCGCGCCGGACAAAAACTCCAGCAAGGCGGACTCTATAGCCTCGTCCGTCATCCTTCCTATCTCGGTCTGGAACTGATTCTCCTGGCTCTCGCCCTTCACGCACGCACCTGGGCCTGTTTTGCCGTTGTCCTGGTTCCACCGACTCTCGCGGTGCTGTATCGCATTCACGTGGAAGAGGCCGCGCTCCGCCTGGCCTTTGGACCCGATTACGAAGACTATAGCCGTAGCACCAAGCGGCTGATTCCGGGAGTGTATTAGCGCCCCGCGCGCGATCGTGTCCCCCCAGCGCAGAAATTCGCTTTTATGATTGCCAGGTTTCTATAATTAAGTCATGGCCACGACGACGACACGGCCGATGACGTTCGAGGAGTTTGCTCAACTCCCCGAGCCGCAGGGGTTCCGCTACGAACTCCATCATGGAGAACTCGTACAAGTGTCGGGACCCAAGTTGACGCACATGCGCGTGCAGTATCGATTGCTTCAGATGCTGATGCCCGCCGCTGGCGATCGCGGCATTGTAACGCTCGAGCTTGGATTTCGGGCTGTTCCCGAATCCGAATACCGTCGCGCCGACGTCGCATACGTTACCAGACAACGATGGGACGCGCCCAGCGGCGAGGATTATTTTCGCGGCGCGCCGGAACTGGTGGTCGAGGTTCTCTCTCCTTCGAACACCGCGTCGGAGATACGAGATAAGCGGAATCTGTGTCTGGCGAATGGCTCGGTGGAGTTTTGGGTGGTTGATCCGCAGAAAAGAGAGGTGGACGTGCACACGCGCGACGGCCGGTTTACAACCTACGGAGCGGGCCAGCAGATCCCGTTGTTCTTCGCGCCCGGCGCCTCCTTCCCGGTGGACGCGATTTTCGCGTAATCTCTAAAGTTGGCAGACCAAAAATTGCAAATCATTCCGCTGGGCGGGTTGGGCGAGTTCGGAATGAACTCGATGGCCCTCCGCTATGGCGATGACATCATCGTAATCGACGCCGGGATGATGTTTCCCGACGCGGAACTGCTCGGCGTCGATATCGTCACGCCCGATTTTTCATTTCTCGAAGAGCATGCCGGGCAGGTGCGCGCGCTGGTGCTGACGCACGGGCACGAGGATCACATCGGCGCGGTGCCATTTCTTCTGGCGCAGATCGATGTGCCGGTCTATGGCACCGCGTTCACGCTGGCGCTGGTGGAGCGGCGCCTCGAAGAACACCAGATGCTCGATAAGGTGCGCCTGAACCGGGTGAAGCCGGGCGAGAAGCTGGAGATCGGTCCGTTTTCAGTCGAGTTTGTGCATGTCACGCACTCGATTGTGCAGTGCGTTTTGCTGGCGATCACCACGCCGCTCGGCGTGATCATTCACACCGGCGATTTCAAGGTCGATCCGACGCCGACCGATAACGAATTGTTCGATCTGCATACGCTGGCGGCCTACGGCAAGCGCGGCGTGCTGCTGCTGTTGTCGGACTCGACCAACGTCGACCGGCCGGGCTACACCGAAAGCGAGCGCGCCGTCGCGCCGCGCCTGGAAGATTTGTTCGTGCGCGCGCCGCGGAGGCTGGTGCTGACGTGTTTCAGCAGCTCGATTCATCGTTTGCAGCAGATTGTCGATCTGGCCGATGAATACGGGCGCAAGGTCGCGTTCCTGGGGCGCAGCATGATGGCGACCACGGAGATCGCGCACGATCTGGGCTTGCTGACCATCCCCAACGGAATTTTGCTGCGGCCCCAGGACGTAATGCAATCGAGTCCGAACAAGGTGGTGGCGATCGTTTCAGGAACGCAGGGCGAGCCGATGTCGGCGATGTCGCGCGTGGCCGTGGATAATCACAAATCGCTGTCGATCGAGCCGGGCGACCTGGTCGCGCTGAGCGCGCGCATCATTCCCGGTAACGAAAAAGCGATTTACCGCATGATGAATCACCTGGCGCGGCGCGGCGCGGATGTGGTGTACGGCTCGATGAATCCGCCGATTCACGTTTCCGGCCACGGCAGCGCGGAGGAGTTGCGGCTCGTGCTGAACCTGGTTCGTCCGAAATATTTCGTGCCGATTCACGGGGAATACCGGCAGTTGGCCAAACACGCGCAGCTGGCGCAGCATTTGAGTCACTGGGGACTGGAAGGAACCTTCGTTCTGGAATCGGGCGAAACGCTGGAGGTCGATGAAGCGGGCGCGCGCAAGGGCGAAACGGTGACGGTGGGGCGCGTGTGCATTGATTCGGGGACGCTCGATGAGGTGGTGGAAGACATGGTGATTCGCGACCGGCGGCATTTATCGGAAGACGGGTTCGTGCTGCCGATTATCGCCATCAACAAGCACACCGGAAAGAGCGAGGCGCTGCCGGAAATCGTGAGCCGCGGGTTCATGTCGATGGAAGAAAGCTCGGAGGTGCTGGCGGAAGCGCGGCAGGTGGTGCTGAAGACCCTGGAATCGTCGACGGCGGAGGAGCGCGGGGATTGGGGCGTGATGCAGGAAAAAATCCGCGCCGATTTGAAGAGATTCCTGGTGAAGCAGACGTCGCGCCGGCCGTTGATTATGCCGGTGATTCTGGAGATTTAACGGCCCATGCCGCTGTGGGCGCAAGCCCGATAATTCAGGACACTAAAGAAAGTCGCGAACCGCATGAGCTTTCACGCGTGTTGCAGCGGCGGACTCACCAGACGGCCGTAATAATCGTAGTGCCGGTCTTCCCGGTCGTGGTTCACCGGCGAGGCTGGATTGAAAACCATCGCGCTCTCAAGTTCCTGGAGCGGCAGGTTCACCCACACCGCTTTGCCGGACCAGGAAATCGATCGGACCGGCTCGGGAAACAGCAACACTGAGCGGGGAAAATTCTTCAACGCCACGGCGATATGATGAACGCCCCACAGCGTGTCCTCGATGATCAGGTCCTCAATTCTTCCGGCTTCGCCGTCCCTGGTGTGGACCATATATCCGATCAGCTCGCGAACGCTTCGCAAATGAGAACCGGGCCGCTTGATACCGGTTTCGCGCTGGCGTGCGATGGGCATGTCAGCTTCAAGGGGCGGGCTGGTCTGAATCTGCTGGCTGGTCAATCGCACGGTGAGCCGCTTGGTCTCCCAATCGCAAGGGCCGACCATAAAAGGCGCGATCAAGACGCTTCGCGCGCCGATAGGAGTCGCGGTCTCCGCCACCAGATAGTGAACGATCCAGCTTTCGTCGTCGAACAGAAAATCCCGAACCAGGCCCTGCACGCCGTCCGACGCGGCAATGTTATAGTCCAGCAGGGCGTAAAGACTGCGCAACATAATCCCTCGTGGACGGCCGGTTAAAAGCCTCAGATCTTTTGCCGTCCGTCAATTCCAGCGTAGAATCCGCTACGCCGCCGTTCTATAGCCTCGACACGCTACGGAACGAAGGGAAGGATCATTAGAAATTTCTTCAGCGCTGATGGTTACCCAGCCAACCCTGCCGATGACCGGAAGACTTTACCGTCACACCGCGCGCGGGCCACGACGCCGGAACAGATGAATCACCAGGAAAATCACCGCCAGCGCGAGCAGAATATGAATCGCGCCGGCAACCACGTGCAGCGCGGCCCAAACAATCAGCCACGCAATGAATAACGCAAAAAACAAAATGAGAAAAATGAAATCTCGCAGCATTTCGAGTCTCTCCGCTGGCGGTCACGGAGCATTCGGCGGGCCAAATCCCGCCCTCCACGCGCGGGTGACGTTACACCGGCTTCCCGATATCGCACGCGTTTTCAGACCTATGAGCCTGGAACACGGCGCCGCGCGGGCGCGCCCCGTTGTACCATGCGCGGCAGAGGAGATCCCCATGAGTTTTGATCTCGCCAGAACGCCGACTCTCGAAGCGGTGGCGACCTGTGACGAACATCAGCTGGCGCAGGATATGAAAAAACGCGTCGAAGAATCGATCGCCGCCGTGGAGCAGCAGAAGGAAGTGATCGAAGCCGCCGCCGCGCAACAAACCTCGGACGAACGGCTCCGTGTGTTGAAAAAAGCCGAGCGCGCGCTGAGCGTGCTGGCCAAGGTCTTGCGGGAGCAGGCGGCCGCGGCGGCGCAGACGGCGATCGAGACGCTGATCGCCTCGGCGTGCGCCGGCGAGAAACCGGATTTCAAAAAATTGCTGGCGGAAATCGCGATCGAAAGCCAGAGCGCGCTGGTCACGCGAGCCATCGAGCGCATCGTCGAGCACCTGATTCCGCTGGCCCAGATCGCGGCGTTGCGTGGCGAAGCGCGGAGCGCCATGACGCGGTCGCGTGCGCTGGAACGATTCGCGCAGGAGCGCGCGGAAAAAATTCTGGACCAGGTGCGCGACGCCGTCACTGAAGAAATGGTGCTGCCGATCGACTTGTCCAAAGGCGTTTCCGGGGCTCTGGTGGCGCGTGCGGCGGCGCTCAAGAAAATCGCCGTTCAGATTTCCGCCAACGCGGACGAAATCGAACGGGCCTACCACGAAAGGAAAAAACGATGAAAACGAAATTCAGAGCGTTGGTGCGCGATCTGGACGCGGCGGCGCTCGACGAGCTGCGGCGGTCGGTTGCGGCCGAGCTGGAGGGTCGCCGGCAGCAGAGCGCGATCAAGCTGGAAGACATTCATCCGCGGATGAGCGCCGAGGACAAGCAGCGGGCGATGCGCGAAATCGCGCGGGCGCTGCGGGGTGACGAACATGCGTGATCTGCGCAAGTACTGGCACGATGTGAATACGCTGGCCGCATCGCTCCCGGAGTTCGTGTGGGTGGCGGGCGAGGACGGCTGTCTGGTGGAGGCGTCGGCGCGCGTGGCGGCGAAGCTGCTGGTGGGGAAAACGCACCGCCTCGCGAGCGAAGAGGAAATTCGCGCGCGCGGCGAAGCGGACGCGGCGAGGAGTCGCGAGCGCCTGCGCGAAGCCCGGCGAAAGCGCGGCATCGAGGTGGTCGAGGTGACGGGCAAGTAACGGCGATACGATGAAGAAATGTCTCACGTCGTCGTGGTCGGCAGCGCCAACATCGACCTGACCACTTTCACCGACGATTTCCCGCGTCCCGGCGAAACCATTTTCGGGCGCGAATTCAACCTGGGATTTGGCGGAAAAGGCGCCAATCAAGCCGTCGCGGCGCGCCTGTGCGGTGCGGACGTTTCCCTGATCGCGCGCGTCGGCGACGATCTGTTCGGCGAAGCCACCGTCCGCAATCTCGAATCCTTCGGCATCGACGCCGGCCGGGTTCTGATCACGCCCGGCGTTTCGAGCGGCGTCGCGCCGATCTTTGTCGATGGCGAAGGCCAGAATCGCATCCTGGTGGTCAAAGGCGCCAACGACCGGCTCACGCCCGAAGACGTCGACGCGAGCCTGATAGAACGGGCCGACATGGTGGTTCTGCAACTGGAGATTCCGCTCCAAACCGTGTATCACACGCTGCGCCTGGCGCGCGCCCGCGGCGTTCCGGCGATTCTCAATCCCGCGCCCGGCCAGCCGATCGATCTCGCGGCTGCGGCGTTCGCCGATTTTCTGATCCCCAATGAAACGGAAGCCGAAGCGCTCACCGGAATCGCGGTCCACAACCTCGCCACGGCGAGCGAATGCGCGCAGGCGCTGCTCGGCCGCGGGGTTCCCCGAGTCATTCTCACGCTCGGCGCGAACGGCTCGCTTTACGCGACTCCCAACCACCTGCGCCATTTTCCGGCCTTCGCCGTAAAGCCCGTCGACACCACCGGCGCCGGGGATGCCTTCATCGGCAGCCTGGCGCATTTTCTGGCCAGCGGACTGGACGAATCCGAGGCGATCCCGCGCGCCAATCTCTACGCGGCGCTTTCCACGACGCGTGTGGGCACGCAGAAATCGTTCGTTTCGCGCGAGACGTTTGACGGGGAATGGTCGCGGGCGTGTTCAGTTGACGGAGTGAAGAAACCAGCGGTTCAGCACCACGTCTCGCGCGAACCATTTTGATCGAAGCAGGCGCGGGGCGAAATGTTTCAGAACATTTTCCGGGATTTTTGCTCCGGTGCGTTCGAGCCAACCGGGCGTGTGATGAAATCGTTTCGCCAGGCGCGCCGGAAATTCGGCAATCTTACCCGACTCGATCACGTCCGCCGCGATTAAGCCGGATTCAATCGCGGGCAAGATTCCTTCGCCGCTAAGCGGATAGGCAAGCCCCGCCGCGTCGCCGATGAGCAGCCAGCCGTCGCCGGCGATCCGCCGCGGCGAAGACCCATAAAGAAGATAGGCGTGGCCGCGCGGCGCGGGAATTTCGAAATCGACGCGCTCGCGTAAACATTTCAGAAAATCGGCAACGTGAGCCGACAGCCGGTGCGGATCGGCGCGGCCCAGGCCGATGTTCAGCACGCCGCGCTTGCGAAAACACCAGCCGTAGCCTTTCAGGTCGCGGCAGAAATAAAGCTCGGGCGTGTCGGCGCGGACGGCGCACGCGGCAATCTGCGCCGCGTTCATTTCGAACTCGACCTCCTGCGCCACGATCGCCGGCTCGCCCGGTTGTTTCGCGCCCACCAGGCGCGCCACGGAACAAAAATGCCCGCCGGCTCCCACCACGATTCGCGCCGCGATGGCGCCGTTGGCGATCCAGGAATCGCCGCGCCGCTCCAGGGTTTCGAGGGCCGCGCCTTCGATCCGGTGCGCGCCGCTGCGCCGCAACAGATAATGATCGAATTCGCGCCGGCGGATTCCGTAGCTGACCGGCTGCCGGTATCGCGTTTCGCGATCGCGCCCGCCGATCACGCTGGTGCGAAACGCGGTAATCGGCTGCAACGTTCCCTGCGAGGAATATTCCCCGGCATCGATCTCCAGAATCGACAGCACGCGCGGCGTGATCCAGCCGCCGCAGATCTTATCGCGTGGAAAAACATTTTTATCAAGAATTGTTGTTTCGATTCCGGCGCGGCGCAGCTTCCAGGCGCAGGCCGATCCGGATGGCCCGCCGCCGACGATCAGGACAGCGCAGGAATGCATGGGTCCCGGTGAGCGGGGCGATAAAGATGATCGCGCGTCCAGGAAAGCGGCCGGCATTGGGAGCCGGCGAAGAGGATTTGAAACAGTTGCAGCGTGTTGGTTTCAAATCCGGCGATCGACCCGGCCAGGTATAATCGCCAGGCCCGCTCGAAGCTCGCGTCGTAGCGGCGGATCACTTCCCCGCGCGCGGCTTCGAAGCGCGCCAGCCAATGCTCGATGGTCTTGGCGTAATGGCGGCGCAGGTTTTCGGCGTCCAGAATCGAATAGCCGCGCGGCTCGAATACGCGCATCGCCTCGCGCAGCGAAGGAGCATAGGCGCCGGGAAAAATCCGCTTGCGGATCCAGCGGCTGAAATGGCTGTGATAGCTGCGTCCGATGAAATGCAGCAGGCCGCGGCCGGCGTCGCCCACGGCGCGGTGAATGACCTCGCCGAATTCGCGGTAATGCTCCGCGCCGACGTGCTCCAGCATGCCCACCGAGACAAAGACGTCGAATTGTCCCGAGATATTGCGATAATCGTCTTCGATAAATTCCACAAATCCGGTGAGATTTTCCTGCGATCCGCGGCGCCGCGCGTATTCGATCTGCTCGCGCGAAATATTGAAGGCTTTGACGCGTACGCCGTAATTTCGCGCCATGTGCAGCGCGAGCGCACCCCAGCCGCAGCCTGCTTCCACCACCGTTTCGCCGGCGCGAAGCTCCATTTTCCGGCAAATGTGATCCATTTTTGCGATCTGCGCCTGTTCGAGAGTCATGCGCTCGTCGGGAAAATAGGCGCAGGTATAAAGCAGCTGCCGGTCCAGCCACAATTGGTAAAAGTCGTTCCCTAAATCGTAATGGCGATGGATATTATCACGCGAGCGCCGCGGCGTATTGTTCTGCCACCACTCCATCCATTTCGATCCGAGGCGCGAATACCAGCGCGCGGCCTTCATGGTGCGATAGACGTCGATCAGGAAGCCGACCAGGTCGCCTTCCACCTGGACGCGGCCATCCGAGTAAGCTTCGCCGAAGCCGGTTTCGGGGTCGCGCAGCAGCTCGAGCAGCGTGCGCAGATCGCGCACCCGGACCCGGTATTCGACTTTCCCCTGAGCCGGCGGATATTCGCGCTCGCCGACGATCACGGCGACGGGCGCGGGCCCGATCGTTTCAAAGATTTTCGCGACCAGCCATTTTTCAAGAACAGCCCCACCCTCGCGGCTGCGATTCACGTTTTGCATAGGTGCGATCCCGGTCCCCGGCCGGAACTCCTGCCTTTTGCCTATCACACTGAGTTAGATCGAGGCAAGTGGGGGATCGATTCGGGTGTCGCGGCGAAAACAGCGAGGATAAACCGAATTCGTGTGGCGTGCGCACTCTTGCGCGCCGCGTCGAGACTCGTCTCGACGCTTCTACGCCCGGCAGGAGGCATCGACAGGAGTGTCGATGCGGCACGCAACGAGTGCGTGCGCCACGCTAAAGGAGACGGAAGTTCACTTCGATGGTCGCCAGGACGGGAACTGGCGTGCCGTCGGCGAGGCCCGGAGTGAACGTCCATCGCGAAACGGCGTCCATGGCTCTTTCATCAAGTCCGAACCCGACGCCGCGCACCAGAGTGATGTTTCCCGCTTTTCCGTCGGGTCCGATCACGCAGCGGAGGGTTACGGTGCCTTGCACCTTCAGAGCCGCGGCTTCCCTGTTATATCCGGGCTCGACCTTCTTTTGCACGCCCGGAGAAACGATTCGGCCGCCGATTTTTTTGGCGTCGGCGCCGTCCAAAGCCGTCGGCGAAAGGTCGGCGATGTCCCTGACGCGAAATGCCGCGGCCTGCGCCTCAATCGGCTGGGCTTCGTCTTTGCGGCCGTGGCTGGTGAGAAACGCCGCGTACATTTCGCGCACCAGCGCCTGCTCCGCCGAGCCGTCTTCGACCGCCGACTGCGCGCGCGCAAACAGCGACTCGGCTTCCGCGGTGTTCTTCTGCTGGTCGCGAATTTCGGCCATCCACGCCAGCGCCTCGCCATAGACATCTCCCTTCGCGCCGGTATTGATCGAGCGCTGGATGTAGGGTTCGGCCTTGGACGCATCCTTGATATTGAAGATGCCCAGACGAAGCAGCGCCTGCGCGGTTTCCGGGCGATCGCCGAGCGCGACGGCCTGTTCATAATAATCTCTGGATCGCTCCGTCGCGGTGCCGGCGGCGCCGGCGCCTTGACTGGTAAGGTGTTCCCAGTTGAGATCGCCGAGCTTCACCAGGCCGTCGGCGTAGGTCGGGCTCTGTTTCCCGGCCACGCCGGCGCGCACCTGAAGCGAAGCTTCGAGCATTTTCTGCGCGGCGTCGTATTGGCGGTTCTTGATGAATCCTTCCGCTGCGCGATCGAGCATTTCGAAATTATTCTGGCTGGTGGCGACGCGAATGGTGTTCTCCACATCGGCGGGAGGGGTTGTGTCCTGCGCGTGAATGGCGGCCAGCGGCGTAACGATCGCGGCGGCGGCAACGGCACTCAATGCGATCGCAAATCGGCCTGGCGTTTTGCGGGAAATTCGCGAATCGAGAATCGCGGCGAGGCGCGTTTCCAGCTGCGAAGGCTGGGCCATCGCGATTGCCGCGAGCGCCGCCGGAGCGGGCGCGGCCGTAGAGCGCGCGACGTCCAGCAAATGGCGCGCGTATTCGGTGGCGCTGGCGCCCAATTCGAGCACCAGATCGTCGGCCGCACGCTCGCGCATTTTCAAAAATTCACGCCAGGCAAACCACGCCAGCGGATTCCACCAATAGAGACTCACCGCCAGCCGGGCGAGGATTTGCGTCGCGACGTCGCCGCGGCGCACGTGCGCCAGCTCATGCAGCAGCACCGCGCGGCGTTTTTCCGCGCTCCATTGCGATGCGCTCGCGGGAAGAAAAATAGTGGGACGGCGCAAGCCCGCCGTCATGGGCATGGAGCCGGCGGATGTTTCGCGCAAATCGACCGCGCGGCGCAGGCCGATCTCGCGCGCAAGTTGTGTCATCTCAGAACCGGCCGCGACGCTTGAACGCGACCGCAGCCGCATGACCGCGGCGCAGGCGAGCACCATGCGGGCACAGCCGAGGGTCGCGCCGATGGCCCAGAGAATCGCAAAAATGTTTGTGAAACTACGCGGCGTCCGCGCCGGGTTCACGCGGCCGGCGCGCGTGGGCGGGGTTGGAGTAATATCCGCGCGCGCCGTCGCGTCGGCGGTGAAGGTGACCACCGGCGCCAGCATTTTTTCCGCGGGCGCGAAATGCATCGACGGCAGCGAAACGCTCAAGAACGGAAGCGCCAGGAGTCCGGCAAGCGCCGCGGTCCAGGCCAGGTGCCGCGCGGCGGCGGATTTTTTTCGCAGCATCCAGCCGAGAACCACCGCGGCGCCGAGCAGCGCCAGGCTTTTCACCGCGATTTGCGCTAAAGTCGCGTTCATTTACTTACCCTCCTTCTTGGCCTCTTCGATCATGCGGCCCATGCGGTCGAGGTCTTCCGGCGTCAGGCGGCGCGAAGAAACGTCCAGCAGCGCGGCCATCGCCTGCTCGGGTGAGCCGGCGAAAAACGTTTCGAGCAGATGTTTCACCGCGTGCCGTTTGGCTTTGTCGCGCGGCACGGTGGGGGCGTAAACGTACTTCAAATTCTCGGTTTCATGGCGGACATGGCCTTTTTCTTCGAGAATCCGCAGCATGGCGCGGACGGCGGAATAGCTGGGAGGGTCCTCCATGGCGGCCAGAACGTCGGCGGCGGAGGCTTGGCCGCGCTGGTAGAGAATATCCAGAATCTGGCGCTCGCGGCGGCTCAGCTTGAGGCTTGGCATGCTAAACACTTAGCACTAGCCGCCACAGGAGTCAAGCAAAAGGTAGTGTCTGAAATCTACGTTGATTTGCAACGCGCCCCCCTGGCCATGACTGGCGGGGGATAGCGCGCGTTACAGCCCCGCCAGTAATGGCGGGGGCTCTCCCATTTTTAGCGGCCAACGCAGATTTCAGACACTACCAAGCAAAAAGGATTCACGATTCAGCATCAAGAAACCTGAAGGCCGCCGCGTTATGGTCCGCTCGCGGCCGTCAGGCCTTTATCCTGAGTCCTGAATACGGTTTTTTTACGGTTTCGCCGACGCGCTGCTGCCGCTGCCGCGCGGCTGTTGCACCTTCGGCGAGGCGAGATAGCCGACAATCAGGTCTTTCTTGATGTCATTGACCACCAGCTCGTAGGTTTGCGTGGCGCGAGCCAGAATGAACTGTACCGGTTCATTAATGGTCCGGTCCTTCTTTTCAAACGTCTTGTCGTCGGCGGTGACGTAAATGGTGTACTGGTTGTGCTTCGGATCAGCCTTGGCCAGGCGGACCATCAGGTCGCCGACGCGCTCCGGCTTCTTGGTTTTGGCGATCTTAAATTCGGTGTAATTGCGCTCGCCCAATTCGCGCAGCGCCGCCAGTTCCTTCCCGTTCGTCGCGATCAGTCCGCTTTGCACCCCCAGATCGCCGCGCGCGCTCTTCAGGTCCGCGATGGTCTTTTCGAGATCGGTTCGCGTTTTGGCGACGTCGGTTTTGACGTTACTCACTTCGCCGGACACCTCCCCGATTTTGGCGTTGGCGTTGCTCGCGTCGCTCTTCACCTGGGAAACTTCGTTGCCCACGCTGGCGATCTGCCTGCTTTGCTCATCCTGCGCTTTCTGCAACCGGGCGGCCACCTGGTCGGCGTGCTGCAACGCGGCGGCCTTGGCTTCGCCGCTTAACTGCGCGGCCTGGGTACGCGCCTTGGCCAGATCCTTTTCGAGATTCTCGATGTTGCGGCGGCTGGTGGCCACGCTGACGCTTGATTCCTCGCTGAGCTTGGAAATCTGCGCGGCGAGAGAATCGCGGGTATCGGCGATATCGGAGCGTAGCTGGTTGATCTGATAAAAAAGATAAACGCATGCGCCCACCAGGGCGATGACCGCCCCGAACAAAATCGGGATCTTGATGCCCGACGAGGGGGCCTGGACGACGATCGGCTGCTGCGGCTGGTACTGCTGCTGCGGTTGCGGCGGCGGTGCGGGTGCGCCGCTTCCGGCGCCGGTTCCCATGTTTGTCGTACTGCGATTATCCTGGGGAAACAACATTTTATGCAACCTCTGTCAAAAGTATTCTAGCAGCTTACCATCCATAAAGATGTAAGGACGTGTCACGCCGGTTACAAAAACTTGCGGCGCGGCAGTTACCATTTTGCCGTAACGTTCAGCCGGCTTTAGGCGACGGACTGAACCAGTCCCTGAGCTATAATTCATGTGGAGGCGAATGAGCAAAGAAGACAGCATTGAAGTCACAGGAACAGTAGTCGAAAAATTTCCCAGCGGATTATTCAGCGTGCAACTTGACCAGGAACGGACGGTGCTTGCGCACCTGGCCGGCAAATTGCGCAGAAATCGAATCCGCGTGCTGGCCGGCGACCGGGTCACGTTGGAGCTCTCTCCCTACGATCTGACCAAGGGCCGTATCACCTACCGCCACAAATAAAGATTTATCGCCCGCTCGATCAGCTTTTTAGCGCCTGGGGCGGGGAGTGTCTTTGGGCATCGCTCCTATAATCGGGGCAAATGCCAACCACCGTCCGAAGGCGCCAGAATCCGGAGGAAAATGACTTGTTGCGCCGGCTTAGCGAGCGCGTGGTGGGGCAATCGCGCGCCCTGGAGCAGATCGTCCCTTATGTGCAGATGTTTCAAGCCGAGCTTTCGCCGGAAGGCCGTCCCGCCGGGGTTTTTTTATTGCTGGGTCCGACTGGAACAGGAAAAACGCGAACCGTGGAGGCGCTGGCCGAGGTTCTGCACGGCAGCCACAGAAATATTCTGAAAGTCGATTGCGGCGAATTTCAGATGGAACACGAAGTGGCCAAACTGATCGGCGCTCCACCGGGGTATCTGGGGCATCGCGAAACCACGCCGATGCTGACGCAGCAGAAATTGGGCGCCATCGCCAGCGAGCGCAGCGGCCTGGCCCTGGTGCTGTTCGACGAGATCGAAAAAGCCGCGCCGAGCATGACCAGGCTGCTGCTGGGCGTGCTCGACAAGGCGATTTTGCGCCTGGGCGATAACACCACGGTCAATTTCGAGCGGACCCTTATTTTTTTGACCAGCAATCTGGGTGCGCGCGAGATGCGCCGGGAGATGGCGCCGGATTTTGGTTTTGAAGCGCTGCGGCCGGCGCGCGGCGAAGCGGCGAAATTAGCGGCCATCGGCATGGGCGCGGTGAAGCGGAAATTCGCGCCGGAATTTGTGAACCGCATCGACGCGGTGATCACCTACCGCCCGCTAAATGCGGCGTCGCTGCGGGTGATCGTCGATCAGCAGATCGCCGAACTGGAGCGGCACATTGAGAATCGGCTGGCCGAGCGGGCATTTGAACTGTTCGTCGCGCAGGAAGCACGCGAGTTTCTGCTCGAAAAAGGAACCAGCTCCGAATACGGGGCGCGCGAGCTGAAACGCACCATTCTGAGGCACCTGACGCAGCCTCTGGCGGCCATGGTCGCGGGAGGCAAAATCGAAGCCGGCGCGGAAGTGCGCGTGGCGGTCGAGGGCGACCGTCTGGAAATCGGCGTCGAGTAGCACGCGAACTGCGAATCCGCCGCATGGACGGCGGACTTCAGTCCGCGCGGGGCTTCAGCCCCGCTTCCGGGTTGCGGAGCTAAAGCTCCGCGCGGGATGAATCCCGCCCTCCGATATTGTGTGGGTGGGATAGGCTCCCACTGATTTCGGGGACGGGAGACTAGCCTCCGCGCAGCAGACGCATCGCTTCGTTCATGGCCGCCGCTTCTTTCACGGCGCGTCCGCCGTTCCCGTCGGGAACCGAGTCGCCTTCGCCGGGCGCCAGGAACAGATTCGATTCGACGCCGTGCTGGCGCGTGTACAGATCCCAATAGCGGCCGCCCAGCGCATACAACGATTCGTGGGTGCCGCGCTCGACGACCCGGCCGTTTTCGACCACTAAAATCTGATCGGCCCGGCGGATGGTCGAAAGACGGTGCGCGATCACGAAGGTGGTGCGCCCTTTCATCAGGTATTTCAGGCCTTCCTGAATCAGCGCTTCCGATTCCGAATCGAGGCTCGAGGTTGCTTCATCGAGAATCAGAATGCGCGGATTGGCCAGAATCGCGCGCGCGATCGAAACCCGTTGACGCTGGCCGCCGGACAATTTAACGCCGCGCTCGCCGACAATCGTATCGTACTTTTTTTCAAAAATCTCCGCGAATTCATCGACGCGCGCGATGCGGCAGGCTTCCAGAATTTCTTCTTTGGTCGCGCTGGGGCGCGCGAAGGCGACGTTTTCCTCGATGGTGCCGTCGAACAAAAACGTGTCTTGCAGCACCACGCCCAACTGCGTGCGATAGCTCTCCAGGCGAACGGTTGAAAGATCCACGCCGTCGACCAGAATGCGCCCCCGATTCGGCGTGTGAAACGCGCTGATCAAACTGATGATGGTCGATTTGCCGGAACCCGACGGCCCCACCAGCGCCGTAACCGTCCCCGGATCGGACTGGAAGCTCACATCAAAGAGAATCTGCTTCGAGGGATCGTAGGAGAAACCGACATCTTCAAAAACCACTTCGCCGCGGATCGGGCCGATCGATTCGGTGCGGCGCGGGTCCTGCGTTTCCTGGCTCTCACTTAACACCTCGCGCGTGCGATCCAGGCCGGCCAGCGCTTCGGTCAACTGCGTTCCGATGCTGACCACCTGAACCACCGGCGCGATCAGGAAGGCGAGAAACATGATGAACGTCATCAAATCGCCCAAGGTAAGCGTTCCCGCAAAAATCTGCCGCGCGCCGATAAACCAGACGATCGCGCCCACAATGCCCATTAAAACCGTCGCCGACAGGCTCATTAAAGAGGTCGCGGTCAGCGATGTCAAAACGTTCTGGAGCAGCCGCTCGGCGCCGCCCGAAAAAACTTCGTGCTCGCTTTCTTCAGCGTGATACCCCTTCACCACGCGCACGCCACCGAGCGACTCAGTGAGCCTACCGGTCACTTCGGCGTTGATTTTTCCGCGTTCCCGGAAGATCGGCCGGATTTTCTGGAACGCCTGCTTCATCACCAGCGAAAAGAAAACGACAAAGCAGAAGGTGATGCCGGTCATCAACGGGCTGATGCGAAGCAGGACGATCAAAGCGATGACAGCGGTCATCAGCCCGCCGACGAAATCGACCAGCCCGGTGCCGATCAGGTTGCGCACTCCTTCGACATCGCTCATGATGCGCGCGACCAGAACGCCGCTCTTGTTGGTGTCGTAATAGGCGACCGGCAAAAAGCCGACGTGTTTTTGCACTTTACGGCGCAGCTCGGCGATCAGGCGCTGGCCGGTTTTCGAGAGAAGCTGGGTGAGCGAAAACGAGGTGATGCCCTGGATCATGGTGGCAAACACGATGCCCAACACCAGCGGCCCAAGCAGGTGCTGGTCGTGCTTACCGATGACTTTATCGACCATGCTTTTGGTCGAGATGGGCAGCACCAGTCCGCTCAGCCGGTTGATGGCCATCAGGAACAAGCTGCCGATCAGCAGACCGCGGCGCGGCAGAATCATCTCGCGCAGGTCCGGCCAGATCGCGCGCAGGCTTTCCGACGCGGATTTCTTCGGCGCACCGCTTTTCTCGGAACCTTCGGCGCGCGTTTTGCGCGGCAGGCCTTCGGCTTTGTTCGAAGCTTTCGGGATCACTTGTTTTCAGTGTACCCTGCACGTATGGCTCGGCTTTATTGCGGAACCTCGGGATTCGCGTACGCAAGCTGGAAACCAGACTTTTATCCGGCGAAGATGGGGCAAAAAGACTTCCTGAAACATTACGCGGCGCGCCTCAATGCCGTCGAAATCAACTACACCTTCCGGCAGTTGCCGTCGGCGTCGACGCTCGAAAAATGGGTGCAAGCGACGCCCGCCGGATTCGTCTTCGCCTGCAAGGCCCACCAGCGCATCACCCACATTTTGCGCTTGAAGGAATCGGAATTTACCGGCGTATTTTTCAAAGCGATCGATCCCCTGCGTTCGGCGCGGCGCCTGGGCCCGGTGCTGTTTCAGCTCGCGCCGAATTTCAAGTGCGACGTCGCGCTCCTGGAGTCGTTTCTGGCGAAACTCCCTCGCGATCTGCGCTACGCCTTCGAGTTTCGCAACACCGGCTGGCTTATCGATGAAGTGTACCGGCTGCTTGAAAAGCATCAGGTTTCGCTGTGCCTGGCCGAATCGGAAAAGCTGGAGATTCCGCACGTGATCACCGCGGGATTCGTGTATTCGCGGCTGCGCAAGGGCGATTACAGCGCGGAAGAACGCGCGGAAATTCACGAGCGGGTGGCGCCATTGCTCGCTGGCGGCCGCGACGTTTACGTTTTTTTCAAGCACGAAGAGACTGCGGCCGGCGCGCTTTACGCCGAAGAATTGCTGAAAGGAGCGGTCGATGCCGCCGGTTGAGACTCGTCTGCGGGTCCGCTATGCGGAAACCGATCAGATGGGAGTTGTTTATTACGCCAATTACCTGGTGTGGATGGAATTGGGCCGCGTCGAATATTGCCGCGCGGCGGGGATCCGCTATCGCGACATGGAACAGGACGACGGAATTTTGCTGGCGGTGACCGAGGCGAGCTGCCGCTACGCGTCGCCGGCGCGCTACGACGAAGAAGTGATCGTGCGGACGTGGATCGAGCGGGCGCATCCGCGAATGATCCGCTTCGGCTATGAGATGGTGGAAGCGTCCAGCTCCCGCATGCTGGCGACCGGGGAAACCAGGCACGTTTTCAGCGGCCGCGATCTCAAACCGAAGAAGCTGCCGGAAAAATACCGCGCGGCCTTCGGGATGTGAAGGCTCAGCGCCAGAGCTGATACCACTTCTTCGCTTCAGACCGCTGCGGCGGGGCGGTGGGTGTAAACGCCACGCCCTCGATTGCCGCGCGCGGGTTGGTGACGCAGAGCCGCTCGGCAACTTCCTGGCTGTGGCGTTTTTCGATCCATTGAAAGGCCTGGTCCAGCTTCGGCGGACGATGTTCGCAATCGTGCGCATCGCTGGCGATGAAATGCACCAGCCCGCGGTCCAGCAAAATTTCCGAAAATTCGCGCGCGCGGCGTCCGAAATGGCCGAGGAAACTCTGCGCCGTCACCTGCACCCGCGCCCCGTCTTCCACCCATCTGGCGATTTCCTCGACGCGCTGGCGCAGCAGGCCGTTGCGCTCGGGATGGGTCACCACCGGGATCATGCCGGCGTCCTGAAGGCGCGCGAAAATCTCGGACGTATTGCGAAAAATGATGAGATCGGAAAATTCCACCAGCAGGTAACATTTGTGATTAATCGCGTATTTCGCCGGATTCTCGATCGCGTCCTGAATATTTTCGTAGCTCAGATGAAAATCGCAGCCGGAATAAACGCGCACGCCTTCACCGGAAATTTCAGAGAGCCGTTCGCGGATTTTTTCCGGATCGAATTTGTATTCGAGATTGGCGTGCGGCGTGGCCACCAGGTCCGTGGTGCCGCTCGCGGCGGCCATGCGGATCATGGCCAGAGAATCTTCCAGCGTCCCGGCGCCATCGTCCAGTCCGTACAGGACATGGCTGTGAATATCGATCACTGCTGCCTGTGTCCCGGTCCCCAAACAATGCGTCCCGGCTTCGCTCCGGTGACTTGGCCGTCATGCACCACCGCGACCCCGTTCACGAAAACGTCTTTCACGCCCACCGAAAGCTGGTGCGGATTTTCATAGGTCGCGCGGTCGGCGACCGTCGCTGGATCGAACACCACCACGTCGGCATAGAAACCTTCTTTCAACAACCCGCGGTCGGGAATCGACAGGCGATTCGCCGTCGCAGACGTCATCTTGCGCACCGCGTCCTCAAGCGTGAGCACGTGCTCCTCGCGCACGTATTTCCCAAGAATGCGATCGAAATTTCCATAAGAGCGCGGATGCACCAGGCTGCGCGTATTCGTCGGATCAACGCCCGCCGAATCGCTGCCGATCTTGATCCACGGCTGCTCCAGTTGCAGCTTCAGATTTTCCTCGCTGGCGATGAAGAACATGGTTTCGATGCGCGAATGCTCGGCCGAAATCATGTCGATGGCGGTGTACGCCCAGTCTTTATGCACCGCCGCGGCGATCTCGGAAAGACGCTTGCCTTGATACTGGCTATATTCGGGCGACACCAGCCGCAGAATCATCACCCCCGCCGGCGTCGATTCACGGCAGATATTTTCCCAGTCGCGCGGCGCGGCCATCGCTTCGTCGTGAATTTTTTGGCGCGTCGCGGGGTCCTTCAAATTCTCGAAAAGTTTTCCATCCGCGGCCGACCATGGCGGCAAACACGCGGTCAATCCCGTTCCGCCGGCGACGTACGGATACATATCCGCGCTGATGTCCAGCCCGGCGCGCCGCGCGTCGTCGATTTTCGCGATCGCCAGCTTCATCTTCGGCCAGTTCTCTTCGCCCGACGCTTTCAGGTGATAAATTTCCACCGGCACTCCACCATCGCGTCCGATCTCCATCGCTTCATCGATCGCGTCCAGCAAATGATCAGATTCGTTGCGCATGTGCGTCATGTACACGCCGCCGTAGGGCGCCATCACTTTGGCCAATTCCACCAGCTCATGCGTGGTGGTGTATTCGCCCGGCGGATAAATCAGCGCCGAGGCCATGCCGAACGCGCCGTCCTCCATCGCGCGTTTCAAGGCCCCGCGCATTTCGTCGAGCTCGGCCTCGGTTGGCGCGCCCTCGGCCATGCCCTTGCCGTACATGCGCAGCGTGGTCGCGCCGACGAACGACCCGAAATTGAGCGACGATCCGTGCTGCTGCATCGCTTCCAGCCAGTCGCGAAAGCCGTGCGCGCCGGTAAAGCGCGAATCGGTCCGCCGCGCCTGTTCATTCGGCTCCGCCGCCAGCGTTTTATCATTCGCCGGCGCATTGGTCGAGCCTTCGCCCATAATCTCCGTGGTGATGCCCTGCGTGAGGTGGCTGATCAAACGTCCGTCGCCATTGAGCAGCGCGCCGCGCGATTGGCCCTGAATATCGATGAACCCCGGCGAGACGACCATCCCCTGCGCGTCAATTTTTTCCTTCGCTTCCGCATTGGCCAGCATCCCACGCGGCGTGATGCGCGCGATGCGGTCGCCGCGAATCCCCAGGTCGCCGTAGAACCACGCGTCGCCGGTGCCGTCAACGATGCGTCCGCCGGTAATGACCACGTCATAGGTCTGCGCGAAGGCGCACGCGGACAGCAGGAAAAACAAGCTCGCTCGCATATTGGGAGTTTACTACGCCGTCAGCGGCGTAAGCCCGGCTCCTGCCCCACTTTGATGCAAGCTGTTCATGCGCCTTGGTGGGGCAGGCTTCCGGCCTGCCTTTTACGCGTCCGGGACGAAGCGGCGAACCCGCTTAGTCGTGGCCGCGCGGGATTATGCCGGGTCCGCTATTGCCGCTGCCGGGAGCATTGCTCAGCCACGGAGCGAAGGAAATCCCGGTCCCGTTCACCGTGGTACAGGCCGCGTCGGAGGGTCCGTTGGCGCAGCCCCACCAGTTTTCAGTCGCATTGATGGTCCCGGTGCCGAGGTTTTGAACGCCGATGACGCCCGCGCCGCCGCCGAGCGAGTTCAACTGCACGGTAGCCGCCGCAGTCGACGCCACCGCGACGTCGATCGATTCCTGCTCGATCACATTTCCGGAAATCACCGTCCCGGTCACCGGCAGCGGCGTTCCGGCGGGCTCCAGCAGCCCCATAATGGCGATGCCGGTCGGCGCCGTGGTGCTGTCGTCCGGACCGTTGTTGGCGATGTGATTGCCGACAATGATGTTGTCGGCCAGCTTCTGATTCGGCGCGTGGCTGTGCAGCGCGACCCCCGGCAGCCCGTTGCCGATGAGCTCATTGTTGATGACCAGGTTGCCGTAATTCGCGGTCCCCGGACTCGGCGTGAAAATCCCCACGCCCGCGCCCGACTGGTTCACCACACCGTTGTACATCGACGTGTTTCCCGAAACCGTGATGTGATACACGCCCTGCGGCGCGGTGAGCGGCATGGCCTGCGGATGCGACGCCAGCGTAATGCCGCAGTCGTAAGGATTGTCGACCACGGTGTTGCCGATGATCAAATTATCGTGATTCGGCGCCGTTTCGTCGGTGATCAGAATGCCGCCGGCGTTGCTTTGCACCTGATTGCCGGAGACGGTGGAATGGTCGACGCCCATCAGGTGAATGCCCTCGCCGCAATCGTCGCCTTCGCTGGTTTCAAAGGCCGGCTGGCCCGCGCAGGTGGCGGCGGAGACGTTCAGGCCTTTGTCGTTGCCGCTCACGATATTGTTTTTGATCAGCAGCGCGGTGGTGTTGGTGGCCAGGATTCCTTCGAAATTGGCGTTCTCAACGGTGAATCCGGAAATGGTGACGTTGGCGAGCCCGGCGTTGTCCAGGCCGTCAATGTAAATTCCATTGGCGCGGCCGTTGGCGTTGATAATCACGCTGTTCCGGTTGGCCCCGAGCAGCGACAGCGGCTTGGTGATCGTGACCGTTTCCTTATACACGCCCGGCGCGACCTGAATGGTGTCGTTCGGATTCGCCATTAAGACCGCGGCTCCGATCGCGTTGACACATCCCGAAGTCCCTTCCGGGTTGACACAGATGGTGGCTCCCGCGGCGCAAAACGACGCGAAAACGGTAACAGCAACGGCACAACAGGGCCGCAGCGGTTGAGTCATTCTCATTCTCCTTATTTGGTTGAAGCCGGAAATTCCGGCCCTGAGGAGTATAGCATTTGCCGGCGTTCCGGAGGTTAGGAGGTTAAAGGACGACGGTCGGCGCGAAGCCCGGTGCGTGCCGAGCCTTGGTCGCCTGCTCGAACGCGAACGCGTACTTGATCAATTTCACTTCCGTGCGCGGCGATCCGAAAAACGAAATCCCCACCGGCAGGGCGAAAACGTATCCCGCCGGCACCGTCACGTGCGGATACCCGGCGACCGCCGCGGGCGTCGACGAGCCTCCCGTGAAATGGTCCCCGAGCACGTAATCGGTCGGCCACGCCGGCCCGTCCGTCGGCGCCACCAGCGCATCCAGCGACATTTTGATCATCACCGCGTCCAGGCCTTCCTGCTTGGCCATCCGATTCAGCCGCGTCACCAGGTCGCGATACGCGCGGCTGGTGAGCGGACCCTTTTCCTGCGCCCGCAGCATCTGATCCTGCCCGAACCAGGGCAGCTCGCGATCGCGATTTTTTTCGTTGAAATGGATCACGTCGCTGAGGCTCTTCATCGGCCCGCCGCGCGCTTCCAGATACGCGTTCAGATCCGACTTGAACTCGTACAGCAGCGCTTCATTTTCCGGCTCGCCGAGCTTCGAATAGGTCGGAATGATCGCCGGATCGACGATCTCCGCGCCCAATCGCTTGATCGTGTCGATGGCTGATTCCATCAGTCGATCCACGTGCTCGTTGAAGCCGAAAATCTGCCGCGCGATGCCGATCCGCGCGCCTTTCAATCCATTCGGATCGAGCGCCTGCCCGTACGTCGCCCCGGCCAGCGCGCCCAGCAGCATCGCGGCATCGGCGACCGTCCTTGCCATCGGTCCAGCCGTGTCCTGGCGATGCGAAACGGGCACAATGCCGGCGCCGGGAATCAATCCGACGGTCGGCTTGATGCCGACGATCCCATTGACCGACGATGGCGAAACCACGGAGCCATCGGTTTCGGTGCCGATCCCCGCCGCGCAAAGATTCGCCGCCACGGCCGCGCCCGTTCCCGAACTCGACCCCGACGGATTGCGGTCGAGCGCATAAGGGTTGTGCGTCTGCCCGCCGCGCCCGCTCCATCCGCTGGTCGAATGAGTGGAGCGAAAATTGGCCCATTCGCTCAAATTGGTTTTGCCGAGAACCACCACGCCGGCCGCGCGCAATCGCTCCACCAGCCCCGCATCCTTCGGCGCCGAACTGGCCAGCGCGAGCGATCCGGCCGAGGTCATCATTTTGTCGCCGGTATCGATGTTGTCTTTAATCAGAATCGGAATGCCGTGCAGCGGTCCTCGCGAGCCTTTTTCCGTGCGTTCGCGATCGAGCGCCGCGGCGATGGCTGGCGCGTCCGGATTCATTTCGATGACAGCGTTGAGGCGCGGCCCCGATTTATCTATTTTCTGAATGCGCCCGGCGTAAATTTCGACCAGCCGTTCCGAACTGACTTGACCCGAGGCCAGCGCGCCCTGAAGATCGACCATCGTCGGTTCTTCGACCGTCCCTTGCGCGGAGCCAATTTGTTCGAGCGCGAACACGGCCGCGCCCATCTTCAACAACTCCCGTCGAGACGGCATCAATCAAATACTATCGTAGGCGGTGCCTGAAATCTGCGTTCGCCCGCGATCGCCAAATCGATGAACGCCGATCCCGTTTGACGGACGATCTAAGTTTATCGGGACGAACTGCCGATGGTTAGATCTGAGCAAGCGTAATCAATCTGTAGCCGATTCTCCGCTATCCTGAATTCTGCGCTCCATGCAATCCTTCGACATGATCGTCATCGGCTCCGGACCAGCCGGGCAGCGCGCGGCGATTCAGGCGGCTAAATCCGGCAAGCACGTTGCGCTGGTCGAAAAAGGGCAGTGCCTGGGCGGCGTGTGCATCAACACCGGCACCATTCCCAGCAAAACCATGCGCGAGGCCGTGCTGCATCTTTCCGGCTATCTTTACCAGAACATTTATGGCGTCAGCTATCGGGTGAAGGAAAAAATCACCATGGCCGACCTGGCGTTTCGCGTGCAGCACGTCATCAAGACTGAGATCGACGTGACTTTCGCGCAGCTTTCCCGCAATAACATCGAAGTCATGTTCGGCGCCGGCGGCTTCGTCGATTCGCACACCGTTCGCGTCCAGAGCCCGCGCGGCGAAACCGACTATCACGCCGAAAACATCGTGATCGCCACCGGAACCAAGCCCGCCGTTTCCCCCAAAGTGCCGATCAACGGGCGCAACATCATCAATAGCGATCAGGTGCTCGATATGCCGGAGGTGCCGAAGACGCTGATCGTGGTCGGCGGCGGCGTCATCGGCGTCGAATATACCTGCATGTTCGCGACCCTCGGCGTGCGCGTGATTCTGGTGGAAAAACGCCCCCGGCTGCTCGAATTCGCCGACACCGAAATTGTCGAGGCGCTGTCCTACCACCTGCGCGATAATCGCGTCACGCTGCGCCTGAACGAAGAAGTTTCAAGCGTGGAAGAAATCGTCAACGGCGGCGTCGCGGCGAACCTCGAAAGCAAAAAGAAAATTTCCGGCGACGCGCTGCTGTACGCGGTCGGGCGCCAGGGCAACATTGACGAATTGAATCTGGCCGCGGCCGGCATTGAAGCCGACGCGCGCGGGCGAATTCAAGTCGACGCCGAATATCGCACCAAGGCGGCCCACATTTTCGCCGTCGGCGACGTGATCGGTTTCCCCAGTCTCGCCTCCGTTTCGATGGAGCAGGGCCGCATCGCCGCCGCGCACGCCTACAACAAGCCCGTGCACTCGAATCCGGCGACCTATCCGTACGGCATTTACACCATCCCCGAAATTTCCTTCATCGGCAAGACGGAAGAGCAACTCACCGATGAAGACGTGCCGTATGAAGTCGGCGTCGCCTATTACCGCGAGATCGCGCGCGGCCAGATTCGCGGCGACACCACCGGCCGTTTAAAAATTATTTTTCACCGCGAAACCAAGGAGCTGCTGGGGATTCACATCATCGGCGAAGGCGCCAGCGAACTGCTGCACATCGGCCAGGCGGTGATGATCTTCAAGGGCACCGTCGATTATTTCGTCGATACCGTGTTCAATTACCCGACCCTGGCCGAGTGCTACAAGGCCGCGGCGTTTAATGGGCTCAACAAGCTGACGAGGTTTTAAAAGGAGGCTGAAAAAGGGGGCAGACCGCTCTGTCCACGGCCACTCTCGGATCCGGCGCGGCATTTTTGCGGCGGGGACAGAGCCGTCTGTCCTCTTTTTCGGCACACAATCTACTTATGGCTCGATCGATTGGACTCGTAATGAGCGATCACATCGCGCTGGGCTTGGTCGAAGACGCCCGCGTGAGCGACGAGATTCTGCGTTATCCGCCGGAAGGCGACAGCTCCGACCAGATCCACGGAATGCCGGCGGAGGAGCTGGTTCGCGTCCAGGCCGACGAGATCAAGGCGCTGGCCGAAGGCGAGCCGGTCGAAGCCGTCGGCCTGGCGTATCCCGGCATCATCCGCTTCGGCGTAATTGAAGAATCGCCGAACCTGAGTCAGTTGAAAGGCTTCCATATGGAAGCGGCGATGCACGCGGCGCTTGCGGCGCGCGGGATTCACGCCAAGATCGGCATCTCCAACGACGCCGACGTGGTGGCCGCCGGAATCGCCGCGCAGCACGATAAGCTGGATCAACTGGTGCGGGTCTGGACGCTCGGCAACGGCGTCGGCTTCGGCCGTTATCCGGCCGCCCCTGGGGTGTGGGAGGGCGGGCATATGGTGGTTTCGCTCGATCCGAACGAGCGGTTTTGCGGCTGCGGCGGAATCGGACACCTGGAAAGCATCATGGGTCATCGCGCCATGCGCCTGCGTTTTCTCGACATGGAGCCGGAAGAAGTTTTCGCCGCGGCAAAAAAAGGCGAAGATCCGCGCTGCGTCGAATTCGCGATTTTGTGGCACCGCGCCTTGGCTGCCGCGACCGCCTCGAGCATTCACATGGGCGGTCCCGGGAAATTCTACATCTCTGGTCCGAACGCGAGATTTGTCAATCTCAATTTTCTAAATCGCTGCGCGCAGGAAATGGTCAAAATGAGTCCGCTGCAAGGCTACGCCTTCGAGGTTGTGCCCAAAACCGACGCGATCGCGGTGCTCGGCGCGGTGGTGAATGCGCTGCGCGGTTAGAAACGGAGCACGGCGAGGACTAAGGCGTACCTCATGACCCCCTAGGGACGTGCCCTATGTTCGTTTTTTGAAAAGTCAGGTATAATCGGATTGTCCGTAACATTAACCACAACTCTATGCCTATCAGGAGACCCGGGTGAAGCGCGCTGGCTCCGACGATTCTTTACGCTGTTCGTTTTGTGCAAAGAGCCAGGACGTAGTAGGTAAGCTGATCTCCTCCCCCTCCGATTACCCGCGTGCCTATATTTGCGACGAGTGCATCGCCGTATGCAACTCGATTCTCGAAGACGACCGTCATGAACAGCAGTACGGTGCTCCGCACAAGCTGCCTAAGCCGCAGGAATTAAAAGAATACCTCGATCAATACGTGATCGGGCAGGATGCCACAAAAAAGAAGCTGGCCGTCGCCGTTTACAACCACTATAAGCGCATTCAGATGAACAAACAGCGCGCCGGCGAAGTGGAGCTGTCCAAATCGAATATTCTTTTAATCGGCCCGACCGGAACGGGAAAAACGCTGCTGGCGCAGACGCTGGCGCGGATTTTGGACGTTCCTTTCGCCATTGTCGACGCGACCACGTTGACCGAAGCCGGCTACGTCGGCGAAGATGTTGAAAATATTATCCTTCGGCTGCTGCAAAACTCCGACTGGGATGTCCAGCGCTGCCAGCAGGGGATTATCTACATCGACGAAATCGACAAAATCGGGCGCAAGGACGAAAATCCATCCATCACCCGCGATGTTTCGGGCGAGGGCGTGCAGCAGGCGCTGCTGAAGATTCTTGAAGGAACCATCGCCAATGTTCCGCCCCAGGGCGGAAGAAAGCATCCGCACCAGGAATTTACGCCGGTCGACACGACCAACATCCTGTTCATTTGCGGGGGCGCGTTCATTGGCCTCGAAAAGACCATTTCCCGCCGCGTCGGCACCCGGACCATCGGCTTTTCCAATCACGAGGAAGCCGCCCAGCAGACCACGCGCCGCGCCGCCAGTTCCGGCCGCCGCGACGTCAGTATGTTGGAACAGGTGCAACCTGTCGATCTGATAAAAGGCGGATTCATACCCGAATTTATCGGTCGTTTGCCGGTTGTAGCGGTTTTGGAGGATTTGAGCAAAGAAGCGCTGGTTCAGATACTTACTAAGCCCAAGAACGCCATTGTGCGGCAGTACCAGAAGCTCTTTGAGTTTGAAAATGTTAGACTGAAGTTTAGCGACGATGCGCTGGAGGCCATCGCGCAGCTCGCCATGGAGCGCAAGGTTGGGGCGCGCGGCCTGCGAATGATCCTGGAAGATCTGATGCTGGACCTGATGTACTACCTGCCCTCCTACAAAAAGGTCCGCGAGTTCCTCGTCACCAAGGAGATGGTGATGACGCAGAAGATCAATATGGCCTTGTTAGAAAAAGCCGGGTAATGGGAAGCAGGTAGTGGGTAGCCGGCGACGTCGCTGACCCACTGGCCGATTCCCACTCCCCCACTACCCATTCGAAATGCTTACTTCCAAAGAAAAATCCGACACGCGCCGCTTGCCGATGATGCCTATCCGGGAAGTGGTGATCTTCCCGCACGGGATGACGCCGTTTCTGGTCGGGCGCGAGCCGAGCGTGCGCGCCATCGAAGAGGCCCTGGCGGCAGATAAGAAAATTTTCCTGGCGACGCAGCACGATGCCAGCGTGGACGATCCGCGGCCGGATGAGATTTATTCGGTCGGCACGGTTGCCAACATCGTGCAAAGCCTGAAACAGGCCGACGGCAATCTGAAAGTTCTGGTCGAAGGCGTAGAGCGCGGCAAAATTCTTTCGGTCAGCGAGGACGAAGGCTATTTCCGCGCGACCATCAAGACCTTCAGCTTCAAGGTGGAGGCCGGGCCGCAGCTCGATGCCCTGACTTCGCGCGTCACCAGTCTGTTTGAGCAGTATGTAAAGTTGAGCCAGAACGTCAACTACGACACCATGGTCGCGGCCATTCGCGGCGACGATCCCGGCAAGCTGGCCGATACGGTCGGCGCGAATATGCAGCTTGCGACCGAGGAAAAACAGGAGCTGCTCGAAATTTTCGATCCGATTGACCGGCTGACGCGGGTTGCCGAGATGCTCGATATCGAGATCGAGAAGCTGAACGTCGATCGCACCATTCAAGGCCGGGTGAAGCGCCAGATGGAAAAGGCGCAAAAAGAGTATTACCTCAACGAGAAGATCAAGGCCATTCAGAAAGAGCTGGGCCGCGGCGAAAAGAGCGAGTTCGACGAGCTCAAGAAAAAAATCGAAACCGCGGGCATGACCAAGGACGCCTTCGAAAAGGCGACGGCCGAATTGAAGCGCCTGGAAAACATGCCGCCGATGTCGGCCGAATCCACCGTTTCGCGCAATTACCTCGACTGGCTTCTGGCGGTGCCGTGGAAGAAAAAATCGAAGGAAATTCGCGATCTGCCATATGCCCAGACGGTGCTTGAAAGCGACCACTACGGTCTCGAAAAGATCAAGGAGCGCATTCTCGAATTTCTGGCGGTGCGGCGGCTGGTGAAAGATCCCAAGGGATCGATCCTGTGCTTCGTCGGAGCTCCCGGCGTGGGGAAAACTTCCCTCGGCATGTCGATTGCAAAAGCGACCGGGCGCAAATTTGTCCGGCTGTCGCTCGGCGGCGTGCGCGATGAAGCCGAAGTTCGCGGCCACCGCCGCACCTACATTGGCGCGTTGCCGGGCCAGATCCTCCAGATGATGAAGAAAGCCGGCGTGCGAAACCCGGTGTTCATGCTGGATGAAATCGACAAAATGTCGACCGATTTTCGCGGCGACCCATCGGCGGCGCTGCTTGAAGTGCTCGATCCGGAACAGAATTTCATGTTCATGGATCACTACCTGGACGTCGAATACGATCTGAGCCAGGTGTTTTTCATCGCCACCGCCAACGTGCTGCACACCATTCCGCCGGCGCTTCAGGATCGCATGGAAGTGATCCGTCTTTCCGGCTATACCGAGCTTGAAAAAATGGAGATCGCCAAGCGATTCCTGGTTCCCAAGCAGGAAAAAGAGGCCGGCCTGAATCGCAATCAGATCGAGTTCGTCGATGAAGGCATTCAGGAACTGATGCAGCATTACACGCGCGAAGCAGGCGTGCGGAATCTCGAACGCGAGATCGGCAATGTCTGCCGCAAGATCGCGCGCGGCGTGGTGAACGCGCAATCGGCGAAGAAGAAGGATCAGCCGGAAAAGGCGTTCATTACCGCGGCCAAAGTCAACGATCTGCTGGGACCGCAGAAATTCCGCGAGCAGTTGATGGATAAGAAGAACGAAGTCGGCGCGACGGTCGGCCTGGCGTGGACCGAAGTCGGCGGATCGATTCTGACCACCGAAGCCGCGATCATGGAAGGCCGCGGCAAACTCACCACCACCGGAAAATTGGGCGACGTGATGCAGGAATCGGCGCAGGCGGCGATGAGTTATATTCGCAGCCGCAGCCATGTGATGGGTCTGCCGCGCGATTTCTACCGGCATATCGACATTCACCTGCACGTGCCGGAAGGCGCGATTCCGAAGGACGGGCCGTCGGCCGGAATCACCATCGCCACCAGTATTTGCAGCGCGCTGACCAGCATCCCGGTGCGCGCCGATCTCGCCATGACCGGCGAGATCACGGTTCGCGGCCGCGTTCTGCCGATTGGCGGCTTAAAAGAAAAGCTGCTGGCCGCGCATCGTCAGGGCATCCGCGAAGTGGTGCTGCCGGCGGACAACGAAAAGGATCTGCCGGATATTCCGGAAAATATCCGCAAAGAAATGAAGCTGCATTTCGTCAATTCGATGGATGAAGTGCTGAAACTGGCGCTGGAACGGGAAATCGAGATGGCGCCAATCACCTCGATGCTGACCGCCGCGGAGATCGTGGAGCGGTCCAGGGAAGAAAAGGTAACGCATTAAGAAAGGAGTCAGGAGTCAGCAGTCAGGAGTCAGAATGATAACCGCAGCCAACCGATTCTGACTCCTGATTTCTGGCTTCTGACTCCTCATGGCCGCCCGGTTTATAATAAGTGCAGCCAGACCGGAGCAGTTTCCCGCGGAAGGCGATGCTGAAGTCGCCTTTCTGGGGCGCAGCAACGTCGGCAAATCCAGCCTGCTGAATGCGCTGATGAATGCCGGCAAACTGGCGCATACCAGTTCCCGGCCGGGCTGTACGCAGTTGATCAATTTCTACCAGGTTGACGGCGGTTTGCGGTTCGTCGATCTTCCAGGGTATGGATTCGCTAAAGTCCCCCGCCACATATCGACGGAATGGAAGGCGCTCATCGAGAGCTACCTGCTCCAGCGGGACGTGTTGCGGCTGTGCGTCATCATCCTGGACGCGCGGCGCGGTTGGATGGAAAAGGACATCGAGTTGCGAGACTGGCTGGAAGATCGCGGCCGGCCGTATCTGGCGGTCGCGACCAAGAGCGATAAGTTGAAGTCTCAGAAAGAAAGGCAGCAAAGCCTGAGGGCCCTTCGGGAAGGTTTTACCGGGGAAGTCCTCGAATGCTCGGCCGTTACCGGCCGGGGAGTGAGGGAAATTTGGCAAGCGATCTCGAAAATCAAGACCGGGCAACCACTGTTGCCCCCGCCGGCGACAGCGAAACCGTAAAGGCGTCCGCAGAGGCGCCCAAGACGGAAGCGCCGGTCAAATCAGAAGTGCCGGCGCCGCGCTCCCGCGCGCCCAAGCCCGACGGCAAACCGGCCGTCGAAGCGAAACCGGCCGTCGAAGCGAAACCGGCCGCCGAGGCGAAACCGCCCGCTGAGGCGAAGCCGCCCGCGGAACAAAAATCGGAGCAAAAGACGGAACCAAAAACCGAGCCGAAAACGGAAGCCGCCGACGACAAGCCGGTGGAGAATAAACCGGCCGACGCCGTCGACGCCGCCGCGCCGCCCGCGCAGGCGGCACAGATCACCGGACGTATGTTCGACGCCAAGCGCCGCGCGCAGGGAAATCAGGGCCGCAACGGCGGCAGCGCGCTCGACCTGGTGGAGCTCAAGGACATGAGCATCCAGAAGCTCAACCAGATCGCCAAGGATCTTGGGGTGCAGGGCTTCGCCGGACTGCGCAAGCAGGAACTCATCTTCAAAATCCTTCAGGTGCAGGCCGAAAAAAGCGGCCTGATTTTCTCCGAAGGCGTTTTGGAATGCCTGCCCGACGGCTTCGGCTTCCTGCGCGCGCCGGAGTACAACTATCTGCCCGGACCCGACGACGTTTACGTCTCGCCGTCGCAAATTCGCCGCTTCGATCTGCGCACCGGCGACACCGTCAGCGGCCAGATTCGTCCGCCCAAGGAAGGCGAGCGCTACTTCGCCCTGATTAAAGTCGACGCGATCAACTTCGAGCCGCCGGAAGAGGCGCGCAACAAAATTTTCTTCGATAATCTGACGCCGCTCTATCCGCAGTCGCGGCTGAAGATGGAAACGCTGAAGGACAATTTTTCCGGCCGCGTGATGGATCTGCTCACGCCCATCGGCAAGGGCCAGCGCGGATTGATTGTCGCCGCGCCGCGCACCGGAAAAACGATGCTGCTGCAATCGATCGCCAATTCGATTACCGCCAATCACCCGGAAGTGACGCTGATCGTGCTGTTAATCGATGAGCGCCCGGAAGAAGTGACGGACATGCAGCGGTCGGTGAAGGGCGAAGTGATTTCGTCGACCTTCGATGAGCCGGCCTCGCGCCACGTTCAAGTGGCCGAGATGGTGATCGAAAAGGCCAAGCGATTAGTCGAGCACAAAAAGGACGTGGTGATTCTGCTCGATTCCATCACCCGCCTGGCGCGCGCGTATAACACCGTCGTTCCGCCGTCCGGAAAAGTTCTTTCCGGCGGCGTCGATTCGAACGCGCTGCAACGGCCCAAGCGGTTCTTCGGCGCGGCGCGCAACATCGAAGAAGGCGGATCGCTGACCATTGTCGCCTCGGCGCTGGTCGATACCGGCAGCCGCATGGACGACGTGATTTTCGAGGAGTTCAAAGGCACCGGCAACATGGAAATTCATCTGGACCGGAAGCTGATGGACAAACGCGTATTCCCGGCCATCGATATTTCGAAATCGGGCACGCGAAAAGAAGAGCTGCTGCTGCCGCGCGAGGAGCTGAATCGCGTGTGGGTGCTGCGCAAAGTGCTGAACCCGCTGTCGCCGGTCGAGAGCATGGAGCTGTTGATCGACAAGCTGTCCAAGACGCGGTCGAACGCCGAATTTTTAGCGGCCATGAGCGGTTAGCCTGGCGTTTTCCGTGGCGCGGGCTTCCCGTCTGCCCACCGGAGCCGGCCATTTTCCGAAGACAGAGGCGTGGTATATTCTGTCCCAAGGAGAGAAGCCCATGGAACCCATCCGGCCGAAAATTCCGAGCGAAGCGGTCGAGCTGTACAATCTTTTCATTCACGGCGTGATCAGCCGGCGAACGTTTATCGATGGACTGCAAAAGTTCGCGGTCGGCGGACTCTCGGCCGCCGCGCTGATGCAGGCGCTGCTGCCGAACTACGCGGCGGGCCAGCAGGTGGCGCGCAACGACGATCGCATCAAAGCGACCTATGAGACGGTCGAGTCGCCGAACGGCAACGGGAGCATCAAAGGTTACCTGGTGCGCCCGGTGAGCGCCGATACCCGCTCGGCCACGCCCGCGAAATTGGCGGGGATTCTTGTGGTGCACGAAAATCGCGGGCTGAATCCGCATATCGAAGATATCGCGCGGCGGCTGGCGCTCGAAAATTTCATGGCGTTCGCGCCCGATGGGCTGACCTCGGTCGGGGGATTTCCCGGCGACGATTATCATGGCGGCGAATTATTCCGGAAAGTCGATTCGAAAAAAATGGCCGAGGATTTCGTGGCGGCCGCGCAATGGCTGAGAGCGCGCCCGGATTGCACCGGAAAAATCGGCGCGACGGGTTTCTGCTACGGCGGCGGTGTCGCCAATCTGCTGGCGGTCCGGCTGGGCGCCGATATCGGGGCTGCGGTGCCGTTCTACGGCACGCCGCCGCATAAGGAAGACGTACCCAAGATCAAGGCGGCGATTCTGGTGCATCATGGCGCGCTCGATACGCGGCTGGCCTCGACCTGGCCGGCTTACGATGCGGAATTGACCGCGGCCGGCGTGCCGCACGAAGGCTACATTTATCCCAACGCGGTGCACGGCTTCAATTGCGACGCGACGCCGGAGCGGTACAACAAAGCCGCGGCCACTCTGGCGTGGCAACGGACCACCGGCTGGTTCGACAAATACGTCCGCGGTTAGATGCAGGGTGCAGAGCAGTCTGCACCAATCCTGAAAGATGGCACGTGCTCAATTCCAGGTGACGCGGTCGCCGGCCCGCAGCGGTGTATGCATGGCCCGGAAATCGGTGGGGTCGATCTGGAGCGGCGCACCGCCGTGGCGTTGAAGCTCGACGTGATGCGCTCCGGGAACAACGTTGCTAATCGAACTGCCCCACGAAACCAGGCGCGGAGCACCGTTTACGAACACTTGAATTTCGATCGAGACGGTGCACATTTCCGGGAAAACGGTGCAGCGCGGGGTATCCGCGCCGCACACCGAATCAGGATCGGTGAGCAGTTTTTCGCTCAGCCGTTCGATTTCTTCGCTCGACGCGGCGCCAAGCAGCACCGAGCCGCGAACGTTCCCGCGATGGTTGAACACCACGGCGTAGAAAAATCGATAACGCGCGAACCCACGCCGCGAGGCGGGAATCAAATCCGGCGCGGCCGCCTGCTCGCGCGGATGCGGCCGCAGCAGATCCTCGGTTGAAAGCAGCCGGAGGCCGCGCGCGCGAACCTCGAAATGCGCCGTCTCCGTGGCCAGATAGCCGTCGCTACCGTGCTTGGGGAAACCGTCGCGGTAAACCGCGTTCTGGATGCGCAGCTGCATCG
The DNA here is from genome assembly GCA_035507655.1 of Bryobacteraceae bacterium. Classification (GTDB taxonomy): domain Bacteria; phylum Acidobacteriota; class Terriglobia; order Bryobacterales; family Bryobacteraceae; genus Palsa-187. Next base: position 12,936 of record DATJNW010000130.1, on the reverse strand, counting down.
CGGGTTCCAGGTCCACCCAGCCGCTCTGCGCGGCGCTGGCGCGAGGTGAGGCGATCCGCACGGCGTGATGGCAGGCGGCGCAGAACAGGAACAGGACGGCGGCGGCGCGATTCATATCGTACTAATTTATTAGTATACGGCGCCGGAATGCAAGCTCCCGCAGACGCGATAGGATCGAACGTATGCGATTCCGCACCGTTCTGGCAATCATCTTCACCGCGGCGACCCTTTGCGCGGCGCCTCCCGCGGCCGAAATCGATTCCCTGCTGGCGCGCTATCACCAGTTGGGATTGTTCAACGGATCGGCGCTGGTGGCGGACCACGGAAGCGTCGTGCTCCAGAAAGGGTACGGCTTCGCGAACATGGAATGGTCCATTCCGAACGCGCCCGACACGAAATTCCGGCTGGGGTCGATTACCAAACAATTCACCGCGACGCTGGTGCTGCAACTGGTGGAGCAGGAAAAAATCGATCTGCGGGCGCCGGTGACGCGCTATCTGCCCGAGTACCCGGCGCGCACCGGCGACCGCATCACCATTCACAACTTGCTGACCCACACCTCGGGCGTTCCCGGCTACACCGAACTGCCGTCGTTCGGCGCGAAAATGCGCGAACCGTACAAGCCGGCGCAATTTATCGAAACTTTTTCCAAGCTGGACCTGCTTTTCGATCCCGGCGCGAGGTTCAGCTACAGCAATTCGGGTTATTTTCTGCTGGGCGTCATTTTAGAAAAAATCACTGGTGAACCGTATGAAACGCTGCTTCGCGAGCGCATTTTCACGCCCGCCGGCATGAACGATTCCGGCTACGATTCGACGCGTCCACTGCTGGCCAGGCGCGCGGCCGGATACGATAAAACATTTGACGGCGGTTATGTCAATACCTCGTACATCGACATGTCGCAGCCTTTTTCCGCGGGTTCGCTGTATTCGACGGCCGAGGACCTGTACCGCTGGGACCAGGCGCTTTACGGCGATCGCATTCTGTCCGAAGCGAGCAAACAGAAAATGTTCACGCCCAACCTCAACAACTACGGCTATGGCTGGGAGATCACCCGCAAAGACGGCGTCACCACCATCGAGCACGGCGGCTCGATCAACGGATTCAACTCGGTCATCACGCGCAACCCCGAACAGAAGCGTGTGATCATTCTGCTGAACAATACCGGTGCGGCGCCGCTGCCCTCCCTGGCCGCGGGGATTCGCGCGATCCTGGACGGGAAGACGCCGCAAATGCCGAAGCGCCCGGCGGCGATGGAGCTTTATCAGACCTATCAAAGCTCGGGTGTGGACGCGGTGCTGCGGCAGGCCAGAGAAATGCGAAGCGGCTCGCAATGGGACGCCGGCGACGGCGAATTGCTGCGGCTGGCGGGGCATCTTCTTTCCGTTGGAAAATCGGCCGGCGCGCTGGCGCTGGCGAAAATGGTTTCCGCGGAAGCGCCGAAATCCCCGGGCGCGGCGGCGATGCTGGCGCAAGCCGAAGAGGCCAATGGGCATCGCGTCGAAGCGATCCAGGCGTGGTCCAAGGCGATCGAGGTGAGTCCCACGCCTCGGGAATTTCTGCTGTATGCCGCCGAGATTCGCCGTTTGACCAATTAGACTCCGCAGCCCGGTTGAGTCCTGACGCCGGAACGCTGGCTCTTGACGCGGCCGCTGTTTCGATATATCTTACGATACATGAGTCGACAATTTTTTGGCGGATCGTACAACCGGGACCGTGGCTGGAAGTGGGGCTGGCAGAACCTGGAGGAGGCGATGGGCCTCGGCTATGCTTTTCCAAAATATGGGCGGTTTTTCGATAATGGCGAGGTCCGGCTGGTGATTCTTTCGCTGTTGGAAGACGGCCCCAAGCACGGTTATCAGCTCATGAAGGAGATGCAGGAGCGGTCCGGCGGGATATATCGCGCGAGTGCCGGAACCGTCTATCCGACACTGCAACAACTGGAAGACGAGGGGCTGATCGATTCGGAGAAAAAAGACGGGCGGCGGGTGTATTCGCTGACGGAGGCCGGACGGACGGAGTTGGCGCGCGATCCGGAAGCGGTGAAGCGGATTTGGGAACGCGCCGAATCCTGGGGCGATTGGGCCGAGCATCTGAGCGGCAAAACGCTGCTGATCATGGCCGGCAGCATCAAGAAACTCACCAAGTCGGCGCTGCGGGCGGCGCATTGGGCGGAAGGAAACGAGCGCCGTCAGGAGCAGGTGAAAAAAATTCTGCGCCGCGCCGCGGAGGATCTGGACGATCTGACGGAGGAAAAATAGATGGGCGCCGCGATTCGCACGCGCGAACTGCGCAAAGTGTATACGTCGCCGCCGCCGATCGCCGCGCGCGGGGCGGCGTTTTCAGGCGGGTTCGCGAGAAAAAAGAAAGGCGCGAAATCGCCGCAGGTGCTCGCGCTCGACGGGCTTTCCCTCGAAGTGAAGGCGGGGGAAATTTTCGGATTATTGGGACCGAACGGCGCGGGAAAATCGACCACGGTGGGAATCCTGACCACGCGGGTGCGGCCCACCAGCGGCGAGGCGTTCATCGGCGATTTCGATGTATGGAAGCAGCAGGTCGCGGCCAAACGGTTGATCGGGGTGGTGCAGCAGCGGCCGAATCTTGATTTTTCGCTGACCGCGCGCGAAATTCTGATGTTTCACGGCTCTTATTTCGAGATGTCCTCGGCGGACCGGCAGCGTCGCGCGGCGGAATTGCTGGAGCAATTCCAGCTCACCCCGCGCGCCGATGAACTGACGCGCGGATTTTCCGGCGGCATGATGCAGCGGCTTTCGGTGGCGCGGGCGCTGATGCACGATCCCCAGGTTTTGTTTTTAGACGAGCCGTCCACCGGCCTGGATCCGCAGACGCGCCTGCTGTTGTGGGGCATCATTCGCGAATATAACGCGCAAGGCAAGACCATTCTGATCACCACCCACAATATGGATGAAGCCGACGCATTATGCCATCGCCTGGCGATTGTCGATCACGGCAAAATGATCGCGCTGGGGACGCCGGCGGAATTGAAGGCGTCGATTCCGGGCGGCTATCTGCTGCAACTTCGCTTCAGCGCTTCGCCGGATGGGCTGATCGGCCGGCTGAAGCAGCTTTCTGGTGTGACCGAAGTCCGCGCCAACGGCCCCAGTGTCGACGTTTACGCGGACCGCGGAGGGTCGCTGATTCCCTCGATTGTGGCGGAGGCGACCGAGTCGTCGATCGATCTGCATGACGTCCACATTTCCGAGCCGAGCCTGGAAAATCTGTTTCTGCACCACACCGGAAGGAGCCTGCGGCAATGAACGCCAGAACATTTTTCGCTCTTTTTGCCCGCGATGTTCATGTGGCGCGGCGCAACATTGTGGCCACGCTGATCCAGACCATGCTGCAACCGCTGATGTTCGTGTTCGTGTTCGGGCAGGTGCTGACGCGCAGCGGCATGATGGCGGCCAGCTACAAAGGCGTGCTGCTGCCGGGGATCATCGCGATTTCGATGACCATGACCGGCGTGCAGGCGGTGGCCATGCCGCTGATCGCGGAGTTTCAGTTCACCCGCGAAATTGAGGACCGGCTGCTGGCGCCGATCCGGACGGAGTGGCTGGCCATCGAAAAAATTTTGTCGGGCGTGGTGCAGGCGCTGGTTTCAGGATTGGTGGTGGCGCTGCCGGCGAAATTTCTGCTGGGGCCCGGTCTGGGGATTCATACCGATCATCTGGGGCTGGTGGTGCTGATCGGGGTGCTGGTGGCGCTGTTTTCCGCCGCGGGCGGGTTGACACTCGGATGCTCCGTCGGGCAGACGCAGATCGGGCTGATGTTCAGCATCATTCTGGCGCCGATGATGATGTTCGGATGCACCTATTATCCGTGGGCGGCGCTGGCGAGCTTTCCGATTCTGCAAAAACTGGTGCTGCTGAATCCGCTGGTGTATGCGAGCGAGGGGCTGCGGGGAACGCTCGCGCCGCAGTATCCGCATATTTCGACCACGATCATTATCGCGGTGCTGACGCTGATCGATGCGGGGTTGGTGATCGCCGGGTTACAGAGGTTCGAGAGTAAGTCGGTGAGTTAGAGGTGTTGGCAGGCTCGCAGCCTGGCTGGCTCAGGAAGAGGCGGCCTCAGAGGCCGCCGCAGGCCGAGGGCCTGCCCCATACCGTTATTTGAGGATTTCTTTTTCCTTTGCGGCGTCGGCGGAGGCGCCGGCAGTGTCACCGGAGGCGCGGCGGGCTACGCTGCGATTGTGATAGGCGTTCACGTATTTCGGGTTCAGCTTGATCGCCTGATCGAAATCGGCCAGGGCGTGGGGATAATCGCGCTCCAGCAGATAGGCGAAGCCGCGGGCGTTCCAGGCGGGCGCCAGGTTCGGCTGGGCCGCGATGGCTTGGTTTAATTCCTCGATGGCCTCCGCGTATTTGTGTAGATTGATCAGGTCGCGGCCACGCTGGTTGTGGTCGGCGGCGGATTCCGGGGCCTTTACGGGAAGTTTCCTCGGCAGCGGCTCCGGCGCCAGGCGGATTTCGGCTTTGGCCGTTTCGTCGATGAGCGTCTGCGCTTTCCCGGGCACGGGCGCCGCCGCGACTGACGGCGGTTTTTCAGGCGCGGGCACGGGAGCGGGTTTGGGCGGCGCTTCCGATTTTGCGATCGCTGCTTCCGCCTTCGCCAAAACCTGCTGCGCGTCGCGATCATCGGGCTTTAATTGCAGCGCCTGCTTCAAATCGGCCGCGGCCTTTTGATCATCGCCTAACAGAAAATAGGCGTTGCCCCGGGCGCTCCAGGCCAGCTCCAGTTTCGGATTCAGGCGGATCGCTTCGCTGCGGTCGGCCAATCCTTTTTCGTGCATGCCGAGCTGATGATAGGACCCCCCGCGCGCGATATAAGCTTCCGGCGAACTGGGATTGAGATGCACGGCTTCATCGCGATCGGCCAGCGCTTTTTGATGCTCGCCGAGAGACGCGTAGGCGGTGCCGCGCAGCAGATAAAGCTGCGCGTTCGACGGGTCCAGCCCGATCGCGGCGGTGAAATCGCCGACGGCCTTGTCGAACTGCGCAAGCGCCAGAAAACAGCCGCCGCGCAGCATTCGCGCGCGAGCGTTCACCGGATCAAGACGGAGCGCTTTCTCGAAATTGCCGAGGGCTTCGGAAAATTCGTGCAGCTCCGCATAATCGTTGCCCTGCTCGATGTAGACACTGACGGCGTTGGGATTGAGATGGATCGCCTGGTCGAAATCGTCGATGGCGTCGCGATATTTACCGAGCGCGGAATAAGCCATGCCGCGGCCGGTCCAGGGCGCGGGATCGTCCAGGCGCAGGCGGATCGCGATAGTGTAATCGGGCACGGCCAGATCGGGATGGCCCAGCTTCTGATGGGCGGCGGCGCGCAGAGCGTAGGCGGCCGAAGTTGCAGCGCCGAGGTCGATCGCGCGGGTCGCGTCCTGAATCGTCTTGCGGGCGTCGCCGAGCTGGAAATCGATTTCGGCTCGCGCGCGGAAGGCTTCCGGATCCTCCGGCGCGAGACGAATGGCTTCGCTGAGATCGTCGAACGCCTTTCGCGGCAGATGCAGGCTGGCGAGCGCGCGGGCGCGATGCAGATACGCCGCTTCGGCCGGTTTGGCGGCGAGCGAGGCGGAAAAGGCGTCCAAGGCGGCTTGCCATTCGCCGCGCTGTTCGTAATCGACCCCGTGGTCGAAATCGGTTTGGGCGTCGGCCGCCCCGCCGGGCGCGGCCAGCAGCAATAGAATCGCTAGCGGTTTCACCGTACGCCTCCCGTGAAACGATCGGTAGAACGCCTTAGAACCTTTATCTCACCTTAGCGCAGGGACGGACCACTCTGTCGACGGCCCGTGCGCTGCGCCGGAGGCACAACTTCTACGGGGACAGCGCCGTCTGTTTCCTTTTTCAGCAAACTGCTAATGTACACTGGTTTTTCAGACGATTTACGGGTCGGGAGAACGCAATCGCATGCGCCTTATCATCGCCGCCGTTATTCTGAGCATCGCCAGCCCGGCTTTCGCGGCGAGCCGAAAAAGCCAGTGCAAGAGCCGGTGCGACTCGACTTATCAGTTCTGCATGAATCGCGCCCGCACCAAGCAGCAGAAGAAATCCTGCAAGGCGGATCGCAAGACCTGCAAGTCGACCTGCCGGTAGGCTGTTCGCCCTGGGCGCAGCCGATCGGCTGAGCAAGCGCGCCGGTGGTATGCTCGGTTTGAGAGCCGATGGTGTCGCGCAAAGCATTGTGGACGCTCTGCGGAGCGCTGGCGATCGCCGGTGCGGCCTACGCTTTCCAGCGGCCCTTTAAACAATATCCGGGCGTCGAATATTTTGAATTCGAAGTGCCGCCGGATTATCAGCAGCCGGCCGAATTTGCCTTCGCGCGATTGATGTATCCGCCAGGACCGCTGGACGGGTATTATCCGCGGTTTCAGGGCGACTGGCACAAGGGATTGTCGTTGTGGACGCAGGACTATCCGCGCGCCGACCGGCATTTTTCGCAGGCGCTGCGGCGTCTGACGCGGCTGAGCGTGCGCAGCGTCGAACAGTCGGTCGAGCTCGAAGACGGCGACGAGGTTTTCAACTGGCCGTGGCTTTACGCGGTGCAGGTGGGCGAGTGGGGATTGAACGAAGACGAAGCTCGAATCCTGCGCGAATACCTGCTGCGCGGCGGATTCTTCATGGCCGACGATTTTCACGGAGCGGCCGAATGGGGCGAGTTTCAGAAACGCATCCGCTTCGTTTTTCCCGACCGGCCGATTGTCGATATTCCCAATAACGATCCGATTTTTCACACGGTTTACGATCTGGACGACCGCTTTCAGGTGCCCGGCCGCGACCATCTGCGTTTGGGATACAAGGATAATGGCCCGGACAGCATCGGCGCGCACTGGCGGGGAATTTATGACGACAAGGGCCGGGTGATGGTGGCGATTTCCTATAACTCGGATTTGGGCGACGCGTGGGAGTGGGCGGACAGTCCTTATTACCCCGAAAGATTTTCGGGACTGGCGATTCGCGTCGGCGTGAATTACGTGATCTACGCGATCACGCATTGACTAATAAAATTGCGTCCGCGGTCCGGTTGGTAACCATGCACATCAATGGCGTCGCCGAAACGGCGATTTATGTCGAAAACGTGGCGCGGTCGACGGAGTTTTATCAGCGGCTGTTCGGGCTGCGACGGCTGCTCGGCGACGAGCAGTTCAGCGCGCTGGAGGTTCCCGGCCCGGCAGTGTTTCTGTTGTTTCAGAAAGGGTCGCGGCGCGAGGCGTTTTCGACTCCCGGCGGCGTGATTCCGGCGCACGGCGCTTCCGGCGAGATTCATTTCGCCTTCAAAATTTCGCGCGAATCGTTGGAGGAATGCGCGCGCGAATTGGGCGATCTGGGCGTCGCGATCGAGAGCACCGTCGAGTGGCCGCGCGGCGGCAAAAGTTTGTATTTCCGCGATCCCGACCAGCACCTGGTGGAGCTGATCACGCCGGGCTGCTGGACCAATTATTAATGCGTTTACCCGACGGGTTCTAAGCAACGTCGCCTAGCGGTCCGGGACTATTTTCCTATTGCGACTCCCCCCAAAGCGCACTTAGTGTTGGGAAAGAGGTACCAGGACCATGAGACTATCTTCGCTCGCGTCGCTTGTACTCAGCGCCGGGTGCGTGGCGAACCTGCCCGCGTTCGCCTTCGACGGCAACCACCGATCGCCGGAGATGAATTCGATCTCGGCGGACACGGCCAGACCGGGGGACACGCTGATGATCTCCGGAGTAGGGCTAAACTCGAATAACATCGACGAGGTTTACCTCACCGATCAAAAATTCGACATGCAGGTGAAGGTGCTCGAGCAGAAGGACACCTACATCAAAGTGCGTGTGCCTCCGTTCGCCAAACCGGGACGAATGCAGATCCTGTGTCTGACCAAAGGCGCCAATCCGACGCTGCTGGAGCAGCCGCTGTACGTCTTGATCAAGGATCCGTCGGACAACAGCAAGGATGGTCCGGCCACACCCGCGGTTGTAACCGTGCAGATGAAGCCGGAGGATCTGCCGCCGCCGGGCACGCCGATCTCGATTCCGATCGTGGGCGCGGCCACGCCGCAGGTGGCAGCGAAGAAAGCGGATCCTCCGATGATCCCGGTGAAGAAGACGGAAGCGCAGAAGCCGGTGGCGGTGGCGAGTAAGCAGTAGCGGGTGCGGCAGGCTTGCGTTACTTCTCTCCCGCGCTGGAGATTGCTTTGAGAATCGATTCGGCGGGGCTTTCGCCGCTTTCCGACCATAAATGACGCCGCTCCAGCGGCAGGACGCGCTCGATTTCATGCACCAGGTGCACCAGGCTCTTTAAATTCGATTCGCCCATGCGCAGGCCGCCTGCCATGCGCGGATCGGGGAGATACAGCGCGTCGTTGCCGAAGTCGATGCGGAGCTGATCGCCCAGCTCGTTTTCAAACTGCGGGCCGAAACACGATAGCGTCACGGCGGCGGGCGCGAGTCTCCATTCGCCATCGTACTGAAACAGATCCCAGGCGGCGTCGATTTCGGCCAGACAATCCGGCTGCATGAATTCGCGCGTGGCGGCGACCAACTCCTGAGGGTCGGTCGCGGGCGGGAACTCGCGTTCGAATTGCGGCGGCTCACTATGCTCGATGGCGTAGATGCGGATTTGCGGACCGCGCGCGGCCAGCTTCGAAAAAGGAAACACGCCGAGCATTTTTTCGAGAGAGCGCAGATTCACGCCGACAGCACCGTTGCGCCGCGCCAGCCAACAGGAAAGATAGAGACGATCGGCCATAATTTTTTTAAAAAAAACGGCGCGCGCGCCTGACGCGATTGTATCCTACAAGAGAGGACGAATGATTACGGACCTGGTGCAGATCCGGCGGTTGGGCGAAAAAAAACACGCGGAAAACGAGCGCTTCCGCAAGCATCTGAAAGCGCGCGGATGGGCGGAAAAACGGCTGCGGCGCGCCGCGCTCGAAACTCAGGAGGCCATCGATTGCCGCGCCTGCGCCGAGTGCTGCCGCGCGACCGAGGTGGAGCCGACCCGGCGCGATATCGAGAAGCTGTGCAAATTTTTAGGACTGGGCCGAGAGGCGTTTCTCGAAAAATATACGATGATCGCCGAAGACAAATCGCGCATTCTGAAGCGCAGCGACAAAAAGGGATGCGTGTTTTTGAACGGCAACGATTGTACGGTGTATGAAGCGCGGCCGATCGACTGCTCGGGTTTTCCGCATTTGGTGAAGGGGGCAGGATCGATTCCCGCGAAAATGTGGGCGTTCGTCGAACGCGCGGAGTTTTGTCCCATCGTCTACAACTGGATGGAGACGGCCAAGGAGTTGACGAATTTCGGCGGGAAGCAGGGCAAAGCGAAGCGGTAGCTTTTTTCAGCACCCTGGTGAAAGTTGTTCTGCCGCGCGCGACCAGGAGCAGTTTCTGTGGCGTAAGCCGCCAGGCTTGCGCCGCGCGTCTCGATTCATCGGCCGCGAATCACACAAGCCTGGCGGCTTATGCCACTTGCCTTCAGATTAATGCGCTTGCAGCGATTTGCCCGACGCGATCTGCGCCACTTGGGCCAGCAGTGCGTCCAGAGCTTCGCGGCGGTAATAGCGGCCGCGCAGAACCACGGCTTCGATTTTTTCGGTGTTGCGAATATCGATGAGCGGATTGGCGTCGAGCAGCACCAGATCCGCGGATTTGCCCACCTCGATGGTTCCGAAATCGGGATTGCCGAAATAACGGGAAGCGTTGCGCGTGGCGCTTTCGAGGGCTTCGAGCGGCGTGAGGCCGGCTTTCACCAGCAGCGCCAATTCCTCATGCAGACCGAAGCCGGGATAAACCGGATTGGCGCCGTTGGCGTCCGTGCCCGCCAGAAATTGCACGCCGGCGCGATGCATGTCGCCGACCAGTTGTTCATAACGGTCGAGCAGCGCGTGAATGCGCTGGTTCAGAGCGCGATAATCGGGCGGCGCCAGATCGCGCAGGAAAAAAGTCTGGCGCGGGTCCCACTGCGCGCGCCAGGCGGGCGGCAGATATTTGCGGCGCGGATCGTCGATGAAATCCTGGTCGGGCATGCGCGCAAATCCTTCGAGCAAAGAAAGCGTCGGCGTCTGCCAGGTTCCGTTCTGCACGAATTTCTGAAACAACGCGGCGCATTTTGTTTCGCTGTAGGTGTCCAACAGGCCCGCGGGATTGGGAAAGGCGAGTTCGCGCATGCGCGCTTCGCCCGACATTTTCTTATCGAGCATCAGGGCGACGCGGGCGGCGCGCAGCGCGCTTTCGTTGGTCGAGCACGCTTCCATAATTCCGAGAAGATGCTCCTCGCTGCGCTGGCCGGCGTCGGAGGCTTCGGCCGCGCTCACCGCTTCCGGAACGTGGCCGGCGAAGGGAATGCCGATGGCGCGCGCTTGCTCCGCGGCGGCGAAATACGCTTCGCGCGGAACGCTCGAATAAATTTTCAGAAAATCGACGCCGGTGGCGGCCAGCGCCCGCACGCCCGCGCGGCCATCCGCGGCGGTGGCGACCGCGATTGCGCCCGGCGGCGCCGGACCGGCCCACAGCATCGGCGGACCATCCAGAAATCCGGGCGCGAAAATTCGCGGCACATCGGGGCGCGAGCGCCAGGTGTTGATCACCGGCAGCGGAATCCCGGTGAACATTTCGCGCACACCGGTGATGCCATTGGCGATCAGCAGCGGGAAAAAAATGTCCGGAGGCCCCAGATGAATGTGCATGTCCCACAAACCGGGGATCAGGAATTTTCCCTTGGCGTCGATCACCTGGTCGCCGCGGCGGGTGTGGATTTTCTTGGCGAGGGCCACGATGCGGCCGGCGTTGATTTGTAAGCTGGCGCGATGCGGCGCGGCGCCGGTCGCGTCGATCACCGTGACGTTTTTAAAAATCAGCGACTGCGCGGAAGCCAGCTGCGCCGCGAGAAGCCCCGTCAGAAAGAACGGCGCGAAGCTCAAAGCAGCTTTTCGATCGCCGCCTGAATCTGGGCCACCGGCGTCTCTCCGATGAACGATTTTACTTTGCGCCCGCTGCGGTCGTAGAGAAACATGGCCGGTACCGCGCCGCCCCAGTCTTTGTCGATGGCGTCGTAAAATTCATCGTCGTCCGCGGCGTTCTTGATGTACGCCGCGCCGGTGACGTGATCTTCGCCGAGCACTTTTTCCGCGGCCGCCCGGTCCGGGGCTTCATCGATCGAAATGGTGATCAGCTCAAAGCCGCGCGCGTGCAATTTCTGGGCGAGCACGGCAAGCTGCGGCGTCTGCGCGCGGCACGGCTTGCACCAGGTGGCCCAAAAATCGACCAGCACGATCCTTCCGCGATGCGCGGCGATCAATTTCGCGTAGCCGGAAGGAGCCACCGGGGTGAGCTTCGATTGCGCGGTGAGCGTCAATCCGGCGAGCAGCAGTGTTGCGGGCCATCGACCGCGCAAGCCTCGCGGCTTACGCGACTTGCTTGAGGAAAAAATCATTTTTTCTTTTCCGATTTGGCTAACTTCAAATTGATCACCGGCTCTTTTCGCGTATCGAAGACGCTCAGCGTTTTCCAGCCGCTGGTGGAGCTGTTGTAGTCGGCTTTCAACTGGTAGTCGTTATCGATTTTCAGGCCGGAAAAATGATACTCGCCGTTCACCTGGGTGATGAAGCTGCGCACCTCCAGGCTGCGCATGTCTTTGAGCATCACCACCGCGCCGTTTACCGGCTTGTCGTCGGGATCGGTGACGCGGCCCTCAACCACCCGCTCCGTCGCGGCCTCGCGCTTTTCTTTTTTGCTCAGCTTGGGCGTGTCCTGCGCGGCGAGCGTCATCACGCACAAAAGAGCGGCCGCGCATTGGAAACAAAATCTCATTTCTTGACCGGCGACAGCACCAGATTCACGTCGATATGTTCGTTGGCGCCGTGAATGACGCCCTCTTTCTGCTGCGTCCCGTACCCTTTCATCGAAGCGATCAGCAAATAGGTGGATTCGACGCCGGAAACGCGAAACAGAAATTCGCCGCGATCGTTGCTTTCGGTCTGCTGAAGCTTCTTATTCTTAACGGTGCCTTCGAGAAACAACACCACTTTGGCTCCGGGCAATGCCAGGCCCGGATCGCGAAACACCGTCCCGCCGACCTCGGAGTAAGATTTCCGGGCCGCACCCGCGGGAACGGTGGCCAACAGCGAAATCAGCGCGACGCCCGCCGCCGCGAGTCTACTTCCATTCATCCTCTTCCTCGTCTTCTTCTTCCTCCTCCAGATCGTCTTCCTCGTCGTCGTCGTCCTCGAAATCCTCGTCCTCGAAGTCCTCGTCGTCGTCGTCGTCATCGCCGTCCGCCGAAAGCTCCAGCGGGGAAACGCCGCTGACGCTCAGATTCGCGCCGCACTCCTCACAAATCAGAGAATCGCCTTCGTCCAATTCTTCTTCATCGACATCGATCACCGCGTCACACATGGGACAGTTGATCATCGTTGCCTTCCTTCCATTCTTCAGGCCCTCCCAATACCGGCGTTCCATTCCTTTATGTATCACGCCGCCACCGGCCGGAAAGTTACACCGGCACGCGGGTTGAAGCGGCCCGTTCCAGGTCCTGCGGCAAAAGGGTGACCAGGGTCTTCTCCAAATCCTCCCCCGATTCGATCATATACTTCAAATGCGTGGCTGCGAGCTTCAGGCACCAGCCGTCGGTCAGCTCGTGCTTGGTTTGTTCGCTGAGCGCGAGCAGCGCCGAATGCGGCAGCGCGAGCACTTTTTCCTGTTTGGGTTCGTCGCGCGTCCAGATGACGAATTTTACGTCGACGGTATCGGAGTGACGGATCGAGATGGCGGTTTGAAGCCAGCGAAATTCCACCTGCCAGGTGCGGCCGAAAGGGTCGGGTCCGGCCTCAAAAAAACGAAAATTTTCGGGCATCGATTTCAGATTAGCAAAGTGCGTAGCGCGGACAATCGGCCCTGAAGCTTGGAGAGCCCCCGCCATGACTGGCGGGGCAATA
>DATJNW010000129.1:0-9602 GCA_035507655.1 Bryobacteraceae bacterium | reverse complement strand
ACCTTCGCGACGGGAAGATTGTCTGCGACGGATGTTTCGGTTGAGTTTGCTTGCTCCGGGTTCGCTTCGCCCGCAACCAGGCGCACGTCTGCCAGACCCTGACTTGACGGGCGCGCCTGGATTTCGCCGATATGATTCCCGCAGAGGTAGATCGCGTCACTGCCATCGCCGATTTTATAAAGCGCCATCATTTGCGTGCCGTAGTCGCAATCGAGTTTGTAGTGTTCGGAGAGACGGACGGACGGTCTTCCGGGCACAAGTCTCCATTCGGCACGCTGGATGCATTGGCGTTTGGGCACGGATTCATTGTATGCAAAGGCGTTGATGGCGTAATTCCCTTCGTCAATGCGGTGTTGCGGAATAGGAAACGGGTTGCGGGATGGCGGTTTCGGTGAATTTTCGCCAGGGAAAAGAGGCGAGGACGCAGGGAGGCAGAGAGGCAAGGAAGCGCGCGGGGGGCATCACGCGGGGCATCTTCTGCTAGTGGCGGAGGAGAGCACGGAAGTAAAGGAGGTAAAGGAGGTAGAGGAGAACAGCCATCGTGGCGCATGAGCGGCAAATATTGATGCATGGGCCGCAAAATACTTAGGATACTTCCGTCCCTCGCAGAGATGTACAATGCAGGCACGGCGGCAGGTTCAATGCTGTTTTAGCAGATAGAACGGGGGGAATTATGACGATCGAACGTCGCGAATTTCTGAAGGCAACCGGGGCAGCGATGACCGTGGGAGCAGCCACGCTGGCGATGGGCGGAAGAGTGCTGGGCGCAAACGATCGCGTGCGAGTGGCGATTTGCGGCGTGCGCGGCCGCGGAAACGATCACATCAAGGGTTATGCGAAGGTGCCGCAGGCGGAAATCGCGGCGCTGTGCGACGTCGATCAGAATGTGCTGGACGCGCGGCTGGACGAAATGGACAAGATGGGCCTGTCGAAGCCGGAGTCGTATGCCGACGTGCGTAGACTGCTGGAGAACAAGGATATTGATGCGATCTCGATTGCGACGCCGAATCACTGGCATTCGCTGATTGCGATCTGGGCGATGCAGGCGGGCAAAGATGTTTATGTGGAGAAGCCATGCTCGCACAATTTGTATGAGTCCAAGCAACTGATCGCCGCGACGGAAAAATACAAGCGAATCGTGCAGCACGGTAGCCAGTCGCGCTCGAATCCAGGCATGATCGAGGCGATCGGGCACGTGAACGATGGGACGATCGGCGACGCGTATATGGCGCGCGCGATTTGCTTCAAGTGGCGGCCATCAATCGGGCATGCCCCCCAGGAGCCGGTGCCCGCAGGAGTGAACTACGATTTGTGGACCGGGCCGGCGCCGCTGAAGCCATTTACGCGCAACCGGTTTCATTACAACTGGCACTGGATTTGGGATACGGGGAACGGCGAGATCGGGAATCAGGCGATTCATGAAATCGATATTGCGCGGTGGGGACTCGGCGTGGATTTCCCCACGTACGTCGCGGCCAGCGGCAGCCATTTCATGTTTGACGACGATCAGCAAACGCCGAATTTGCTGAACGCCGTCTTTTATTTCGATTCGCCTATCGCGGGAAAACGCAAGATGCTCGAAGTGGAAGTGCGGCCCTGGATCACGAATCATGAAGCGGAGATCGGGACCGGCGCCTATAGCACGAAGGGCGTTCCCGCCGCGGGACTGGCCGCGCCTGCGCCCAAGCCCGCGCCGAAGCCGGAGGTTGCGGCGGCATCAAAAGTGCCGAACCTGGGGCCGACCGACGCGAAATCGAACACGATCGGGAACGTCTTCTACGGGACGAACGGCTATCTCGGGATCGACGGGTACGACAGCTACAAAACGTGGCTGACGAAGGACCTCGATCCGGGACCAAGCGGCCACGGCGATGGCGACCACTTCGCGAATTTCATCGACTGCGTGCGCAGCCGCAATGCGGAAGATTTGCACGCGCCGATTATCGAGGGACACAAGTCCGTCACGCTGGTGCACCTGGCCAATGCGTCGTACCGGCTCGGACGTTCACTGAAATTCGATCCCATTGCGCAAGAGGTGATCGGCGATGAAGACGCCAGCACGCTGCTGCGCGGGACGTATCGAGCGCCGTACGTGGTGCCGGAAAAGATTTGAAGGCGGGACCGGATCTACACCGGTCCCAGAAACTCGACGTGGACGTAGGTTCCTAGCCGGACGTTATAAGCCAGATACCAGCCTGGGTCGTCGGGATCGGCGTAAAGCACGATGTCGTCGCTGTCCCAAATCCAGTCCGAGCAATCGTCGATATCCGCAGTAGCCACGCTGAAATAAAAATTGTCGAAAATAAAGCGGTCAGGCGCTCCGCCGCCGAGGCGATAGACATGGCTGGGGCCGATTTCTCCGGGAAAGTGTCCGTGTTCCCAGGGATGATCGAGGTGATACACAGGATTGTTCTTGCCGCCATCGTGGCCGACCCAGCGGTCAGTATTGGCGTCGACGTGCGGTGCGGATGGATGGCCGGGCTGATCAGGAACGCGCGCGGTCTTGGGAGGCGCGCCATTCGTGATGGGCTTGGCGACAGTGTGCGAAGGAGCGGGACCGTGCGCGGGAATGTGGCCGCCGCCTACGGGCGGGTTCAGGTTTCGCGGCGCAGCGGTATGCTGGGGCGCGCCGCTGCGTTGCGTTGCGGGAGGTGCGCCATGCTGGCCGCTATCGGTGCCGCCGCGCTGCTGCGCGATTAAGGGAAAAGAAAGGAATAGCGATACCGCGAAGACTCCAGCCCAGCTTTTCATACGGCCTCCCTGCCGAATGCATTTCGCCTGACCCGGAACTTGCTGATGGATAGCTTCGCGCAGATGGTACGCCGCTTTCGGCGTTTGCAGCAAATGAATTTCCGTCGATAGCGCCGACAGCAGTGCGCATTGGCGGGCGGGGCGGCGCGCGATGGCGAATCCGACGGAGCGATCGGATCGGCGGCCGAACCGAGTCTCACCGAACGGGCTAGAAGTAATTGGGCGGCTAAACCGGCTAGACGGGGACGTGCTCGCGGCGCAGCTGATTTTCGAGCTGCTTCTGCTCGGTGACGTCATGGAAGATGGAGATCGCGCATTTTTCTCCGCCAATCTCGATAATCTCCGCAGAAATGAGGCCGATGCGCTGCCGGCCTTCCCTGGTGAGAATGGTAGTTTCCATAGCGCGAACCGAGCCATGCGTTTCCAGCGCTTTTAGGAGCGCGGCGCGGTCTTGCGGTCGCTGCCAGAAGTTGAAGTCGCCGGCGGAGCGGCCGGTTACGTCTTCGAGGGCACAGCCGGTGACGCGGAGGAAGCTCTCATTGACATCGAAATAGCGGTCGCCGGGCAGAGTGGTGATGGCGATTGGCTCGGGATTCGCGTGGAAGGCCTTGTAAAAGCGCTCCTCGGCGCGTTTGCGGTCGCTGATGTCGCGAGTGATGGCGGCGGCGCCGACGATTCTGCCGCTGGCGTCTTTCACAGCGGAGATGGCGGTGGAAACGTCGAACTGCTCGCCGTCTTTGCGCACATGGACCGTCTCGTAGAGTTCGGGTTCGCCCTCTCTGAAATTTTCGAGCATCGCGGGCAATTCGTCACGGCGCCCGACGGGCAAGAGCATGCTTCCAGAGCGGCCGAGGACCTCTCCGGCTGCGTAGCCGTATAAGCGTTCGGCGCCGTTATTCCAACTGACGACGGTGCCGGCGAGAGTATGGATGATGATCGCGTCACTAGAGGATTCGATGATCGAACTGATCTGGGAAAGGCGCTCTTCGATGCGTTTGCGTTCGGCGATTTTGCTTTTGAGTTCCTGATTGGCGCGCACCAAGTCGGCCGCGCGAGCGGCGATATCGCTTTTCGCTTCCCAATCGTTGCCGTGCGAATCGAGATCGGCGCGGAGATATTCGATGAAGGCGCGCCAGGAAAAATTATCGAGCAGGAGGGGCAAGACGACGTCAGCAGTGGTGGTGCCCACTTGCAAAAGTTTATTGGCGGCGGCGATAGCGTGCAGGGACTGCTCGTAGCGGTGAACGGAGGTCCAGCGGGCGCTGGCGGCGCTGAACAATTCCTCTTCCTTTTTCGATTCGAGATGCTCTTCGATCTTCTGGACGAGCGAGCGGATTTTGCCGAAGGACTCGAGCTGCTGATGGACAAGCTCCTCGACGTTGCGGCCGCCGCGGATGAAAATCTCGGTGGTGAGCTGCACGATGCGGTTGGAGATGGCAAGCGCCTGCTCAGCCAACTGCAGCTTGGCCTCGATCATGCTGCGGCGATGCGGGCTGATGTTTGGGGTCATGCCGGCTTTTTCTCCGTCAGCAGCTGAGAAATGGACTCGGACAAGCGATGGAAATCGAAGGGCTTGGCGAAATAGTCGTCGCAGCCGGTTTCGACAACGCGGTCACGGTCACTGACGAGCGCGTGCGCGGTAAGAACGATGAGAGGGATTTCACGCGTGGCGGCGTGGGACTTCAGGAGTTCGATCACCTGCCAGCCGTCTATGCCGGGAAGGCTGATGTCCATGAGGATCAGGTCAGGCGATTCGGAGAGAGCGAGCGAGTATCCCTGTTCGCCGTCAGAGGCGGGGATGACCGAGAAGCCCTTGCGCTCGAGACGCCGGGCGAGCATGGTGCGATTGGGTTCGTTGTCTTCGACGAGCAGGATTTTCGACATTGCAGCTCTCCGTTCGATCTAAAAAAGGCCCCGTTGTGATCGGGCCGGCCGTTAAGTGCCTTGCTTTCAGCCGCTTAGATACACACCAAGGGCGGACTACTTTTTTTACGATTTTTGAGCGCGGGGAAGAATAGGCGTTTGGTACTGAAATGATGGGGGCCCTAGGTATGAGTTAAGTGCCTTTTTGTGCCCAAGATAGGCCGGGCGGACCAGGCGTCAGGCGTCTGCTCCGGGGCCGATAGCGACGACGAAGTAGCTGGCGGATTTGTCGCTGGGGTTGGTGATGCCGTGTTCGTCATCGGATTTCACGAAAGCCACGGAGCCGGGGCCGAGGGTATAGGACTTTCCCACGATGGTGATCTGCACAGTGCCTTCGCGGATGAGCCACATTTCGCTGTGAACGTGATGGTGAGGAGGATGCGGCGCACCGCCGGGAGGCAGCGTGGTTTCGTGGACTTCGATGGATTCGCCGGTGGCGAGCTTGCCCTTCAGGACGGGGCGCGAAACGGAGGCTTTTGAGGCGTGCACGGGGAGGCTGGCGTATTCATAAACTGCGGATGGCAGAACGGCTGATTGAGGAGCGGTTTGGCCGGAGGCCTCGGAGACGGCGGCGAGCACGGCGCCCTGGGCGATGACGGCCGGCAAAAGGGACACCAGGCTGCGGCGATCGATCTGCATTTTTGCACCTCCGGGGCTTGCCAGTTTGAGAGTTATCAGCGGCGGATGATAGCACACTAGCTTGGCGCGAGATGACTGGAAGCTATTTCAAGACTGAGGTATATAGATGGCCTCGATTTAGTCGAAGCTCAGGGAAGGTTAACTATGAGAAGAAATATTCAAGTCGCTTCGCGGCTGCTGGTGGTTGTCCTGGTCTCTGCATTGGTCCCTGTGAGTCTCTATGCTGCGCCGCAACAGACGACGGAGCACTGGGTGGCCACGTGGATGGCTTCTCCCATGGCGGGAGCATGGGATGAGGAGTTTCAGAATCAGACGGTGCGGATGGTGGTTCATGTGAGCCTTGGGGGAAGCCGGGTGCGAGTTGAGTTTTCGAATGCGTTTGGGCAGGAGTCTTTGACGATCGGGGCGGCGCACGTGGGGATTCAGGCGGCGGATGCGGCGATTGTGGCGGGTTCCGACCGCGCGCTGAAATTCGACGGATCGACAACGGTGACAATTCCACCGGGCGCGCTTGAAGTGAGCGATCCGGTCGAGTTGGATGTGCCGGCATTGAGCAATCTGGCGGTGAGTGTGTACGTTCCGGAGAAAACAGGGCCGGCAACTTATCACGCGTCGGGATTACATACGACTTACATTTCCGGGCCGGGAAATTTTGCCGGCGATCAAGATATGGCTTCGCAGTGGACGGCGGGGGCTTACTACTGGCTCTCCGGCGTGGACGTGGAGGGCGGCGCGGATTCGAGCGCGATTGTGGCATTTGGAGATTCAATTACGGACGGAGCGCATTCGTCTATGAACGAGAATATGCAGTGGCCGAGCCAGCTTGCTGAACGGCTGCAAAAAGATCCGGCGACTTCGAAGCTGGCGGTGGTGAATGCAGGCATCGGCGGCAACCGGATTTTGCATGACGTCTCGGGGCCGAACGCGCTGGCGCGGCTGGACCGCGATGTGATCGCGCGGGACGGCGTGAAGTATCTGATCGTTTTGGAGAGCATCAACGATCTTGGCTGGCCGCATGAAGCGGCTGCGCACGGCACGCAAGAGGTGACGGCCGAGCAGCTGATCGGAGGGCTGCAGCAGATCATCGATCGCGCCCACGCGCACGGGATAAAAGTGTTCGGAGCTACGTTGACGCCGTACGAAGGCGCGAACTACTACAGCCAAGAAGGGGAAGAAAAGCGCGAAGCGATCAATCGCTGGATTCGCACGAGCGGGGCTTTTGACGGCGTAGTCGATTTCGATGCCGCGGTGCGCGACCCCGACCATCCGGGCCGGTTTTTACCTGCTTGCGACAGCGGCGATCATCTTCATCCGAATGACACCGGCTATAAAGCGATGGCAGGCGCGATCGATCTTTCCCTATTTCGTTGAGCGGCTGCGCCGAGCGAACACGGCTATGCCTGGCCGCGGGGGAAGGCTTTTCCGAGCGCGGCGAGCTGGTCCATGAAGGGTTGGGTGATCGTACCATCGAGCTCGACGGGAACGTCCCAGGTGACCGAGCCGCCCCAATCGCGGACTTTCTTCGTGTAAGCGACCACTTGGTCGGTGGTGAACCGCGGCTCGCCTTTGCCCCAATGATTGCCGAGGAAACAGAGCATGTGAATTTGCGTGCCATCGACGCGGCCTGCGACGTTGTGTTTAACGGCGGCTACAGTCGGATCGTCAATTTCACCGGCCGTGAAATCTTCATCGGGCGTCACACCGTAGAGACGGTTGTAAACGCCTGGGTTGAACGCGACGCATGCGCCGGGATTCCCTGCTCTGGCTGCGGCACCGAGACTCGTGAAGTTCGGGGGCTCGGGCGAGCGATACATCGAATTCGGATAGACCACACCATCGAGCCACCAGCCCGCGACTTTCGTTGCCCATCGCTGCGACCATTCGCGAATGATCATTTCCCATTTGCGCTGGAAATTTTGGTTCGGATAGCCGCCGTTCTGCCATTCGAGAGCGACCATCGCAGCTTTGTCACCGTCAGGAGCGCCGGACGGAAGGTAAACCATCAATTTAATGTCGCGCCGGCGTAGAGGCTCGTAGAAATCAGCCACCAGATCGCGGTGCGAACACTTGGTGGGCGTGATTCCGGTAATCTTGTCGTAAGTGGGATTCGGCGAAAGATAATATCCCGAGTTTTGCCCGATGCTGATTTGATAATGCCCCGCTCCGACGGACTCCAGGCGCCTGGCCATGCCCTCGACGTCCCATCCATCGATCATTTTGTTCCATAGGTCGACGTTCATATCGAGGTTGTGAACCTGCGACTGCCAATCGGCCAGATAGTGCGTCATTACGCCCCAGGCGTAGCGCGGATTTTGCATCCAGTCCGCACGATGCGTGCCCTGGTAAAGGTGCTGGCCATCGGCGGCCGTTTCCGGTTGCAGCGGAGATGGCGGCAGCACCTGCCCTGACGAAACTTGCTGAGTATTGGCCGCTTGCGGCTCCGCCTTTGCCGATTCGGGGAACGCAGCCAGCGGAAGGGCTGCAGCGCCGAGCGCCGCGGTCGAATTTGCGATCCATTGCCGACGAGAAATCTTTTTCCCGGCCACTCTTCACCCCCCACAGTTCGCGCTCGGTTTCCTTACCGGTTCAACGGCCATCAAGGTAGCACTTCAGGCCGCAGAATCGAATGAAAAACCAGCTCTTCTGGCGAATGCTTTTCCCGGTGCGAAAAGACAAACTTTATCGCTGAGGGCGCCGCGCGATTGCGCCTATTAGTTTCGGTGATCCGCATGCGCGAAGCGTGCCGCGCCCTGCGGCGGCAGGCAGGCTGAAGCCCGCGGCGCTGCGTTTACGCCTTAACCCCCGGTGCGCGCTCGACGCACGTTCCTATGGCACAGTGCTGTTGTTACGATCGCTCTCATTCACGTCGGACCGATTTCCACGGCTATATCCTTATATTCATCGAAGAGGCCCGCATTATGCATCTGCAACGCGATGGGCCCGACTTTGCCGGCGGCGTTGTTGAAGCTGAGCACATCAACGAGCTTGGCATCGATTGGTTGCGCCACGGACATGAGCGCTGTACCCGACGATGCATCAGCGACGATCTGAACCCGGCTCCATTGGTGCGGATCAAAATCCGGCTTGAAGATGGTGGTGAAATCGGCGCCGGCGTTGTTGTGACCAGGCCGGTAATCCCAGTGTCCGCCCTTCGGAACCTGAAACTGGATCCCGCCCAAAGCGTCGAGCGGGATTTCATCCGGCTGCGGCCGGGTGCAAAAAATCAGCACGCACGCCTGATGATCGGGATCGCCCGAAACATGCCGCATCGTAAACGTGAGCCGAAAGCGGCCGAAATCGCGCTCCGTATAAAGAACGCCGCGCCCGGCGCCGGTGCTGGCGATCGCACCGATTTTGACTTCCCAACCTTTCGACTCGTTGCGCGACAAGCCCGAGGGAAATGCATTCTGAAGCAGCAGTTTATTGAGATGAACCAAGTTGGCACCGCGCGGATTCTGGTCCAGCAGAGCCTGCGTTTCGGGGCGCAGAACGATATTTTGAAAGCGCGATCGATCGTAGACCAAAGGACCGAGGATAAGCTTATTCAGGTTTTTCACCAGAGCGGACGCAAGCGCTTTCTCGTCAGCTGGTGTCCCGCTCGGCGGTTGAGTAATCGTGGAGGCGAATGCGGCGAGATCCGCTCTCAAGGAATCGTCCAGCTGACTGCTCACGTAGGCCGATACGGGGTCGGACTTCTCGCTGAGCTTCTTTGCCAGGCCAGCCAGGTCTGCAACGTCAGAGCTGCTAAACGAGGTGGCGCTGTTTTCGACGTCAATCCATCCATCCAGCGTGGCGCCATCGAAGAGCGATATCTGAGGATTTGCGCTGGATGCCTGAGTGCCGCCTGCCCCGATTCCCCATGCCATGGCAGCAAGAAATGACGAGCCAAGGAAAGTCCTTCTGCTAATCCTCCGCATATCTCCCCACGCAAGAACAGTTCGTCAGGCAGCCGAGTTGGCGACCGCGGCTGCCCGACGCGTTGCAACGCCCCTCTAAAACTGGAAATGCTGCCCAATTGCCACGCTCGTTAATAGCGCCGATCAGGCGACAGGACCCTGATCGCAAACTGATTGGCTGCCATCGGATTCGATGCCGGTCGTCGGGTTGCCCAAACCCAGGCATAACTATAAAAAGAACCGAAAGAACAATTCTCGCTATGGGCCGTCACGGCGGGTGGGGTACGCCGTGACGGCCGACCGCGCTGTGCCCGCTCGCGGTAACTTCTAGAACAGAAACTTCACGGCTAGCTGCAACTCGCGGGGCGTGCTGGCGATGCTGCCGATGGTTCC
>DATJNW010000128.1:0-27533 GCA_035507655.1 Bryobacteraceae bacterium | reverse complement strand
CGTCCTGTTGGGATACCGGATCTGGATGCGCGAGTTCGGAGGACGCGCGGACGTCGTCGGCAAGATCGTTCGGCTCGACGCTCGTCCCTACACCGTGATCGGCGTGCTTCCGCGCAACGCCGTGTTTCCCGAGGACGATTTCTGGACGCCGCAAGCACCCGTCATCTGGGATCGAGCCAGAATCTTGAACGGTGTGGGGCGATTGAAGGCCGGCGTGACCTTCGACCAGGCTCGCGCTGACCTGATTCGCGTGCATAAGAGTGCAGGCGGCGTGTTTCAGGTAGGCGAGGTGGATACGCGGCCGGCTCTGGTTCCCCTGCGGGATCACTACCTGGGCGACTATCGCCGGGTTACGATGGCTCTACTCGGCGCAGTCGGCATCCTTTTATTGATCTCGTGCCTGAACATCGCGGCGTGGATGGTCGCCCGCGGAACTTCCCGCAGCCGCGAACTTGCGATCCGCGCCGCGCTCGGCGCAAGACGAGGTAGGTTGATCCGGCAACTGCTCGCGGAAAGTTTCTGGCTCGCGTCGGCCGGCGGCGCGGCTGGCGTCGGCCTCGGATGGCTGGCCTTGCGGGGCATACTCGCGCTGATGCCTGATGTCTTGCCGGCATGGGTCAGGTTCCGTTTGGACGCGCGCTTCGCCGCGTTTGCGCTGCTGGCGACCGCGGCGGCCGCCCTGGTTTCTGGTCTCGCGCCGGCGGTTCAATTGTCCCGCGTGGACCTGCGCCGTTTTCTCGGCGGCGCGCATGTGTCGGGCTCGCGACGCTACTGGCGCGGAATGAGCGTCCTGGTGATTGCTGAAATCGCCCTTACTGTAGTGGTCCTCTCCGCGGCGGGACTCGTTCTTAGCGCGTTCCACAAGGTATTGAGCGTCGATCCGGGATTTAACGCGCACAACCTGGTGACGTTCGGGTTTGACCTCGACGAGAAATATCACAAAGATGATTCCGTCGTGCAGTTCTATCAGGAGCTAATGCCACGTCTGCGTGCGATTCCCGGCGTCGAGTCGGCGAGCGCGACGGACATGATGCCGCTCGGCGTGAGGGCTAGGGGTGCGTTTTATTTTGAAGTTGAGGGCGAGCCCGCTCATCCCATGATGCAGGAACCGGTCGTGCCCGTCTGCGCTATCGAGCCGGGATACTTTCGCGCCATGGGGATCGCCCTTAGATCCGGCCGCGACATCGAGGAACGCGACGAAGCGAACGCGGTGATCGTGAATGATGCCTTTGCGAATCACTTCTGGCCGCGGGGAACGAACGTTATCGGAAGACGCGTGCTTATGGGACCTGGAAGGCAATCGCAATGGCTTACGGTCGTCGGCGTCGTACGCAACGTCCGTCAGGACGGCCTGGAGCAAGACGTCACTCCCGCAGCTTATGTCGCAAGTCGATGGAATCCCAACCCGACGATGACGATCGTGATTCGCTCGACCGTCGACCCAAATTCCCTCATCGCCTCCGCTCGAGCGATTATTCGCCAGATGGACCCGGATCTCACGCTGTTCGACGTTCAGACCATGCAGGAGCGCCTGGACCGCTCGCTGTGGATTCGTCGCACGTACTCGTGGTTGCTCGGCGTGTTCGCCGGAATCGCGCTGGTCATGGCGACCACGGGGATTTATGGAGTGGTCGCTTACGCGGTTACTCAGCGAACCCGCGAGATCGGGATTCGGATCGCTCTTGGAGCCGAACCGCGTCAGGTACTGGGCGAGGTGCTGCGCCGGGGAATGGCGCTGGCCGCGGTGGGCGTCGCTCTCGGCCTCGCGGGCGCTGTGGCGGCCACGCGTTTGATTCAATCGCTCCTCGCCGGCGTCAGCCCGCATGACCCCTGGATTTTCGTGGCGGTTTCGATCCTGCTGGCGCTGGCTGCGCTCGCGGCCAACCTGGTTCCCGCCCGCCGCGCGGCGAACGTCGACCCCGTCGACGCGTTGCGCTTCGAGTAGGGGACCCTCAATTGCAGGCCGCCGATAATGCCGCTTGTCAGGATAAATTAGCCATTCCGAACAGAATGGAACGCCACGCCGTACGTGATCACGACATAGATCCAGAGAACGGAAAAGACAACATGCATGAAGGTATAGAGCCGATTTCCTCTCCAGATGGCCGGGTCGTAAACGAAAAACTGTATTGCCAGGCGGCACAGCCAGAACAGGACGATGCCTGCCAGCAACACTCGGCTCAACGGACCTGCCTCCAGCAGCGTGTCGGTGTAGAACAGCGAACACGCGCCCAGCAGCATCAGAACGAGGGCGATGAAAAAGCAGTGAACCTGGAAAACCTGGCGCGTGAGCAGAGACAGAGACGCCAACTCTTTCTTCCATCCGAAGTAGCGGCTGAAGAACAGATTAGCGACGCTCAACAGGAGCAGCAGGGCTCCGACGATCTGCACGTGAACGTGTAATGTCATACCGTCCTCCCAAGCATGAATACTCTGACAAAAGGTGTCATCAAGATTTCCTTCCTGACTTGCAGTCCCGCGGCAGATGCTGTCTGCCGCCATGCGCTCTTGGAGAAAAAGTGAAGAAAGCCGGGGCCGAAGACGAGGAAATTCGCCCAGTCCCGGGTATGTTCGATGAGCGCCACTTCGCCATCCCTGGTAAGCGCCCGCGCCAACTCGCCAAACAATTGCACACGCGCCTGGTCGCGCCGTAGCTCATGAGCAGCGAACATGACCAGCGCGACATCGACGGTCCCACTGCCCAGCGGCAGCGAGTTCCATCGGGCCGGCGTAGTTTCGACCGGCGAAGGGCGCATTCGTCTTGCTTCTTTGATGGAATGCTCGGGCATTTCCCGCGGATCGTAAATGTCCAAGACCCGACCCTCCGCCGACGGAAACAATTCCGGCAGGAGATGACTGGTTTCGTCCAGCCCGGCGTGGATATTCACCCAATGCCGTGGTGCCTTCGGAAGTTGCCGCGCGAGCCAGCTTAGCTGATAGATCGGATACCAATCGTAAATATAGTACGCGGCGAGGAGGGACGAGCATGTCCAGTACAGCGCCAGCGAGCATCCCGCGAGCAGAGGCACGCGCAGGACCGGTGGCAGTTGAACTGCGACGAGAAACGCGACAGCAGCACCGCCGGTCGTGGCCAAATAAAACCGCCAGTTGAAGCGCAGAATTTGGAGCACTCCCTGGAGACGGCTCCGTGCCACAAGAGCATCCGTCATAAAGCCTCCAATGGAATGCGAACACCGCGCGTCCACTGATATGGCACGTGGTGAACGTGAAACGCATTCGCCAGAATAGGTGTTGCGCGGCAGAAAGGCTCCTGTTGCAGGAAAGTGTTCTTGCGTACATCTACCTCAACTGCTTGCGGATTCCAGTGTTGCCGGACACCGCGAATGCGAACGATCGAGTGGGTCTCCGGCTCGTAATCGAAGGTGAACGGCAGCGGGCCGGCGAATCGACGCGCGTCCTTGGAGCTGGCAAACGGCGACCCGGCAGGAAGCGCAGCGGGCCGCCTTTCGATACGCGCGAGCACGTCCACATCGGCCTGCCCGCGCGGTGTGCGAATGCACCAGTGGATGCCGAACGGCTGCTCCGTCAGTTCGGCGCGGCAGAGCCGGTAGTGATAGTGAGTCAGAAGGTTCCCCGCCCACACCATCCAACGACGATCTGTGTCGCTCCGCAGAATCCGCAAGCCTCGTTGCGAACTGGCCGGAGTGTCCAGGCGGGTGAAGATACGGTAGCCGCTCAGGAAAAAATCCCGGCCGAATGCCTGCGGCAGAAAGCTGGGCCGCAGACTTTCGGTCTGCACGAGGGCGATCGCCAGGAAGCCGTGATCGCCATACGTGTCAAGCACCAGACCGGGCGGCAGCAGGGGCGCCAGGATTTCGCGCGGGAATGCGTACGTCAGCACCAGGGAGTGGCGGAAGAACGCCGATACCGGAATAGGATGCCGTTTCAGGAACGCTGGCATCTGTCAATTTCCCCCGGCGGGAGCACGTTCACGCTGCCCCATAGAAAGGACCGGTCGCCAGCTGCCCAGTTTGAATCGGTCCTCAGGCGCGGCTCGGCAAAACTCCTGAAGACAGCTATCGCGTCTGGTGCCGCGGCTCGCCGCACGGCCGCGCGAAGGCGCCAGATGTAGTCGGGCGGCGCTCCGTCTTCGATGTTAGAGAGCGAGAAGGCGTCGAAACTCGCCGGCTCGCACGCTTCAAGGAAACTCGCTGCATCTGCGCACGCGAAGGCGATGGGATGCACAGCTGGCGAGAAATGCTCGGATTGCGGCCCTAAAAGGACGTTCCAGGCATACGGATTGGACACTAATGCTGCCTCGGGCGCGCGCCATCCGGAAAACACCCACGCCCCAATGAATGCTTCGGTGGCGCCTAACGTGAACAGGGCGGCGCGCGCTCGCCCGCCTTCCAGGTAAGGAACCGCGCGGATGATCGCCTGATGGCGAGACTCGCGGACCAGTAATTTACACCATAGACCCTGATACAGCCAGACCAGGGCGACTGAACCGCGAACGAGTTGAAGGTTATGCATCGGCTTGCTCCCCTTCCGCAATCCGCACCAGTTCGATGAGTTTCTTGCGGAGAGGACGCAACAGTGGAAACCCGGCCAGTTTCAGGGCGGTCGCCATCAACCCCAGGCTTTTATCCCTGAGCTGGGCGGTGCGCTGCTGTCCGTCCGAATGATCGTAGATCCAAAACAAAATCAGCCCCATCTGATAAAGCCACAGCAATTTCGGCAGACAGCGCGCGAGATCTTTCGGCACATCGATGCGGGACAACTCCAGCGCTTTGGCGAAATATTCCATGTCACGCTCGCGAATGTGGCGCGTCTCCTCGCCGAATGGCGAGAGAGGGTTCTGAGGGTCGGCTCCATGACGAAGTAGCGCTCCCAGAAACGCGCGGTTGGGTCCGAAGTATTCGAACTTCACCGACAGAATGGCGGTGACGCGCTTCTCGAAACCCTTAGCTTCGGCGAGAGCGTTCTCAATCAGCGGGGCCATTTCATCGCTTGCGCGCGAGTAAAAAGCCATCACCAGAGCCTCTTTGGAATCGAAATAGTAGTACGCGTTTCCGAGCGAAACCCCCGCTTCGGCCGCAATTTCACGAAGCGTCGCTTGCTCAAAACCCTTGCGACGGAATAGATCCAGAGCAACGTTCAGGATGCGGGAGCGTGTCTCTGCCGCCTTTTCTGTGACGCGGCCCGGATTGTTTTGTGAAGTCATGAGAGACGGTCCAATCTGAACATGTTCAACTACAGTATAGGGGCAACTTGTTTCCTGCGTCAATCTTTTTTTGAACACGTTCGATTCGTGAATCGGAGCCTGGCGCGGGTTGAGATCAGCACGTTTTCGCCCTTGATGTCCCACCGTCTTCAGAACGAGCCATGGTTGCATTTGCTGCGCGACGCCGACCCGCGCCAGAATACACAGGCGCAGACGGACCGCAATACTTTCGACGACATAGGAAGGTTCCGGCAGTTGCGGGTTCCGCCACGCAGGATAATACAAAAAGGCGAATTTCCGATGCCCACACATCCCGAAGATGCAGAACTTGCCGCAGAAGCGAAAGCCCTGATTGCCCTGGTTTTCCGAAATGGCGCGATTGAGAACCTGCATGCCGGGAGGCTTTGCCCCACCTGCAACTCCGCACCGGAGTACTCGCACATTACGGATGAGCAGATGAAGGCGATTATGAAGTCCGCCGTCGATCGCATGTACGCGCTGCTTCGCCTGAAGAACGGCGACCCGGAGGGTTATGCAAGACAAATTGCTTTCGGCGCCCGGTACGTGGTGCAGTGCGATGAGCCGAAGGGTGGGGCTGTTAGTCCAGCCCCAACGGCGAGGGCCGTTCAAAGGAATTTTTTCGCGTCGACGCTCAGCGCAGGCACACGCGCGCGAAGCGAGTTCGCAAAATGCCAAATTCAGTTCGTTGCCAAAGCCAGGCACTCGCCCCAAGACCGAGGAAACAGGCCGAAACGCGGCCGGCAATCTTGCTCAATACGTGAGGGCGCTTGTGCAAAACATTGAACAAAACGTGGAATCGCCAATCATACCGTTCAAGGAAAGGAGGTTTCTGAGCACGCATGGGCGACGATGCGTCGTGTGAGGAACCTTGATTTTATGAGCTTACACCGGGGTTTCATGAATCCTGCGGATCAGGCGCGTGCGGCTCTTCACGATCAAGGAAGCTGCTGAGGCCCTCAGAATTCCAACCAGTTGAATTTACGAGCGAACCAGGCGGAATGCGATTCCGTGTCCGAGGATCGGAAAGTATTGTTCGATTTACCCAGCAGGATCTTAAGGAGATCATCGCATCCACCGACCAGCTCAAGAAATAAGCGGCCAACCGGACTTAAAGGTGTTTCCATGGCTAGGCAGCGTGGTGCAATCATCCGGCGAGGGAAGATCTATTACATAAAGTATCGCACGCCGGCCGGTAAGCAGAAATGGGAAAGCTGGATTCCCAAATCGTTCCCAAGCGCAGCAGCGGCTCAACGAATTGCTCGGTGAGATGACCCACGGTTCCTGCGTGGAACCGAAATCCATCAAATTTGAGACCGGAGGGGGTGAACGATCGTTCACCCAAAGAGAGTCATTCTGAAGAGAGTCATTCTGAAGAGACAAACATCGACCTAGACTCTCCGGCCGCGAATCGCAAAAATCGCGATTCGCGCGTGGTCTCCCGCGTTCGAACGGGTTCCATCGTTGGAGGTCGGATATATATGGCGCGCGTCTCGGTTCACGTCGGAGGTTCCGCGGGGGCTGCTGCGCATCGGCTTTATCCGTCACCAACAAATCATCTGACGCAAAACTGTCGCTGCCTTGACTCGTACGCACTATTGGTTCCAGCACGAGCCATGCTGGTATGTGCGCAAGAAGAATGCGCCGTGGTTCGGCCAGCCTGGCGAGAACACGACCATCTGGGACGCGGCTTCACCGAAGATGATCATGGGCGGCTTTCCGACCTCGGACCTGGCGGCTGAACTCAAGAAAACAGGCTAGTTCTGTCTGATCGGCACGCCCTCGAAGCCAAACTCTTCTGTGACTGCCGCGCGCGAGCCCGCGTAACGGGTCAAGTTCCCACGTAGTTCCGGGCCGCCTGCTGACGATCCAACACCTTCTTTTCCGAGGTTACTGCAGTTTCAAACCGCTCGGGAGCAGGTAGACGCTGTAGTGCGTATCGGCGTAAACGCGTGTGGGCCGGCCCAGCCGCGCGAGCGCGTCCATCGCCGTTGCGTTGTGGGGAAGAATCAGGTAGCCTCCGCCGCAATCGCGAACCGCGGCCGCGATTTTCGCACCATCGCACGACGGCGTCCCGGCACAGAACATCGTGGTGAACCGTGCGGGATCCGCCGCATAGCCGCGCGCCATATTGTCGACCGCCAGAACCCGCGCTCCGGGCGCGTGTTCCCGAACAAATTCGACGGCGCCGTATGGAATCATCGCCGCGCGAAGATATGCCGGTTTATCAAGCCGGCCCGAAAAATAGGCGAGCTGCGGTCCGTTGATTCCGGCGATCATCAGGCCCATTATCGCGATCAGGAACGCGTAGGTCGCCACGGCAATCAGGGAAGCTCGCACGACGCGGGGTTGCCGGTTATAAAAACGCCAGACCTGCGCGGCAATCCAGACGCAAAGGAGCCCGAAGGGCAGAATCGCATAGCGCACTTTGCGAATCACGATGACCCAATAAAGCAGATAAACCGCAGTGAAAATCGCGCAAGCGAGCGGAGCTTTCCCTTTCCGCGAAACGCGCGTCCCCAGCAGCGCCAGCGGAGCAAACGCCAGCAACACGACGCCGGCCGGACTCGGAAGCGGAGATTCGAAATAATTTTCTCCGTGGAAGATCAGCCTCCAGGGCACTTCCGCGTCGCGCACCAGCCTGGGAGAACTTTTTTTCGAAGCGGAATACTTGCCGGCCACCGCGCTGAGCGTCGCCGGCGCCACGGGATTGCCCGTGAGCCAATAGGCGCGCACCGTCCACCAGGTTCCGAAAACAAGAAAGACGAGAATCGCGGCGGCAGCTGCCCGGAATCGCCGCGGCTCGCGCCAGGCGGCATAGGCGTAGAAAAAGGCGAGTGGTATCGCACCGAACAACGCGACCAACTTAATGCCGAACGCTTGCGCCAGAAAACACGTTCCGGCGAGTATCCAACGGAATGCTCGCGTCTCCATCCATCGCAGGAACGCCAGCAGCGCGAGCCCTTCGAAAAATGCCAGCGCCACGTCGTTTTTCATCACGCTGCCCGACCAGTGCAGGAACGGCAGGGTGACCGCAAAAACCACGGCTCCCGCGGATGCGCCCTGATCCAAACCGCAGCGCCGCGCCAGAAGCATCAGCAGGAGCGCAAACAGCAGGAAAAATAACGCCGAAACGATTTGTGCGCCGGCTTGACCCGCAAGCGAGTAGGCCAGCGTCCAGATCAATTCCATGCCCTGCGGATAATAAGAATAATCGAGCCCCGGCACCACGCCAAGCGCATGCTGCGCCGCATAATACCGGACCGACGGCAGATGAAACGCGATCGAATCGAAAGCCACGCTGGGCGCGAGAGCGATCATCAATGTGCAAATCATCGCGGCCAGGGCGAAAATCACGGCGACCCCGGTGAGCGGATGGAGCGCGGAAACCTGTTGCCAGCGCTTCGGTAACGCGTGAAGGTTCACGAGGGTCTGCCGGGCGTCCCTCCAGAAAAGAACCAGAGGCACCGCGATCGACAGGACGAAGACGCTCGGGGAAAAAAAGCCGGCGAGACCCGCAATGAACAAAACCACGTTCAGGATGCCGGCGCCGGCGCCGAATGCCGCAACGATTTCCTCCAGAGGTCCTGCCAAGGGGATTCCGAATCGCCGTAATGCGAACCGGCCCAGGGCGGTACAGCTCAACCACAAAGCAAAAACCACGACGGTCGCCTTGGGTTCGTAGGCGAGGCATGCCAGCACGGCCGGCGCGGCGAAAATCGCCGGCTCGTAGCGCAACCAGGCCGGGCCGCGCAGCGCACTATAAATCCACGTAACGACGGCCAACGCTGGAAACGCGACAAGCGCAATCCGGTAAAATCCGGCGCCCGGACTTTTAAAATAATTCAGATGCCAAAGACAAACAGGCCATGTGAGAACGCCCAACAGCACGGCCCAGCCGAGCCATCCTACTGCGGCGAAACGAAATAACAACCCTGATTCAGGTGTCGTGGTCGTAAGATTTTTTTGCAATCGAAGGATCTTTTTCTTGTCACGTTACTAAAATTCGTTTATGATTAGGACGCGTTGCCAGGGGATCGCTGCATCTCTGTTATTATCGCCGCTTTCAATGCCGGGGAAACTCTTCCCGGGTGTCTCACGGGGTTGCGCCATTCCCTATTGAGTCCGTTCGAGATCATCGTGGTGGATGACGGCTCGGCGGATTGCACGGCCACCGTGGCGCGCGATTTCGGCTGCACAGTCATTTCGAACGGGCAGCGTTCGGGACCGGCGCGAGCGCGAAATCTGGGAGCGGCGAATGCCCGCGGGGCCATTCTCGTCTTTTTGGATGCCGACGTCATACCGCATGCCGACACTCTGGGCCAGTTGATTTCGCATTTCGCCGATCCGGTCATCGGCGGGGTCTTCGGAGCTTACGACGACGCGCCCTCCGATCCCGGATTTTTTTCGCGGTATCGCAATCTGTTGCATTGTCACACGCACCGGATCGGTCGCGCCAATGCCGCGACGTTCTGGGCCGGATGCGGCGCCATTCGCCGGGAGCTGTTCCAAGCCTTCGGCGGATTCGATGAGCGTTATGAACACGCCTCCATCGAGGATGTCGAATTGGGAATGCGCCTCACCGACGCCGGCGTTCGCATCCGGCTGGATGCGGAAGCGAAAGCGCAACACCTGAAACGCTGGACGCTGCTGCGGATGTCGCGGGCTGATGTATTGCATCGCGGCATTCCCTGGACGAGGCTGATCTTTGAACGTCGCCGGATGCCGAATGATCTGAATGTCCGCTGGTCGCAGCGAATCAGCGTCGGAGCGGCGTGGGTCGCGCTGGGCGCGGCATGCTCCGGCCAGATGCTCGCTGCCGCCGGCGCGGTCGCGACGGTCGCGCTTTGCAACTGGCCGTTTCTGAAATTCCTTAAGCAGCGCGCCGGATGGAGCTTTCCGATCCGCGCCCTGCCGGTGCAGTTCCTTTTTTCGTTCTACTGCGGATTGTCGTTTCTGGCTGGCGCGCTTGTGCATTTACGGCACACCGCAACCGGAACCGCGCCACTTGCGAGCATCAAAACCACGGTTCGCCTCTAACAGGGTGCTGAAAAAGGGGACAGACTACTCTGTCCCCGCATCTAAGTTATTCATACCGCGTGCGACCATGGCCGTGGACAGAGCGGTCTGTCCCCTTTTTCAGCACCCTGCTAAGCTGTCATTTTTCCGGCCGGCACACTGCTGGACGCATCAGAGAATTCCACCAGCCGTGGAATCTTATATTCGGCCAATTCCTGCCGGCAATGCTCGACGATCTGGCGCCGAGACAGCCCGAACCCTTGCCGCAGCAAAATGCGAGCTCGAATCAATTCTCCGGCCGGTCCTCCCGGAACCGAATCCACTCGGCACGCCGCGACTGCTTCTAGCATCTCCACAGCTCGCTCGATTTCGGTGGCGTCCACTTTAAGTCCGGCGATGTTGATCATCATCCGTGCGCGCCCGCTCAGGTAAAGATGGCCATCCGCGTCCAGCCGGCCGAGGTCTCCGGTTCGAAAGAAAGGGCCGTAGAAAACTTTGTGATTTTCTTCCCCGCCCCAAGCGTATCCCGACATGACGCCGGCGGAATGAACCCCCACCTCCCCGGTTTCGCCCACTCCCAGAACACGGCCGTCCGGATCGAAGACCCGAACCTCCACGCCCGGCACGGGCTGGCCCACGAATCCTTCACCCTCCGGCTTCGGCGAATCCTTCAGGTCCGTGGCGATGGCGTGCGCCTCCGACATGCCGTACCACGGCCGCAAGCGAATCCCATAGCGGTCCATCCACGTTTTCTCCACGGCGGCTTTCATCCGGGAACCGGTCCAGAGGCAGCGGTCAAGGCTCGCAAGGTCGGACGCGTTCCCCACCGAATCGCCGAGAAAACCGTAGGCGAACGGCGAGGCCATCAGCACGTTCACCCGTTCGTGGCGAATCAGCGCCGCGCACGACGCCGGTTGAAAGTGCGGCATGATGACCAGCGTGGCGCGCCGCAACAGCGGTAAAAACATTCCGGTGTGAAGACCCCAGGAGTGAAAAAATGGAATCGCGCTCAGCCAGCGCGACCCGGGCTCGATCTTGAGCGCGTCGGCCAGCGAAGTTGCTCCGAAATTCAAGTTGCGATCGCTGCGCGGAACGACCTTCGGCAGACCGGTCGAACCCGACGTCAGCAAATAAGCCAGCGGCTCTTCGGCGGACCGTTGCGCAGGCGATCGACGGCGCGTGTCGCAGTTCGGCGCGGTCTCCCACGTGAGGATCGACTCGGGGGGCAAGGCATCCGCGATCCGGTCCCACTCCGCGCGCAGAGCTTCGATAGTAATCACGCCGCTGATCGGGATCTGGCCCGCGAGCCGGCGCAGCTCCGCCGCGCGCCAGTTCGGATTGCACAGCATGAAAATCCCGCCCAGTTCGACCACCGCGAAAAAGCTGGCCACAAATTCCCACGAATTCCTCAGGCACACGGCCACCACCGGCCGTTCGCCCGGCCACGCCGCGGCAAACCAGTTTCGCGCGCGATCCACTTCCTCGAGGAGCTGCCCGTAACGGATCCGGCGATCTCCGTCGATGATGGCTAACTCCCGGCGATTCGCGGCGGCAACCTCCCGGAACTGTTCGCTGATCATTTTCCGGTGCGCCGTTCGAGGTAGGAAGCAAGCTGGTGCAGATCCGTGATGAATTCCAGCTGCAACTTCTGCGGCTCGATGGTGATGCCGAACTCCTTTTCGAGCGCGGCCACGAAAACGATCGTCGCCGCCGAATCGAGTCCCGTCACTTCATCCAAACGCCCTGCGTAATCCAGATCCTTCTCGCTGAGATTTAACTCCAGCGATTCCGCGAAGACGCGCCGGATACGGTCCAGCGTCTCCGGCGATGCCGTCATTTGTTCGTCCATAAAGTCCACTCCTCCGGGTGGTCTAGAATTTGTTTTTCGATTGCGCCGAGAAGAATCGGCCAATTCGCGGCGATGAATTCCTCGCGTGAGCCGCCGTGCTGAATGGACAACGGTTCCTCGAAAAGAATACGAAACGACCGGCCGTTTCCGGTGGCCATCATCGGCACTACCGCGCAGCCGGAGATGCGGATCAAATCGAAAATGCCCACCGGCATGCGCCATGGCGCGCCCAGGAACGTGCATTCGATGTACTTCGTCCCGGCCGCGCCATCGATCTGAATCTTCACCGACCCGCCACAGCGCAAGGTTTTGAGGATTTTGAGGCTGCACTGCGGATCCTGAATATAAACGACGTTCGGATACGCGCGGCGGCGAAGCTCGGTGAAGCGCGGCATCAGGGCGCGGCCCAGCCGGCCCCCATTGCGGTTCGGAGAAAGCTGATTGTGCACCGCAAGGATCGCATCGCCGCGCCTGGTCAGATAACTTGCGGCGGCACGGCCGCACGCGAAGTGCCCCGAAATCAGGATCACGCCTTTTTGCTGCGCCCGCGCGCGCTCGTAGTGCTCCGCGCCATCGATTCCTGTGCACTCCAGCGCCTTCGCGCGTCGCGGACTGAGCAGCATTAGATCGTTCAGATAACCGGACAACTGCCGCGAGACGGACTGCCGCGCGATTTTACCCGCGCCCGAGCGGGATGCGCAGCCGCAAGCGACCATCCATCGCATGGCCCTGGCTCTTTTGTGGCGCGCCTGAAATTGCATCAGCGGGTCTCCCAGTCCGGCGATCCAATCCAGCGCGCGCGCAGGCAGAATTCCGGCAATCTTCGGGAGCGGGTACAAATAAAGCCAAAAAAACAAATCCCCGAACGTGAATAGCGGCCCCTCATCCATTCCAAACGAGAATAGCGAAAATTCCAGCAGCGCTCAATTCGACAGCGCAAAACGGCGCATGCGCTCCTCGTCGAAAATGGTCGAATACATCCCGAAAGCCTCCGCCGACCGCGCCGGGATCGACACCGCGCACACGCAGGGCAGGTACGCGATCCGGCGAGACCACGACCATCCGAGCTGCCGCGAAAAACGGAACCACTGCGGAATGTCGAGCGCCATGTGCCAGGCCATCGTCGCCAGCGGCTCCACAAGCGATAGCCGTTGGATCCAGGCATGCCGCGCCGACGGATTCAGCCGCCGCAGCAGAAAGACTTCATAACCGAAGCGAACATGCAGGCGCGTCAGCCACCAGCGCCAGGTAAACACGTGGCGCACGCGCTGCCCGCTCTGGAACCGGATCGCCAGGCCCGCGCCCCGCGCCGCGTCATAGAGAAACGAACCGGCGCACGTTCTGCCGAGATCTTCCCGATAGCGAATCCGTTCGAAGGCGGAGCGCCGGAATCCGACGTTGTGGCTCAAAAATCCGCGCGCCGCATCGCCCGCGACGAAACCCCAGGAAACCGAAGCGGCCGCGGTCAGCAGGCCGGCGAACGAGACCGACGCATTCTCCGGCCGGAACAGCGTCACACCAGCGACCACGTCCGCGCCGTTCTCAATGCCCCGCGCGATCGCCTCCAGCCATCCCGGTTCCACCAGAACGTCGGAATCGGTAAACGCGAGAATCTCGCCGCCGGCTGCTTCGGCCGCGAGATTTTTCAGCCGGTAATAATGGGCGTCCGCGGCGATCACCTTCAGCGCGAAAAAACGTCGCTCCTCGCGCAGCGCTTCTCTCCACTTTGCAGCCTGTTTTTCGCTACCCGTCAGAATGATTTCGACCTGCTGCAAGGGATAAGCCTGCCGCGCCACGCTGTTCATCGTTTCGAGCGCCGAGCCGAGATCCAGCGAATCGTTATACCCTTCGATCAGAACCGAAATCATTCCGCGTAGGTTTCCTCGAATGACGGCGTCCGCGCCGCCGGAAGCCATCGCTCCCGGAGATAGCCGCAAGCGAGAATCCCCTGGGAAATCCAGCAAAGAATGCCCACCCGTGAACCCCGCGACCACCCGTATCGCCGCCGGGCCTCGGCAAACATTGGCCAATAATAATGCGCCCCGCGAATTCGCGGACCCTCGCCGTGCGCGCGATTTTGAAAATGAAACGCGCCGCGGCCATAGCGCCACTGCTGCCGCGCGAGCGATGCGAAACTTTGCGGGAACTGGTGTTGAATCGCCAAATCCCGTACCGTGACGATCTGAAATCCCGCGGCGACCCAGCGCGCGCAGAATTCCCGATCCTCGCCGGCGGCCAGCGGAAAGGACGGATCGAAACCGCCTACACGTTGGAAATCCCGGCGGCGCAAGGCCAGCGCGTTCGATGCCGCAAACCTGGAGCCTTCGCCGTCCACGAACAGGTGCAACATCCATTCCGCCGCCAGCGAAAAAGAATTGTTTCGATCGACGGCGAGCTGCGCGCCCGAAACCGCGCATTCCGGCCGCGCTTCGATTTCCCGCCAAACCCGCGCGAGATAAAATCGATCGACCATCACGTCGTCGTCCAGGAACAACAGGAAGGTTCCCCCGGCGTGCGCCGCGCCCAGATTCCTCGCTCGCGCCGGACCTTTCCCTTCACCGCGCAGCACTCGCGCGAACGGCGCGTCTTTGCGCCTGGTCGCCGGCCGATCGTTCACCACAATCACTTCAAACGGCGCCTCGCAAACCTGCGCGCGCAGCGCCTCAAGCAGCGGTGCGAGCGCGTCCGAATCGCGCGCCGTCGGGATGATCACCGAGATCGTCATGGATTCACCCGCAGCGATCCCGCGGCCCAGCTCAATCGTCCCGTCGAAAGCGCCAGCGCCAGCGCAATCTTGTCCGCGACGGACCGTCCCCGGCAGACTTTGCGGAAAATTTCCAGCGACTCGGCGGGTTGGAGCGTTTCGCACTGCCCCAGGTGCTCGGTTCGGCGACGAGCCCGCGCGTAAATGAAATTTTTCCGGATGTACGTCCACGCGCCGCGCATTTCCAGATGCCGGACGCGCATTTCCGCGCTCCACTCCACCGCTTGTGGACCTTCGCCATCGGTCAATCGCCGCAGGAACAGCGTGTCGCTTCCGCGCGCCGCGGTGTGAAACGGACCATATCGTTCAAACGCGCTGCGCCGCACCGCCATGTTGTTCGTAAAGGCGAAGTAGGACCGTTTCCGGCGATTTTCCAAAATGTAGCGGACCCGGGCGTCATCGTAGGCGGCCAGCAGACCCGCTGTTCCCGATTCCGAAATCGCGGCTCGTGAGCCGAGCACTACCTGCGTCCGTGCATTTCGCATCGCCGCCTGGATGCTCGCCAGCCAGTTCCGGTCGGCAACGCAATCGGCGTCGGTGAACGCCAGCCATTCGCCGCGCGACTCGGCCACTCCGCGGTTGCGCGCCGCATACGACCCTTGAATCGTCTCCTCCAGCAGCCGGACATGCCAATCGCGGGTGATCCGCGAGCGGGAATCGTCCGAGGAATTGTTGTCCACGACGACAATCTCGTACTCGCTCGAATCGTAGTTCTGATCGAGCAGACTCTCGATGCAATTCCCGATCCATCGCGAGGCGTTGAATACCGGAACGATGACAGAGATCATCACGATTGCCGCGCCGACAGTCTCAGAATCCGTTCGTGGTACTGCGTCGCGGCCGCCTCTTCGCGCGCCAGCCGGGTACATCCCGCGCGGCGATACCAGATCGCGGGAAATTCTCCTGCGCGGCGCTTGATCGCATCTTGCGCCGCAAACACAAATCCACCGGCGATGGCCGCCAGGGACGCTCTCGACGCGGCCCGCGGATAGCCGAACTGTTCCATTCCGGAGCCGATAAACCACTCGACGAGCGCGACGTCGCGATCGGTCAGGCGCGCGCGCCACTGCTCCACGCGCGAAGCCGTCACCGGGCTTTCCGCGCGCTGAAACCACGGCCGGTCCGCAGTCGGATCGGGCTTGGGAACCAGCATCTCATCCGTGTACGATTCTCCGAGAATGCCGCACAAGCGCGGCACTTCCTGCTCGGGGCAAGCGACGAAGTTCTCGTAGCGGACCAAAACATATCCCGGATCCCCCTGCGCGCGAATCGCCGCGCGATTGAACGTCAGCCATAAATTCGCATTGCCGAACGCGCTGTTCGGGAACGATGGCATGTCCATCAGCGACGCCACCACATCGCGCGGGTCGCGAAGAATGTGAATCACCGTGGCGCCCGGATACCAGGTGAGCAGCGTTTCCGCGAACAGCGCATGATCCGGCGTCTTTTCGCCCCAGCGCTGTTTGCCGTGTGCTCGCATATAAAAACGAAGCAGCGAAGAAAAAAACGCGGGATAGCTATCGCCTTCCTTCATCAGACAGCGCGCCAGATCGTCGAGATTGAGTGACGTCCTGCGAATGCGATCGAGCGCCAGGTACTCCCGAACCGCGCGAGCGCGATTGCCCCGCTCCGAGAGCGGACCGAAAGCCGCTCTGCGGCGGTAAACATAATGGCGGAACTCGGTTTCGCGGCACACCGCGATTCGCGGATGCCGGTTCAAGATGTTGCGCAACAGCGTGGTTCCGCTGCGCGGCGCACCAAC
The DNA here is from genome assembly GCA_035507655.1 of Bryobacteraceae bacterium. Classification (GTDB taxonomy): domain Bacteria; phylum Acidobacteriota; class Terriglobia; order Bryobacterales; family Bryobacteraceae; genus Palsa-187. The sequence continues at coordinate 10,936 of DATJNW010000128.1, read as the reverse complement.
GATGAAAATCGGCCCGTGCCTTGACATCGCCCTCGACTGCCTTAACGTCAATATAACGTTTCTGCGAAGATCTCGTCCGCGCTTCCGGTCCGCGCGAAGGAAAACAGCAACCACCGCCGAAGCAACTCGATGTGTTGGGTTTTGGGCGGATCGGAGTCTTGCATGTTTTCGTTTTGGTCAAGCCCGTTTCCGCTCGGCGTGCGCTCCGGTTCTTCGCTCCTGACCCACATCTTCGGCAACCAAAACAATCTTGCCAATGCCATCAGGAAGCGACGAAAGCTGTTCAGATCGGGCGGCAGCGGCTTTGGCTGGATTGTTCGATTTGGTACGAACTGTCGCACGCACTCGTTCTACTCCGCTTCGTCATGGTGGGTCGAGGGTCGGAAGGCGCTCTCTCCTGAACACGAACACAATGACCGCTGACAGGATCGGATTGTGTCGCACGCACTGCAACAGCGCCGTGGAGTTCAGGACAGCGGCTCCGGGAGCCAACCATAGCACGAACCTCACAAGCACAACCGCATCAATCAGGAAGCTGATTTCGAAACCCGTTTCTCGAACAATTCGTCCTGCCCTTCGTATTGGCGGTAGGTCGGGTTGCGACTTTTGAACCAGTCCCGACCGTAAGCGCCGTCCTTGCGCATTGCCACGATGCCTTCCAAACCCTGTTCGCACACGAGATCAAACAGCGCACCGCCGATTTGCTCGAAATGTCGGGCGAGCAGAACGCTCGGATGATCTGCGACGACTCACTCAAACATTTCCTTTCGGCGGATCAGCGGCAACCCTCGAAGATCCCGGCCCTGGCGCATGAGTCAATCGAATGCATAGAAGACCGGCGAACCACGGCGGCGCAGCAGTTCATAAAAGTCTGGCTGGTCTCGTCGAGGACCACCATTTCGCCGTCGATGATCGCTTCACAGTTCAGGGTTCGAAGCGCCTCCCGCGCCGCTGTTCGGAAACGCAATTTCGCGCTCCTCATCGACGATGTATAATCGCTCGAAAGGCGTCGCGCACGATGAAAACGTCAGAGTTGCTCTCCGCCGCCAAGCTCGGAGACAAGGCCGCCGAGGCCGGTCTGTTTTCTCTCTTTTATCGCGATCTGCGGCGCTTGGCGCACAGCCGGCTAAAGCGCTCCGAACCTTGCACGCTGCTTGATACCACTTCGCTGGTGCACGAGGCGTATCTGCGCCTGCACAAAGCGGGTTATGAGCGGGTCGGCGACCGTGAGCATTTCCTCGCCTACGCCGCAAGCGCGATGCGGTCGATCGTGGTCGACTTCATTCGCAGCCGCGCCGCTCGGCCTCGCTCGACGGATGCGGGTTCGCTGCCGGAGGTGTCCGCTTTTCCCCCGTCGGAGCGTGAAATCCTCGGTGTCGATGAAGCCTTGCGCGAATTGGCGGGGGTCAATGAACGCATGGTCAAGATTGTCGAGATGCGATATTTCGCCGGCATGAAGGCGGCCGAGATCGCGGCCGCCCTGTCGGTCACCGAACGGACCGTGCGCCGCGATTGGGAAAAAGCGCGAATGGTGCTTGCCGCCAAGCTGAAATAGACAGGCCCGCGGGTGTGTGAGGAAGATGCAGGCCGATCCAGAAACGTGGTCGAAACTGCTCGCCCTGATGGACGAGTGGCTGGAACTGCCCGCCGAACACCGCGCCGATTGGCTGAAGCAGATCGAATCCGCTCAGCCCGATATTTTCCCCACGCTTCAGGACTTGTTGCATGAGCCGCCCGACGGATTTTTAGAGACGCTGCCGCCAGTCGCAGCCGACGCGCCCGAACAAGCATGGCTCGCTGAAGGGATGCTGGCGGGTCCCTACCGGCTCGAGCGCGAGTTGGGCCGCGGCGGCATGGGCGTCGTGTGGCTCGCCTCGCGCGCCGATGGATCGCTTCAGCGCGAAGTTGCGCTCAAGTTTCCGCTGCTCTATTCTCTGGATCCGGCGCTGGCCAACCGCTTTACTCGCGAACGCGACATCCTCGCGCAACTCGAAGACGCGCGGATCGCGCGGCTCTATGATGCCGGCGTGACCGCGCAGGGACAGCCTTACCTGGCGCTCGAATACGTGGAAGGCGAACCGATCACGGCCTACTGCGACCGGCTGAGCCTGGATGTGGCCGCGCGCTTAAAGCTGTTCGTCGAGGTGCTGCGCGCCGTGCAATACGCGCACGCGAATCTGGTGATCCATCGCGATCTCAAACCCGCCAATATTCTGGTCACTCGCCAAGGGCAGGTGCGGCTGCTCGACTTCGGCATCGCGCGCCTGCTCGATTCCGAGGAAACGGCGCCGCGCGACAACACGAACACGACCCGCATTTTGACGCCGGATTACGCGAGCCCGGAGCAAATCGCGGGCCGCGCGATCACGACCGCAACCGACATTTATTCTCTGGGCATTCTGCTTTATGAGTTGCTGACCGGGCTGCGTCCGCGCGCGCGGGACGGAGAAATCCAGCCGAGTGCCGCCGCCATCGATCCGGCTCAGGCGCAGGCTCGCGGAGGGGTTTCGGCGAGGCGTCTCCGGTGGGCATTGCGCGGCGATCTGGATATGATCGTGACAAAGGCGACGCGGCGGGAACCCCGGGAACGCTACGGTACCGCGGATGCTTTCGCGCAGGATGTCGGGAGACACCTCGGCGGCCAGCCGCTGCTGGCGCGTCCGGCGAGCGCTTGGGACCGGACAAGAAGATTCGTGCGCCGCAACAAGCTCGCGGTCTCCGCGGCCACGGCAATTGTGGCGGCGATTGCGACCGGCGGAGGAATTGCCTGGCGGCAGAAGTTGCGCGCGGATCGCGAAGCCGAGACGGCGCAGGCCGTCACCGAATTCCTCGAAAAGGATCTGCTGTCGCAAGCCGCATCGGAAGCCCAAGCGGGACCCGGCAAGCGTCCCGACCCGGAGATCAAGGTTCGCACGGCGCTGGATCGGGCCGCCGCGCGGTTGCCCGGCAAGTTTTACGGTCAGCCCGCAGTCGAGGCCGCAATTCGCCAGACGATCGGTGAGACGTACATGGAGCTGGGCCTTTACATACCCGCGGAAACCCAGTTGACGCGAGCGCTCGAATTGCGCCGGCGCGCGCTCGGTCCCGATCATCCCGATACGCTGAAGACCACGCAGACGATCACCGACGTGCTTCAGCGCGCCGGCAAATACGACGCGGCCGACGCCTTGATCACCACGTTTCTCGAAGCGGAACGCCGCTTGGGCCGCGAAAACTCGCGCGAGGCCATGGCGGCGATGGTCACTCAAGCCGAGCTTGCCGCCATCGGGCGCGCCGATTATCCGCGCGCCGAGGCGCTGGATCGGCGGGTTCTCGACATCGAGCGGCGCGTGCTGGGCGAGTCCGACCCCCTGACCCTGGACACGATGAACAATTTCGCCGCCGTGCTGGCGCGGGTTGGCAAGTTCCCCCAGGCGGAGGAAATGTATCTTCGGGTGATCGAGGCCAAGCGCCGCGGGCTTGGCGCCGACCATCCCAGCACGCTCAGCACTATGAACGGTCTCGGCGTTCTCTATCGCAACGAAGGCAAGTACGCCGAAGCGGAGGCGATGCTCAAACAGGCGCTCGAAGGGCGCCGGCGGGTGATGGGCGCTGAGCATCGTGACACGCTGGCGAGCATGAACGGCCTCGGCCTGCTGTACTCGATCGAAGGGAAGTTCGCCGACGCCGAGCCGCTTCTGACCGCCGGGGCCGAAACATCCAACCGCGTGCTGGGTAGCGATAATCCGGATGCGCAGAGCTGTGTGAATAATCTCGCGGAGCTGTATCGCCGCGAAAACAAATCGAAGCTCGCCGAATCGGCCTACGCGCACCTGCTCGAGGCGCGGCGGAGAACCTACGGCGCCGACAGTCCGTTCACCGCGAACACGCTCGGCGCATTGGGCGAAGTGAAGATTCAACTCGGCAAGTTCGTCGAAGCGGCCCCGTTGCTGCGCGCCGCCTCCGACTTCTACCAAAAACATCGGGTCAACACGTGGCGCCGCTATTATGTCGATTGTTTGCTCGGCGAAAGCCTCGCGCGCTCCGGCCGGTCCGCGGAAGGCGCGGCGCTGGTTGCCTCGGGTTATCGGAAGTTGCTGGAGCGCAAGGATTCCATTCCGCTCGAGAATCGCGGAGTGTTGGGCCAGGTCGCGAAGTGGGCGCCGCGGCCTTGACGGCCCTATTTTCTCAACTGCGGGATGTCCGCTTTCCGCCGCCGATTTCGTTAAACAAAACGATATGGCGAAATTACGAATATCGGTTCATCCTTGGGTTTTTGCTTTTCTGCTGTGTGTCCCCGGCCTTCTGGCAACGCCGGGCCGCCCCCTCGGCGTGTACGTGAAAGTCTATACCGAAGAAGCGGTCGCCGGATATCCTGGCTCCGGCACGCCGACGGCCGCGCAGTTGCACGTTTACTTTCAGAACCTTCTGGCGGGGGTGCTGGCGGATCCCGCGATTTCCGGCATCGTCATCGAGCAGCATTGGGACAACATTCAGCCGACGTCGGCCACCACTTACGACTGGAGTTATTTCGACGACGCCTTTGCTGAGGCGGCCGCGGTCAACAAGACGGTCCAGCTCATCGTCACACCGGGCTTCAATTCCCCGCAGTGGCTGCTGAGCCAGCTCACTTCCTGCGATCCGCTGTTCACCAGTGGGAGCGCGCCGGCCACTTGCGGGAAAGTGAAGTTCGCGCAATTTCCCGAGGAGCAGCGCTCCGATGGAGTGCTTCTTCCGCTTCCCTGGAACAGTACCTACCAAACCGCGTGGGCGACGTTTCTCACCGCGCTCAATAGCCGTTATGGCTCCAATCCCCTGTTTGTCGCTTTCAACATCGCGGGTCCGGTGGGAGGCTCGGATGAAATGATCTACCCCGACGACCAGAACGACTCGGCGACGCAGCCCTCGGGCCTGTCGGTGGACGATACCTGGGCCGCGCTGATTCAAAATGCCTTTCCGAATAAGCCGGGCTATCCGAACACCGATCAGGCGTTCATCGACGCCTGGGACCAGTTTATCGACATGCACGAGAAGATCTTCAGCGGCATCAATTTGTTTCTGGCTCCGGACGCCGGGAACGATTTTCCCGGCTTCAGCAAAGACGTAACGCCGCATTCCGACAATACTCTCTACACCGTCGATTGCGCGAACTTCATCAACGGCGACAAATCCCAACTGATGTCGTGTGAGGCGAAAACGGAGATTCTTTCGTACTTCCTCGCGACCACCGTTCCGAATGCCAAGGGAACGCAGACGAGCGGGCTCACCGCGTCCGTTCCGGATTTACCCGGCGATATCGGCATGGCGGGCGTCAAAGTGCTGACCGGGCTTTCGCCCGCTCCTGCGAACTTCTTTTCCGGCGGAGCCGAGTTTGATTTTGCCGTGACAAGCACGAATCTCCAGGCCGTGGGATGCAACGTGGCCGGCGGGAACTGTCCTGGCCTGACGCCGGAGCTAGGCGAATACAATGTGCTGACGGCTTTCTTCTACGGGACTCCGGCCGCGACTTTCTACGGCGGCGCGACGGGCTCGGCGACGGTCCAATACCTGGACGTTCCTTACGAAGACGTTCAATACGCGCAGTTCAACACCTGCCCGCCCATGCTCAACCCGGTCATTGGCAGCATGTCGCTTCAAGACTTGCTCAATCGCGCCAGCCGCGACCTCTACGCGATCGCCGGCATCTCGAGACCTCTGCCCCCGCCGACCTGCGCGTCTTCCGTACCTGTGCCGTCGATCTCCGAGGTTGCCAATGCCGAAGGCGAAAATCCTGCGATCGCCGCCAATACCTGGATTGAGATCAAAGGCACGAACCTCGCGACCCCGGGCGATTCGCGAACCTGGACCGCAGCCGATTTCACCGGCGGCCAAATGCCGGCCGCACTCGACCAGGTCAGCGTGACCATCAACGGCGAAAACGCGTACATCTATTACATCAGCCCGACGCAGATCAACGCGCTCACACCGCCCGACTTGAGCGCCGGTCCGCTGACGGTGGTCGTGAACCACGGCGGAGTGGCGAGCTATCCGTTCGTTGTTCAATCGCAGGCGGTCTCGCCATCGTTTTTTGTTTTCAACGGCGGCCCGTACGCCATTGCGGTACATGCCGATGGAACCCTGATCGGCCCCACCAGCCTGTATCCCGGCGCGACCACTCCCGCCCAGCCGGGCGAAACGGTGGTGATCTTCGCCAACGGCTTCGGCGCGACTTCGACGCCGGTCACCGCGGGATCGAGTTCGCAATCGGGTCAGCTTTCGCCGCTGCCGGCGGTGACCATCGGAGGAGCGGCGGCGAAGGTCGGATTCGCGGGCCTCATCTCGCCTGGCTTGTTCCAGTTCAACGTGACAATTCCATCGACGGCTGCCAGCGGCGACAACCCCATCAGCGCGACGTATCAAGGTGTAAACACGACGCCCTCCGCGCTGATCACCGTCGCCGGCACGCCGCCGCCGCCAACCACCGTGACTTTTTATGTTGCGCCGAATGGCAACGATCAATGGAGCGGAACGCTCTCCGCGCCCAACGCCGCGGGCACCGACGGGCCGCTGGCCACATTCGATCGCGCGCGAGCGCTGCTCCAATCGATCAGCAAATCGGGATTGACCAATATGGCGGTGCAGTTTCGGGGCGGGACGTATTATCTGTCCTCTACGGTCATGTTCACCCCGGCCGATTCGGGAACTGCGACCACGCCAATCGTTTATCAGAATTATCCCGGCGAATCCCCGGTGTTCAGCGGAGGCGTCCGCGTCACTAATTGGAGCAACGTGAGCGGCAACGTGTGGAAAACCACGCTGCCCGCCTCCACACAATTTTTTGAAAATTTGTTTTACAACGGCAAACGCCGCCTGCGCCCACGATTAGGCGCGACCACTTCCGCATCGCCACTCGGCGCCTTTTACCGCATCGCGACCACGGTTTACCTGAACGCGCCCGCGCCGCCGGCACAGGCTCCGAATGCCAACTGCCCGGTATACATCGGCGGCAGCGGATGGGAATGCTTCGACCGCTTTCAATACTCGCCCGGCGATCCGGTTTCCGGCGCGTGGAAGAACCTTGCGCCGTCGCCCGGCAACGCCTGCGGCCAGCCTGCGGGAAATTCCACGATCGCCGGTGATATCGAAGTGCTCGATTTCGAGCAATTCAACACGTCTAAACTGCGCATCAGTTGCATCGATACCACGAATCACATCGTGTATCTCACCGGACCGACCAAGATTTCGCAAACCAACGCGAGCCAGGCCGGTTTCATCGCCGGCAATCGTTACCTGGTCGACAACGTCGAAGATGAGCTGACCCAGCCCGGCCAGTGGTTTCTCGATCGCTCCACCACGCCTTGGACGCTAACGTATCTTGCCAACCCCGGAGAAAATCCGAACGCCGATTCGGTGATCGTTCCGCAGGAGCCACAGCTTCTGGTCGCCACGGGACTTCAGTACGTGACCTTTCAAGGCCTCACCTTTGAGCACGACAATTACACAGTTCCCGCCACCGGTCACGCCTCGAGCGAACTCGAAGCCGACATCAGCGCCGCCGTTTCCTTTCAGAATTCGCAGTACATCACCTTCGATTCCGGAATCGTGACGCAAACGTCGGGCTCGGGAATCGAATTCATCCCCTGTCTCAACGCCACTTCGCCCGCTTATTGCGTTTCGACCAGCGTCAACGCCGCCGTCTCGCACGACGTAGTACAGAACAGCGCGATTTACGATATCGGTGCCGTCGGTGTGCGCATCGGGAATCCCTTTCAACCCGCCGACAACGATTCGAACGTGCCGCAGTTCGTCACCGTCGAAAACACCGTCGTCGAAGGCTACGGCCGCACGATCCCGGCCGCGTTCGGTATCGGCCAGGGCATGGGACACGACAATCTGTACACGCACAATGACGTGTATGACGGTTATCACTGCGCCATTTCGACTTCGCAAAGCATTGGTGACACTACCATGCCCGCCGGAATCGGCAACGCCAACACGGTCATCTCTTTCAATCACGTCTACAACTTATTGCAAGGCATCATGAACGACGGAGGCTCGATTCGCATAGACGGCGGAAATGAAGCTTTTACTGCGGCCGGAAACAAAATTCTCAACAACCGGATTCATGACGTAACCGACGCCGGGATTCAGGATTCCAACGGCTACGGCGGCAACGGAATTTATCTGGATAATGACACGGGCTTGGTGGACGTGGAGAACAATCTCGTCTACCGCGTCTCCGGCTATCCCGTGTATACGCCGCACGGTCCAGCCGCGCCGAATGAGGCCAACACAATTAAGAACAACATTCTCGCATTCGGCCGCCAGGCGATGTTCGCGGTCAGCTTTCCCTACGGCTATGGCGTGCCCGCCATCATCCCGCGGGTGTTCCTCTTCAGCAACAACATGTTTTATTTCGATCGCAGCAATACGTCGACTCCGAAATTCTGGGTGCAGGGCGGATGCCTCTACGCGGGCGGAGCGGCGTACACCCAGTTTCAGGATTTCACTTCCAACATTTATTGGCGCACCGATGGAGCGTTTGCCAATGACACGAAAGCGTTCGCCGTGCAGCCCAATGCTGGCACCGGTCCCAATGCGCCGTGCAGCGCCAACACGAATGACTGGACTTTCTACACCTTCGCGGCCTGGCAGAGCAACGTGAACGAGGACGTGCAGAGCATCGTCGCCAATCCAGGGTTCAACAACCCGGCGTTTCCCGCTGACGACTATTCGCTCCCCAAAGGATCGCCGGGAGCCGGCTTCGTCGTATTCGATTACACCCAGGCCGGCCGGTCCAATGCGGTGATTCAGCCACCCTCTGTTGCCGCGACGTTTCCGACCAAAACCTACAACCCGGCGAGCGATTATTGAGCCGCCTCGGGCGGGATCAGAGATTCTTAAAATTCGCTGCGCGAGCTGGTCATGGAAAACAACACCCCTAACGTGATTACCAGCTTCCGGTAATCGGCGGCCGGATGAGGAAACCGGACGGATGTCGCGCATTAACGCCGCGCCGGGTTGATCCACACTGCGGGAGAAAAGGACTACTCCTGCCGTAAGGCCCGTATCGGATCAACGCGCGTAGGGTCAACGCGCGTAGGGTCCGAAAGGGACAGCCTGAAGTGACTCCTTCGTTTTTCTGCGAAAGGGACGTTCCGGTCCACTCCGTTCGAGAATTTCCCGCCTTTCAACCTACTATTTTCGTGAGAATGCCGCGAAATGCACGATGCGTCGAGCCCGGGCTCGCCTACCATGTGACGCAGCGAGGCAGTAATCGCCAGCGCGTCTTTTTCTCTGCCTCGGATTATCGCGTGTACCTGAGCCTGCTGCGCGAACAGCTTGCGGACGCGCGGGTCGGCGTGCTCGCCTACTGCCTGATGAGCAATCATGTGCACCTGGTGGTGGTCCCGGGGCGCGCCGACTCGCTTGCCGTCTTGTTCCGGCGGGTCCACGGCCGCTACTCGCAGTACCTGAATACGCGGCGGCGCCGCACCGGGCATCTGTGGCAACAACGCTATTTTTCCTGTCCGCTGTCGGAGAGCCACCTGTGGATTGCCCTGCGTTATGTAGAGCAAAATCCCTGTCGCGCGGCTATCGTTCTGCGGCCGGAGCAGTACGCCTGGTCGAGCGCGGGGGCGCACCTGGCAGGTCCGCCGGATCGTGGTGGGGTGCTGGATTGGGGCTATTGGGAGCGCTCCGGCGGCGCCGGGACGTGGCGCGAGATGCACGCTGCGGCGGAGCTTGCGGATCGGATCATGCTGCTGCGGCGCTGCACCTACGCCGGCCGGCCTTTCGGCGAACCCGAGTTCATGAAGCGCTTGGAAGCGCGTTTCCAGCGCTCGTGGCGGCGCTGGGGATTTGAGAAAATGGCGGCGGGAGGCTAACAATCTGATGAAGGGGACAGAGCAGTGTGCATCGTTCATCGAAGAAGCAAAGGAGTCAATTCAGGCTGTCCCCTTGGCCCCACGTCTATGCGGCTGGACTTAAATGAAACTCACGGAGGAATCGTGTTGAAACGCACGCTTGAATCACTTTGCGCGGGGTTCGCGTTTGTAGTGGCGGTATCGGGACAGCCAAAGATAGTCAGCGTTGTAAACTCAGCTTCGTTCCAGAGCGGTCTGCCAGCGGGCGGTGCGTTAGCTACTGTGTTCGTTTCTGGGGTCACAGGGTTGCAACCAGGCACGTATCTAGCGCCGCTCGCGCAGCCGTTACCGCATACGCTCGGCGGCGTCTCAGTGGCGATAAACGACGATTACGCGGCCTTGCTGGCGGTTATCGTTCCCGCCGATCTAAGTGCGAACATTCAGATCAATTTCCAGGTCCCGCTTTCAGCTAATGCATCGGAATCTTACAACTATTTCGATAGTGGTGGGCCGGTCTACGCCGGATACATTGCCGTGGGTGGCGCGGTTCAGAGCGTAGGCGGTGTGGCCCCGCAGTGGGGCGGATTCTTCGCGCAAGCTAACGGGTTCGCCGTCGCTCTCCACGCCGACGACTCCAGTCTAGTAACGCAGCAGAGTCCTGCCCGTCCCGGGGAATCCATCATCGTATTTGGCGACGATTTCTTCATGACTTGGCCGCCTCCGCCTATCGGGCTCCCTGCACCGCAAGGAATCGCTTTCCAGGTTGATTACACGTGGGTGCATCATCCGTCAAATCTATACTTGCAAACCTATCCCACTCCGATCACCACGTGTGCCCCAGGTCCTGGACCGTGCGCCGGTTCCGTTACCAACACACCCGCGCTTAAGATCACGTCGATGGGGTTGCTCGCCGGTTCAATTGGAGTTGAGCAAATTGAGTTCGTTGTGCCGCTAAACCAGCAGCCGGGCAACTGGGCGCTGTTTTTCAATCTCGGATCGTGTCCCGATGGTAGCGGCATCCCAGGCACATGTGGGGCCACTACAGGAATCTCTAGCCCGTACGTGCTGCTTCCAGTTGGGCAATGATGGGGCGAGGTGGGACACTTTACCCT
>DATJNW010000127.1:0-46720 GCA_035507655.1 Bryobacteraceae bacterium | reverse complement strand
GACGCGAAGGAGCAGTTTGTGAAAGACTTCGCGGCCGCCTGGAGCAAGGTGATGAATCTCGATCGTTACGACCTGGCCTGAGCGCTGAAAAGCGGTTTCCAGTTCAATCAACGCGCTCCGTAACTCTTGCGGAGCGCGTTCGAATAAATTGCAGCGGCATGTGGCGCTAGACGTGCACTTCTAAAAGGCGTGAGACGTCCACATCGGGATGGACGATTCAGAAGGCTTATTCCGCGTGAAATCACCCACATTTCCCGCGTGAATAAACGCAAGCAGCGTTTCTTAGGAAATGCAGGAGGTTTGCGATGAAAGTTCAAGATTGTATGCGGCCGTCGCCAAAAAGTTGCGGTCCCGAAACCAGTCTGGCTGAGGTCAGCCATTTGCTTTGTGACCGCGCCTGCGGCGCGCTGCCGGTGGTGGATGTTTCGGGCAAGGTCATCGGCATCATCACCGACCGCGATATTTGTCTCGCCTTGGGAAAGCAGAATCGCCGGCCGTCGGAGTTGAGGGCGAAAGAAGCCATGTCGTGTCCGGCAACGGTGTGCCGCGCGAACGATGAAATTCATGGCGCGTTGAATCTGATGAAGTCGAGAAAGGTGCGGCGGCTGCCAGTGGTCAGCGACGCGGGAACTCTCGAAGGCATCCTCTGCCTGAGCGACCTGATTCTGGAAGCGCGGCACGACGACGGATCGCGGCCGGAGCTGACCTATGAAGACGTGATGAGCGTTCTTCACACGATTTATTGGGTACACTCGGTCCGCTGCCGCACCGAAACGGTCGCCGCGAGTTAAATTGTGGCGGATTTGAAGCGGGAGCCGCTGCAACGATACCTCGCTCAACTGGCCGGGGAACCGGCCGAGGTGCGGCGGATGAGCGTTCTGGGCGCCGATGAAGACGTCAAAAGCTACGGCTACGGCGTTCCGGTGAAGCTCGATTACACGGCGGGGCGCGAGGCGCGAAGCGCGGTGCTGCACACCATTCACCCCGGCTCGTTCGGTCATGAGCACATGGCGGACCGCGCGCGGGATCTGCTGTGGGAACACGCCGCGTTCAATCGTCTGCCGCGGCATGTTCGATCGTACGACGTCTGCGGATTCGAGAGTGGCGGAGGGCTGGTGTCGCTGGGCAGCATCGCAGAATTCGGGCTGCTCACCGAATATGTCGAAGGCCGCCGTTACGCGGACGACCTGGAAAGGCTGCGTGAGGGCGGCGAGGTCAGCGAGCTTGATCTGGCTCGCGCCGACGCGCTGTGCGATTATCTGGTCGAGATTCACCAGGTGCGCGGAAAAGCCGCGGGCGCTTACACGCGGCGCATTCGCGAGCTGGTCGGCGGCGGAGAATGCATCATGGGCATCGTCGATTCCTACGGCGATTTCGAGCGATCGCGGCTCCAGCGAATCGAGCACCTGGCGGTCGACTGGCGCTGGCGCCTCAGAAATTTCTCGCATCGCTTACGGCAGGTGCACGGCGATTTTCACCCCTGGAACATTCTGTTTCGCGAAGGCGTCGATTTTTCGCTGCTCGACCGCTCCCGCGGCGAGTACGGCGATCCGGCCGACGACGTGACCTCGATCACGCTGAACTACGTTTTCTATTCGCTGCAACGAAGCGGACGCCTGGAACGCGGATTTGAGAAAATGTTTCTGCGTTTCTGGGACCGTTATCTCGAAAAAACGGGCGATGATGAGATATTGCGTGTGGCTGCGCCGTTTCTCGCGTTTCGCGGCCTGGTGATGGCTAGTCCCCTGTGGTACCCGGCGCTGGCCGATCCGGTGCGGCGGAAGCTTTTCGCGCTGGTGACCGCGGTTCTTGAAAGCGACGCTTTCGATCCGCGGCGCGTGAACGATTATTGTGGCGAATAAAGAAGCTTTCGCGATCTGGGTCACCGGGCTTCCCGCGTCCGGCAAATCGACTCTGACCAAAGCGCTTGCAACGGAACTGGCCGCGCGCGGCATCGAGGCCGCCGTGCTCGAATCGGACGAGCTGCGGAAAATTTTCACCCCACAGCCTAGCTATGACGAAGAAGAACGCGAGCGGTTCTATCGCCAGATGGCGTACGTTGGCGGGCTGCTGGTGAAACACGGCGTCGCAGTGATCTTCGACGCCACCGCGAATCGCCGCGCGTATCGCCAGGGCGCGCGCGACTCGATCGCGCGGTTTCTAGAAGTTTACGTCAACAGTCCGCTTCAGGTTTGCATTGCGCGCGATCCCAAGGGGATTTACCGCGGCGCATCCAAGAATGTTCCGGGACGCGACGTCCGTTATGAGCCGCCTGAAAGTCCCGAGGTGATCGTCCGCGGCGATCGCGAGACGGCCGAAGTCGGCGCGCAGCGCGTGATCGAGAAGCTCGCCGAACTGGAGTTCTTACAATCCGGTAGGGATCGCCCGCGCCAGCTTTAGATGAATGTCGTGGTGGGTGATCTGGCCGCGCTCCACCGGCACTTCGCGAATCCACAAGTAATCGTTTCCGGGCGCCTGTACCCAAAGCGAGTAACGGCCGGCGTGCAAATCCTTCAGGATATAAGCACCGGCACGGTCGGACTGCACATGAGCCGGCGCGCCCGTCATCGCATTCATCGCGTCAATCGAGGCGTTCGGCACCGGCCCGAAATCGTTGCTGACGATGCCCTCGATCGAGCCGGTTTCGATCTGCATCGCCAGCGGCACCGAGCAGAGCAACAGAAAAATCAGCCCGGCCAAAGCGTACTTTATCCACTGCGGCATAGGCTTGACTCCTTATGAGGTGTAGTGCAAGTTTCTTGCCAGCGCAAGTGACGGAAGCGCAAGACGAAGTGCGCCGGCTTGCGCAACACCGCGCGTCAGAAGCGCGCGACATCGCGCGATTCACGTTTTCGTAGCCGCCGCCTGGCAGGTCCCCGATTTGCCTTCTGCGCGATTTTCTTGAGCTGCCTCTCCGCCTGCAGGCTACCGGATGCTCAATTATTGAAGCATTTCCGCCAGAACGTGGCCGATGGAGCCGCTCGGTTCCTGGACACCTAAAATCTGCGCGAGCGTCGGAGCGATATCGTTGGGCGCGACGGACTGGCGATAGATTCCCGGCTTGATTCCGGGACCGAGAAAAATGATCGGCACGTGCGTGTCGTAATTGTAGGGCGTGCCGTGCGAGGTGCCGGTCGCGTCGAACAAATAGTAGGGATCCTGAACGATATACAAGTCGCCGGAGCGCGGACCGAAAAAGGTCAGGCTGACGGCGCGGCTGATGGGGTCCTGCTGCATCTGGCCGGCGAGAATGTCGTGACGCGTATAGGCGCGCGCGATGTGCGCCTCGGTGAGCGCGGCGGCGGCGGCGACGCGCTCAACTTCGGCGGGATCGAGTTTGTGCTCGGCGATCAGCGGCAGGTTGAGATACGGCATGGTCGGTGAATTGGCGAGCAGCCATTTCCCGGCGCCGAAACGATCGGCGAGGGCGGTGTTGATTTTTTCCATCAGCTCGGCCGGCTTGATTCGTCCCCCGGGCATGTGGCGCGCTTCATTCACTTCGGGAACAGGCGCAACGCCGTGATCGGCGGTGAGGACCACCAGCGTGTTCGCGGCGCCGACGTGGGCGTCGACGAAGTTCAGGAATTTCCCCAGCAGACGGTCGGTGCGGATGGAAATGTCGCGTACGGCGGGATCGTCGGGGCCGACGGCGTGGCCCACATAATCGTTCGAGGAAAAGCTGACGGTAAGAATATCGGTTCCGGAATGATGACCGAGATTTTCGCCGGTGAGCGCGGCTTCGGCGAACTGCTCGATCATCTCATTTCCCCACGGCGTAGCTTCAATCGAGCCGCAATAGCGAACCGAAGTGCCGCGGGTCATGGTGCAGAACGGCTTCGCGGAATCGCTTCTGGCATCGAAGGGCAGCCATTTCGCGTTGGCGTATTTTTTGCCGGGCTGCTGTTCATTGACGGCCTCGGCCCAGGCCGGCAGCGACGGGCGATAGTAGGTGCTGGTGACCCATTGGCCGCTGGGATCGTCGTACCAATAAGCACCGTCGGCCATGTGCCCGGCGGGAAGAATCGCGCTGCGATCTTTGATGGAGACGCCGATCACTTCGGAATCGCCGCCTTGCATCCTTACCTCGTCGCCGACGGTGCTGACCAGCAGGCGGCGCGGCGATGATCCGGGACCATCGCCGGGGACCATCCTGGTTGCAGGATCGGAAACGCTGGTGACGTTTTTCCCGGTCGCGCGGTCAAACCATTCGTTGGCGATAATGCCGCTGATCGAGGGCGTCGCGCCGGAAAGAAACGTCGAATGGCCCGCCGCGGTGACGGTGGTGGCATGGAGATAGTGGGCGTTGCTGAAAAACGCGCCGTGATCGAGCAGTTGCACGAATCCGGAATTGTAATCGGCGCGAAACCGCAGCAGGTAATCGTAGCGGAACTGATCGATGACAATCGCCAGAACCAGTTTCGGCTTAGGTGCGGCGGCGAGAAACGGCGCCGTGAGCAGGATCGCAATGAAGAGAAGGATCGCGGTTGGCCTGGTACGCATGGTGGAATTTCAATTATCAGCCATCCGCGGCGCTCTCGGGCACTTTGCTGGCAGCGCCTGGAATCTGCGTCGATCCTGAAGCAGGGAGAGCCCCCGCCATGACTGGCGGGGCTGTAGTACCCGTTATAGCCCCGCCAGTCATGGCGGGGGGCGCAGCCCGAATCAACGCACATTTCAGGCACTACCACTTTTCTGGTCGCTTGTCTGTCTAAGTATGAGGGGATAAAATAGGGATTCAACAAAGGAGTCCGTTCATCTCATGTTCCGTCCGTCAACTTTTTCCGCGCTCACCGTGTGCGCGGCGGCCTTGCTCTTTTCCTCCATCGCGTCGGCGCAGACCAAGGTCGGCGTGGTGAACTTTCAGAAGGCGATCATGGATACCGCGGAGATCAAGAAAGCGACCCTCGATCTCCAGAATAAATATAAGCCGCGGCAGGATGCGCTCGAAAAAGCGCAGCGCGAGCTGGCCGATATTCAGACGCAGTTGCAATCGAGCCAGGGACGGTTGAGCGCGGCGGGCGCAGCGGATTTGCAGGAACAGGGCCAGCGTAAACAACGCGAGGCGGAACGGCTGCAACAGGACCTTCAGGACGACGTCACTCGCGACCGCAACGATATTCTGACGCGCACCGGCCAACGCATGACCGAGATCGTCAAAAAGATCGCCGAGGAAAAAGGGCTGGACCTGGTGGTGGATACGCAGAATACGTATTTCTTCAAACCCGCGCTGGACATCACCGCGGAGGCGACGGCGAATTACGACAAAGCATATCCGCTAAAATAATGGTGTAGGAACGATGGCCGGGTATCTGGAAGCATACGGCGCGGGCGAAGAGCAGCGGGAAAAGCTGGTTAAGCGCGTCGCGCTATGGGGCGGCGCAGCGTTGATCATCGCGATCGCGCTGTTTTTCACCTTTCGCAACTGGAGCGAGGAACAGGTGGTGAAACACTTCCTGGCCCTGCTTCAGCAGAAAAATTATCAGCAGGCGTACGGGCTGTTCGGCTGCACGCCGGATCATCCTTGCAAATATTATTCGCCAGGGCAGTTCACGTCAGAGTGGGGGCCGTCGAGTCCCTACGCGGACGTCGCCGCGATCCGGATCGAGCACGTGGACGCGTGCGGCAACGGAGTGGTGTTCGACATGGAGTCGCCCAAGGCGGAGCCGGTAGGGCTATTTGTCGATCGGGCGACGCACACGCTCAGCTACGCGCAGGCGCCGCGGTGTCCGGGCCGGCATCTGATGCTGTGGGAATTTTTGAAGCAGCATTTCGGATAAAGCATGTTTATGCAAACCGGCGGTCGCGCGTCGGATCGCCTCGCGTTTTTGCCCGCGTCCTGACGGACGCGGCTCGAATCGGCCTCGGAAATGACGTTAGAGAGCCGCGCCGGTCAGGGCGCGGGCCCGGCCGCCAAGCTGTGCCGTGCCGACAACCAGCCCGGCGCTTGGCAAAGTGGAGCGCTAGGCACGGCTTGGAGGTGCGGGCCTGACGCACGCCGAACTACTTCATGCTCTTGACGTAAGCGACGACGTTGTCGAGATCGGCTCCGGAAACCGATGAGATCGGTTTCATTTTGCCTTTCCCGTCGGTGACGACGGCTTTCAACGCCGCGGCGCTCATGCCCTGCACCTGGGCGGACTTGAGGTCCGGAATTTCGACCTTGAACATCTTGGCGATGGCAGGATTGGCCGCGCCGTCGGCGCCGTGGCAGGACTTGCAGTGGGCGTTATAAACCGCTGTCCCGGCCTTGGCATCCGCGCCGAAAACAGCGCTGGAGCCGAGCGCAGCCAGCGTCATCGTCAGAAACATCATTCTCATTCTCTTGTCTCCTTATTCCTCGTTCCTCTGTGGGATCTGTTATTTTTGCGCTTGGTATCCTTCAAGCGAGTGGTTATGCGCCGCATAATATTTGCCAGCTTCGTTCAGTTCCGCTGAACCGGCTTTCACATGGCAATAGACACAAGCCTTTTTCTCCTTCTTGGTATATTCAGGCTTGGCCGAAGTGGTGGACACGTTCAGCAGGATTCCGGCGGCGAGAACAACGCCGGGAACCGTAAATTTCAAAAAGTTGCGCATGGTTTCTCCCTTAAATTTTAAAAAATCTAGTAGTGCACGAAAGCGATCGCCATCATCACCAGCATGATGATGCCGGCAAGCACCGCCAGGCCGCCGGTAAGGCGCCCGAAATTCTGGAGCCACAGCGGCGGCGTCGCGGCCTGCAGCTGCTTCAGCTCGCCCGAAGCCGCCAGGCGCTGATATTCCTCCGGATGCCGGTGTTTCAGTTCTCCCTCGGTTTCTCTCCCGGTAAAGATCGTCAGATCCATCGGAAAATTATCGGGACGCACGTGAGTATTGAAAAAGTGAATGGCGAAAATAAAGCCGACGGCCAGAATCGCTTCCTCACCATGAATCAATAAGGCGACATTCAGCCACGATCCCGGGATGAATTTCGCGAAAAACGGCGCGAACCACATCGCATAACCGGAAAAGCCGATGATTCCCATCCCCCAAAAGACCGCCCAGTAGTCGAATTTCTCCCAATAGGCGTAGCGGTCAAACTTGGGCTGCGGTCCGAGGCCGATAAACCATCTCAAGTTCCCGAAGAAATCTTTGATGTCTTTCCAGTTGGGAATCATCGAATTGGGCCCCCACAGCAGGCCGAATTCGCGGCGCGCGACGACACGATAGGCGATATTAGCCAGATGCGTCAGGAAGGCGACGGTCATGACGAAGGCGCACATCTTATGGAAAAAGATGATCGTGCCGAATCCGCCGACGGCGCCGGAGACCGCGGTCGCCCACGGCGCGTGGCTGAAGCGCAGCGGCAGGCCGGTGAAGGCCAGCCCGAGGAAGGTGATTCCGATGATCGCGTGCAGATAGCGCTGCGGCAGCGAAAACCGGACGTAATAGCGCGGCGCCGTTTCCGCCGCTGTTTCGATGGAAGGACGATTGAAGGTTTCGGTGCTCATGATTAGCTCCTGCCCGTTTCCGGATGTAGGCGCGACAGATGGCCGCGAATGAACCACAGAATGGTGTGCAGCGCGAAGAAGCCGAGGACGCCCGCCAGCAGCAGGTTCATGAAAATAGACGCGATGTGCAGCAGCGGATATTTCTTCGCGTTGTGCGCATCGGCGTGCGGATCGTAACCGACGAAACTCGCATTGGCGTTGGCGTGGCACTTGCCGCAGGTCTTCACCAGGTTGGCTTGGGCCACCGTCGATTTGGGGTCGGACGGCGGCAGAATATCGTGGAAACCGTGGCAGTCCCAGCAGCGCGCGGTTTGCTTGTAGCCAAGCGCGGAAACCTGGGCGTGGAAGGTGTCGCCGTAGGTCGAATATTCGTCTTTGTGGCAGCCGCCGCAGGTGGCCGCGGTTTTAATCTGACTGCCGACCTCGCTCATGCTCGAGATCTGGTGGGTGGTGTGACAATTGGTGCAGACCGGCGCGTCGTCCACTCCGGCGGCGAGCATCTGGCCGTGAATCCCGGCTTCGTAAGCCGTTTTCGGACCGCCGTGGCACTGGCCGCAGGTTTCGGGAATATGCGCGCGATTGGTGCGGCTCTCCGGATTCTGGCTGCTCAGAATTTTGTGCGCGCCGTGACAGCTGGCGCAGCTTGCGGCCACCAGCAGGCCATCCTTGGTGAGCGCGAAGCCGTGAATCGAGTCGATATATTTCGAATAGACCTCCGGCGCATTGCCCTGCTGTTTGTCGTGGCACTCGCCGCAGGTGCGCGGCAGATTCTGCGGATAGGTGGCCGACTTGGGATTGCTGGACGCCAGAATTTCGTGCGCGTTGCCGTGGCAGTTCAGGCACGGCTGCGCGCTCGAATGGGCGTGCACGCTGGCCGCGACGCCGGCGGCCGGATCGGCGTGGCAGGTGGCGCAATTCACTTTGGCGGCCTGCGCCGGGTGCGGATACGCCTTGATCGTGCTGTGACACGCGGCGCAACCGATACTCGCATGGACGCTCACCTTGGTCGAGTCGCCTTTTTCAGGATGGCAGGACAGGCAATCGAGACCTGCCCCGGACGCTGTCGCGGACAGCGCGGCGGAAAAAACCAGCGTGATGAGCCATCGCACTCTCGAGCGCATGGGCCCTCCTCCGGCGCGGCGCGCTGAAGCTCCCGCCGCAGCCGATTATTGACTTACTTTCAATCCGAGATCACCCAGGATCTTCGGATTCTGTTCCTCCATCGCCAGCACGTCGTGGCAGGTGGAACAATCGTTGGGGATGGTCTTGCCATCGGCGCTCGCATGGTTTCCGTCATGACAGCGAAAACATCCCGGGGAATCCATGTGCCCGAGATTGTTCACATACGTGCCCCAGGTCACTTTCATCTCCGGAAAAATATTTTGCAAGTAAATCGCCTTCACGGCGGCGATGGCGTTATCGATGTCGGCTCCGCGAGTTGCACGGATTTGCGGATATTTCGTCTGATAAAAATCATGGAGCGATGTCGCGATTTGGCGCACCGCTGCGTCACGGTCCGCGTAATCGCGCTTTAAAACACCCACCGCCTGCTGCTTGATGAACGGCAGGGTCGGGCTGATGTGGCCGGAACTCATCGCCAGGTCAACGGCCTTATCGGGCAACTCGAAGGTATGCGCGGGGCGATTATGACAATCCATGCAATCCATCACCCGATGCTCGCCCGCGGCCAGTTGTTCCGGCGTCACTTTTTGATCGGTGGCGTTAAAGACGGTGACTTTTCCGTCGGGCGCGGTGTACACCACCTGCGGAATGGTCTGGCGCTTCTCGTCGATCGCGGTGTACACCATTTTCGCCTTGGGATCGAGATGCGCGCCGTGAATGCCGACCCCCCCGCGCCAGGTCTGGCCGCCGACCTTCATCAGCAGCACGGTGTACGACGCCTGGTTCTGCTCGCCGGAGGCGTAGCTGGTGTGAACCTGAAACACATCTCCCGAAAAACGCGACGGCCAGTGGCACTGCTCGCAGGTTTCCCGCGCCGGGCGAAGATTGCTGACCGGCGAAGGAATGGGCCGCTCATAATCGTTCAGGGCGACCGCGAAAACCTGGCGGACGCCGGAAATTTTGGCCTTGACGAACCAGCTGGCGCCGGTTCCGATGTGACATTCGGCGCACCCGACGTGGGAGTGCGGCGAATTCTGGTACGCGGTGTATTCGGGCTGCATCACGGTGTGGCAGGTGAGGCCGCAGAACTGATCGGTATCCATGTAATTCACCGCGCTATAGCCCCACTGTGCCGCGATAATGATGTTGGCCACCGTGGTGGCGGCGACGAAGGCCACCAGACGGCGCAGCTCGACGCTTTCAAACGTGAGCGGCGGAAAACCGGTGACCGGCAGGCCACTGCGGCGAAGGATCGAGCGCCGGATCAGGATGCCGGCGGGAATAAAGATCAGGCCGATAAAAAACACGCCGGGCAGCAGCAGGAACGAGAGAATCCCCATGTAGGGGTTCGCGGCTTCGCCGCGGACCAGCGTGGGAAGAAGAAACAGCCAGAGGCCGCCGGCGAGCGTCACGAAGACGACGCCAATCAGGCTCAAAGGGTTATTCGAAAGATAGACAATCGGCCGGAGCCGTTCCAGCAGTGTCGACAATACGGGCTTTGCGGGTTCCATGTCTCCAAATTTGAACTTGCATTCTTGGTTAAGGTTTTTTTTGCGCTCCGGTATTGAGGAACGCCAAAAGGTCCGACATCTGGTGATCCTCAAATCGCGGCCAGGGGACATTTTGAGCTTTCATCCGATCGAGCATCCCGGGACCGTGGTGCCACAGCGCGGAGATCATTACGGCGGAGTTGAAGCTTTGCCCCACGAGGCTCGGCGCGCCGCTCGACGGATTATTATGACAGCCGGCGCAATGTTTGCCGGTGAACACGCGGGCGCCCGCCGAAGCACTGCCCGAGTCTTCGAAAAACTGTTCCGCCCAGATGTAACTGATGATCTGGCGCATCTGGCCGAGATCGAGCGTCGGCGGGCTGGCGGCCATCAGCGGCTCATGATTCCACATATCGACGGCGATGTCGGTGAGGGTTTGTCCTTTGAGCAGCGGTGGCAGCGACAATTTGCCGTGATGGCAGCCCGAGCAGCCTTTCTCCTGAAACAGCTCCTGACCCTGCGGGCCGGCGACGATTTCGACGTGCACCGTGGCGTTGCGCGTGCCCGGAAGATTGCGCAGATAGACCAGCATATCGGTCAGGTCCTGCGAATCCAGGTGCGGCCAGGCGATTTTTTGCCGGAGGAACTCCTGTTTCATGGTGGTCGCGTGATTCCACATGGCGTTCACCAGCTCGATCGGCTGGTTGATCCCCTGCCACTCGGAAACCGGCGGAGCGGCGGGAAGTTTCGGCGTGGAAATCCCGTGACACTGGGCGCAATGCTTTTCGGTGAACAGCGCTTTGCCGCGCCCGGCGTCGCCCGGTTTTTCAAAAAATCGCGCGGCGTAAAAATAGGCCAGCAGGTCAGCCGCGCCTTGGTCTGTGAGATCGCCGGCGGTGACGTTGCGTTCGCGCATGGCGGCCCACATGGTGGGGGCGTGGTTCCACATGGTCGCGGCGAGCGAGGCCGGCGTGAAATTGCGGTCGACCAGCCGGCCCAGATCCGGCGCGATGGTTCCGCCGTGCCCGTTCACGCTGTGGCACTGGATGCAGTGCAGCGTCTGGAACAGCCCCTCGCCGCGCGTCGAGTCGGCGGCGATGGTGGCGGCATAGGCCGCGGGAATTACGAGCAGAGCTAAAAATCGCTTCATCGGGTTAATCTTACTCCCGTGGTTACGACTTGCGCCCGGAATCCTTCATAAAAATAGAATGGCTCGGCGTAGCCGTAGTAACGCCAGTCGGCGAACCAGCTTACGTGTTTGCCGAAGGGCAGCCATAACGTCACCATCGGCTGATAATAACGCGTCGGCTGGCTTCCCGAAGAAATCAACGCGGAGCCGCCGGCGGTGAGTTTCGGCGCGAAACCGGCCCGGTGCGGCAGGTGAATGTTGAACAGCGCGGTGACGATGTGGGCGTTGTCCCGATAGAGCGAAATATCCGTGCCGAGCGTGCCCGGATCGAGATACGGGATGTCGCTATAGACCGTCGATCGCGTGTAGGAGCCTTGAAAATCGAAGGCGCTCATCGGAGTCCAGAAGAAGGATAGCGATTCCTGCTGCGCGCGATAGTTGTAATTCACGCCCAGCGTCGGATTATTGTTGATCAAAGCGAGAAAATCGCCGGAAACGTTCAGTTTTTTGAGCACCTGGTAGCGCGCCTGCGCACGGACTTTTTCGTAATTATAAAGACTGGTGCGGAAATAGGCGTTGCCGCTGCGGCCGATTTCCGCGTCGGCCGAAAGGCGCAGTTTTTCGGTCGGACGGTAGCTGAACGCGCCCACGCCGACATTGGTTCGCAGCTTGTCCACTTCCGAACTGACCAGGTCGGCCGCGGGAAGAACGCTGTCGTCCGCCTCGCCCCAATCGTAACGGTAGCCGCCGCGCAGCATGATCTTCGAAGTCGCGTCGAACAGAATGTCGGATTCCACCTGGTTGTAATTGGTCACCAGCGCGGAGTCGAGCGCGGCGGTGATCTGCCCGGAAAGCGTCGCGTTGGTGAGCAGATCGTTCTGCGCGGCCGATCCGGAGGCGTGCATGCGGTCGGTCATCCAGGTTTCGATCAGGCGCACGCGCTTGTGGGGTCGGATTTCACCGCCCAGGTTCGCGGTGGTGTGCGGCATGATGGCGGCCGAATTCACCAGGTACGATTCGCCGGTGTAAAAAAGGGCCTGATTCTCCAGCAGCAGATTGCCGGTATCGTACTGATGATAATTGACGTTGGTCTTCGGTTCGCTGTATAAAAACTGGCCGTACAGATCGAGCCACGTCATCGCATTGGCGCTGAACAGAGCCTTGCTGTAGATGCTCGACCCGGTGATGCCGTAGGACGCCGCCAGGCCGGTAAGATCGGCGGTCTGGCCGAGAACCGGAGTAAATATGTTGCCGCCATTGACCGTGCCGGAGCCCTGATAAAGATACTCATTCTCGGCAACGGTGGTTCCACCCTGTTCGAGCGTCGCGTGGAAACGGCGGAACTGGAGGCGAACGCCGCCCCGAAAGAGACTGGTCACGTTCTGGTCGGTCATCGGCACCGGGAACTGATTGGCGTCGTTATAAAGGGTCGAAATGCCGTTCCCGTAGCTCAAATCGCGATCGTATCCGAAATAGGGAGTCCACCAGTTGCCGGGCAGCAGGTCCAGTGAAAAACTGCCCAGATGCTTGCGCGTGGCAAACGATTGCTCATCGAGGACGACGCCGCGCGTCAGCAGCGGATCGGCAAAAGACGGCAGAAAATTGTAATATGCGATGTCCCGATAACTGGCGCTGAACGTGTACCATTTCGCCTTATCCGCGTCGATGTACAGCGTTTGATAGGGATCGTCGCCGATGTCGGAGGCGCGGATGCGAAGATGGTTGAACAGCCGGTGCTGGGGATCGGTGAGGGTCACGTCGGCATTGAGCAGCTTCGGTCCGGAGTTGTAATCGGCGATACTCTTGTAAGCCGAAACATTTCCGCCGACGTCCACCCAGCGGTAGCCTAAATCGACGAACCCGGTGAGCCAGTTCTCCGTGGTTGGCGCGGGTGAGGCCGGCGCGGCCGAAGCAGCCGGCGCCGCCGCGGCAGGTTGGGCTTGATCGGCCGGTTTGGTTTGATCCGCGGCCGGTTTCGTCTGATCGGCCGGTTTCGTTTGATCCGCGGCCGGTTTCGTTTGATCCGGCGGATTCTGCGCCGTCTGGTCTTGAGCCGCCAGCGGCAAAATCATGATAAATGCGATCAGGAATCTCATTTGACCAAATTCCTGTCTACGTAACTGCCATGAATCTTCTGATGGCAGACCGTGCAATTTTGAAACACCGGCGAACGCAGATCGTGGAACGCCGGCGGAACCACGCCAAGCGTACCGGTTCGATTATTCGGCGGAGGCAGATTGGCGTGACACTCCAGACACACCAGCCGCACTTCCGGCCGCGTCAGCATCCGCGCATTGGAGGAGCCATGCACTTCGTGGCACGCCTGGCAGCCTTCGAAACGCATCGGCGCATGCTCGAAGGCGAACGGGCCGCGCTTATCGGCGTGGCAATTGAAACATCCCGGCTCATTGGCCGCAAAACTTTGCGTCATCGCGGGTTCGATGGTTCCGTGCGGATTGTGGCAATCGACGCAGCTCATCGCGCCCTCCGGCAACTTGTGGTGATACGGCCGCTGAAACTGCGCCCAGACCGCGGCGTGACAACTGCCGCACAGCGAGTTGATCGCGGGCGCGGTGCGCGCCACCAGGTTGTTGCCATTGTTCTCGTGAATTTTGTGACAGGACGTGCACGCGACGCCGTCCTTTAAATGGCCGCTTTCGAGGCGCCCCACCTGCGTCGGCTGATTCAGATGGCAGGTGAGGCAGATTTTATCGGCCGCCGCGGCAGTGAGTTTGCCGGGGTTGATGATCAGGCTCGCGTCCGCCGATTCGGCGTGTTTCTGGCCGGGTCCGTGGCAGGCTTCGCAGGTTCGCCCCTGCCATTTCCGCCATTTCTCGCTGTCAATCGCGTGATGAGGACTCTTGGCGACGTTATTAAAAATGTCCTCATGACACGCCTGGCAGGTATCGGACCCGACATAACCCGCCGGCAGCGGCGGCCCTGCCTCCTTGGCGGCCTGTCCCGCGGCAAGAGGCAAGGCAGCCATCACCAGCAATACCGCTCGGAGCAAGATGGCCAAAGAAAAGGGACCGGCCCCCGCCTTTACCGGCGGGGCTGTAAGCGTCGCCGCTGATACAGCCCCGCCAGTCATGGCGGGAGCCCATCCTTCAGTACTGCGCATGGATTTGATCCACCGAATAGGCGGCGCCGCTGCCATGGCAGACGTTGCACGCCTCACCGAGGGACGTCGTGTTCGAAAGAGCGTGAGCGGCCGTCGGGATATCCATGTGGCAGCCGGTGCAGGCGGAGGTGAACGGCTGAACCGGATTGATCGGCCCCTGCGGATCGGTCACCGCGTTCAAGCCGGTCAGGGTCAGGTCGTTCTGCTCGGTGCTGTTGATGTGGCAGAAGGAGCAGTTGGCCAGATCCGTAGCTTCGCCGGTCGGACCCAGGCCGGGGAACAGAATCTGGCTGAAGTTATTCACGCTGCCGCCGAAACCGACCACAATGTACGGCCGGTTGGACGGCTGATTCGCGCCATAGTGAATGCGATGCACCAGCAGGTTGAGATTGATGCCCTGCGCCGGCTGTGAATTGTACGGCGCCGGCCCGGTGGGCCGCAAGGAAGCGTCGGTGTTCGACGGATTATGGCAGAACACGCAGTATTCCGTGTTGTTGCGCAGGCTGCCGTGAACACTCAATCCGTTATGGCACACGTTGCAGTTGCTCAACTGCACCACCGTGCGCCGCGCAGTCACCGGCGAGCCGTCGACCGAGAAGTACGAAACCACGTTCGGCGCGCCATACTCAATGGCCGTTTGCACGGTGTTGCCGCTGATCAGCTCGGGCACGGTATCGGTCCGGCGCGCTTCGACGCCGATCGCGTAGGTGCCGGTCGCGCCCGCCGGAACCGGATGCGTAAACGTGTAGGTGCAGGTTCCGTTGGAGCAGGTGGCTCCGCTGGCGCTTTCGGTGACATATCCCGGCGTGGTGACACCGCTGCCGAAGCTGGTGTAGCCGAAGTCCGTCGTCGGACCGGCCATGGTGAAGGAGATGGATCCCAGCGCGGAAAGCGCCACCGGATTGTTGTTCTTATCCACCACCGTGAAGGTGACCGTCGGAGCGTTGCCGGCGGTTCCATTGGCGACATTGGTAATTTTCACCGCAAGGCCGTTCAGCAGGCTGGACTGATCGGGCACCGCGTGCGCGCCGAGAATCGAGGCGTCAAAATCCATCTCGCCTTGCGGAATATGACAGTTGGCGCACTCGGCGTCATTGTTCTGGATGCCGCCGGGGTGGTTCGCGCCGGTGGTGAAATTCACGTCGTCGTGGCAGGAGCCGCAAGCGACGGCGCCAGGCTCGGCCATGAATGCGGTCGCCTGCGCGGCGCCGGTAGTTTGCTGATGGCAAACTTCGCAGTGCCGCGGATCGGTAGCTGGATCGGCGGGGAAAATCACCGTCGAGTAATTGAAGGTCCCGTGGGAATTAATCGCCGGTATATAAGGAGTGCTGGTGCAGGAAGCCGCATTCACGCCGCTCGCCTTCGCCTGAGCAAGGCATGAGGTGCTCTCGCCGGCGATCACACTGGGCAGGCTGATGCCCATGTGCAGCTTGTGGAAGAAGACCTTCGCGTCGAGCGTATCACCGGTATTCGGATCCACGTTCTGCGGCTGATGGCACATGATGCACAGATTCAAGCCGCGGCGCGATCCGCCGTGCGCCGATAACTGGTCGTGACAGTTGTTGCAACTCGATGTTTCGATCACGTCGCGGACGTGAGTGACCTTCGCGCCGTTGGGCACGAAATTATAAGTCGCGCTGGCGTAATTCGTTCCCAGACTGTATGCAGTCAGGTTGCGGGAACCGTAGATCCCGATGGTGTTCGTCGCCGTCGGATCGAAACCCGAAGGCGCAACGGTATGGAACGTATACTGATATTGCCCCGCGGCGAGCGTCGTGTAGGTGCCGCCCGAATCGGCGCCCGGCTGCTGTGTGGACGCGATCACCGTGCCCGTCGCCGTGGTCGTCGTGTATGCGGTGTACTGCTCCGCGTTATTTGGAATATAAGCCGCGATGAAACTGGTGCTGATCGCGCCCGGAGTGGTTCCTCCCGTCCGGTCCAGCGCCAAGCCGGTAGGATCGGTGAGGGTGTAAACTACTGAGATCGTGCCGGTGCTGGTGATCTGCGCCGAGTTAATAGTGATAGTCAGGCCCGGGTTGACATACTCTATCTCCGCCGGGTCAAGGTAGTAGGCCTTTTGGTGCGAGTTATACGGAGTCTTCGGTGCGCTAGATAGACTCAACGCGACGACGATCACCGCCAAGGCTGCTCGCCACAGTGCATGAAATCGATGCATAGATCCACTCTCTCCCTGAGCAACTGTCTCAAAAATATCCCGTCAAACCAAGTTTGCGGAATTTGACTCTACCGTTCGAAAGCACGCACCCAACCAAAGAAAACCGTTAAAAATTATGGCAAAGCGGGTCGATTTGCGTTATTTCACCCACTTTGGCCCAGATATAAGCCATCACACGCAGGTGACAACGAATTGAACAGATTGTTTGGAGAATGTTACGATTTGTATGTGCAAACCGAACAGATCGTCGCTTTACTCATAGAAGAGCGGGACCGGTTATCGAAAGCCATTGAAGCTCTTCAATCCAACGCCACGCGCGGTGTGCGTGCGCAGACAAATTCAACCTCCGCGCGTCGCACTGCGGCTCCTGTACGGAATGCTCCGGCAGCGAAGCCGAAGCGGGTGTTGAGCGCGGCGGGTCGCCGCGCGATCGCCGAGGCGGCGCGCAAACGCTGGGCGGCGATTCGTGCCGCCAACGGCAAGCCGGCCGCCGCCAAACCGGCGCAGGAAACACCGAAGGCCAAGAAAACGAAAAGCTAAAGCGGCAGCGCCCCGGCTCCGGTAATGTAATTCGTGCGATTTGGTGGGGCATGCCCTCGGTCTGCACGGATCATTCAGACGGAGTCTAGCAGAGTGCGTGCCTAGGGCTTGAGCGTAGCGCGTAAACTGATTTCTGCGCCGGCCAGCGCCTTCGATACCGGGCACCCCGCCTTGGCGTCGGAAGCGAATTTCTGAAACGCCGCGGCATCGATGCCGGGAACGTCTCCCGTGGTGTCCAGCTCGATTTTGTTGATGGCGAATCCCGCCTCGCCTTTGTTCAAGTGCACGGCGGCCGTGGTGCGGACCGAATTGGGCACGTGGCCGGCCGCGCTCAGCGCCGCCGACAGCGCCATCGAAAAACAGGCCGCGTGCGCCGCGCCGAGCAGCTCTTCCGGATTGGTTTCGCCGCCGCCTTCAAACCGCGAACGAAAACTGTACGGACTGTTGACGGTTCCGGTTTCCGTTTTCACCTGCCCGCTGCCTTCTTTGAGCGAGCCTTTCCATTCCGCTTCCGCGTGTCGAATCATTGGGTCTCCTTAAGATTCACGATATCGTGAAAGGAACAGGACCGGGCGGAGTCATGAAAACCAGACAATCGCGGCTCGCGGTGATTTTCGACCGGATCTACTCGCCGCAGCACCGCGAAACATTAGAGCAATGGATTGTCGTCATCAGCATCGCCGGATTTGTGGCTCACCTGGCCGCGATTCTGCTGGCGCGGCATCTGGCGCATCCGCCGGCGTTCGTCGCCGCCGCCGGAAAAAATCTTCTTTCCGCCATTTACACGCCGTTCAGCATCGTTTTGTTCTATGAGGTGCTGGTGCTGATTTCGGCCATCCCGCAATCGACCACGCGCGGGCTGGCCACGCAGTTCGAAATCGTATCGCTGATCTTCATTCGCGGCTTTTTTAAAGATATCGCTTCGCTCGACATTGAAAGTCTGCACCAGCCGATTCAGGAGATGGCGCCGGCGCTGGTGGACGTCGGCGCCGGCTTGCTGATGTTTCTGCTGGTGACGATTTTCCGGCGCGCATCGCGCGAGCCGGCGCGCCAGGAACCGACGCCGGCGCTCGAAAGATTCATCGCCTGGAAAAAAATCGTCGCGCTGCTGCTGACGGCGTATTTCCTGTGGCTGGCGGTGTCCAGCTTATTCCAAGTCGAGTTTGAAATTCTCCATCCCGCGGCGACCATCGGCGAATCGCGCGCGGCGTTTTATTCGGACGTATTCACCGCGATGATTTTCACCGACGTATTGATTTTGCTCCTGTCGCTGCGCGTTTCCGACCGTTATGAATCGGTATTCCGCAACGCCGCGTTCGTCATTGCGGCGATTCTGATCCGCTTTTCACTGACCGCCGCGCATCCCTACGGGGCAGCGCTGGGCATGGCCGGAATGGTCTTCGGAATTTGCACCCTGCTGATTTACAACTACAATCGTACTTTGTCCGCGGCGCGCACTTAAATCCGGAGACCCCGCCGCTTTTCAGCACACTGCAAAATCCGGAAAACTCCGGAAACCCCGCCATGACTGGCGGGGCTGCGAAGGCGCGGGTTCTTAGCCACTGGTTACTGGCGCGGCTGCAACGCCACTGCGGCCGGCACGCTGGTGTACCGGACAGAGCGGCCGCGATCGGTCAGATCGAGCACTAAACGGCCGTCGGGCTGCGTCGCGCCCGTGCCGCTGAGTTTCTCGGCGCCCTGCATGATTTCAAGATCGGTAATTTTCCAGCGCGGGCCGTCCAGCAGTTCGAGACATCCCGAAGCGGTTCGAAACTCCGCGTCGGGCGTGAAGGCGATGCCGCTGCCTTTGAAAGCAGCTTCCGCGCGGGCGCTGACCAGGAGACCGGCATCGGCGCCGGACGCTTCCACGCTGCCGTCGAAATCGAGCGTGCCTCCCTTATAAGCAACGCCTTCGAGCTTGCCCTGAAAACGGTAATGCGGCGCGAATCCCGAAAGATCGATGGTCAGATCGCCGTTAAAATCGGCGTCCGCAATCGAGCCGGCCAGCCGCGCCAGCCGCACCCTCGCGCCATCCCACAACAGCCGCGCACTGGCGATCTGCGCGTGGTTGTCGCCGAAGGTGAGATTTTCAACCGACAACGTTCCATCGGCGCGGCGCAATTCGAGCCAATCGGGAACCGGCGCGGGTCCCAGGCGCAGCGTGCGCGCCAGAAAACCGCGTTCGCGAATCAGCGTGGGCGCGAGCAGCCGCTCCAGTTCGGTCACGTCCGCCGACGGAATATCGATTTTAAACTTGTGCGGGCGAACCGCCGCCGGGTCCCAATGGTATTCTCCGGTGAACGGAATATTCCCGATGCGCGCGCGCAGCCGGCTCACCGAAAGCCGCGCGCCCGTAGAAACCACCGAGGCGGTGAGGATGCGCAACGGATCGGCCAGACCATCGACCCCGATGCGCGCGTTCAGCAAATCATATTCGCCGGACCATTCTCCCGCCGCGCCGGGCAGCCAGCGGTACCGCGCCAATCCGCGCCAGGTGCCTTGTGGCGTTTGTTCGAGCAGCGGAATCGCCGACAGCCCGAAGGAGCGCAGATCGGCGACGCTCAATCCGCGCGTGGCGATGCGCAGATTCAGTCCCTCGGCCGAAGTGAAGCTGCCGTCGATCTGCGCGCTTTCGTTTTCGCCGACGCGAACCTGAGTAGGCTCGAGCGAAAAAGCTCCGTTCGCGATTTCGACGGACGCGTCGTCGGCCAGCAGGCGTTTGGCGTCCGCAACACCGCTCAAAGTCAGCGCCGCGTTCTGGACGTCGACATTCCCCGCGAGACCGCCGGAATCCGCATAATGAACCGCGCCCGAAACCGAGCCTTCCGCGGCAAGTTTATCGGGCACCGCCGCGCCCATCTGCCGCACCACGTCGAGCAGCTTCGACAACGGAATTTTCTGGAGATCCGCGGAAGCGTCCCATTGCGGCTGCGAAAGAAAATCCCAGGCGCGAAACCGGATCGCCAGCGGCGCCGGCGCGTCCGAGGTCGCCAATTCCAGGCGATCGGCGTGCAAATCGAGCGTCCCCTTGAAGCCGACATTGGCCGCGACGCCGGCGCCGGAAAGAAGATCGGCGCGGCGCATTTCGCTCAACTGAAGCCGCCCGTCCACGTCCAGATGCGACGGGGGTCCGCCGAGATGCGCGTCGAAGGAAACGATACCGTGCATGTTGAAGCCGCGGCGGTCGAGCAGGCGGGCGACTTCTTCGACGGCGCTCGGTTCCAGTTCGACGCGCATGTCGAGTCCGTGCGCGGTCCATTGGCCGCGCACGAAGAAATGGCCGAAATCCTGCGCGGCGCGATCGGTGCGGCTGGGCGCGCCGGAGAAACGAATTTCCACGGACCGGTCCGGCCCATTCGAACCCCAGGGCGTGACGTCGAAATCCGCGTCGCTGAAATAGACCACCGATTTGGTGTCGCCGAATTTGAAATTGACGCGTCCGCTGCGCATGCGGATGGCGGGCATGGTTCCAGCCGTCGCGGAGGCGCCGTTAAGGAGAAATTGAAAGTTCCACGGTCCGGCGTCGGTCTTCACCAGGTTGATGCTGGCGTCGTCCAGACGAAGGCTCGAAAATTCGAGCCGGTGAAACAGCAACCCCAGCAGCCGCACGCGCGCTTCCAGCGTGCCGACGTAGGCGAATGGCTCGATACCGGCGCGCGGATCTTCGAAAATGGTCACGTCCTCCACCGTGAAGCCGGGCCCGGTGAACAGGTTGAAATAAACTTTACCCACCTCCACTTTGCGTCCCAGGCCGCGTTCGAGCGCGCGCTCAATGCGCGGACGCATGAAATCGGCGTCGAGATAAGGCGCGCCCAGGCCGGCCAGCAGAATCAGCGCGAGCGCGATCAGGATCGCCCGTTTCATGTTGCGATTTTCCGGTACGCTTCGGCATCATCGATATCGGCAAGCACGCCGGGGTCATCAACGTCGAGGTAGCGGATGCGATCCGGATGGGCGTCGATCGCCGCGCGCGTTTCCGCGGTCGGCGGAAGCGCAAGAAATTCTTCGCGCAGGGATCGCGCGACGCAAACGGGGTGCCCGCGCTTGCCGTGATACCGCGGGATAACGACGCCGTAGCCGACACATCCCGAAGCCGCGTCCGCGACCCCCGCTATTCCTGGCTGGGCTTTAATCGGAACGGGCACCAAATCAACGGTTGGAACAAGCCCCGGCAGTGACGCCGGGGGTCGCGGGCCCAGCGCGCGAAGAATCGCTTCCACCGTCTCCTCGCGAACCGTCGGGCAATCGACCGGGCTAAACAGAAAATCGGAATCGATTTCAGTCAACGCGGTTTGCAGCGAGCTGAGCTGCCCCCGATCCGGATCCGGATTGACGGCAATGTTCGCCGGGATCATCTCGCGCAGCGCGTCCGCATTGTGCCCCAGAACCACGATCACCGGATCGCATAATTTTCCGAACACGCGAATCAGCCGGGCCACAAAGGTTTCCCCGTGATAATCGAGCAGCGCTTTCGGCCGGCCCATTCTGCGGGAAGCTCCCGCGGCGAGAATTATGCCCGCCGTTTTTTGAGAAAAGCTCACTTCAGCAGCGCGCGCAGATTCTCGTGCGCGAAAATCGATTTCGAAAGCGACCGCCAGTCGGCCTCCGGCGAGCGCCGCACCGCGATCATCTCGGCCACCACCGAAATGGCGATCTCTTCCGGCGATTCCGCGCCGATTTCGAGTCCCATGGGCGCGAAAATTTTTTCAAACGCCGCGCGCGCGAGCCCCTCTTTTTCGAGCTCGTGAACCACGGAAATCGTTTTGCGCTTGCTGCCGATCATGGCGATATATTTGGCCGGCGTCGAAACCGCCCAGCGCAGCACCCGCATATCGTCGCGATGGCCGCGCGTGACGATGATCAGATAACTGGTGGAGGTAACCGGCAGTTTCGGAAAAACCGATTCGTACTCTTCCGCGTACGTTTCTTCGGCTTCGGGAAATCGTTCACGATTGGCGAAAGCCTCGCGATCGTCGATAATAATGGTCGCGAATCCGGCCAGATTGGCGACTTTCGAGATGCTTTTCGAAACGTGCCCGCCGCCGAAAATGAACGCTCGCGGCTGGGGAATGACGGGTTCGACGAAAATGTTCAATTGCCCTCCGCAGATCAGGCCGTTATCGTAAGCCGCGTCCTGGCCCAGGCTGAAATTCAGGTGGCGCGGCTTTCCGCTCTCGATCACTTCGCGCGCCGCGTTCCACACTTCCGCCTCGACGCATCCGCCGCCGATAGTGCCGACCAGCGACCCGTCCTCCCGCACCAGCATTTTCGCCGCTTCGTAGCTGGGGATGGAGCCGTTCACCTGGACGATGGTCGCCAGCGCGCATTTTTGCCCAAGCTTGCGCAGGCGGACGATTTCGTCGTAAATGTCCATTCGGTTTGATTATAACGGCAGGACACGCCAGGGAGCGAGATCGAGGAATTCGCGTGGCCGCAGAATCGGGATGCCTCTGTAGAGATTCAGGACGAGCAGATGGCGGTCGCCGGTGACCATGAAGTTGGCGCATGCGGACAGGGCGCATTCGAGGATGCGATTGTCGTCGGGATCGGCGCAATCGGTGATCTTGATTTGCGTTTGCGCCTGCCGCGCTGCGCGCCAGGCCCTCCGGCCCACGCTGCGAATCCGAGTCTCACTCCATTGGAATTTTGATGCCAGCGTTCCTTCGATCTCTTCGACGACCCGCGTCGAGGTGAAACACGCGATCGCGCCATGCTCCGCGAGTTGCAGGATCGCGCGTGGATTCCCGCCGAACACGACCGCCGAGATGTAAACATTGCTGTCGAGAACGGCGCGAATCATCTACGCGCGTTTTGCGGACTTTTTCTTCCGGCGGAACTCGTGAACCGCTTCGACGACATCTTCCTCGGTGCGGACGCCGGCCTTTTCCGCGCTCTTGCGGCCAAAGGCGTTGACTTCATCCCACCACCGGTTGCGGTCGTATTGACGCAGCGCTTCACGAACCAGTTCGCTCATGGTGCGATGCTCTTTGCGAGCGATCCGCTCGGCACGAGTAAGCATTTCAGGCGGGATAGTGATGGAGAGAGTCTTTGCCGTCCGCATACCCTTATTGTAGTGCAGGATTTGACATGATTAAGCATGATCGAAACCGAGGCGCTGCGGCTTCTGGGATTTCTGGTTCTTGGCCCTCAAAATCATTATATGTTTGGAAGGTGCTGAAGCGAAAAAAACGCCCACCGGAACGGGGCAGGAAGAGCGGCGTAGCGGAGTATGATAGGAGCGAAAGTCACATGAAGGTCGCGATTCTGCTGCTGATTACGCTAGCGTATCTTGCTCCACAGGAACTACTCCATACAACCGAACCGATCGTCATCCACAAAGCCGAGCCACAGTACACGAAGGAGGCCCTTGATGCCAAGATGGAGGGCGAGGTGACCCTTTCGTTCGTGATCGAAACAAACGGCGTTCCGTCGGACATAAAGGTGGTGCGTGGCTTGGGAATGGGGCTGGATGAGAAAGCCGTCGAGTGCTTAAAACAATGGCGGTTCAAGGCGGCCACCAATCACAGCGAGCCCGTTCCCGCAAAGGCGACCGTAGAAATCAATTTTCGACTTCCTCAGGGGCGCCAGTCAAAGTAGCGATCTCCTACCGCATGAGCTTCCAGATCAAGACCGCAGCCCCCGCGAGAAATCCCGCCAGCGCTTCGTACTCCCGGTTGCGCAGATACAAAAACCAGCGAAAATGTTTTCGCCCTCCCGCCGCCATCCGCGGCGCCAGCTTCGGCACCCGCGCCGCATACCCGGCATAATCGGGAAA
The DNA here is from genome assembly GCA_035507655.1 of Bryobacteraceae bacterium. Classification (GTDB taxonomy): domain Bacteria; phylum Acidobacteriota; class Terriglobia; order Bryobacterales; family Bryobacteraceae; genus Palsa-187. Next base: position 22,898 of record DATJNW010000127.1, on the reverse strand, counting down.
TAGACTGCGCAGATGCTGTTCCTCCAGCTCCACCACCGGCAGATAAACAAACACGAACACCGCCGCGAACAGAACTCCCAATTCCCAGCGCCGCGCGGCGATCGCGAATCCGGCCGCGGCCGTCAGCGTTCCCAAATATAAAGGATTGCGCACGTGCGCGTACGGACCGCTCTCGGCCAGCTCCAGATTTTTTTCGAGATGCCCCGCCGCCCACGCACGCAGCGCCAGTCCCATCAGCGAAACCGGCAATCCCGCCGCCAGCGACGTCCAGGTCGGCGCCGAAAGCCACACAAACGCCGCGGCCATTACGAAGCCGAACGGCACCCTCAGCTTCGCCACCGCGTCCGCGTAAGGTTTCGGGAAACTCAAGCCGGACACACCACCGCCGCCAGCGCTTCGGCGACCTCGGCCGGCGTCACCGCGCGCATATCGCCATCGTGCGCGTTGCGTTTGTATGTGGTCGACGCCGCGGCGTGGCGCAGCACGCGCAGTGATCCGCCGTACGGTCCATTGCGCGCCGGATCGGTGGGACCGAAAATCGCCACGCCCGGTTTCGCCAGCGCGGCGGCCAGGTGCATCGGTCCGCTATCAACGCCCACCACCGCGTACGCGCGCCGCGTGGCGTGAATCAGTCCGCGCAGCCCCGAAAGATGAACCTGCGCGCCGCGAATTTTCTCGAGCGTCGCCGCCGCGTCCGGCGGTCCGTTCACCACCAGAGGCATTTCCAGGCGCCCGATTAATTCTTCGTAAAATTCCAGCGGCCACTGCTTCGATCCCCAACCGGCCAAGGGACTCGCCAGCACGAATTTTCCCTCCGGCAATGGTCCTTCGGGCGATCCTTCGGGGATCGGAAACGCGCGCAGCGTGCTCGACGCGCCCGCCGCCGCGGCCAGTTCCACGTTACGATCCACCACATGAACCGAGCTGGTGACAATCTCGCTCGAATAAAACAGCGACGCCCACCGCTCCCACGCCTGCGAACGATGCAGCCCCACGATCCGGTCCGCGTGCGACACCGCGGCCACCAGCGCCGATTGCACCAGCCCCTGAAAATCCACCGCCAGGTCGAAATGCCGCTCCCGCAGTTTGCGCCACGCCGCGCGGATGCCGCGGGCATTGCGCTCCAGCGGAATCACCTCGTCGACGAACGGATTATTTTCGAGCAGCGGCATCCATCGCGGGCGGATCACCCAGGTGATATGGCTGCGCGGAAACCCGTGCTTCAGGCTGGCGACGCCGGGCAGCGCGTGAATCACGTCGCCCATCGCGCCCAGCCGCACCACCAAAATACGAAAAGATTCCATTTTGTTTTAAGACGCCCGCGCCGCGCGCCCACGCACGCGAACCGCCAGCCGTTCAAAACAGGCGGCGTCTTCCTGGTCCAAACAAATCTGCGGCCTGATGTTTGCTTCGGTCACATAATCGACCACGCGCAATCCGGCCACCAGCTCCGCTCGCGCCCGCGCGGCAAGAATCGGATTCTCCGGCGGCGCGATCACCACCAGCAGCGCCGTCCCCTCGCGCTTCGCCTCCGTGAGCCGTTCCGCGTGCCACGCCAGCAGCGGATCGAAATACCCGCGCACCACCGTCGCCTGTCCGGCGATCCGCCGCGCCTCCGCCTCGCCCACGATTTTCGAACGGGTATCCACGTTTCTTATTTGAGCAGTTCGAGCGCGGTTTCCGCTACCCGCGCCGCCTCCACGCGAGTCATGCAGCGATGGTCGATGGGGCATTCGCGCTTCAAACAGGGGCTGCATTCGACCGGCTCGCGAACCACCCGCGCCAGTGGTCCCGTGGGTCCGGTGGCGACGTCGTCGGTCGCGCCAAACACCGCAACCGTCGGCACGCCGAGCGCCGAGGCAATATGCATCGCGCCCGAATCGTTAGTCAGATAAACACGGCAGGCCGCGGCCAGATCGACAAATTCCCCAAGCGTGGTTTCCCCCGCGAAATTTTTCACCCGCGCCCGAATTGAAGCGGCGACCGCCTGGCACAACTCCCGCTCATCTTTCGAGCCGAAGATGGCGACCGCCGCGCCGGTTTCGCCCGCCACGCGATCCGCGGCTTCCGCGAATCTTTCCGGCAGCCATCGTTTCGCCGATCCGAACGCCGCGCCGGGACTCACTCCAATCACCACTTCGCCCAAGCCAAGTTCGCGGAACCGTTCGCGCCCGTTCTCGCGCGCAACCGGAGCGCCTTCCAGGCGAATCTGATCGTTAAAGGGAATCGCGGCCAGAATCGCCGCGCGGCGCAGCAATTCCAGATAATAAAACCGTTCATGCGGACCTTTTTTCGGCGTCTCAATGGCCCGCGTCAGCAAAAAACTGCGCCCGTCGCGCGCGTAGCCGATGCGTTCCGGAATCCGCGCCAGGTACGCGATCGCCGCGGCTTCGAAGGCGTTTTGCAGAAGAATCGCGCAATCGAAATGATGGCGGCGAAGCTCGCGCGCAACATGGAATTTCGCCCGCGCCGTTGCCGCGGTGTACGGAATCAGATGATCGCAAAACGGCTCGCGCCGATACAGATCGGCGACCCACGGCTTGGCGAGAATCGAAATTTCCGCTCGCGGAAATTTTTCGCGCAGCGCGCGCAGCGCCGGCAGCGACATGACGGCGTCGCCCACCCAGTTAGTCGCGCGCACCAGGATTTTTTCGTAAGACACTCGTAATCTGTATTCCGCACCTCGGCATTATGCGGACCACTCCGTAACCTTTCAGGTTAACGTAGGCGCTATCCTGGGATCGGCAATGGGTCCAAGGCGCATCGACGCGGCAAGTGGCGTAAGCCGCCAGCCTTGCGCTGTCGAAGGCTCCCGAACCGCGGCCTGGCGGCTAACGTTACCTGTAACGCTATTCTTCGCTGCCGCCACGCAGCTTTTCGCGGCTCCGAAGATCATCGCGGTAAACGTCGACGACGTGATTCACCCGGTTACCGCGGAAATTATCGCCCACGCCATCGATCAGGCCGCGCACGACAACGCCGCCGCCGTGCTGATCCGCCTGAACACGCCCGGCGGATTGCTCGACGCCAGCCGCGAAATCACCTCCAGCATGATCGCCTCGCGCGTCCCGGTGATCGCCTACGTCACGCCCAGCGGCGGACGAGCGGCGTCGGCGGGATTCTTTCTGCTCGAAACGGCCGATGTCGCCGCGATGGCGCCGGGAACCAATACCGGCGCGGCCTCGCCCGTGCTGCTCGAAGGCCAGATGGACGACACCATGCGCAAAAAGGTCGAAAACGACACCGCCGCCTGGCTGCGCAGCATCGAGGTGAAACGCGACCGCAACTCGGCCGAAGCCGAAAAAGCCATTCGCGAAGCCAAATCCTGGACCGATAAAGAAGCCCTTAACGATCATCTGATCGATCTGATCGCGCCCGATGAAACCGCGCTGCTCGACCAGCTCGACGGCCGGCAAATCACCCGCTTCGACGGCCAACAGGAAATTCTGCACACCGCCGGCGCGCAGGTGGTGAATTACCAGGAATCGGCGCGCGAACGCATCATCAGCGCGGTGGCCGACCCGAACCTCGCGTTCATTCTGCTGGTCCTCGGCGCGCTGGGCGTCTACGTCGAATTCACCTCGCCGGGGCTGATTCTGCCGGGCATCGCCGGCGCCATTATGGTGCTGCTCGGCTTATCCGGATTGGCCGTTCTGCCCATCAACTGGATCGGCGTCGCGCTGCTGATTCTGGCGCTGGTGCTGTTCGCCTGCGAAGCGAAATTCGCCTCGCACGGGATTTTGGGGATCGGCGGAACGATTTCCATGATCCTGGGCGCGCTATTGTTAGTCAACGGTCCGCCGACGGTGCAGATTCATCTTTCGACCGCGCTCGCGGTGACCATTCCCTTTGCGCTGATCACCATGTTTCTGGTGACGCTGGTGGTCCGCGCCCGGCACGGGAAAGTGCTGCTCGCCGACGGCGGAATGTTGGACGAAATCGGCGAAGCGCGCACGCCCTTGGCCCCCGCAGGAAAAGTTTTCGTCCACGGCGAATACTGGGACGCCGTTTCCGATAAGCCCGTCGAAGCCGGCAGTGCCGTGCGCATCATCTCGCGCGACGGCATGACACTGCGCGTCGAACCATCCGGAAAAAAATCGTAGGGCGAAGACTCGAAAACCGGTCGCGGCCGCGCCACCTCGAGAGCGAGCCGTCGATTCCCTCGCGAAATCATTTAAACTATTGTTTTGACCGAAATGGAACAGCGCCGTCAGGCCACGGCGGCTCGCCTGGCGGAGCTGAAAATCGATGCGCTGCTGGTTTCTTCCCCGCCCAGCGTTCGCTATCTCACCGATTACGCCGGCTCCAACGGATTGATCCTCGTCAGCCGCGCCGGCGCCGATTTTTTCACCGATCCGCGCTATGGTCTCGAAGCTTCGCAAAAAATCTCCTGCCGCGTGCATGTCGCCAAACAAGCGCTGATCGCCGCCGCGGCGTCATTGATTAAACGCAAAAAGCTCAAAAAAATCGGGTTCGAATCAGCCTGGCTGCGCTTTGAGGATTATTCCAGGCTCAAGGAAGATCTGCCTCTCGGCTTTTCGCTCCATCCCGTCGGACGCGTTCTGGAACAACAACGAATGGTCAAATCGCCGTCGGAAATCGAGCAGATCCGCCGCAGCGTCGCCCTCAATTCGCAGGCTTTTTCCAGGATCTTAGCGCGAACCAGGCCGGGCGCCTCCGAGCAGGAAATCGCCGCCCGGCTCGATTTCGAAATGCGCCGCCTGGGTGCCGAAAAACCGGCATTTGAGACCATCGTCGCCACCGGAAACCGTTCTGCTTTGCCTCACGCGCACCCTACCGGGCGAGTGCTCGGCGTAAATGAATTATTATTAATTGACATGGGCGCGACCCTCCACGGCTATTCGAGCGACATGACCCGCATGGCCTTCGCCGGAACCCCGCCAAAGCGCGTCCGCGATCTGTACCGCGCGGTGCTCGAAGCGCAGCTTGCCGCGATCGGCGCGGTTCGCCCGGGCGCCACAGCCGGCAAGGTGGACAGCGCCGCGCGCCGGGTGCTGCAAGCGCACGGCCTCGATCGCGAATTTGTGCACTCGACTGGCCACGGTCTGGGCCTCGAAATTCACGAGCCGCCGCGCCTCGGCAAGCGCGATAAAACGCGGCTCGAAGCCGGCATGGCGATTACCATCGAGCCCGGCGCGTATCTCGCGGATTTCGGTGGCGTTCGCATCGAAGACACCGTACTGGTGACCGCCCATGGCTGCGAAGTTCTCACGCCGACGCCCAAAGAGCTCGTCCAAATTTGAATGACTATCGAAGAGATCAAAGAGCTGCTCGCGATTTTCAACGAAAGCGGCATCGCCGAAATGGAGTTGCAGCGCGGCGAGAACCGTCTGCGGCTGCGCCGCGCGCCGAAGGTCCAGGAAATCGTCGTCCCGGCCGCCATGCCGATGGTCCAGGCGCCCGCGCTGCCCGCGCCTGCTCCCGAGCCCGGCCAGGCCGCGCCGGCGCTGGCCGCGTCCGCGACGGCCAAAACGCCCGAACCGGATTCCGGCGACGTTCTTGTAAAATCGCCCATCGTCGGAACCTATTACGATGCGCCCGCGCCCGGCGCCGCGGTGTTTGTCAAAGTCGGCGATGCGGTCGAACCGGGGCAGGTGCTGTGCATTATCGAATCGATGAAACTGATGAATGAGATTGAGTCGGAAGTGGCCGGCGTGGTCGCGGCCAAGCTGGTCGAAAACGGCCGCCCGGTGGAATACGGAGAGGCGCTGTTCGCCATCCGGCCGCGATGAACGTGCTCCCGAACGGTCGCGCCGCCCATGTTTGAAAAAATTCTGATCGCCAATCGCGGCGAAATCGCGCTGCGCGTCATCTGCGCCTGCAAGGAAATGGGCATCAGGACGGTGGCCGTCTACTCTGAAGCCGACCGTCACAGCCTCCACACCCGCTTCGCCGATGAAGCCATCTGCATCGGCCCCGCGAAAAGTTCGCGCAGCTACCTGGACATTCCCTCGGTGATCAGCGCGGCGGAAATCACCAACGCCGACGCCGTCCATCCCGGCTACGGATTCTTATCGGAGAACGCCGATTTCGCCGAAGTCTGTGAAACCAGCGGCCTGACTTTCATCGGACCCCAACCCGACGTCATCCGCCGCATGGGTTTAAAGCAGATCGCGCGAGTCGCCATGGACGAAGCCGGCGTACCCATTCTGCCCGGATCGAAAGGCGTGCTCAAGAACGTCGAGGAGGCGCTCGAGACCGCGCAGCAGATCGGCTATCCGGTCATGCTCAAAGCTTCGGCCGGCGGCGGCGGACGCGGCATGCGGGTGGTCCGTTTGGCCGAGGATCTCCCCAACCTGCTCGCCCAGGCGCAGGCCGAGGCGGCCGCGGCATTTTCCTGCGGCGACATGTATATGGAAAAGCTGGTCGAAAATCCGCGCCATATCGAGTTTCAGGTTTTAGGCGACCACCATGGCCGTGTGGAGATTTTCGGCGAGCGCGAATGTTCCATCCAGCGCCGTCATCAAAAATTGATCGAAGAAGCGCCTTCCGTGGCGGTCACAAAAGAATTGCGCGACCGCATCTCCGCCGGATTGAGCAAGGCGCTGAGAGAAATCGGTTATACCAACGCCGGCACCGTCGAATTTCTAATGGATTCAACGGGAAATTTGTACTTTATTGAAGTGAATGCTCGAATTCAGGTGGAACATCCGGTAACTGAGATGATTACTGGCGTCGACCTGGTAAAAGGCCAGATCCGCATCGCGGCCGGCGAAAAACTCAGCGAAATTCTGCGCGGACCAATTGAACTGCGCGGCCACGCGATTGAATGTCGAATCAATGCGGAGCATCCGGAAACGTTTACGCCCTCCCCAGGCCGCATCACCGGATTAAACCTGCCCGGCGGCGCTGGAATCCGCGTGGATACAGCGGCATATCAAGATGGTGTTATTCCGCCTTATTACGATTCCTTAGTCGCCAAGCTGATCGCCTATGGCGGCGACCGCACGGAAGCGATCGCCCGCATGAATCGCGCCTTGGATATGTTTGTCGTAGAGGGAATATACACCTCGATACCTTTACACCAAAAAATTTTGGCGAATCCGGATTTCGTCGCGGGAAAACTCGACACGGGATTTTTGGCGCGAATGGGAATCACGGCAGACAAGAAATAATTTTTTTTCCTTTTTTCCGCAAAAGACCGTTTCACTCTTGCCTCAATGAGAACAACAGGGTAGGATAAAGACCTACATCCGAGTTTTTCGTAGGAGGAGGATGAGCTCGGAAGGGATGAGCTCTATGGCAAACTGCTCCTGCTCTTACGCTGAAACTGAGATGTACGGCAACGGCTCACCAGCCGCCCAGAAGAATCAACCTCACCAGTCGCCGCGGGTCGCCGAGGACCGCAGGAACACGAATGCCGCCGGAACTTGGGCGCTTATCCAGCTCGCATGATCGTCTAGAACCAGCGGCTGCGATCATGATCTGCTCGGAACGGGAGCGATTACTGCGAACCTACCACACCGCCGTAACGGCCTACGCCGAAGTGGTGAGCCAGTTGAAGAACGCCGGCGTCAAGGAATTTCCCAAGCAGTTCGCGCTGGCCGACGCGGCGCGCGAAAAATGCGACCGTCTGCGCGAATGTATCGACAACCATCGCGCCACGCACGGCTGTTAGCTGCATAAGCCGCCAGACTTGTGCTGTTCACGGCTGACGAATCGACACGCGCCGAATCGAATGTATCGACAACCACCGCGCCACAAGTGGCATAAGCCGCCAGGCTTGTGCTGTTCACGGCTGATCAAGCGACACGCGCCGAATCGAATGTATCAACAACCACCGCGCCACAAGTGGCATAAGCCGCCAGGCTTGTGCTGTTCACGGCTGATCAATCGACACGCGCCGAGCGCAAGCCTGGCGGCTTACGCCACTCGGCCGTTGCGAATGAGCCGCGGAAAATGATGCTGCCGGTCGAGCCAGTTTGCGAGCAGCAGAAGCGCCCCCGCAAGCAGCGTGATCCATAGGATCCGCCGGATCATAAGCGCAGCCGGCAAACCACCCCGACGTCATCGCAATACCACATGTGCCCCTCCCAGATGGTCATGCCGTGCGGCAGCGGATCGCTGTCGGCGAGCTGAATTTTTTCGACCATTTCGCCCGTTTCCGGATCGTGCTTAAAAAACGCGTTCAGGTTGGAATCCGCCACCCACAGATACTTGCCTTCCCATCCGATGCCGTGCGGACGATTGCCCGCCACCGGGAATTTCTTTTGCACCACCCAGGTCTTCGGATCGAGGCAAAAAACCATGCGCCCCGGCGGCACCGCGAACCATAATTTTCCGTCGCGCCATTCCTGGCCGTGCGCGCCGGTGCCGGGCGCCAGCGCTCCCTGGATGCGTCCTGCGTCGAACCCGCCCACCTGTTTCGGCGCGCTGCCTGGTTTCGGGACGCGGTTCGGCGGAGCCGGCTTGGCCAGCGGACTGCGCCGTGCCGGCGCATCGCCCACCATCTGATAAATCACTCCCGCCCCGGGCGTGAAATGCCGTTCGAGCGCCTTGCCCGTGTGCGCGTCGGTGCGCACGATCTGGCGATTGTAGGTGGACCCGATCCACAGCGTTTCGCCGTCGAAGGTGATCCCGCTCGACCGGTCCGTTTCGGTTTCAAACCCGCGCAGAACTTTTCCCCGGTAATCGACCAGAAACGCGCGATTGCCCGCGCCCTGATCGATGATCCACAGGCCGTCGCGCGTCGCCTGCAAACCGTTCGGCTTGGGATCGTCGCCGGGGGAGTGGAATACGATCTCCACTTTTCCGGTGGTTCGGCGCGGAATTCGCGCGAGGTCGATGGCAGCCGCGCTGGCCCAGGGAGCCGCGGCGGAAACGGCGAGGAACGTTCTTCGCTTCATCGGTCCATCCTCTTTCGAGAGTGATCATATCAGGTTGCGCCAGAAATGCGAACCCCGCCTTGCGCGTTTTATGAAAACCCTCGCGCCACGCACGGCTGCGAAGTGGCATAAGCCGCCAGGCTTGTGCTGTTCACGGCTGATCAATCGACACGCGCCGAGCGCAAGCCTGGCTTACGCCACTCGCGAATGAGCCGTGGAAAATGATGTTATCGAATGTATCGACAATCCTCGCGCCACGAACGGCTGCTAAGTGGCATAAGCCGCCAGGCTTGTGCTGTTCACGGCTGATGAATCGACACGCGCCGAACGCAAGCCTGGCGGCATACGCCACTCGCGAATGAGCCGCGGAAAATGATGTTATCGAATGTATCGACAACCCTCGCGCCACGCACGGCTGCTAAGTGGCATAAGCCGCCAGGCTTGTGCTGTTCGCGGCTGATGAATCGACACGCGCCGAACGCAAGCCTGGCGGCTTACGCCACTATGATGTTGCTGAACGATGAACCGGCTGCGGACCCGGGCGCCCGCTGTGGTTTCGCGCGCTGCGCCACGATATATCCTTCACTCCATCACCGACGCCATCATCTCGTGCGCCCACACGGCCGACTCGACGTAGGCGTTTCCCGCGTCCAATCCGGTCAGGCCGCAGCCCCGCGCGAGCCGTTCCACTTCGTCCCAATCGCCGTGCTCATAAACGCAGGTGAGCTGATAGATCTGGCGCAGCGCATCGCTTTCCGGCGCGGTTCCCAGCAGAGCGTTGGTGATTCCCGGCGCCAGCGCCACCGACCCGAGCGCCTGATCGAGCGGGCAATCGAGCAGCGCATCCAACAACGAAAACATGCCCATCAGAAAAGCGTCGTTTTGCCGGCCGATTCCGGCCGCACCAATCAACCGTTCGCAGAAACGCGCGCGAACGACCGCCAGCGTGCTCAATTCACCCGGCTTGTCCGCCGCCAGAACGGGCAGCGCCGCCAGCGCAACCCAGCGGCGGATTTCGTTGCTGCCCATAATGGTCAGCGCGCGCTCGATCGAGCGGATTTCGCTGCGCCGCGCAAACAACGCCGAATTGACGTAGCGCAATAATCGGTAGGCCAGCGCGACATCGGCCTGGATCACCGCTTCCAGACGCTTGAAGTCCAGCTCCGGCGCCTGCACCTCGCTCATCAGACGAAGGCAGTTCATTTTCGCCGCGGGAACCTGCTTGCCGCTGATCACCGCCGGACGCGCGAAGAAATATCCCTGAAAATAATCGTAGCCGGCGCGCCGCGCCCACTCGAATTCTTCGTACGTCTCCACTTTTTCCGCCAGCATCTCGATGCCGAGCGGGCGATAGGTGCGCAGCAGCCGCTTCTGCTCCTCGCGGCTGGTCAGCCGCATATCCACCTTGATCAGTTGCGCCAGACGCGTCAGGGGTTCGAACTGCGCGCCGTCGACGAAATCGTCGAGAGCGATCGAATAGCCCTGGTCGCGCACGCGCCGGCACAACGCGAGCAGGCTCTCGGTCGGTTCCACGGTTTCCAGAATTTCAATCACCGCGGTACTCGCCGGAAGGGTCAGATGCGCTCCCTCGCTGAGCAGCCGGTGATCGAAATTCAAAAACGTCTTCTTACCGCCGGCGATCTGCTCCAGCCCGATGGCCAGCAGAGCGCTGGAGATCACCTGCTGCGTGGCGGAGAAGGCTTCGGTTCCATCGAACTGATCGGCTGCCTGTGCGGGCCGGTACAACAGCTCGTAGCCATAGAGCCTTCGCCTCCGGTCGAGGATCGGCTGCCGCGCGAGAAAAACTTCCACAAGCGGCTTATCGGCGGGGAACGCAGAATTCTTCAGGAAAGTCAGGAAACTGCGCCATCACAAGTCGCGCCAATCATCCGGGATCAATGAAATCCGAACTGTTCCGGATTCCGCGCGATGATCATCGCCGCGATCACTTTCGGCACATACTCCCGCGTCTCTTCGGGCAGCGCGTGGGTTCGATACAGATACCAGAAATCCCGCTGGCGGATGGGATCGGGGACGCGCCGGATCGCCTGCTTCACCCGGTTCGGACCCAGATCGTAGGCCGCCATCGCCAGCATCACCGAACTGCCCGCGCCGAAATCGAGAATCAAATCGCGAATGTAGCGCGCCGCCGCTTGGGTCGATTTGCGCGCGTCGCGGCGCTCGTCCACCGGACCATCCACGCGCAGGCCGAAATTTTTCGCTGTCGCCGGCGTGAATTGCCACCATCCCACCGCGCCCGCCGGACTGTTCTCATCCGCGTGCAGACCGCTTTCGGCCAGCGCCATATAGGCCAGATCGGGCGGCAGATTGTCGCGCTTGAAAATCTGCTGCATGATTTCGATGCTCGGTTTGGCCGCGCCGAGGGCGCGTTCGGTGGTCCACCGGTCCGGACCCTGATAGCGCGCAATCTGGCCCTTCACCGCATCCAGAAATTCCGGCGGAATGCTGTACGTTTCCGCGCCGAATTCGGCCATCAGGGAGTGAATGCCGCGGGTCACCGGATCTTCCGGCTCGCGCGCGCCGTAGCGGTACAGCAGGGTGTTTTCCAGGGCTTTTTCCCGGCCTTGAAACTGATCCAGGCGATTCAACAACTGCTGCTCCTCGGCCGGATCCTGGTTGGCCTTTTCGATCAGCACCTCGATTTTCTGCATCTGCGCATCGAGGGTCCGCTTTTCTTTTCGCAGGTTCTCGATCTGCCAGAAACCGTAGCCGCTGACCCCGGCCAGCGCGATCACCAGACCGGCGATCGCGATCTTGAATTTCCGCGTAGTCTTCTGCAACGCCTCGCCGAGCATGGAGCGCATGATCATCGCCGTCTGATCGAAGGAGCCGTTGCGCCGCGCGCGCCGCGCCCGCGCCACCGCGCTCGAAATCAGCTGTTCGTGCTCTTGGGAAATGGACGCGGCCTCCTGGGGACGCTCGATCACGCGCGAAGAAGCGGTCGCGACCATGGTCGCATTGGGGTCCACCGGGGCATTTTCCAACACAAAATCGAGTTCCGGACCCGACGCTCCCAGGCGGATGGAAGCCGGCGCCTGAATCACGCATTCGGTGATCCGCTCGCCATTCAGATAAGTTCCGTTGGTGCTTTCGAGATCGCACAGCTTGTACACGCCGGCCGCGCAGCGGATTTCAATATGACGCGCGGAGACCAGCGGCTCATCGTGCAGGATGATATCGTTTTCCGCGCTGCGCCCGATGCGCAGAACCTCCTTGCGAATCGGATACCGAGTGGCCGGCAGACCTTCCGCTTTTCGAACCACCCATGCCGTAAGGGTCGTTTCCGCCATCTCCGAACGCAACTATATCACGGCTTTAGGCCTAATGCCCTGGCCGGATTCGTCTTGGCCATGCGATCGATTTCCGCCACGCTGAAACCCTGCTGCTTTAAATATCGATAAAACGCGAGCAGGCCATCGGGATGCAGCGGATTGCCGGCCTGACCGAGGTCGCTTGAAAGAATGCAATGCTCCGGACCCACGGCGCGAATGGCCTTGGCGCTGGTGAGCGCTTCCGCCGTGCCCGGCTTGATGTACACCAATTCGAGATAGGCGCCGAGCCGCGCCGCTTCCTGCATCTGCGCAATCGACATGCCGACGCTTGAAGCGATGGCGTGCGTCACCACCATATTTTCGACGCCCTGGCGTTTTCCTTCGCGAATAATCATGAGACATTCCTCCGGCGAAGAATGTCCGGTTTCAAGCGTCAGATGATGTTTGGCGATAATCGCGATCACCTGCACCACCGCGGGGACCAGCTTGCCATCCTGCGCGACGCGCGCGAAGGGGCGATGTTGCGGCTCGGCGTTGTGTTCGGAGTCGAAGGTCGGCATCCACACTACGCGTCCGTAGCCGCCTTTTACTTTGGTCATCCATTCGACCGCCGCGGGATTGACGCCGCCGACGGTCAGATCAAGGGAAATGCCGCCGAAAACTTCGATGCCGGGAACTTCCTTGCGCACGATGTAGGCGAGCGAAGCGGTCGGCTCGTAGTGATTCTTGAGCACGATGGCTCGCATGCCGCGGCTTTTGGCGAGCTTGGCCAGATCGATGGCGTCGATCGAGCGTGGCACGCCGTCGGGATCGGTATGCGCGTGAATATCGATGGCTCCGATGAGGGTTTGCGCGAGTGCGGACGCCTGCGGTGCGAGAAAGGCGAGAAAGAGAACGAAAGCGCGTTTGGTCATCGAGTAAACCGTATCATGAACGGCTTCGTCCCAGTTGTGGGATGCTTAGATCAATGCGCGAATGCTGTGGCGTCGACGCGGCACGATGCGCCGCGAACATCGCCAGCCTGGCGGCTTACGTGACTTGTCTTCTGGCGCTCACGGGAATGATCGCGAACGCGCAGCCGGCCGTTTTTAATCTGACCGGGACTTTTCAGGATGGGTCGTCGTTTGGTCCGGGAAGCCAGATTACGGTCGACCCGAGCCAGCTCTCAGGCTCCGATTTTTTGGTTTCAGCCGTCAACGTGACGCTGCTGGGACCGAGCGGCCAGACGCTCGCAACTTACAACCAGCGCAGCGATGTGGTGAGTTCCGCCCAGGAATCCGGCGTCTGGACGATCGGTTTCTGCACTGATTTCCAGCTTGTGTTCGTGCCACCGCAGGGCACAGGCGAGGAGTGCGATTCATTCCCACAGGTTTACATTACTCTGCCGGTCAGCTTAATGGGCTACGCGGGCGGTCCGCTATGCCTGAATCTTGAGGGAGGGTGTGGGGCGACCTACTATACTCCGGCGGAAAACGCGTCGGTGGATCTCGTCACAGGATGGCTGATTCCGGCCGGCTCCGGCGCGACGAACTTGCCGCGATTCGCCTATCCGGTTCCCGCCGGCGCGCAGGTCAGCGCGGTCGCGATCGATTCGAGCGGCAATACCTTTTTAACCGGACAAGTAACCGGCAACGCGATCGCGGCGACTTCCGGCGCATTTCAAACGCAGGACCCGGCGTCGAGCAACGGTTTCGTGATGGAGCTGAACGTTTTGGGCGCGGTGGTTTTTGCGACCTATCTCGGCGGGAGCGAACCCGCGTCGCCCACGTCGATTGCAGTGGACGCCTCGGACAACATTTACGTCGCCGGAAACCTGGCGCCAGCGCCGAACGCGTCCGCGCCGATTTTTCCCGTGACACCGGGCGCCGCGTTCACCAGCGGAGCCGGAGGATTCATCGCGAAACTGAACCCAGCGGGTACGCAACTGATCTATGCCACGCTGATCCCCAATGCGGTATTGGGGCCGATCGCGTTGGACGCAGCCGGTGAGGTTTATTTCGCGGGCGCGTGGACCAGCGCGAATTTCGGCTCGAATCTTTTTCCCGCGACTGCGGGCGCGTTTCAGAGCAAGCCTGAGAAACCACAAGGGTCGCCCGTGCTCGGCAAGCTGAACGCGTCCGGATCGGCGCTGGTTTACGGAACCTATCTCGGCGGTTCGCAGGGACCGACGGCTGCGAACGCGATCGCCATCGATGCGAGCGGAAATTTGCTGGCCGCCGGAACGACGCAGGCGTCCGATTTTCCCGCGACTTCGGGCCAGTTCATCGCGAATGACCCGAACAACGACAATCTGTTCCTTGCCAAGATCAATTCGACGGGCAGCGGTCTGATTTATTCAAGCCTGCTCGGAATCGGATCGACAGTGGCGATGAAGCCGAGTCCCCAAGGCGATATTTACATCATTGCCAACGCGCCAGCGAATTTTCCGGTGACCGCGGCGGGATTCGGCGTGGCTGCTCCAACCACCGGTCTGGTCGATTTTCTGCTGCATCTGGCCTCCGACGGCGTTACCGTTCTCGATTCGTTGTATCTACCGTTCGTGGCGGATGATCTGGACGTCGATGCACAAAGCAACGCGTACTTGAGCGGCAATATCGGCGGCCAGGTGATCCAGGCGAGCGAAGGCGCGTTTCAATCGGCTTACGCCCCGTTCGAAAAACCATCGACTATCCCGATCGATGAGGACGGTGTGGTCGCGAAAATCACTTCGACGGGTCAGATCGCCGGCGCGACTTACTTCGGACCCTCCGCGCTCAATACCATTACGGCGGAGCAGGATGGTTCCGTCGCCGTCAGCGGCTCAGTTTATGCGCCAGGGTTTTTGGGAATCAGCGCGCCATCGACGCCGGGGATTTTTTACTTCGCCGCAAACTTCTTCCCGGCGGTCACCGTAGAAAATTCGGCGAGCTACGCTGCCAACGCCGTGGCCGCCGGTGAGGAAGTCGCCATTCAAGGCTACGGACTCGGACCGATAACGGGCGCGGTTTCGAGTCCGGTAAGTTCGCTCGCTGGAGTGCAGGTTTATTTCGACAATTTCGCCGCGCCGATCACTTACGCGCAGGCGCAGCAGATCAACGTGCAGGTGCCGTGGGAAATCGCCGGCGAATCTTCGACGACGATGCGAATCGTATTCAACGGCGCGGAAGCCGGACGCGCGACGGTCCCGGTGCAATCCGCGCTGCCGGGAGTGTTTTGGGTTGCGAGCGCGGACGGGTACCGGAACACGTCGGGGAATCCGGCGCACGCGGGCGGCCTCGCGTCGCTGTACGGAACCGGCGGAGGCGCGACCAATCCGGCGGGCGTGACCGGCGCGCTATGGCCGGCAACGCCGTTATCTTTTTTGACGCAGCCGGTTTCGGTGACCGTCGGCGGGCTGGCGGCGACGGTCCTTTACGCCGGCTCCGCGCCGACGCTCGATTCGGGTTATTTCCAGGTCAATTTCCAGTTGCCGGCGAATCTCACCGGTCCGACGCAGCCGGTGGTGGTGACGATCGGCGGCGTGGCCAGCGCGCCCGCGGCCATATCGATTGAGTAATCAGGAAAATCAGCAGGACCATCGTCAGCGCGGTAATCACGCGGCCGATGCGATTTTCGAGCGGAGTGGTAAATCGCAGCACAATTTCCTGATCGCCCGGCGGCGCGTCGACGACCATGAATCCAAGGATGTCTTTGCGAATCGCCAGCGGCTTCATCCCCGACCGCGTTTCTAACGACGCCCGCCACGCCGGGTCATAGCTTTCCTGCACCAGAATCGATTGGCCGGCGTCGAGGTGCGCGCGCAGAAGAATCGTATCCGGCGACGCGCGCCGCAGCGAAACCGGCGAATCGGGGCCATGCTCGACCACATCGAGATAAGCGCGGAGACGGTCGGTGTAGGGATAACCAGATAAAGGATGGAGCTCATTCAGGCGCGCGGTTTCAACCACCCGCGCCCGCGCCGGATAACGCCGCGGAACTTTATAAATTACATTCCCCCGCCCATCGTCGAAAATTACCGGCAAAATTCCCGCGAATTTCTGCGGAAAGCGCAACTCTTTGTACACTTCCTCCGATTGCGGCTGCGCGGCATAGACCGCATCGACGCCCATCGCCTGCATCCACAGAATGGATTCTTCCGGCCGAGGAACAACATTGGCTTCGTAAGAGGAAACCATGGTAATTCCGTTGATCAATCCCTGATCCGATCCGCCGCCGAGCTGCGGCAGATCGTGCCAGGCATCGAACCACAGGCGCACCGAGCCGCTCGCCTTCACGCGTGCGTCGGGCAGGTTGTGCCACAGCCAGTCCGAGACGCGGTATTCGGCGCGAGTGCGGTAATCGGGAAACGGCCGAATCAATTCCCAGGCGTGGCGAACATAATGCCGCGCGCTGAATAGCATCGCGCCGACGGCCAGAAACACCACCGCGCGTCCGAATTTCCAGGGCCGGCGCCACAGTAAGCGCAGCATCGCGACCGCGCTGAGGATCAGCACCAGGTCGAGCTCCGGAACCCAGCGATGCGGCATGCCGGTGATCCGAAAATTAAAAAAATAATTCCCGGCGACGTTCAACAGGAACCAAATCGTCGCGCCCGCCAGGAATAAAGCCCAAGTGAGCTCCTGCCGGCCGCGCGCGATGCGCCAGGCAAGCCCCGCGAACGCCATGGCAACGATCAGGCCCACCGCCAGCGACCATCCATTGCCCGGATTGGCAACGTAGAGCATGTCCTCGGAAGTCACCCGAATATAGGACGGGACCAGCCAGAATGCGGTCAACCCATAAGCGAGCAGCGGAATCGCAGCGGCGGCCAGCAGAATCGGACGAAGACCTCGAGTCACGGCAAAGCTGAAAACTAAAATTGCGTAGAGCAAAGCGAGCGCGGTCCCGCCGTAAAAATTATTCGCAACAACACCTGCGCAAAAAATCGCGGCCAGCGCGAGAGATGTGTTGCTGCGCCGCTCCAGCGCCAGCCACGCGAAAGCCAGCGCAACCGGCAGCAGCGCCAGCGCCGAGATGTGGGGACCCTCCCCATACGCGAGTAGAACGTGCAATCGCTGCGGCGCACCGTATTGCGAGTCGTGGCGCATCGCGGAAAGAAACAGAAATGACGGCGAAACCAGCGCGGCCGCCAGTGTCGCCAGCCACGCCGAGCCGCGCGACCGCGTCCCCACCCACACCAGCGCGTACACGCCGGAGATTCCGATGGAGTAAAAGATCGCGGTGTAAGCATGATAAGCCCGAACCGGAGCCACGCCGAAGATCATCGCCAGAATCGCCGTGCCGTAGCGCAACGCTGGCGGATAGATATAGTCGAAACGCGTGCCGGCGTACCATAACGGCTGCCAGCCGGGATGCGGCCAATGTTCCACTAAGAAGCGCGCGTCGGCGATGAAGGTATTTTCAATGGAACCCCAGACGTCCAGGTATCCGCCGAAAAACAGCGGTTTGATCAGCGCCGCGGCGAAAAGAAAAGTGAGCAGAAGGTCGAGGAGGGTTCGACGCGTGGAGCCGGCGCGATGCCCATCGGCAAACAAACGAAAATCATAGCATAGGGGGCAAAAACGGTTCGCTTGAGTGTGGGGCAGCCTGCTCCCAGCACTAATAAGGTTGTTCGGTACCGCGGGCGCGGATCATGGAACCGGCACTTCCGAGCTTTGCTGGAGCGCGCTGTTTCTGCGGCTGAACGCGAAGTAAATCGCCAGCCCGATCAGCATCCAGGTCAGAAACGCCCCCCAGGTGATCGCGCCCAGTCCCGCCATCAGCCCCAGATTCACCACGACGCCGAGAATCGGCACGGTGGGCACCAGCGGCGTACGGAACGGACGCGGCAGATCCGGCCGTTTGCGGCGCATAATAATGATGCCGATGCACACCACCGAAAACGCGAACAGCGTGCCGATGCTGGTCAGGTCCCCTAATTTGTCGATGGGAGTGAAGGCCGCGCCTAGCGAAACAAACACCATCAGCAGCAGGTTCGATTTCCACGGCGTGCGGAATTTCGGGTGAATTTCCGAAAAAAGCTTCGGCAATAGACCGTCATTCGACATCGAATAAAACACGCGAGACTGACCCAGCAGCATCACCAGCATCACCGAAGTCAACCCGCACAGCGAGCCGAGTTTCATCAAAAATCCGATCCACGGCAGGCCCTTCATATAATCCACCGCGACCGCCAGCGGAGCGGCGACGTTCAAATCCTTATAATTCACGATGCCGGTGAGCACCAGCGAATATAAGATGTACAGAACCGTGCAAATGGCCAGCGAGCCGATAATTCCGATGGGCATGTCGCGCTTGGGGTCGCGCGCTTCCTGCGCCGCGGTGGAGACGGCGTCAAAGCCGATATAGGCGAAAAAAATCTGTCCCGCGCCGGCCAGCACGCCGGACCATCCGAAGGCGCCGAATTCGCCGGTATTCGCCGGCAGAAACGGATGATAATTCTGATAATTAATGAAGAAATAGCCGATGCCGATGAAGAAAATCACTACCGTGACTTTCAGCACCACGATGACGTCGTTGAATTTCGCCGATTCGCTGATGCCGCGAATGAGAATCGCGGAGATGATACAGATGATCACCACCGCCAGCAGGTTCACGCGGCCGGGCTGCGGCGAATATGGCGAAGCCACAATCGAGCGCGGCAATTGGACTCCGAAGGAAAGGAGAATCGAGTCGAAGGTCGCGGCCCAGCTCACCGCGACGGTGGCCGCGCCGACCGCGTATTCGAGCACCAGCGCCCAGCCGATAATCCACGCGATCAGCTCCCCCATGGTCGCGTAGGAATAGGTATAAGCGCTGCCCGCGATGGGAATCATCGTGGAAAATTCGCTGTAGCATAGGCCGGCGAATGCGCAGCCGATCGCGGCGAGGATGAATGAATAAACCATCCCCGGCCCGGCGTGCGTCGCCGCGGCGACGCCGGTCAGGGTGAAAATTCCCGCGCCGATGATGGCGCCGATTCCCAGCGCGACCAGCGACATCGGCCCCAGGCTGCGCTTCAGGCTCTTTTCGCCCTCGGCTTCCGCCAGCAGAGCACTTACCGGCTTAGTAGCGAACAGGTTCATTGGTGATACACCAGTGCGTTGAAGAGTAACTTGAAATTCTGGTAACTCTGGCCGCGATACTGCGGACGCATTCCGAATAAAATCATCCTTCCCTGCCCCATCGGCACGTCCAGAAGCGCGGCCTTTCCGGTCAGATACTTCTCACCCAGCAGCCATCCGGAAGCTAACACATGATCCGCCGGATACCGCGCGACAATCTCATGATCGGGAGCTTCCCACGCCGGACTTTGCTCACTCCACAAAGTAATCTGCTCCGGCATCCCGTAAGCCAGGGGACTCTTGGGATCGAGAGTCACGTTCAGCAACGAGCCGGGCGAATAGAAGTCACGATTCGCCACGCCCGTGAGGACATTTTTCGCCTGGACTCCCAGGTCCTGTGTCGCGTAATCGGAGGCGTGATTGAACAGGATCAGCGTGCCCCCCTGCTGCACAAATTCCCGCAGCGCGGCCGAACCTTTCTCGCCGATTCCGCCGCAATATTCCGGAGGCATGGTTCCGGCGCGGTGACCGTTCACAATCTGCCCGCGCTGCTGGTCCGGAATGATGATGGTATCGAACCGCTGCCGCAAGTTACCAGCTTGAATGTCGGCGTTATGCAGAGCCGTCTGGGCAAAACCGAACTGATCGAAAAGCCAGCGCGTCCAACCCTCGTCCATGCTCGGGTTATAGCTTTGATACATCCCGATGCGAGGCTGCGAAAGTTCCTTGCGGCCGCTCGCCGGCGAAAGATAAAAGTCGCCGGTCGACGTATCCCGGTAGACCGGCTTGCCCGACTTCCAGAGCCGAGTCACTTCTTTCCAGGAATAAACATCGGTCGCCGCAAAACCATCGCGAGGCTTGGCGTGGTCTAAGTCGAAATGAAACTCACTCGCCGGCTTCAAATTCACCTGGAAGCTATCTTTGATGGTGGCCACCTCGACACCCATCAGCATGGGCAGAGTCTGCGCCGTAACATCATAAGGACGCTTCGGCGGACCACCGGGATAGAGCCGCAAATCCGGATAATTCTGCACCTCGAGCAAGGTTTTCGCCCATCCCGAAAAGGGTTGCTGCATGCGGATCACATAGCTTCCGGTCGCATACGATTTCCCGTCCGCCGTGAAACCCTCCGATGCGCGGCCAATCTCGATATCCCCGAACGCCAGAGTTTCCAGCATCTTTTGCGCGGCGCCGGGATCATTCTGCGACACCGGAACGACGAACGCATTCGGCGTGGTTCGCTCGACGTTGTCCTTGTTAATCTGGTAGAAATAGCGAAGCAGGTCGCCGCGCTTCATCGCGGACTGATAAAGAATCGATTCCCAGGCGATTTCCTGATAATCGATGATATCCCGCAAATGCCAGGTGCCTCCCAGCCACGGAATCAGGTAATTCCAGCTTCGTTCGCGCGGATTGTAGCCTAGCGCGTTCTGCGCGATTTCGTCCGGAGTAATGGTGGCCGGACTCGCCAGGCGCGCACTCGCCGATTCAGTTAAAATTCGGGCGCCGCCGTGATAGGCCTGATATTGTCGCGCCGGCGACCATGCATCGTAAACGCCATTGATGGCGATGCCGGTCTTTCCAGCCGCATAAAGATCCGTAGCGACGCCGGCGCCGATCATGTTGTCGACGCTCGCCAGGATCGGATCCATATTCGGATCGATCGGATCCATCCACGGCGGAACAAACAGCCGCGCGGCGTTGCCGCCCATCTGGTGAACGTCATACACGATTTCGGGATGCCATTCATTTTCGAGGCTGGCGGTGTTGCGCGTTTCCGGCTGAGTGAAAATATACCAGTCGCGATTGTCGTCGTGACCGACGTAGTGATGATAAAGCTCCGGCGGATTCGATCCATCGTACGGCGTGCCGCGCGTCTGACGATACCAGCGGGTCACGATATCGACGCCATCCGGATTCTGCGACGGTTCGAGCAAGAGGATCACGTTATCGAGGATCGCCCGGAACTTGGGATTGTCTTCGGTCAACAGCCGGTACGCGAATTCGACGGCGGTGTGCGTTGACGCAACTTCCGTCGCGTGAATCGAACAGGTGATCATCACGATGGCCTTGCCTTCCGCTTCCAGACGCGCGGCTTCGGCCGGCGTGGTTCTGCGCGGATCGGAAAGACGGCGCTGAATGTCCAGGTAATGATCGAGATTCTTGAGGTTCGCCGGCGACGAAATAATCGCGGCGATCTGCGGCCGTCCTTCCACCGTCTTGCCCAATTCCCTGAATTTCAGCCGGTCACTGGATTTTCCAAGCGCCTGAAAGTAGGTGACCACTTTGTCCCAGTCGAGCAGCTCACCATCGACGCCAATCTTGTGGCCAAAATGGCTTTCGGGCGTCGGCACCGCGGCGGCCGCCGGCAGCAGGACAAGAAGCGAAAAAAGCAGTGTGCGTTTCACGTACATATCTTATACGCAAACCGCAACCGTTCGCTCGGAACCGCGGCCGCGGCCGCCTTTTTCGACAAACTTTTAGAAAAAGTAGATCACGTCACAAGCGAACATGAACTGATTCTGGCGCGTGCCGTTATCGTAAACCAGCGTGTCATAGGCTCGCTCAAAACGCAGCTCCGGGCGAAACAGAACGGTCGTTCCCACCCAATGCGCCCAGCCGATCGCGTGCTCGGTATAAAGCGTGCGAAACCCGGTGCGCTGGCCGCGAAGATCGTCGAAGGCTTCATTGCGAATCGACAGATAATCGTGACGCGAGAGCTGCTTCTCCAGATAATTCACCGCCGCCCATTCCGGCGCAAAACAAGTCACTTGGGCGAAACTGGCGCAGGCGGCGCCGTTCGCCCCGGTTTCGAGCAGCGTCTGGCCCAGCGGATTATTGACGTTGGGAACGTCACGCTCGTATTGATACCAGGATTCCGTGGCGGCGTGCCACGATCCGTTTTTGCTGAATTTGTGGTACCAGGTCAGGTAGTAAGCCTGGAGATTGTTATAAGCGTACTTGCCGTCATTGATCGAATTGGCGCACGCATAAATATTGTCCAGGCCGGTTCGCCAGGTGTATCCGAGGCAGGTATTCAGCGTCAGCTTGCGATCGCGGGTGTCCCATGGCGCGACATCGTTTCCCGGCGAGACGCCGATCTGAAACAGCCAGTGATCGCTCAGCTTGGTGGTGATGTTGAGGCCGGTTTGCGTGTACGCGTCGTAACTATATAAAAGCGAGTGTGTGTACATATAGTTATTCGGCGCGAGCTGGGCTTCAATATCCGGCAGGGAAATATACCGGCCGACGCGAATATCCATTCCTTGCGCGACATAAGGGATATATAAATCGAAATAAGCCATCGGTAAATCGAAGCCATTTTCCTGATTTTTTCCCAACAGTTGATTGCTGAAATAACCTTTTGCCGTGGTGAATCGATAGTCGAGACCGTACAGCGCGGACAGACGAAAGCCCCAATCGACGTGATCGGTTTGTACGGTGTCGGGCTGGCGCTCGATGTACAGCACCTCCTGATCGAGCTCCGGGCTGTTGCCGCGTTCCGCATAAGCCGTCGGAAAGGTGGAGTAGCCGCCTTCCTTCGAAGTACTCTCGTTGAAGCCGGCGTTCAGCCAGCCGTAAATCTGAATGCCGCTGTGCTTCCACCAGTCGCCGTGCGAACCGCTCCACAGGGCCTGCATCAGCGGCCCGGATTGCGTCCACGGCTGGCCGATGGTGACGCTTCCGCCATAGGGCCAGGCGGAAAACGGAAACGGCGGCCCGGAGACCGGCGCAGG
>DATJNW010000126.1:0-31623 GCA_035507655.1 Bryobacteraceae bacterium | reverse complement strand
CCGAACTCAACGCGATCACTCGTTCCGAGGCGGATGCGATTTTTTGATCGTCATCAGATCGGAATCCGCAATCGCGATCACCTCGGAACGATGATTTTCTTCAGCTCGTAATGGTAATTTTCATGGCCCGGAATCCGCAATGGCGCGCTGGCGAGGGCAGGTGCCGCAACGGTTGCACAAATAAAAGTCCCGCAACCACTCGTGTGAAGAATTGAACGTGGTGTCACGTCCGCAAATCGGGCAATAGCCGGGATTGGAAAATACGATGGACATCACCGTAGTGTACCTCGGCCGGTCTGACAAAGCCGACCGGCTGAGACATCCGGATCCTGACCCTCTCAAGGCGCGAAGTAGCCGAATATGTCCAGAATTAATGCGGTTGCATTTGTCGCGTAGGCGCTGATTTCGGTGTTGTTCGTCGCCACGATCGCCATGTTATTCGTAATCGCGCCGTCCAAGGCGTTCAGTGTGGCCACCGTCGGCAGCGCCGTCCCTTGTGGCCATAGTGTAAGATACCCGAGGGCCGCCGTGGGTACTACGGTGGTGTTGAAGACATAGGCTTGCGTCGCAGGAGTCGCTCCACACGCACCGCCCAAGACATTCACGTCCATCTCTCCGATAAAGGTGGACGCAATCGGCGGTTGCCTCGTGTCCAGCACCCGGCACGGCGGCAGGGTGTACAGCGATAGCCCCCCGGTTCCCGCCGGCGCGAAATATCCGTTGAGATCCACCACCAGATCCGTGTTGTTTGTTGAATACACATCGATGCTGCCCGACGTTCCGGCGGGCAGGATTGCGGCGTTCGCGACGATGGTGCCGGTCAGGTCGTTGAGCGTGGCCACGCTCGGCAACGACGAGCCGGCCGGGAAAGCCGTGATATAGGCGACCACCCCGCCGGAGGGCGGCACCACCGTGAAATTGAGCGAGTAGGCTTGCGCCGATGCTGGAAGATTGCACGCGCTCGACAGTAGCGGAAGCGTCCGTGTTTCGCCGGCCGTTAAGGCACCCGTCGTGAGAAGATTGATGCGCGTGTCTACCAGGCGGCACGGTGTCACCGGATAAAAGGCCAACGCACCTGGCGTCGTTTCCGGCACGAAATAACCGTTGATGTCGAGAATCACCTGCGTGTTGTTCGTCGCATAAACGCTCACCGCTCCACCGGTACCCGCCGGAATGATCGCGGCATTGGATTTAATCCGCCCATCAAGCGAGTTCAGCGTCGCCACCTGAGGCTGCATTTGACCGGTGGGCCAGACAGTCAAATAACCGAGAACCGTGCTGGGCACCACGGCCACGCTGAATGAATAGGCTTGCGCTGTAGCGGGAATTCCGCAGGACCCGGCAGGAATTGTGAAACTCCGCGGGATCCCGGCGGACACGATCGGGCCGCCGAACGGGCCAGTTGCATTGCGCGTATCTACGACTCGGCAAGGAGTGACGGGAATATATCGCAATCCGAGCGGAGCCGTTACAGTACTGCTCGAGCTCGTTCCGGTTACCGACGGCAATAGTACATCCGTCGCAGTCAGCGTTTGCGAGCCCGCAGTTACGAAAGATGCGCTGAAACTGCCAGTGCCGTTGGTCAGCGTCGCATTGGCCGGCAGAGTGGCCGATTCGTCAGAACTGGTAAAATGCACTGAATCGCCGAAGGTGGTCGCGGTCGCGTTGTTTGCGGTCAGCGCCGTGACCGTAAACTGAAGGGGTATCCCGGCCGTGGCATTTGCCGGCGCCGTCACCATAAAGTGCGTCGCTACAGTGCTCCCGGCGGCAGGCGTCGTGAACAACCACACCGGAGAACTGGCCGAATTTTGACCGCTTTGGCCGATTACTTGCCAGTAATACGTTGTTGCGGGCGCCAAGAAACCTGGGTTGTACTGGAGCGCTGAAGTCGTTGCGACGTATGGAGGTGTCGAGCTGGTCCCGAAGTACACCTGGAAAGACGTCGCGCTGCTGCTTTCGATCCAGGTCAGCAGCGGACTCAATGAACTCACCGTTGAACCCGAGTTCGGGGATGGACTCGAGGGAGCAATAAACACCTGTTGCGCGATTCGCAGGAACCATCCGGTGGGAAGACCTTCGTAGCTGGGGTAGAGCGGTTCGCACAGGGGCAAGTCGGACGAATTCGTCTGGCCACCGACATACATGTTTCCAGTCGGATCGAGCGCCAGCGCGTTTCCGACATCGGATCCAGAGCCTCCGTAAAACGTCGAAAACACCAGAGCGCTGGCCGTGGCGTTGAGCTCGGCGACGAATGCATCAAGGTTGCCGCCGAGCGCCGGCTGAAGGGTGTTGACGGTCGGGAAG
The DNA here is from genome assembly GCA_035507655.1 of Bryobacteraceae bacterium. Lineage (GTDB taxonomy): Bacteria > Acidobacteriota > Terriglobia > Bryobacterales > Bryobacteraceae > Palsa-187. Next base: position 29,319 of record DATJNW010000126.1, on the reverse strand, counting down.
TCCACCGAGGACGTTGAGCCAGTAATGTAAGCGTCACCGTTGGGGTCGACTGCAATCGCCATGGCGTTATTAGACGTGCTCCCTCCGATATAGGTGCTGTACGCCAAAGTGGCGCCGTTCACGAGAAGCTTTGCCACAAACGAATCCTGCATCCCGTTGTAGGTGGTCCGCAGGCCCCCCGAAACAGTAGGAAAGTTGGCCGAAGTTGTGATGCCAGTGACGTAAGCCGCATTGCTGCTGTCCAAGGCAATCGCGTTCGCCTGATCGGCGCTGCTTCCTCCGAGGTAGGTGCTGTATACAATAGAATTTCCCGCGGCCCCCAGCTTGCACACAAACGCATCCTGCCCACCCGCGTTAGCGCCGTAAAGCGCATTCACGATGGGAAAGTTCGTCGAATAAGTACTGCCTGCGATGTACGCGCTGCCATTCGCGTCCACCGCAATGCCACCAGCGTGCTCCACACCGGATCCTCCAAGATATGTGCTAAAAGCCATGGCGCCAGACGAATTGAGCTTGCTCACGAACGCGTCGGTTGAACCTCCGAAGATTGTTTGCACCGGATTCAACACAGGAAAATTCGTCGACTGTGTGTCTCCGGCGACATAAGCGTTGCCGCTGGCATCGATAGCGATTGCAGTTCCTTGCTCCCATCCCGAGCCACCAAGATAAGTGCTATAGATGAGCGTGTTCCCACTTGCGCTCAACTTAAGCACGAATGCGTCGCTTTCTCCGCCCAAGGTGCCTTGTATCGGCGAAGCAAGCGGGAAATTGGACGAAGATGTGGATCCGGTTAAATAGACCTCACCCGAGGAATCAACCGCAATGCCGGCACCTTGATCGCTGCCGCTTCCACCAATGTACGTCGCATAAATAAGCGCATTCCCCGAGGCGTTCAATTTAATGACAAACGCGTCGTCACCACCACCGTTGGACGAGTGAAAGGCACCGCTGATCGGGAAATCGAGCGATTCCGTCCACCCGGTCATATACAGGTTGCCCTGCGAGTCGACGGCTACCGCGGTTATTGCTCCCATTCCGCTTCCACCGATATAAGAGCAGTAAGAAATCACCGGATCGATAATCAATGGCAGACTCGAATTGTAGGGGCCAATTTGAAACTTCACCGTTTGATCGCCGAGCAACTGATAGTGTGCCTCCACGCGAACTCGACCCGTGTTCCACTGCTGGTATACCTCCGGAGCCTTCTCACGAAGTTCGGAAGATGCATTGCTCAGCACCAGATCCCCATTCGGATCGATTCGTAGATGGCCGTCGCCTGTATAACGAAGGCGAATCTGATCCGGGTTGGAATAGGGCGAAACCCGAAACTCGCTCTTCAGATGCGGTCCCGATGTGGTATAAATCGCGTCGATTCCGTTGTACAAACCGTGATAGATGACGTTTTCGTACGGCTCGAGTCCGGTCTTCCAAGCCGATGGCTCGTCTCCGGTAATCAAATTTATCTTTCCACTGCTTCGCTTCCCATCGAGGACCGGATGAGACGCGCCGGCGAATTGGATCTGCGCGCGCATTTCGCGGGTTTTCAGCGTGATCGAACTGGCCTTGAAATGAGCCTGCAGCTCGGGACCATCCAGGTAAAACGAAACTTCCGCGCCGGCCTGCCCGCCTGCTCGCACGAAAACAGGCGGCGGACCGTACGGCATCGTGGCGGCGCATCCGTAAATCGTATAAAATACGAATAAAGTTGTTCTGAAAGTGGCTTCTTGAAAATCCATCAGCGCTAGACCGGCTTAACGTTGGTCCTGCCTCCACTCTTCCTATCGGCTTCCCGGAAATCTTCCTGCGCAGAGAGAACGATCCGGCGGCCCTCAGAAAATCCCGACTGAAACCAAAGGTTCCGAGAAACTGAAGAAATTGTTTGAAACTCAGCAGGCCTGGTACAGATGTAAGCGCGTCGCCGGTTCGGCAACAGATCCCCTATAATTCGAGTCCAACCTCGTGCCCTCTTAACGACACTGGAAACATGCACCAAAATGGCTTTTTTATCCTCGAATGCACGGGCTAACTGATTGTTTCGGCAGGTAATCCTGAGGGCAAATTTTGCGTGTTATGCTTGTCTGGAGCGGCTCGAAAGCCCGGAGTCGGACGCGTGAAAAAACCGCGGCCGATCAGATTCGATCCGTTTCATTTTCTGCAGTGAGTGAAACAGCGGCTAAACCTCAGCAACGTGTAATCCTCGTACTTGGAATGGACCGTTCCGGGACATCGGTGTGCACGAACGTGCTCAAGACTCTCGGCGCGGTTCTAGGGAATGACCTTGTGCCTGGGGATCGCTTCAACGAAGGTGGATACTTCGAGGAGCAGGAAATCTGGGGATTGCACGAACGAATCCTCGCGCTCCTGGGCAGGTCGTGGGACACCCTGGCGATGGTCCGTCCTTTCCCGAAGCTCTGGTGGAAATCGGAGCTCATGGATGGTCCACGAAAACAGCTGGCCGACCTTGCACGTGCTCGGGTGGCCTCAGCCGGTTCCGGGGTGTGGGCGTTCAAAGATCCACGAACGCTGTCGCTATTACCCCTCTGGAAAGAAGTATTTGAGGATCTCGGGATCCGTCCGGTTCATATCGTTTGCGTCCGGCATCCGGGTGCCGTCGCGCAATCCCTATCCGAGCGCAATGGCTTTCCCTCTTTGTTCTCCGAAATGCTTTGGCTCGAAAAGACCTTGGGCGCATGTCTGGCAAGTGTGGAGGCGCCGAATTGCCTGATTCACTACGAGGACTGGTTCACTCGGCCCAGCAGGTGCATCGGATCGCTGCTCGACGCTACCGGCCTCGCGCCGTTGCTGAGTGCGGAGGAGACGGAAAAGGCCGTTGCCTCCATTGTCAGCCGCGAAATGCGCCATGACTTTACTCTTTCGCCAATCGAATCCCGTGCCGTTTCGATCCTGTACGGTGAACTGCTGAAGCATACGCGCGTTCCGGCTCGAGACGTGTTGCGCCGTTTCGATGAAGCTTTAGAAATGGCTTGTGATTTTCTCCTCTCGGTACAAGACGCAATCGGTGAGAGGCTGAACGCTGCCATCTGTGCGCCACCGTACGAGCGCTGCACGAAAGAGGATCTCGATCGCATCCGGCAGGCTGCCGCAATCCCGACGGATGGCGCCCGGCTTCACGATCCACGATTGATCCGAATGCAATCGATGCTGCGGGAACGCGAGCGCCAGCTTTTCAAACAAGCCGAAATTGTGGCTAGCGCCCGGCAGGCGCTGACTGAGCGAGACTCCCTGTTGGTCCAAGCGCAGGAGCGAGCACATGAACGTGAGGAAAGGCTCCGTGCGGAGGAACGAGCACATCGCGAGAAAGAGCTGCGTGTCGCTATGCAGAAAAGCCTCGACGATCGCGATCACGCGTTGAACGAACTCCGGCAGGAGCTCACTGGGCGAGACGTTCTGTTGAGCCAAGCGCAGGAACGAGCACATGAACGCGAGGAAAAGCTGCGCATCGCCATGCAGAAAAGCCTCGATGATTGTGACCACGCGTTGAACGAACTCCGGCGCGAGTTCGTTCGCCTCCGGTCCTCGGTGAGTTGGCGCTTGACCGCACCTTTGCGCTGGTTTGGCACTCTCGGCAGCAAGGCGCGCTCCTCCGTTCTTCAACTGCTCTACTGCACCATCGCCTTCCGCTACGTTGGCAAGCCGTTAGTCAAACTCATCTCCACGGTAGGATTTCCTGGCAGCCAGTTGCTTCTTCCGGAGAACCCGCTTTTCGAGGACAGCTATTATCGTGAGCAGAACCATGATGCCGCTGCGCGGTCCAAGAACCTGTGGGCTCATTACCTCGGATTCGGAGCCGATGAGGGACGTAACCCGCAACCTCTGTTTAGCACCACGCAGTACCTGGAGTTTTACCGCGATGTGAAGGCGAGCGGCATGAATCCGCTGATGCACTATTTGAAATTCGGCGCCGCCGAAAATCGGCAGCCATGCGACTTCGATTCCGCGTATTACCTGAAGTGCTATCCGGATGTCCGTGAAAGCGGCATTAATCCCTTGTTGCACTATTGGCGATACGGCCGCCATGAGGGAAGGCAACCGGTGCCGTCGGCGTTTGCCGATACCCCCCGGCGAGAAGCCGAATCGACTCATTTCTCTGACTTGAGTCGTCCAAATCTAGAGTCCTCAAGTCCCAGGATTTCTGTAATTTTGCCGGTCTATAACACGCCCGCCCGCTACCTGCGAGCCGCTGTCGAATCTGTTCTGAAACAAACCTGGTCCCACTGGCAGCTTTGCATCTATGATGATGGCTCCACGAGACGAGAGACGATTGACTTACTCAAGTACTACCAAAACTTCGATGAGCGAGTCAGCGTGCGCTTCGGCGACCGAAATCGGGGCATCTCGGCTGCCTCGAATGCCGCGATGGAGAGCGCCGGAGGCGAGTACGTGGCCATGCTCGACCACGACGATGAATTGACCCTGGACGCCTTAGAGGAAGTGGCAAAAGCCATCAATGCCGACCCCTCGATAGACGTGATCTATACCGATCAGGCCTACATCGATGCGAATGGCATTGTCACGCAAACATTTTTTAAACCCGACTGGTCTCCTGAATTTTTTCGAGGCGTTATGTTTGTGGGGCACCTCCTCGTCGTGAGGCTCGCTCTGGCTCGACAGGCCGGCGGATTCAACCCGGAATTTGATCGTGCCCAAGATTTCGAATTCATGCTGCGCCTTTCGGAAGCGACGTCACGAATTTCTCACATACCGAAAATTTTGTATTACTGGCGGCAGATCCCCGGCAGCATCGCCTTTCACGGTAACGAAAAAGGTGCGATTGAGCCAATTCAGGCGAAGGCGGTTAACGGCAATCTTCAACGGCTCGGCATTCCTGCCATCGCTAGCCCGCACCCCCTGCTCGCCCACCGGCTCGTGATCGATCCCCTGCCCCGAACCGCCTTCCCACAAGTAACCGTTTTTGTCAGAGATGTCGGTTCTGCATCGGCTGAAGGCTGCGTCCGGTCGCTGATCGAGAAATCCACCTATCCGAACTTCACGGTCGCACTTCCAGCGTCCCAAGCAGTTCGGTGCGGAGTGCGCGATCGGCGCATAAACGCGTTGGACTCATCGGTGACGGAGAGTGACGCAGTTGACACGGAGTTTCTCATCTGGATCGACGGGGATCTCGTCGTCACAACTCCGGACTGGATTGAGCGCCTGATCTTCTATTGCCTGCGGCAGGACGCTGGGTGCGCCGCGCCGCTAATCCTTCAGAAGAGTGGGGCGGTGTGGCATTCAGGCCTGGTCCTTGGTTTTGATGAATCCGCTGGTGATCCAATGCGGGCCTGGCCAGGAGACGGCGATGGGTACGCCGGGTCACTTTCTTGCGCGCGCGAAGTGAGTGCTGTATCCGGTGAATCCCTGATGATTTCCAGCGCCCTTTTTCGTGACGCAGGCGGCTGGAACCGGTTCTTCTCGACGTCGCTGTTCAGCGGTGCGGATCTCTCGCTCCGCGCTGGCATGATGGGGCGCCGGAACATCGTCACGCCGCGCGCTGTGCTCACGAAAACCGGCGCTGCGGCGCAGGATGGCGACTTGCATCTGGACCGCGCGTTGTTCGCTGACCGCTGGCGGGAAGCGATCACCGCCGGCGACCCGTTTTATAACCGGAATTTCGACCGTACGTCTCCAGGTTATGCAGCTGCGACTGCAGCAGCCATGGCCGCGAAGGTGGGCCTGTGAATATCGCGTTTGTAAGCCATTGCGATTTCACCGGTAACAGCGCAATGCATCTGTTCAGCATTTTGAACGTCCTCACCGGGATGCAGGTCAGTTGCGCGGTTTGCATCCCCGGAGATCCGGATTCGGTTTACCTGCATGGCAAACCGAACTTCAGTGTCGTTTCGTACGAAGACGCGGCTAAGCGCGGAATTGCGTTCCCGGATGGCCGGGGCCCGGACTTCGTCCACGCGTGGACGCCTCGCGAATTGGTTCGAAAGTTGACCGAACGGCTGGTTGAACGCCATGGATGCCGCTATCTGGTGCACCTCGAGGACAACGAAGACATCATCGTCGAAGCAGAACTCGGGCGGCGGAATTGGGAGCACGACGACGGATTGAACAGCGTACCCGAGCATCGTTCGCATCCCATCCGTTCCAAACGCTTTTTGCAGAATGCTGCCGGGATCACCGTGTTGATCGACCGGCTGCTGGAGTTCAAACCGGAGCACGTGCCCGGGCTGGTATTCTGGCCCGGTTTCGATCCCGAGTTTCTGGATCCGCCCCCACCCAGCCCCGACCTCCTCCGTCGTTTGCTGAGCAAGCCGGGAGAAAAAACTCTGGTGTATAGCGGAAACATTCATGCCGTCAATTGTTCCGAGGTGCGCAGTCTCTTCCTGGCCGTGCGTGCTCTGCGGCAAAGCGGTGCTTCGGTCAAGCTCCTGAAAAGTGGAAAGGTCTTCGTCGACGATAGCGGGTGGATGAGAGAGGCGATTTCGTCCGGGGCCGTGGCCGACCTCGGGTTCCTTCCGCGCGCTGAAATCCCTTCTTTGCTGTCGCTCGCCGACGTCCTGGTTCAGCCAGGGCGGGCTGACGATTTCAATGACTACCGGTTTCCGTCAAAATTACCGGAGTTCTTTGCGAGCGGCAAGCCTGTCCTCCTGCCCCGCTCGAATCTCGGCAGATTTGTTCGCGATGGAGTCGAAGCCGTGGTTCTGGATCGTGGGGATGCGCTCGAGATCGCCTCCCAGGTCGAACGCATTTTCAACGATGAGGAGACAGCGCACAAATTAGGGCGTGCCGGACGAGAGTTTGCTCTGCGGCGCCTGCGCTGGTCCGATAACGTGGTGCCGCTCAAGGATTTCTACGCTGATCTGTTCGCGCGCTGCAATCAGCCGCAACGGCAAGGGGCCGCTGCGGACGATGAACCGTCTTCCTCGCCGCGTTCGCAAGTGAAGCTCGTCGCATTTTTCCTGCCGCAATTTCACCCTATTCCGGAAAATGACGAGTTCTGGGGCAAAGGTTTCACGGAATGGACCAACGTCACGCGCGCGCGGCCGAATTTCGAGGGTCATTATCAGCCCCAGCTTCCCGCCGACCTCGGGTTTTATGATTTGCGTATTCCCGAAGTATTGGAACAGCAGTCCGCTCTCGCCAGAAAATTCGGAATTTACGGCTTTTGCTTTTATTATTATTGGTTCAATGGCCGGAAACTTCTAGAGCTGCCGCTCGAAAATATGCTACGGTCCGGGAAACCGGATTTTCCATTTTGTCTGTGTTGGGCCAACGAAAACTGGACCAGGAAGTGGGATGGATCGAAGGAATCGGTCCTGATCGAACAGGATTACTCCGTTGATTGCGCCGAGCGATTTATTCGCAGCGTCATTCCCTACCTGAAGGATCCGCGCTACATCCGCATTGACGCCGCTCCGATGCTGCTGGTCTATCGGGTCAATGTACTTCCGGATGCGGTCGCCATCGCCCGCAAATGGCGCGCGGTTTGCGCGAGCGAAGGAATCCCGCGGCTTCATCTATGTGCCGTCCAGAGTTTTGGTATTACCGATCCTCGGCCATACGGGTTCGACGCCGCGGTCGAATTCCCTCCTCATGTCCCGCACGTGCTGATCGATCCAACTGCGTTTGCGGGGTTGCGTCAGGACTTCGAGGGTTATCTGGAGGATTACAGGGAGGTGATGCGCAAACAGCTGGCGTTGCCTCACCCTGATTACAAGCGGTATCGGGGCGTGATGCCGGCTTGGGACAATACACCGCGGCTTGGCGCCAAAGCACACATTGTTGTTCACTCATCGGTGGAGGACTATGAGAGTTGGCTGCGGGAGCTCGCAAAACAAGCGCTCGCGCAACGCAGCGCTCAAGATCCTATTGTTTTTATTAATGCCTGGAACGAATGGGCGGAAGGCGCCTATCTCGAGCCTGACCAGAAGTATGGCCTCAAGCGGCTCAAGGCAACGCTCCAGGCGGTTCGGTCGGCTGTTGCTGAGCATGGGCGCGATGGCCGCGCCGCTGCCACGACCATCGCCGATCATCGCAGCGCCAACCTCAAACCCAAAGAGAATCCCTTTAGCATCTCGCCTTCCTTCGGCGGTTCGAGATCCCCCGTGATCAGCTATGGTACGGTGCGCGACTACTGCGACAGCTTCGAGCGGCTGAACGCGCTGGCAACGGCGAATGGGGATCTCAAGGATTGCCAGCGTCCTTGGGTCTACAAAGCAATCACGTCGGTTGTTCCACGCTCCGCAATGATTCTGGAAATAGGAGCCGGCGAGCCGCTGGTCGCGAACATGCTCCAACACTTGGGATATTCCGTGTGGATCGTCGATCCTTACGACGGTTCGGGAAATGGTCCTCGAGAGTTCGAGAAGTTTTGGAAAGAATACCCCAATCTGAAATTTGTTCGCTCGCGATTTCACGATCGTATGCCGGAAGTTCCGGAAGCGGCATTCGATTGCATCTACTCAATTTCTGTGCTCGAACATGTTCCCGCCGATTCCATACCAGGCGTCCTTGAAGGGATGCGCAAATTTCTAAAGCGGGATGGCGTGTCTATTCATGCCATCGATCACGTTCACCGCGGACCCGGCGCGGACCAGCACCTTGCGAACCTTCGCCTGTGGGCGCACGGATTCGGAGCTTCAGCGAAAGATCTGGACCAAGTACTCGCGGAGATGAGCGATGACGTCGAGACCTACTACCTCTCCGCAGAAAGTCATAATCGGTGGCGGGCCGGGGTGCCCTACGATCAGTTCCCGATGCGGGTTTGTACCAGCATTCAGATTGTCGCCGCGGCCTCTTCGATTCAAGTTGGCGCTGAACATTCTCTTGAAAGGTCATGCTCCGCTGAGGATTAGGCCTTCGAAGGCCGTTCTTTGATAGACATCTCCCGGCATTTTCCTATGCCCGCGTTTCAACGCCGCGAACTCGCGAACCGAATGCGTGACACCGGTCGCCACAACGTAATCATCAGGCTGATTCTTGCTGCAGCATGCGCCACATCGCATCGACGTAATTCCCGGGCATGCCCCCAATCGCACTTGGCTTCCAAGTTGCCGAAATCCCGCAAAAGCGCACGAGAAACTGGGTTGGCGACATACGGTTGACTTCGAAGAATTAGTCTCGGAAATGGTCCGAAAAGACTGCGAACTTCTGGGCGTGACGCCCGTGCCGGAACGAACAGTTGCTCAATAAGCACGCGAGGGCAATAGATACGTGCCTGGCTGCGCATAACTCGGGATTGCCCGAGGGCGCTGCCTCAGGGCACGAACAGAGATGCCGGCTCCGCAACGATCGTTGTGAACACTTGCCCAGGGCCACCAGGACTTCCGGTGGCATCCGAAGCGCCGCCGCTGCCACCGCATCCGCCACCTGGGAGGGGGTTGCCTCCGAACGCACCTGCCGCCTGTCCGTTCACGCCGCCCGATCCGCCAGCGACATTGATCATTCCGACTGCGATCGATGGCCCGAGCAGGTGGACAACTCCGCCACCGCCACCTCCCCCTGCTGAGCTCGGGTACGAAGGCCCTTCCCCGTTGACACCATTTCCACCGTTCGCAGTAAGGACTCCCAGATTATCAATTGAAGTTCTAGAAGCCAATACGATCACGCCTCCGGCACTCGCTGAGTACAGAGTGCCGTAGGAATTTACGGCCCCGGACGGGCCTGTGGCCGAGATCGAACCGCTCGCGTTGATTGCGATCGGCCCGGCGGCGAGAATTGTGATACCGCCGCCAGCGCCAGTCCCGACAAGGGCGTAGCCGATATCGGACGTTTTTAACAATGCTCGGGCCGCCATGGGGCTGAGAGCTGCGACGCCGATGTATTTTGACTGACCCTCGGTCGCGCCAGCGGCCAGCGGGGCGCAGCTCCCACCTCCCTGGTAGGACTGGCCGACCAAAACCCTCGATGTCGGCGCGACAACGATTGATCCGCTGACTGTCACGCCGCCGGTTACGCGAAGCACCAGACCGCTCGGAACCGTTAAGGATCCGCCGGAGTTAATGGTGATACTTGAGAACTGAAGCGTTCCGCTCGGCGGATTGACGGTCCAATCAGTCGGAGCGGAGATCGTCAACGCGCCATCAGATCCATCCCCATAGACCGCCGATAATCCTGACGCACCTGCGGCCCCTTGCGGCCCCTGAAGACCTTGCGGTCCGACAGGTCCCTGTGCGCCCGGCGCACCCGGCGGACCGCCTTGCGCGAAGATCGACCAATAGCCACCACCGGTAAGGACATCCCGCAAGGGATCGACGCCTTGATTTGCACGCAGGGCAACGTAGCTGGAGATCACTCCTGTTAAATCGGTTTCGGTGACCACATCTCCCGCCGCGTACGATCCGCTGCTGCTCCACGCCCCCATGAATTGCAGCGTCGTCGGCTGAGCAACGAAATAGCCGTTCAAATCGATCACTAAATCGGTGTTGTCCGTGGACTGCACGTTGATACTTCCATTCGCACTCGCCGCCACGATCGCCGGCTCGTTCGCGACGCCCCCTTGCGAATCGTTGAGTACGGCCGTGCCGGGCATCGGCTGCCCCGCGGGCCATGCGATGAGATAGCCGACGGTTCCGCCCGCGGGTGGAACCACCGCAAAGTTCAACGAGTACGCCGCAGCCGCGGGCACGCCGCAATTCGATTGCGGGATCACGATTGTCCTCGTTTGTCCACCAGTCAACGCCGGCGGACCGAAACCACCAGCAAAACCCTGGCCTGCCCTCGTGTCGAGGACCCTGCAAGGGCTAACGGCGACGAAAAGTAGCGGCGATGCCGACGTGCCGCTTGGGGAAATGCTCGCGCGCAGGTTTGTGAGCTTTGCAAGCTGCGCCCTTAACGGCTCTGTCGCAATCGACCAGTTCTTCGGCTGAGACCCTACGGCCGACCGATTCTGAGCCTGCGCCGCACAACCGCACGCAAGGATGAGACAGCCAGTCCAGGCGACGTAATTTCTCATATAAAAGTTTGAAACGTGTTCAAAAATAGCACAGCCGCGCGCCGCTTGCAAAACAATTTTTCTGTTTTAATCGGTTTTCGAAGCGCATTTTTTCAGGAGACGATCAGGGCGCGAGAAATTCGCGCAAATGGTGGTTCGCGACGACCGAGATGGGCGACCAGACTTTCGCTAAGCTGACCGATCTCAGGCAGATTACGGTGATCGCCCGGACCGTCCCGTGCTCGTGGGTCGACCCACGACTTGACCATAGACGTGCGCTCGAATCGGACATTTTCATTGTGGGGATTTTTATGGGGAGGCCGCCTTAGCAGATTCTGCTCTGCTTTCCCTCGCGTTCCGCGTTATGAATGGTCATGACCGCAGCTAGCGGAAGGAGAAAGCGGCAATGGCGACTTTCACCACCGGCGAGACTGGCGCCTGGTCGAGATGTGGGACTCGCCGCCCGCTCGTATCGACTACGTATTTTCAAGTGAAGCGATGCTTCACGGTCCGATGCGGCAGGCTCCGCCGCGGGAAGCGTTGAGGATCCGCTGAAGATCCACTACGTCACACTCTCCGTTGCCATCCAGATCACCAACGATGCACGCTGCCAATCCGATGGCTGCGTCGACCGCGATCTGCACATCCGCACTGTTGACGACGCCGTCATCATTCAGGTCGCAGGTTGCCGATTGCGCTGAATTTGAATTGATCATGAAAACAGTGTCGTCGACCGCTTCGAAATCCGATCCCTGGACATTGCGAAGTGTCGCCAAATCATCGTTGTTCCAGCGCGAATCCGGAGCCCCGGAGATATACCAGGCCGATCCATTATCGGCGACGAACATCCCGTATTTTTGCAGCGCCCGCAGGATCACCTGCACATCCGCAGGATAAGAGGACATGTCGAAATTCGCCCGCAAGCGGAACCGCTGCCCCATCGGCGGATACTGCGATCCGGTCAGACTCGAGGCGTAGTGCCGGGCCGGCCACACGTACGCTTCCTGCGTTTGCGGAACCGTCAGACGAATCGCGTGCTGGATCTCTCCGGCGGCCACTTCGTCATAGCGAACCAATCCAGGAAAGATCGGCAGGCCCGCGGCATCGGCCGAGGTCCATCCCGCCGGGCGCAGCGCGTTCGAATTGAGATTGAAAATCACACCGGATCCGGCTTGCCAGCTCCCGCTTTGCGGATACGCTGCGTATAGCTCGTAAAGGATGCAATTATCGGTATCGATGGCGATGGTGTGGCGATCTCCCGTGCTGGAACTGCCGCCTTCAATTGGGGCGTTCAGCGGAATCGCGTAAGGACCCGGATCGCTCTCGTCCGCGTATTGGAAGGTGACCGGATACTTCGTCTCATAGCCCGGCACCGTGATGAACGGAATGCCGATGGGGGCGCCATCATATAGCCCGGAGCCGAAATCCGCATGCAGCGAAACACTTGAGCCGATCGTGTTGACCAGAGTGCTCGAATTCGGCGCCACCGGTAATTGATCGACCGGCAGGTTCCAGGCGTTGTTTGCGGGAAAGACATTGCAATTCCCAATCGTCGGCTGGGCCAGGCACGCCGTGCCCAGAAGCGCCGCCGCACAGATGATCCGAGCCACAAACATCCTCTCGATTTGACGGCGAACGAGCGGTTTTTTCAATCAGTGTTTCACCCGAGCCCCCGCGCGTCTCTTCCCCGAAACGACGCTGCGCTCGGTCGAGCCGCCCTACCTTGAATTCAACGACTCAGCGGACAGCAAACGGCAACTTCCACAATCGATTCGAAAAACAAGGTCGCGGGCGCACGCTGCGGTTCCCGCCGGTCTGGAAAACGCGCAGGCGTTCGTAAGCGAAAAGGACTTGGCGAACTTCAGACGTAACCGGGTCCGGGGCAGGCGGCAGATAAGCGACCGCCCGGGGGCAACGACGACGCGGCGCGACAAGCAGCAGCTTCAAGGTGCAGGATGACGGCCGCGCGCGGAAATGAGCACGGACCGGGTCGTGATCCTCGTGAGTTTTCGCTTCGCGCCCTGAAGCCCTGCGCGCTCCGGCAACTCCGAGTTATGCGCAGCCAGCTATCGAACAACTGTACGTTCCGCCGCGGGCGTCACTCCCAGAAGTTCGCAGTCTTCCCGGACCATTTCCGAGACTAATTCTTCGAAGTCAACGGTATGTCGCCAACCCAGTTTCTTGCGCGCTTTCGCGGGATTTCCGGTTAGCAGTTCCACTTCCGCCGGCCGGTACAGGTCCTTGTCGGTCACCACATAATCGCGGTAATCCAAGCCGGCATAGGAAAATGCCAACGCCGCGAACTCGCGGACCGAATGCGTCTTGCCGGTCGCCACAACGTAATCATCAGGTTGATCTTGCTGTAGCATGCGCCACATCGCATCGACGTAATCCCGGGCATGCCCCCAATCGCGCTTGGCTTCCAAGTTGCCCAGCCGCAGTTCTTTGCTTTCTCCCGCCACGATCCTGGCAACGCCCGAGCTGATCTTCCGCGTGACGAATTCGAAACCGCGCCGCGGCGATTCGTGATTAAAAAGAATCCCGCTGCACGCGAATAGACCGTACGCTTCGCGATAGTTGCGCGTCAGATCGAAACCAGCCACCTTACTGATCCCGTAAGCGGAGCGGGGGTGAAAGCGGGTGGTTTCGGTTTGCGGCGCCTCGGCAACCTTGCCGAACATCTCGCTGGAACCGGCGAAATAGAAGCGGCAATTCGGGACCAAATCCTTCAACGCAGCCAGGACATGGTGCGTGCCGTTGATATTGGCGTTCAACGTGGAGAACTCATCATCGAAAGAATAAGAAACGAAGCTCTGCGCGGCGAGATGATAACATTCGTCCGGGCGCACTTTGTTGAACACCTGATACACACTGGGGAAGCTCTCGAGTGAGCCGGCATGAAGCTGCAATCGGTCTCGAATATGAGACAGCCGCACCAGGCGGTGTGCGGAATCCTGTAAGGCCACGCGGCGTACCAACCCGTGCACCTCGTAGCCTTTCGAAAGCAATAAATCCGCCAAATACGAGCCGTCCTGTCCCGTGATCCCGGTAATCAGCGCCGTCTTCATCACTCTGATTTTACTTCAATTAAGGTGATTTTACTCCGGCCAGACAACACGGCAAGCGGGCGCTAAGTCGGGACAATCCTCGGGCGCATTTCTTGCATGCCTCACGCCACTACCCGCCAGTATGTGCATGAACGGATATGCCGCCTCGCGCCGCCTGCGGTAGAACTACCTCCGAGAAACCGACGATGCGTCCGGCATGGCCGCTGAAGGGAGCTGGGCCGTCGCCAAGCCATTCACGCTACTTGCTCTTGCTCAACCGTCGGAAATAGTCCGCGACCGCGTCGATGTAGCCCGCCGGCACCCGATCCGTTGTGGCGCTGCGCACCTGGTCGCCGTCGGATTTGTCGGATTCGCGCCGCAACTGCACTTCTAACGACTCCAGATTCGGCAGCACCACGCGATTCAACCGGTTGGTCAGTTCCTGCGAGCTGATGTCGCCCACCTGCAACCTGGAAATTTCCTGTTCCAGATCGCCGATCTGGCGCTGCATGTCGGGATTGTCTTTGTATTGCTCGCGCATTTCGTTCAGCGCCCGCGTGGCGTCCTGCATCGCCCGATTCGGGTCCCAGGCAGCATCGCTGTTGGGATATTGATACATTCCCTCCGGAGCGAAACGCCCGTAGTACGTTCCCGGACCGTCAAAACGATTGCCGTACCCGGGATTTCCACCGTAGAGCCGGCCGTTGCTGCCGCCGCCTTGCGGTCCGCCGCTTGCCGACGTGCCCTGGCCGCCCTGCTGACCAGCCTGCTGGCCTGCTTGTTGACCACCCTGCTGCCCGTTCTGACGGCCCCCGGCCATACGTTGCATCTGGCTGCGCAGCCGTTCGATCTCCGCAAGCGACCGCTGCGTCTGCGGATCCTGCGCGCCCGGCTGATTGCCCGAATTCGGATCGACCATCCCCTGCGCGCGCTTCAGATCGTCGGCCACCTTGTCCATGGTCTGCGTGATCGGAGCCTCGCGCGGAACCATGTACCCGCCCAGGCCGCGCCGGATATTATCGGCCGCATACTTCATGCGCCCCTGCGCTTCGTTCTGCTGCATTTCCGACAGCGCTTCGCGCACGCCGGCCGAGGCGCGCGGCTGCGTGCCCGCCATATCGCGCGCGGCTTTCTGCATATCCTGCTCGAGCTGGCCGACCTCTCGGGTCATCTGGTCTTTTTCATCGGCCATCTGGCTCGCCTGCTGGCGCGACATGCCCGACTGCTGGCTGAAGCGCTGCGGCCCGCCGTTCAGAAAATCGTCGCCGTAGGCTTTGCGCAGACGATTTTCAAAATCGCGCTGCTGGTCCGCAAGCTTCTGCGAGCGCTGCGCCAGATCGCTCAATTGCGACGACGCCTGCTGCTGCTGCATTCCGCCCAACTGGTCCTGCGCTTGCTTCAACCGGTCCGCGGCGCGCCGCGCGTCGGCTTGGCTCGAGGCCTGGCCCTGCTGGCCCTGCGTGGCCGCCGATTGCGCCGAGCGCATATCGTCGGTCGCCTGGCTCAACTGATCGATCGCGCGCTGCAAGCGCTGATCGCTCTGCCGGCCGGACATGCTTCCCGAAGACCCGCTGCGCGACGACGAAGAACCGGAAGATCCGCTCTGCCCCTGCTGGCCCGATTGCGACTGCTGGCCCTGCGACGATTGCTGCCCTTGCTGCTGCTGCTGCAATTGCTGCATCTGTTTTTTCAGCTCTTCCGCTTCGCGGCGTAGCATTTCCTGCTGCCAGCGCTGCTCGAAATTCTGTTTGTTCTGTTCCTGCTGCGCCAGTTCCTGTTGCCGCTGCGCGAGCTGCTGCAATTTCTGGAGCGCGTCGTCCACCTGTTTCTGCCGTTGCTCTTGCGACGATCCCTGCTGCTGGCCGGTCTCGTACTGATTCTTTTCCGTGTCCAGCTCCAGGTCGAACAGGTTCGCCAGATCACGCCCTGCGCCGCCCCCGCCACCACCACCGCCGCCTCCGAACGCGACCTGAATATCGCGCATCGTCGATTCGGCGCGCAGCAGATGTTGCAACGCGCGCTGCTCCGGTTCGAGCGCGTCCTTCCAGCCCTGACCCTTCAATTTGTCGGACGCCGGACCCATTTCCGCCGCGGCGGCCTCCATTTCTTTCGTGAACGATTGAAACTCCTGGTTCTGACCGGCGAGGTCGCGGCTGCGCGTGCGCTGCGCCAGCGATGTCGCCTGCTCCTTCAGCTTGTTCTGAACTTCAGAAAGAAACTTCGCGTTATCCGCCGCATTAACCTTGTCCCTGCCGACGCCGCGAATCTGGTTCCAGGTCGCCGCGATAATTTCTTTTTCGCGCTCCGAAATCCGATTCTGATCCTGGTCGCCGCCGCCACCGCCGCCCATCTGCTGCGACTGCGTGTAATTGCGCTCATACGGCTGCGTCTCGATGAACATGATGTCGGTGCGCGAAGTAACCCGCGCATCGCGAGCCGTCGCATACACCGCCACCACATCGCCCGGCGACAGCTTGTAATCTTCGAGATAAAGCGTGGTGTGTCCGGTCGCTTGCTTCACGCCCTTTCCGGGCAGCAGCGAAACGACTTTCTCGTCGCCGCCGTTCACCGCATAATGCAGATCCATGCCTTCCAGCGCGAAATCGTCGTCGGCGGTGACCTCGATCGGCACTTCTTCAATCGGGCTGACTCGCGCATCCACGCCCGGCCGCGTGATCTTTACGTTCGGCGGATTGTCTTCACGCGCTTCGATGAAGAAATCTTCGCTCAGACGAACGCTCTGGCCCTGCTCTTCCGCCGCGAAATGATACATGCCGTCTTTGTTGATCGGTACTTTCGCGCTGAGCACCGTTCCACTCGCATCGGGGCTGAGCGAAATGTGCGAGCCGTCATCGAGGTCGATGGTCCCGTTCCGGAGCGGACGGTCCGTTTCGACGTGCAGCTCGGCAACCGTGCCCGCGACCGCGCGCAGATCGCCGCCCGGATCTTCGACCGCGTCGGGAAGGTGCAGCCAGCTCGGGAAGTGATAGGTGACTTTGACTTTTTTGATGGCCGGCATGTCGACCACGTCCAGCCTGTACGTTTTCGACGTGACGCCGGCCGCTACGACGTAATATTCCACCGGCTCCGGAACCGCGGCGAACAGAAATTCGTAGGCCGAACCGCTTTCGCGCGGCAGCATGGGAGCTTCTTCCCATTTGAGGGCGCTCTTGTATCGCGCGAACAATTTCACCTGCGGCGCCTGGAATCCGATCAGCGTCGCGGTCACCATCTGGTCTGCTTTGCGGCGCACCAGCTTGTTGCCCGGATCGATTTTGATGTCGTAGAACGCGGCGTTGTTGCCCTTCGACAATCCCGCCCACAATAGCGACGCGCCGTAGCCTAAAAATCCCGGACCGGCGAGAATCAGCCATGCCAGAGCTGCCGTTGCCGCGCCGGCCGAGGTCGCGAACGCGAAGATCGATTTCGGCGGAGCCACGCGAGCCGCTTCCGTTCTCTGCGCGACGGTCGCCGTATCTTCGGCCAGCAGGTCGAGCATGGGATCCGCGTGTTCACGGCGCTCGACGAAGGTCAGCAGCCGTTCTTCAAACTCAGGGAAGGTCCGTTCCGCGCGCCGCGCCGCGCGGCGCTGATTCAGCCGCATCAGCGGCAGCACCAGCGCGAAGGCCACCGCCGCCGCCAGCGCGATAAACAGCACCACGCGCGCGACGGTCATGCTGGTGGAAGAAAACGCCAGCGCATTGGTCACCAGCACCATCGCCAGCGTGACGCCCAGCGCCACTCCCGCCGCGATGGCAGCGCCCTTTGAAACGACCAGCCATCTGAGGCGCGTCTCCAGGCCGCGCAGATATTGGTTCAATTGTTCGCGCGTGTTCATGCCGCTTCCTTTCGCTTCGTTTTCTCCGCTTCAGCCGGCGGCTTCAAATGACGATCCGCCACCACCGACTCCGCAATCGCCACTCCTAACAATATCAATAATAAGATCGGCCAGAGGCCGGACGGTTTCTTATCCCCTTGATTTGTAGACGCGGAACCACCCGCGGCCGTTTGATCGCTGCCCGTAGCTTTCCACAAATCGAGCGTTTCCTTGGGGATCACCGTCAGGTCCGACTCGCGCCGGTCGGCGTTGACAGCCAGCAGGCTGCGCCGGCCGCTGGCGGTTTTCAATTCATAAAATCCTTCGCTGCGAACCTGGAAATTTTTCGCCGACGCCGCCTCTTCGAGCGACAGCAGCGGCTTGCCATCCGCGGTCACTTCCGCCGCGCCGGCTTTATCGCCGGATGTTCGCAATTCCACGTAGGAATCGGCGGTCAGGTTCACCGGCTGCGCCTCGCCTTCGCCGCCGAGGTAATCGGCCGAGCGCTGCACGAACGGCACCCACGCCGCGTGCAGCGGCAAATCGTTTGAAACATTGTCGAAAGTCGAGGCGAAGGCCATCACCTTGCCTTCCCCGATCGCGCGTTCGACGACCAGCGGCGTGCCGTCGTTCAAACGCGCCAGGACCTGCGATTTCCCGGTTGAAACGCGAATCGCCTGATAAAATTTCACTCCCTCGAAACGTTCCAGGTCGCGCATGATGGGATCGCCCGTGTCAAGATCGGAAACGCTTAAGAACATTTCGCCTTCCGGGCGTGCGTAGCTCGACGCCTGGATCGCTTCGTCGAGCACCGGCACGCGCGGTGCGGCGGCCGAGGCCGGTCCCAGCGCGATCAGCATGGCTCCGCCGTTGCTGACGTAATTTTTGAGCGAATCCTCAAATCCACCCGGCAGCGTGCCGACATCGGACAAAACCACCAGCGCGTAATTCGACAATTTTACGTTCGCCGCCTGATCCGGACGCTGCGTTTCCATGGTGAACGCCGCATCGGGAGACGCATCGAGCGCCGCCTGATAATACAATTCCGCCTTGGGATGCCGGCCATCGTCGACGAACAGAATTTTTTTTGGGTCGGTGCGCTCGACGGAAAAGAAATAATGATCGTCGGCGGGAAAGGTATCGGCCGAATCGATGCGCACTTCGCCGCGGCTGAATCCATAAGGCGCGTCCAGGCCCAGAAATTCCACCTCGGCGCGGGCGTTCGCGCCGACGTCCACCGTTTTCGATTGCAGCGTCTTGCCGTTCAGCAGCAGTGTGACCGTGCGCTTCGCAGCGGGCGCGCCGAATCCGGCGATGATCGCCTGAATGCGGACTTTCTTCGGATCATAAACGCGCCGCGGAGCCGTCACGCTTTCCACCGTCCAGTTCGGCGCCGTTTCGCCGATCTGGTGCACCACCAGATTGGTGTCGGAATCCAGGCGCAGATCGGTGAAACCCGGCGGCATCGCCGATTTTTGCAAATCGCTGACCAGGTGCAGCTCGACGGGAGCCTTCAGCGTTTCTTCCAGGGTTCGCGAATAGCGCGCCAGTTCGCCGAAGGAGTTGCGGCTGTCGCTCGGCTGAATGGAGTTGATGGCCGCGCGAGCTTCGGCCAGATCGTTGGTCGGCTGGGTCAGCGTCTGGATCTGCGCGCCCAGCGCGACCACCTGCACCTGCTGTCCCGGCCGCACGCCGGAAAGAATGCTCAAGGCCTGATCTTTCGCCTGCTGCAAGCGGTTTCCCGCGCGCATGCTGAAGGAATTGTCGACGGCGATCACCGTCAGATGTTTCTGCTGCGCCGCCGGAATGAAGCGATTGATAAAGGGATTGGCGAACAGCAGCGCCAGCAATACCAGCATCGCCGCGCGCAACGCGAACAGTAACAAATGTTCCAGACGGCGGTGCTTCACCGAGCTTTGCTCGCGTTTTTCGAACAGCATCAGCGAAGGAAACAGGCGCGGATCGGAGCGATGCTTTTTGAGCAGATGAAGCCACACCGGCAGCCCCACCGCCGCGACTCCAGCCAAAAACCATGGTGCGAGAAAGCCCATAAAAACCAGAACTCAGGAGTCAGAAGTCAGAATAAAAACCTGACGGCCGCCAGGCCCTTTCATACTGACTCCTGACTTCTGAATTCTTTTCTCCTCACATTTTCCCTTTCCGGACCGCCAGATATTCCCGCAGCGCGGCGTCCAGCGGGCGGCTGGTGTCGATCAGAAAATAATCGATTCCCGCGCCTCTCGAGCGGCTGCGCAGGTCTTCCAGGTGCGCGTCCATCTTGTCGCGATACTCATGCGCGGTGTAATCCGGCGAAACTTCCATGGCCTCGCCCGTTTCCAGATCCTCCAGCAGCACCGGATAGCGCAGCTTGGGATGAATCTCTTCCGGATCGAGCACGTGGAACAGAATCAGCTCATTTCCGCGATAACGCAGCGGCTCCACCGTCTGAATGATTTTTTCCGGATCTTCCCAAAAATCGGAGATGGCGACGACAATGCCGCGCCGGCGCAGAAATTCCTGAAGCGTCCGGAAGGGCTGCGCGAAATTGGTGCGCGTGCCGACCTCGGAGCTTTCGATGGCGTGCAAAATTCGCGCGAGCTGCCCCTGCCGCGACGACGCGCGCACGTATTTGCGAACTTCATCGTCGAACACGATCAGCCCCGCCGCGTCGCGCTGCATGTTGGCCAGATAGGCCAGCGAGGCGGCTAGAAATTTGCCGTATTCCAGCTTGTCGGTCTGGTGCGAAGTGAACTTCATCGACCGGCTGGCGTCGAGTAGAATGGTCAACTGCGAATTGGTCTCGCCGCGATAGCGCTTTAAGAAGGCTTTTTCGGTGCGCGCGAACACGTTCCAGTCGACGTGCCGAAGATCGTCGCCGGGCGAGTAAGCGCGATATTCGGCGAACTCCTGGCTGAACCCGAAATCGGGCGAGCGATGCAACCCCGCGATGAATCCGTCGACCACGGTTTTGGCGACCAAATCAAGTCCGGAGATGCCGGCGAGAACGCTCGGGTCTAGAAATCGTTGCAGCATTTTACTGAGCCCGCCTTGTGGCGCACGCACTCGTGCGTGCCGCAGCGACACTCGTGTCGCTGCCCGGCGAGGCGTCGAGATGAGTCTCGACGCGGCACGCAGAAGTGCCTGCGTCACAACGGCAATGGATTACGGAAAACATCGCTACGCCTTGGGCGCCGGCATCGCCTCCAGCAATTTTTTCAAAATGTCGTCCTGCGTCAGACGATCGGATTCGGCTTGGAAATTCAGCAGAATGCGATGCCGCAGAATCGGCCGCATCAGCGCGATCACGTCTTCATACGAAACGTGATAGCGATGCCGCATCAGCGCCCGGGCCTTGGACGCCAGCACCAGAAATTGCGCCGCGCGGACGCTCGCCCCGAAATTGACGTATTTCTTGATAAAGTCCGGCGCCGTTTCATCCGTCGCGCGAGTCGCGCGCACCAGATCGATCGCGTAGCGCGCCACCGAATCGGCGATCGGCACCATGCGCACCACTTGTTGAAAATCTAAAATCTCTTCGGAGTTGGTCACCGCCTCCACCTGCGCGACGTGGGTGGTGGTCGTCAGCCCGAGCACCTGCATCTCATGATCCGCCGACAGATAATCGAGCAGCGTATTAAAAATGAAGCGGTCGAGCTGCGCTTCGGGCAGCGGATAGGTGCCTTCGAGCTCGATCGGGTTCTGCGTGGCCAGCACGAAAAACGGCGGGCGGATCTTATAATGATTGCCGCGCACCGTGCAGGACAATTCCTGCATCGCCTCGAGCAGCGCCGACTGCGTCTTCGGAGGCGTGCGGTTGATTTCGTCCGCCAGCAGGATGTTGGCGAAAATCGGCCCCGGCACGAACGTCCAGGTGCGGCGGCCGGTAGTCGGATCTTCTTCGATGATGTCGGTGCCGGTGATGTCGGAGGGCATCAGGTCCGGCGTGAACTGGATGCGCCGAAATTCCAGGCCCAGCGCCTGCGCCAGCGTTCGCACCAGCAGCGTTTTCGCCGTGCCGGGAAGTCCGGTGATCAGGCAGTGGCCGCCGACAAACAGCGCGATCATCACCTGCTCGATCACTTCATCCTGGCCGACGATCACGCGCCGGATCTGCGCGATGATCTCGTCGCGCACCTTCTGAAAACGGACAATGCGATCTTTTAGTTCGCTCGATTCAATGGTGGGAACGGTGGTAGTAGACATTTTAGATATTGTGTCTTATTCCTTGTCGGTAAGTTCAAGCAGCAACTTCTGCGCCGGTCTGTAGCCTGGCGCGACCTCCAGCGCCGAAAGCACTTCGTCCTTGGCTTCCGCGCTGCGATGCACCGCATTCAGCGCCCGCGCCAGCTCATAATGCGCTCCCGCCGGATCGACCGTCCCGCCGGCCAGCACGGCGCCCCATTCACGAATCGCGCCGTTGTAATTATTCAATTCCATATCGAGCTCGCCCAAATGGCGGTGCGCGTCTTCGTCCTTCAAATAAATCAGGTCGAGCCGCTCCAGCGTCCGCGCCGCGGCGCGCTTGTCGCCGGCGCCTTCCTGAAGCGCGGAAAGCTGCTTCAGCAGCGCCGGATCGCGCCCGCCCACTTCGGCATATCTTTCAAGCTGCGCGATGGCGTGCGGCTTGTCGTTCTTGGCCAGATACGCGTCGCTCAGGAATTCATAGACGCTGCCGGCTTCGACGTAATCCGAATAAACGTCGCGAATCGGCGTGCCCAGCTCGATCACCTTGTCCCAATTTTTCTGCTTTGCCGCCGCGGCAACCGCGAGGAGCTTGTTTTTCCAATCCTCGAACCCGTTCACCGTGACTTTGGTCGAATCGTCCAGCCACGCGAAAAACTGTTTGTCGAATTCTTCCGGCTTCAGCTTGAATTCGGATTGAATCACTTCGGGCGTCGGTTTCAGGTTCTTGTAATCCTCGATCATCGCCAGGATTTTATCGTAGCCCCATTTTTCCGCGATAAAGTTGCAAATTTTTCCCGCCTGAAAATAGGAAACGTTCACCTGCGCCGGATAGGTCGGATGAATGAATCCGCGATCGAGCTCGGCCACCGGCAGAAGCTGATGCGTGGCGATGGCGTGAATATCTTCGGGGTCCAGGCGATCGCCCCAATCGGGATTGCCGTTGGCCGTTTCTTCGTACACCGCCAGTCCTTCGGTGAACCAGCGCGGCACGCGGCTATTGGTCATGGTTAGAACATAGACGTGGCTCAATTCATGCCACATGGTCGAGTCCCAATGAAATTGCCCCGGCGGACGCGCGCTCGGCGAATCCATGGCCACCGACGCCGCGAACGCCGGCGCGCCTTCGCTCAGCGGCTTGGTCGCGACGAAGGTCACGCCCAGCGCGCCCAATCCCGGCATGCCCATGGTTCGCACCGCGAAATCCTCGTGATCGGGATAAACTTCCAGTTCCACCGGGCCGGGCAGCTTGAATTTGTATTTTTTCTCGTAAGTCGCGAGCGCGCGCTGCATTTCACTTTCGACGTACGGTTTCAGCAGCACCGCTTCTTTTTTCTGAAGCCGGATGATGGTGGTGGGCGTGCGGAACGTCGTGAAATTCTTCATGCTGTCGAGCAGCGTCAGAGAATTCTTGGTCTCCGTGCTCTCGAATCCATTCCGCCAGCATTCTTCAAGCTGCTGCTGCGCCTCGGCTTCGTCGCCGAGCCGCATCAGGTTGATGCCCAGCTCGCTGCGCGCGCTCCACAGGTCCGGCTCGATCGCCAGCGCTTTTCGATACGCCTCAATCCCGTCGTCGTAGCGGCGGTTGATCACGAAAAAATGTCCGGCTGTTTCGTACGCCTCGCCGTAGCGCGGATTAATTTTCAGAATTTTGTCGAACCAGGGCGTATCCGTTTTGCCGTTCAGAAGATCGATCGTGCCCAGGATGGACATCGCCTCCAGCGCTTCGGGAGAAATCGCCAGCGCCTTATTGGCTTCCGCCGCCGCTTTTTCCGAATTGTTATCTTCGAGCGCCACGCGAGCCACTAGTTCCTGCGCCTGATACAGTTTGGGATCGCTCTTCAGCGCCTTTTCGGCCAGCTCGACCGCCTTATTTTCGAAGGACTCCGCCGCGATCCGCGCCATTCCGAGCAGCGCCGGCGCGTAATTCGCCTTGATCTCGAGCGCCTCCTGAAAAAGACCCTGCGCGGTGGGCGCATCCGACGGGTCCATGTGCCAATGGTCGAGATACATCATGCCCCAGCGCACGCGCAGATTCGGATCTTTGTCGTGCGCTTTCACCGCGGCGCGAAACAGCTCGTTGGCGCGCTGGTAATCGCGCAGTCCCCAATAGCCCTCGGCCGCGATTCCGGGATCGTTCGACCGCGCCAATTGCTGATAGCACTGCGCCACCGCCGGATCGCCGTGGTGGTGCAGCGCCTCGCAGCGCGCGACTTCAGCAGTCTGCGCCGAAACCGGCAACGCCGCGCACAACAACGCAAACGCCGCGATTCCGACTCCCTGACTCCTGACTGCTCGAAAAATCACTTGTCGAGCGCCTCCTGCGTCTTGGCCAGCTCGATCAGATAGTTCTGCAACTGCTGCCGGTATTGGTTGTAATCCATCGATGCTTTTTTATACTTCAATTCGTCGATGGCCTGCTCCAGCTCCTCTTTGTGTTTTAAGAGCTTCAATTTTTCCGGATCATTGAGCTGCGCCGAAACCGCGCCCAGATGCAGCACGGCGAAATGTCCCGCCACCAGTCCCTCGCCATTGTCCGGACCCGGCGCCTTCACGCCTTCGCCTTTGCCGGTGTCTTCGAGCATCGCGTGCTCGGTCGCCAGGCGATTCTGCGTCTCGAAAAATTTCGCGGTTTTCTCTTCCGCATAGCGAAACGCTTCGAGCGCGCTGATCTCCTGGTTTTTATCGGCGTCCGCGGAGGGATCGCGCAGCGCCTCGATCCAGTAGCGCGCAAAGTATGTTGCGTTTTTTTCCGTGCCCGTTTTGGTCGCCGCAATCACCACGCGTCCCGGCTTTTCGAGCGACATGATCGACGCGCCGCTGCAACTGGTCATGTTGACCACCAGTTGGTGCTTCGCGGGAATCTTGTCCAGCAGATTGGCCAGCTCGGTTCCGGTGATGTCCGGACCGGGAATATTGAATTTATAATCGGATTCGTCGAAACTGCCGTGCCCGATCAGCATCAGCACCAGCGAATCGTCCGGTTTCGATTGCTGCGCGATGTCGTGCAGTTTCGCTTCGATCAGATCTTTCGTCGCGCCCGGACCCAGCATCGTGGTTATGTTGGCCTTCGGCTCGGCCTGTTTGAGCAGCTTGTCCAGGTCCTTTGCCCACCCCTCGAACTGCTGCTCATATTCGGGTTCGCCGCCCAATCCGGCGATGGTGACGTAAAAAGTTTCCGCGCGCAACGCCGGCAGCGCCATCAACAACAGCGCAATCATCACCACTGGCTTGCCATTGTGGGGCAGGCTCCCAGCCTGCGGCGGCGCCTCGGGCCGCCTGCCGCGCTGACTACTGGAGCCGACCGGCGGGGCTGCGAGCCCCGCGCAGGCCGGGCGCCTGCCCCACTGACAGCCACTCCACATCGATCTCATATGACGCCCCACTTCCTTCTCAGCAGCCACTCGCCCGAACGGATCAGCAGCAGCAGCAAGAACACGACCGGCATGTCCCACAAATCCCGCGTCTCGCGCACCGTGATGCCGGCCTCGGAATAATTAATGTCCTGCCCCAGCTTCTGCGCATCGGCCGGCGTGTAATACCGGCCGCCGGTCTCGGACGCCAGTTTTTGCAGCAGCTCGCGATTCTGTTCGACCTTGAAATTCTCCGCTACGCCGTCCTCGCGCCGGAACGTCATTGTATCGCGGCCCAATTCTTCGCCCGCGCGCCGCGCCACCATCTCGACCAAATACGACCCCGCCTGCGGCGTCGTATAATCCGCCGTGTAAGTTCCCTGCTCCACCGGATCGGGCCGCATCTCCACCGTTTCCGCGATCCCCGCCGGTCCCAGAAGATGCGCCTCCACCGTCGCGTCGCTGGCGGGAAGGTAGGTGGTGCCATAAACCTGCGCACGCAGCTTCACACTGGCCTCATCTTCAAGTACCTGTTGTGGCGTGGACGCCACCACGCGCCGCGGCGTATCGCTCACCAGCCAGCGCAGCAGCTGGGTGTAGAACATCTCGTGGGTCATGTCGGACACCGGCATCTGCATCTGCCATCCGCGCCAGCTTCCCGCCGTGGCGAACACCGCCGTCCGGCCGCGCCCGTAATTTTCGATGGTCAGCAGCGGAAACCGTCCGCCCTGCAACGGCAGCCCATCCATTAAGACGACCGCGCCCGGCTTCGGCTGACCGGGGTCCTGATAATTCAGGAGGTACGGCATTTTCTTCCACTTCTCGGCGTTTTTCTCGGGGTCTTCGAGAATCCGCGTGATCAGGCTCTCGCGGCCCTGATTCGTCAGTTCGACGTTGGCCGGCGCGCGCACGAACGTATTTTTCCGGTCCGGCAGAACCACCGGCAAAAGATCGTTCAGAATCGACTGTTTATACCCGCCGTCGGCCAGCGAATCCTTGCCGCCCAGAAACAATAATCCCCCGCCCCGGCGATCAACAAAATCATGAATAAACTGCTGCTGATTGCTTGTAAAATAAGCCGCTTCGCTCGACCCGATAATCAACCCATCGAACTGAAACAGATCCTCGACACGGGTCGGGAAACCGTCTTTCAACTTGGGCGCGTCGTTGTGTTCGTCCTGAACATAGATCTTGTTCTGCGTGGTGCGCAGAATGGTGATCAGGTGCAGGTTGCGGTCGTCTTCGACGGCGCGCTTCAGAAACTTGAACTCCCAGCGCGGTTCGCCTTCCATATAAAGGACCAGAGCGGTGCGCTTATCGACGTTCACCAGCCGCGTGAGCTGGTTATTTTTCGCGTTCTCCTCGCCCGGCATCACGTCGATGGAGGTTTGGATGGTCTTGACGCCCGCGGCTCCGGCATTGAACAAAATGGACTCGGTTTGTTCCACGCCATCGGACTTGAACGGCACCGATCTGGCCGCTAAAACTTTGTTGCCGTCCTTCAGCGTGATCTTCGCGGTCTGCCCCGCGTAGCCATGCTGATGAAAGCTCACCTGCGCGCTCAACCGCGAATCCGGCAGCGCCCGCTGCGGCACCTCGACGTCGCTCAATTCAACGTCGTGCGCCATGGTTTCACGCCCGAATCCGATGGTATGCACCGGAATGCGCTGCCGCCGGATCTCGGAAATCGTCTCCAGATCCACTCCGCCCGAATTGTCCGCGCCATCCGACAGCAG
Source organism: Bryobacteraceae bacterium (assembly GCA_035507655.1). Taxonomy (GTDB): domain Bacteria; phylum Acidobacteriota; class Terriglobia; order Bryobacterales; family Bryobacteraceae; genus Palsa-187. The sequence continues at coordinate 2,284 of DATJNW010000126.1, read as the reverse complement.
CACCACCGCGCCGATCGGCAGACTGGACGCATCGGCCAGAACTTCTTTCAAAGAATCGCCGATGTGGGTCGAAGCCCCGGAGGCATTCAACTGATCAAGCTTCTGAATCCGCTCCAGATGATCCGACAGACGATAAAGCCTTACTTGAAATTTCTTCTGCAACTGATCGATTAATCCGGAGTTGAGGACGCGAATCGCCGCCTCGTGCCGCGAGGTTCCGTCAGCGTCCCGCGTAGCCATGCTGGCCGAATCGTCGACCACGACCGCGACAATATTCTGCTGCGGACGCAGCGTCGCCACGCTCAGCGCCGGATGCCACAACATCAATAACAGGATGGATGCGAGCGCCGTCTGCAAAATCCACACGGCCACCGACCGCAACCCGTGTATCCGTCCCGCTGCCGCCGTCATGCGCCACACCAGAAACCCGAGCCCCACCGCGGCCGCCACGATCGCGGCGATCAACATCCAGGACGGCCAGCCGCCCAGGAAGACAAATGTGCCGCGCGAAAACACGGCCATCGGGTACTTGAACAGAAGCTCGAACATCAGTGTGTTAAATCGTACATGAAATAATTGCACGCGATCCGGTAGGCGAGCGACGCCCATTTTTCCGGATAGCGCGGGTCGTCGGACCACTCCCAGGCATCGCCCAGGTCCATATTGTGACAGATTACGACCATCAAGCGGCCCTTATCGTCGTAGATTCCGCGCCACTCCGCGCCGTAACCATCGTATTCATAACGCCGCCCGGTGAACAGGTATTGCGCCCCCGCCACCTGGAAGCGATCGTCCAGATCATATATGACGTGGAAGATGGGGTCTTTGTTGTCAATATCGACCACGGGACGGTCGGGAAAAACCTTGCGCATGCTGGCCATGAAATTGTTCCATTCGATGGTACCGTGGAAGTCGTCGCACATGAAGAATCCGCCACGCAGCAGGTAATCGCGCATCTGCGCCGCCATGTCGTCGGTCAGATTCCAGTAGCCGACCTCTACCGCATACATGAGCGGCCAGTTATAAACGTCGTCGGTGCCGTCGAGGAACACCACCTGTTCGCTCGACCGCGCGTCGATGCGGGTCAGCCGTTTGATGCCCTTGAGCAGCAGACGGTCCGACCGCGGATAATCGATGGTCCAGCGTTTGTAGCCATCCGGGGTGCCGTGCGGAGCCAGAATCGAAGGATAAGCCAACCGCGCGCGAGTCCATTCGTGGGTCTCGTAAGCGCCCTCGGGGATCGGGTACTCGGCATGCTCTTCGGCGGTCGAGTAAGCCTGAAAGGGCCGCTGCGCGCGCAACACGCCCCACGTCGCTAATCCCGCAATCACCAGCCAAAAAACCGAGCGGAGGCGCATTTCAAGCTTCGCAGTTGGCTTCAGAATAACACACGGCGGACGCCACAACTCGCAATTCCGGATCGCCGCGCAAAATCCGGGAACAACGAATTCGTATTGCCAGTAGTCACGCGGCGTTCTTCATTGGGTCTTCGCCGCTCCTCGAAAAGCTGCAACATCAGCTGAGCATTTTTCCGCGTTACGGATCGTTGATTTTCTCCACCTCATTTTGAAGAAGGATCACCCGTCTTCAATTGGAGGAAATCATGCGACGATCTTTCATCTCGATACTGATGCTGGTAACGCCTTTGGGCGCAACCACTTTGTACAACAACACGGCCTGTGGCGATATTTACTATGAAGGGACGTGCAACATCACCCAGGCGGCGACGCAAGGCGGCAACACCGCGCTCGACTGGGTCCAAATCTCCGGTGAGGCGGATGACTACAACGTAGACACCGAGGGGCTGACGGAGCAAGCCGGGATGATTATCTCCGGCAACGCCATCGGCACGCTGGCGACGGCCACCACGATCCCGATCTCCTGGGATTTTACGGTGACCGGCGGAGCCGGCTGCCCCATTCCTACCGAGCCCAGCAACTGCGACGACGTCACCTGGACCATATCGGTGAGCATCACCACCAGCGGCGGCAATGGCTATTACAGCACCTATGGCTCCCTTGGCACTACCGCAGACGATACCCTTGTGCAAGGCAGCGCGCTGCTCACGATTCCGGCGGGTACTTTCACCGATGAGCCGGAGTGGGACGTGGAAATCGGCGTAGGCGGCGTTTTCTCCAACACCCCGATTGAAATCAACATTCCCAGCGACTCGACTTTCGATCTGAATCCGGTTCTTCCCGCCAGCGCTCCCGAACCCGGGACGATCGGGCTAACCGGCGGCGCCGTGCTCGCGCTGATTTTTTACCGAAAACGCGCCAGATCG
>DATJNW010000125.1:0-21369 GCA_035507655.1 Bryobacteraceae bacterium | reverse complement strand
TGTCGCCGTATCGGCATTCTCACCGGAGGCGGGGACGTCCCCGGCCTCAATTCGGTCATCAAGAGCGTGGTCTACCGCGGAACGGAGAACGATTGCGAAGCGATCGGCATCCGCCGCGGGTGGGAAGGTCTCACCCATCTTAATTTCGACGACCCGGCCAGCGTCGAGCATTACATCTGGCCGCTGAACCGCGAAAACACCCGCACCATCGACCGTTTTGGCGGCACGGTGCTGCATTCGACGCGCACCAATCCGTCGAAGATGAAAAAGCTGCCCGATTTCCTCGCCAATTGCACCTTTCCGCAGACCGGCAACACCTGGGACATCAGCTCGCAGGTGCTGCGAAATCTGGAAAAATTGCAGATCGATTATCTGATCGCCATCGGCGGCGACGATACCCTGAGCTACGCGGCGAAGCTGGACAAAATGGGTTTCAAAGTCATCGCCATTCCGAAGACGATGGATAACGACGTGCAAAATACGGAATATTGCATCGGATTTTCCACGGCCATCACCCGCGCCACGGCGGCGATTGGACGGCAGCGCACCACGGTGGGTTCGCACGAACGCATCGGAATTTTTCGGGTGTTCGGAAGAGACGCGGGATTTACCGCGCTTTATACAGCCTATGTCTGCTCGATTCGCTGCTGTATTCCGGAATTTCGCGTAGATCTCGACAAATTGATCCATATTCTGCTCAACGAAAAGAAAGACACGCCCAGCAATTATGTGCTGCTGGTCATTTCCGAAGGGGCGCAGTGGGAAGGCTACACCATTCAGGAATACGGCGATCCCGATGCCTTCGGCCATCGTAAAAAAATGAGCGTCGGCGAAGCGCTGGCGTCCGAAATCAGCAAGCGCACGCACGAAGAGAGCATCGTCAGCGACCTGACCTACGATCTGCGCAGCGGCGAAGCCGATTTCGTCGACAAAATGATCGCGACCACGTTCGGCAACATGGCGCTCGAAGCGGTGCTGAAGGGGCAAAGCGGCGTGATGGCCTCGCTGGTCCGCGGCTGCTACGCCATGTCCCAGATCCCCGACCCCAAGCTGGGCCCGCGCAAAGTGGACATCGCCACGATGTACAACACCGACCGTTACCGGCCGAGTTACGCGAACAAGCTCGGCATGCCGATCTTCCTGACCAGGGCGTAGCGCCGGGAGCGGGCGCCCGCCGCCCGCGGCCCAGTTCCCATGAAACTATTCGGCCGATCGCGAAAAACCTCCGGTTCCGACATTCGCGCGTTCTTCAACCGCGCGGCCGAAGACGAGGAGCATTACCCCTCGACCATCGACCCGCGGATTTTTCACGTCAGGCTGGTGCTCGAGCACCTGGGCGATCTGGCCGGCAGGCGCGTCGCCGACGTCGGCTGCGGGAAGGGACGCTTCGCGCGAATCGTTCAGGAAACTCATCCCGCCGCCTCGGTTTTCGCCCTCGACCTGGCCGAAGCGATGCTCGCGCGCGTGCCGGAAAAAATTCACCGCGTTGCCGCCACCATGACCGCCCTGCCGTTCGCTTCGGCCTGTTTCGACGGCGCCTACGCGACGGAATCGCTGGAACACGCGGTGGATATTCCGCGCGCGGTTTCCGAATTGTGCCGCATCGTCAAACCCGGCGGGCGAATCGCGATTATCGATAAAAATCGCGAAGCCTGGGGACGCCTGGAAACGCCGGAATGGGAGCAGTGGTTCGGCAGAAAGCAGCTCGAAAAGCTGCTGGCGCGCGATTGCCGCGAGGTGCGCAGCCGGCCGATTTCGTATTGGGAAGATATCGAACCGGACGGACTGTTTCTGGCCTGGCTCGCGGTGAAATAATTTCGAGGAAACCAATTCGCCAACGCGCCGTATTATCTCCCGAAGGAGAAAACGGATGAACGTGGTGTTTGCCCTTTTGTTGGCCGCGCCGGTGTTCGCGGCGTGCCTGGACGACGGCCGCGTGGAGGCGCGGCGCATGCGGAACGAAATGCGGCATGAAGCGTTTCGCATGAAGAGGAACGTCCTGCGCCAGGCCGAGCAGGCAAGATCGGAAGCGCGGCGTGAAGTTCGCCAGGTCCGCAGACAAGCGCATGAGGAAGCGCGGCGCGAAGCCCGCGAGCTGCGGCGATCGCTGCTTACGCCTTGACCGCGATCACTTCCACGTAATCGGCGTCCAGCAGCAGCGTCGCGTCGCCGGAACGGTTGTGCTGCTTGGCCATCTCGACCATCGCCGCGGTCAGCTCCGGCGCGCGCTCGCCCGCGGCCTGGTGCGCGACCATGATCGGACCGAAATATTTTTTCATAAACTCGACCCACGATTCCGGCGTGTGGTGCCGCATCCTCACCTGCCGTTCCACCAGCCGAACCTCGCGCACCGCGTCGCCGAAGCGCTGCTGCACGATTTCCCGGACGCCCCACAGCGCCGGGGGCTGAAAATCCGGCGGCGGAGGCGGCGTGAACCGGGCGGACACTCGCGACCATTCGCCGACAAACCCCTGCGGAGTCCAATTCGCCATGCCGATCTTTCCGCCGCTGCGGCACACCCGCAGCATTTCCGAGGCAGCGCGGCGCGGTTCGGCGAACATGGCGCCGAACGTCGAGAGCACCACGTCAAAGCTCCCGTCGGGAAATGGAATCGATTCGGCCGCACCTTCCTGAAACTCGATTTTCAGCCGTTCCGCCGCGGCGCGTTCGCGGGCGCGCTCGAGCAGCGCCGGCACGAAATCGATTCCGCTGACGCGGCAGGCCCTCCGCGCCGCGGCCAGCGCGGTATTTCCCGATCCGGTGGCCACGTCCAGCACGCGATCGCCGGCGTGCACTTCCACCGATTCGCACAGCATCTCGCTGACGATGACGATGGAGCTTCCCACCATCGAAAAATCGCCGGTCGACCAGGTTTGTTGCGGGGTCATCCGCGCCTCCTCGAATAAGCGCCGCCATGTCCGCTGACGTCGATGATCACCGCCAGGATCAGAAGAAAAACGTTGAAGCCCGCGAGCGGCAATCCCGAATTGACCAGCCAGGCGTAGCACAGCGTCGTCATCGGCAGAAAAATCAGGCCGAGAATCGGAATCAGGATCCCGTGGTAGGCGTGCTGGAGGTAGGTGGAAAAAAAGAACAGCAGCGCCAGCACAATTCGCGGGAAGCCGAAAATCAGAATCAGGATCAGGCAGGGCATGGCTGGCTATGATTTTCGCAAACCGGCGGGTTGCGCGTCTCACTCCGCGAGCGCGAAGGAAATAATATTCGACCCCGCGGCGATGGCGATGTGCTCCTTGCCGTCGAAAACGTAGGTCATGGGCGAGGCTTTCCAGTCCGCGTTCGCTTGAAATTTCCAAAGCGGTTTGCCGTCTGCCGCGTCCACCGCCAGAAAGGCGCCGCCCTCCTCGGCGACAAACACCAGACCGGTCGCCGTGCTCAGCGTTCCGCCCCAGGTTTGCGCCGGCCCCGGCTGCGGCAATTCCCACACGATTTCGCCGGTCTGAATGTTCACGGCTTTCAGCACGCGCACCGGCTTGGGATCGGGACTGGTATGCTGCGATCCGCCCAGATACGATTTTCCCGGCTCCCAAACGTCGCCTTCGCGCTTGCTATACAGGCTGCATTTTTCGAACGTCTGGAAATAATAAAGACCGGTCACCGGATTGTAGGACGGTGAGAACCAGTTGGTCGCGCCGTCCTGCGAGGGGCACACCAGCGTGCCCTTTTCGCTCGGCCGCATCCCCGGATTCAGAATCGGCCGGCCGTCCGGCGCGATTCCCTTGGCCCAGGTGATGTGCTTCAAGAAAGGTTTCACCAGCAGCAGCTTGCCGTCGCTGCGATCGAAGACGTAGAAAAATCCGTTGCGATCGGCGTGCAGCAGCAATTTGCGCGGCGAGCCTTGCCAGTCGGCGTCGATCAACACCGAAGTCTCCGTCGAATCCCAATCCCAGAGATCGTGCGGCGTGAACTGAAAATACCATTTCAGTTTGCCGGTCTTGCGGTCGAGCGCCAGCACGCAGTCGGAATACAAATCGTCGCCCGGACGTTTTTCGCCGTTGTATTCCTGCGCCGGATTTCCCGTCGGCCAGTACACCACGTCCAGTTCCGGGTCGTAGGTGCCGATGAACCACGTCGGCGCGCCGCCGTGCGCCATATCGGAGCCTTTCCAGGTTTCCGATCCCGGCTCGCCCGGCTTCGGAATGGTCCAAAAGCGCCAGACTTCTTTGCCGGTCGACTGGTCGAAGGCGGCGACGAATCCGCGCGATCCGTATTCGCCGCCGGCCACGCCGCTAAGCACCAGATCGCCCGCGATCTGCGGCGCGGAGCTGGTGAAATAATTTTTGCGCCAATCGGCGATCACCGTTTCCCACAACAATTCACCGGTAAAACGATTTAACGCGATCAGGTGCGCTTCATCCGTATCCAGGAACACGCGATCGCCCGCAACGGCCGCGCCGCGATTCACGCGTCCGGCGTTCGCATCGGTATAACCGCGCGTGGTTCGGCGGCGAAAATGCCAGATCTCGCGTCCGCTGCCCGCGTCCAGGGCGTAGCACTCATTCGCGACCGTCACGTACATCATGCCGCCGGCCACCACTGGCGTCGCTTCCAGACTTCCGGCGTTGGGAATATTGAAAATCCACTGCGCGCCGAGCCGCGCCACGTTCGATTTATCGATCTGCGGATTGGTGGTGTAGCGATTGCCGCGCGGGTCGCCATCGTAACCCGGCCAATCCTGTTCCGAAGTGACTTCGCGAAAACGTTCGCCCACGCGCCGCAGCAGATGGACGCGCTGGTCGAGCGTGCGCAATTGCAGATCGTCGAAACCCTGGCCGGTGACGAATCCGTCGAGCACGGCGCCGTCCACCAGCTGCGCTTTCATTCGCACCAGCGGCATCTCGCGCTGCTGCCGCTGAATGGAGCGCAGAAATCGCAGCAGCGGCGGCATCTGCTGCGAAGGGACGCGCACCGCAGGCATGTTGCCCGTGCCGTTGCGGAATAGCGTGGCAAGCTCGTTATCGTCGCGCGCGGCCAGGCGTCCCAAAATATTCGGCCCCATTTCCCCACCCTTGCCGTCGGAGCCGTGGCACTTCGCGCAGGTTTTATCGAAAGTCATGCGTCCGGTCTGCACGCCTTGGCCGAACGCAATCGAGATCGCGAGGAAAAAAGGAAGGGCCCGCTTCATCTAGGTAACCAGCGCCGCCTGCATCATCGCCCGCGTGTATCCGACGTTGAAGGCGTAGGCCGCGTAGGCGCCGCCGCCGGGATATTGCGGATGAAAACTGGCCTGCTGCTTGTCATAATCCATGCCGCGCGGATGCTCGGGATAAATCAGCCGCGGATATTTTTGCAGCACCAGCTCCTTCATCACCTGATACATGTTGTTCTGGCCTTCGTCGATGAACACTTCGTCGTAGCGCTCGTACGGTTTTTCGACCCTCACGTTGCGGAAATGCACGTGATTGATGCAATCGCGCTCGCTGAAGTAGCGGCACACCTCGACCGGATCGCCGCCCATCTCGCGGGTCACGCCGCAATCGAAGGTGATCCCGTTCGACGGACTCTTGACGATGCTCACCAGCTTTTTCCAGCCGTCGATGGTGGCCATGATCTGCTGCGAGCCGCGGCTGACCGGCGCCGGCGGATCGTTGGGATGCAGCGCCATCCGCACGCCCGCTTTTTCCGCTTCCGGAATCACGGCCTTCAAAAAATAAGTGATGTTCGCCCACATCTCATCGAGCGTGTGCGCGCCTTCATTCGGCAGCGGAGGCAGTCCCTTCATGCGCTGATAATCGAAGCCGGTCCAACCCGCGCCGCCGCGGCCCACTTCGGCGAAATAACCCTCCATGGCGCGGTGCGCGTACCAGTTGTATTCGACCACGGGCAATCCGAGTTTGCCCGCGATTTTGATGGACGCGATCACCTTTTCGATGTCTTCGTCCTTGCCCGGGCGATTGTAAATCGCATTCGGAAACCCGGCGATCATCACGTTGGCCAGAATCAGCCGCTGCGCTTTCAGCCGGTCCATCAGATTTTTGAGACGCGCTTCTTCCCAGGGAATGCCGCCGAGCCCGGAGATGACGTGGGTCACGCCGAGCTGTTTGATGAGCCGCGCGCCGGCTTCATCGGTGGTTCCCAGGCCGTTCATGGAAAAAGCTCCGCCGGCGGCGTCGAGGCCGAGGCAGATTTTCGGTGTCGCGTCCGATTCGAAGCGCGGCGGCGTCATGTGCTCCAGCGTCTGCGCCTCGGTTGGCGCGGCGGCGATCGCGCCGCTGGCGGCCAGCAAAGTTCGTCGAGAAATTTTATGATCCACAGCGATAAAAAGTATACTGCAATTCGCTTGCGGGACTCACCAACGGGCCCGCACGCTTACGCGTGGCGGCTCGCAAACCGGCCGATTCGAGCCGCCAGCCGCAAGGCTGCGGGCTCTTGCGTTTCACGCGGACTCGTTCATGGCCGTGATATTCTGATTCGGCAGATGCGTAAGTGGGAAATTTTGCAAGCCATCGCGGATTCGGGATTGGTCGCCGTCGTTCGCGCGGAAAATCCCGCGCAGGCGGAACGAATCGGCGAGGCGCTGGCGGCCGGTGGCGTCGCTTCGATTGAAGTGGCCTTCACCACGCCGGGCGCCGCGGCGGCCATCGAATGCCTGGCGCGATCGAAAAAAATTCTGATCGGCGCGGGAACCGTGCTCGATCCGGAAACGGCCCGCGTGGCGATTCTCGCCGGCGCGCAATACATCGTCAGCCCGTCGCTGAACGTCGAAACCGCGAAGCTGTGTAATCGCTACCAGGTTCCCTATCTGCCCGGCGCGATGACCCTGCGCGACATTGTCGAAGCGATGGAATGCGGCGCGGGGATCGTCAAACTTTTTCCCGGCGAAGCGCTGGGACCCGATTTCGTCAAGGCGGTGAAAGCGCCGCTGCCGCAGGCGCCGCTGATGCCGACCGGCGGAGTTTCGCTCGACAACGTCGCCGCCTGGATCAAGGCCGGATGCGTCGCGGTCGGCGTCGGCGGGCATTTGACCGCGCCGGCGAAAAAAGGGGATTTTGAGGGAGTCGCCGCGATCGCCAAAGAATTTGTCGCGCGCATTCAGGAGGCCCGTGCCGCAGACCGCAAGTAAGACCACCGTCGCTTTCGGTGAAATCATGCTGCGGCTCAGCCCGCCGGGATTCGAGCGCCTGCTGCAAACCCCGGTTCTGTCGGCGACCTTCGGCGGCGCGGAAGCGAACGTGGCCGTTGCGCTGGCCTCGTTCGGATTGCCCGCTTCGTACGTGACCGTTCTGCCGGAAAACAATCCGCTGGCGGATGCCGTGATCGGCGAGCTGCGCCGGTTCGGCGTTGACACTTCCAAAATCGTGCGGACTAAGGGACGGCTCGGCGTCTATTTCGTCGAGCCGGGCGCGAATCAGCGGCCGTCGAAAGTGGTTTACGATCGCGACCGCAGCGCCATCGCGCTGGCCAAACCCGGAGATATCGATTGGGATTCGGTGTTCCGGGTGGCCGGATGGTTTCACATCACCGGCGTTACGCCGGCCATCAGCCAGTCGGCCGCGGAGCTGGCCCTGGAAAGCGCGCGCAAGGCCAGCCAATACGGCGTGACCGTTTCCTGTGACCTGAATTATCGAAAAAATCTGTGGAAATGGGGGCTGCCCGCGCGCGAAGTGATGCCGGAGCTGCTGCGTCACGCGCAGATCGCCATTGCCAACGAAGAGGACGTGCAAACCGCGCTCGGAATCAGCGCCGAGATCGACGTCAACGCCGGGAAGCTCGACCGGGAGCAGTATGAGCGCCTCACCTGCCGCGTTCTGAGCGCGTTTCCGAATCTCCAGGCGATCGCCATCACGCTGCGCGAATCGCGCAGCGCCTCGCACAATGGATGGTCGGCGTGTTTGAACAACGGCAAGGAATTTTTGAGCAGCCGGGCCTATGAAATTACCCATATTGTGGATCGCGTCGGCGCCGGCGATTGCTTCGCCGGCGGCTTGATCTACGGCTTGCAAAAATTCGGCAATGAGCGCGACGCGCTGGAATTCGCGGTCGCGGCGAGTTGTTTAAAACATTCTGTTCCCGGCGATTTTGCCCGCATTTCGGCCGGTGAAGTGGAAGCCTTGATGCGCGGCGAAGGATCCGGCAGAGTTCAGCGATGATCCGATGGCTGCTGATCGGCTGGATTTTCGTGATCAGCGCCGTCGCCTACCTCGATCGCGTCAACATTTCGATCGCCGGGCAATTCCTCCAGCGCGATCTGCATCTTTCCGACACGCAATTGGGCGCCGTCTTCAGCGCCTTTGTCTTCGGCTACGCGCTGTCGCAGGCGCCCGCGGGACGCCTGGCCGACCGCTTCGGGCCGCGCCTGGTGGTCGCCGCGGGGACCATCTGGTGGGGGATTTTCACGGCGCTCACCGGATCGGTTCCGTTGGGCGTCGCCGGCGCGCTGGCGATTCTCATCGCCATCCGCTTCTTTCTGGGCGTCGGCGAAGCGGTGGTGTATCCGGCCAGCAACACGCTGGTGGCGAAATGGATTCCTTCGAGCGAACGCGGCATCGCCAACGGCGTGATTTTCGCGGGCGTGGGCGTCGGCGCCGGCATCGCGCCGCCGCTGATCACCGCGATCGTGCTGCATCACGGCTGGCGATGGTCCTTCTGGATCAGCATGATCATCGGGATCGCGGCCGGCGCGGTATGGTTCCTGATCGCGCGCGATCGCCCGGATGAGCATCGCTGGGTCGGCGCCGCGGAGGCGAATCTCATCCGCGCGGGATTGCCCGCCGAACCCGCCGCGGCGCAACTACCGTGGCGCACTATTCTCGCAAGCAAAGATGTCGCCGCCGTCACGCTCAGCTATTTCACTTACGGCTACGTCGCCTATATTTTCTTCACCTGGTTTTTTATTTATCTGAGCCGGGTGCGCGGGCTGGATCTCAAATCGAGCTCGTTTTACGGAATGCTGCCCTTTCTGGCGATGGCCACCTGTTCGCCGCTGGGAGGCTGGGTCAGCGACGGCCTGACGCGAGCCTGGGGCAGGCGCCTGGGCCGCTGCGGCGTGGCGTTTTTCGGACTCGCGCTGGCCGCGGTGTTTCTGCTGCTCGGATCGCAGGCAGCCGACGCCCGCCTGGCCAGCGTGGTTCTCGCCGGCGGCGCGGGCGCGCTCTATTTTTCACAAAGCTCGTTCTGGTCGGTCAGCGCCGACCTGGGCGGATCCTCGGCGGGCTCGGTTTCCGGCATCATGAACATGGGGTGCCAGCTCGCGGGCACCATCACCGCCTCGCTGACGCCGTTTTTAGCGGAGCACTTCGGCTGGACGGTCCCGTTTGTGGTCGCAGCCGCGCTGTCCGGCATCGGCGCGCTGGCGTGGCTGGCGGTCGATCCGTATCGGACGCTGGCGCTCAAAAAGAAAGCGTGACGGTTACGGAGGATAGATCTCGTCAACGCTCCACTGCGGAATCGCGCCGGGACGGCTCACCACCAGCGCCGCGACCCGGTTGGCGAAATCGCCGGCCTTCGCCGCGGGCCATCCTTGGTTGATGCCGTGCAGGAACGCCGCCGCGAACGCGTCCCCCGCGCCGACCGTATCGGCAATGCGCACCGGGTAGGCCGGGCAGTCGGCCGATTCGCCGCCAAGCATGACCGTGCAGCCGCGATCGCCTCGCGTGACGCATTTGAAGGGCGCGCGGATCTGTTCGAAGCGCCAGCCGAGCGTTGAGAGCTCGCTTTCGTTCAGCTTGATGGCGGCCGCGTTGCAGGCCAGCCGCTCCACCAGCTCGGGCGTGAAGGAATCGCGGCGCAGATTGACGTCGTAAAAGCGGCGGGCGGGAACGCGCCGCAAAATTTCCTGCAACATGGCCGCCGCATGATCGTTCACCGAAAGCAGCGTGCCGAAATAGATCCAGTCCGGCGCGAAATCGATCAGGCGCGGATCGAATTCGAGAAAATCATAAGCCGCGGGACGATGCAGGGTGAAGTGCGGCTCGCACCCGGCGATGGCGACCGTCACCATGCCCGTTGCCTGGGGAACACGCCGCACAAAATCGGCGACGAGGCCCAGGCGCTGCATTTCGGCAATGGCTCGCCGGCCGCGATCGTCGTCGCCGACGGCGCTGACGAAGCGGACGTCGTGGCCCAGTCGATGGGCGTGAACGGCGAAATTGAAGGCCGCGCCGCCGAGACGTTCGGCGTCCGGGAAAACGTCCCAGAGGATTTCACCGACACTGACGATTTTCACGCTTGCTCCGCGGGCCAGACCAGGCGCGAACCCGGATCGGCGTTTCTGAATAACCGCCGATCTTCGCCGCGCGATCCCGCGGGAAAGATGCGGAGCCTGTAGCCGCCGCTCAGGCCGATTTCGACGTCGCCCGCAGCGCCCATCTGGACATGTTCGACGGTCAGTTCCGTGGTGTGGTTGTACAGAACGGCGCTGGAGCTGTCCTCATCGCGAAAGATCTCTCGCAGCCTGGTCTGCTGCAAGCTGCCGCCCATCGCGGAGTCCGGGGCGCCGGGGTCCCACCAGTCGTCGCTGCCGGTGACGATTCTGCCCCCGTGTTCGATACGCCAGGGGCACTGCACCTGAAGAGACCACTCCGGTTCGGCTGAGGAGAAGATGAACGTACGCGTGTTGCCTGCGTAGCTGGCGATCTTTAGCTGTAAGCCGATTATCTGCTGGAGCGGATTCACGCGGGCACGGGTTCCTGCGGCGTGCGGACGTTGAATTCGAGTTTCCAACGGCGGCCGTCGCGCGCGACACACCACAATTCCAGAACGCCGGTTTCGGTGACCAGCGCTTCGAGCGTCACCGGGACCGATTCGCCGGCGTTTCCCGGCAGAAAAACTTCGATGGGCGCGAGCTCTTCAAAATCGCCGCCGACTTCGTCGATCAATGATCCCGGCGGATCGTCCTTGCGCGTGGGCGACTGGAAGAAGCGGAACTGCGCCGGCTCGCCCACGGTCAGCGCGAAAACGCGATTCGGAAATTTGTGGCCGGTTCCTTCTTCCATGCCGAACGGCGCGACGGTGAGAGCTTTCAGCGGAGCCGCGAATCCGGGAACGGCGGGCATCGCGGTTTCGATGCCGACGTAATAGGAGCGCGGCACGCCGCCGCGAATGCGCACGCCTTTGCCGGTGCGCGCGAGGCCGTAATAGGCCGCGCCGCGCGCAACCGCGTGCATCAGGTCTTCACCGACCAGCGGCGTCACCGGGTGCGGCAGCCATCCGTTCAGCACTTCCAGAATTCGGGTGCGGATCAGGTCGGCGCGCAACACGCCGCCGTTAAACAGAACATGCGTCGGCGTGGCGCCCTGGCGCTTCAGAAAATATCCGAGATGACGCGTGATGGCCGCGTCGGAGGCGTAGGGCAGGCCCAGTTCGGCGAGTCCCGCGCGGCGGCGCTGCGGGATTTCGTCGATCGAAACTTTGGGCAAAAATCCGTCGAGAAGAATCTGATCGATGTCGGCGCGCTTGATTTTCGTCTTAATCGTTCCGCCGACCAGTCCGGTGCCGCGTCCGAGAATGGTCACGCCGGCGTCTTTGGCGGTAGCGTCGGCGGCGAGCAGTTTTTCCTTCGCCGCGCGGCATTGCTGCCACAGCGCGTGAAACTGCATCGTGTCGAGTTTTTGCGGGATCTGCGCGGCGACATGATGCGCCAGCGCGATATCGATATTATCGCCGCCGAGCAGGATGTGGTCGCCGACGGCGATGCGTTCGAGCAGCAATTCGCCTTCGCGCTCGCGCACCGCAATCAAGGTGAAATCGGTGGTGCCGCCGCCGATGTCGATGACTAAAATCAAATCGCCCACGCGAACGCGATCGCGCCAGTCGGCGTGACGCTCGATCCAGGCATAGAAGGCGGCTTGCGGCTCTTCGAGCAGGATCACGTTGCGGTAACCCGCTTCTTCGGCGGCCTTGAGGGTCAGGTCGCGGGCCACGGCGTCGAAGGATGCGGGGACGGTGACCAGCACCTGGTGCTCTTCGAAATTTCCCTCCTTCCGATTCCAGGCGTCGCGGAGATGCTGCAAATAGCGGCGCGAGGCTTCGACCGGCGAAACTTTCGGAACGCCTTCGGGCGCATTGGGCGGAAGAATCGCCGCGGTGCGGTCGACGCCGGAGTGGCTCAGCCAGGATTTGGCGGAAGAAACCAGGCGTCCGGCGTTTTCGAGTCCCTTTTTCTGCGCCAGCACGCCGACAATCGGGGGATCTTCCAGGAAAAGAAAGGATGGCAGCAGCGGTTCTTCGCGCTCTTCGCCGGGATTGACCAGCTGTGGGATGGGAAAAACTTCCACCGCTTCGGCTCGCGAACAGGCGAGCGCACAATTGGTGGTTCCAAGATCGATGCCGATGACTGCTGGGGCCGACAAGCTAATTTTTAGTCTGACATTTTTTCCAGCGGCCGCGGGCGGGTACTGCCTGAAACCTGCGTCGATTCGCAACGCGCCCCGCCATGACTAGCGGGCGCGCGCGTTACAGCCCCGCCAGTAATGGCGGGGGCTCTCCCATCTTTAAAGGTCAACGCAGATTTCAGACCCTACCCGGGCGCGCTCTGTAAATGGCAGCGAACGTCCCAGCAGAGCCGCGCGCCAGCAGGCGGACTTGGCCCGCTGGAGTACATGCGCCACAATAAATGAGGAGCCGGCGAAATGCGTTTTTTTTCAATCTTCCTGTTGACGGCCGCGACCCTCTGCGCCCAGCGGCCCATGACCGTTGCGGAAGTCAAAGCCTTCATCGAATCGCAGATCAAGATGCAGGGCGACGATCACCAGACCGCCGATTATCTTACGCACAGAATCCGCATGAGCGAAAAGCTGGACGATCGCACGGTGGAGCAGTTGCAAGGCGAAGGCGCGGGTCCGAAGACCGTCGCGGCGCTGCGCAAATTGAGCGAGGAATCGGCCACTCTGCCGCCCGCTCCGCCGCCGCAAGCCCCCCCGCCGCCGCCTCCGCCGATTCCGCCGCCCAGCGCCGAGGAACAGCAGAACGTGCTGGCCGCGATGCGCGACTACGCACTCAACTACACCAAGAATCTTCCCAACTACATGTGCGTCCAAACCACGCATCGCAAGATCGATCCGACCATTCGCGGCTATCTGCCCTACGGCGATACCATTCAGGAGCAGTTGACCTTCTTCGACAAAAAAGAAAGCTACAAAGTGGAGATGGTCAACGGCACCGCGGTCGCCAACATGACGCATGAAAAATTGGGCGGCGTGGTTTCCTCGGGCGAGTTCGGAACCATGATGTATCACATTTTCGATCCGCAAACGGGCGCCGATTTTAGTTGGGATCACTGGGCCACGCTGCGCGGAAAACGAATGTACGTGTTCGCCTTCAGCGTGCCGCAATCAGAAGGCTACAGCATGTATCACGAAGAATCGCGCCGTTCATACACCTCGGCGTACAAGGGACTGGTCTACGCCGACACCGAAACGAAAGCGATCATGCGCATCAAGATGGATTGCGTCGGCATCCCGGCCGATTATCCGATTCACGCAGTGGGCCTGACGCTCGATTATGAGCCGACCAGGATCGGCGACGAGGTGTACACCCTGCCGTTCCATTTCGAGCTGCATTCGCGCGAATCGAAGGCGATCAGCCAGAACGACGCGCAGTTCAAGCTGTACCGCAAGTTCGGTTCGGAATCGACCATCACCTTCAGCGACGATCCGACGCCGGCGGATCAGCTTCAGGAACAGCCGGCCACGCCGGGTCAACCACAAAAACCGCCGACGCCGAAGAAACAGGATCAATAGAGCATTGCGGGAAGGTATGGGAGACCGGTCCGGTTATCTTCCGGTGAACAGCGGTGGGCGTTTTTCGAGAAAATGCGCGATGCCTTCGCGGAAATCCCCGGCGCCCATGCTGGCCCGCATTTCTTCAATCGCCAGCGCGAACGATTCACCGAGATTCTGATCGAGCGCGCGATAAATCTGCCGCTTCATCACCGCCAGCGAGCGCGGCGAAACCGTGTCGGCTAATTCGCGCGCGATCTCCTGAACGCGGCCCGGAAAATTTTCGTCGGGCAACACCCGGCTCACCAGGCCGATGCGCAGCGCTTCCTTCGCGTCGATCATTTTCGAGGTGAACGCCAGCTCGATCGCTTCGGCGAGTCCCACCAGCCGCGGCAGCATCCACGCCAGGCCGTATTCGGCTACCAGTCCGCGCCTGGAAAAAATCATGCTGAAGCGCGCGCTTTCCGCGGCGAAGCGAAAATCGCAATACAGCGACACCACGAAGCCGAGCCCCACGCACGGCCCGTGAATCGCGGCGAGGATCGGCTTGGGCACGGAAAGAAGCCAGGCGTGTTTGTAGCGAAATTCGCGCGGAGCTTCGGCCGGGCCTTCGCTAGTCAGGTTCGCGGCGGCGCTGTCGCCGTCGGCGGCCATGGTCGCTAGCAGGCTCAAATCGGCGCCCGCGCAGAAGCCCTTGCCCGCGCCGGCCAAAACGATGACGCGCACCGAATCGTCCGCCGCGGCGTCACGGATGGCCGAGGTGACTTCGGCTTCCATCTGCCGCGTCCAGGCGTTCAGTTTTTCGGGACGATTTAACGTGATCGTGGCGACGCGGCGGGAAACTTCGTAGACGATCTGCTCGTAGGCGGGCATGGTTTCTTCCATAGCGTAACGCGGCCGGCGAAGCAGCGTAAGCCTTCAGGCTTGCGCCGTTCGACACGTCACGCTACGGCGACCGCCCGCATCTCGGCGAGCTTTTCTTCGGCCAGCTTTTTTACCCGCGCGATGCTTTCTTCCTTGATCCGCTCATAGCCGCGAATCTGATCGGGCAGCGCGGCAATCTCCAGCGCTTTCGGCAGATTTTCTTCGTTCAGATTTTCGGTCACCTGCGCGATCAGCGCGCGATACCAATCGGCCAGCGCGCGTTCTTCCTTGCGATGCGCGGCGTACCCGAAAATATCGAGCGCGCCGCCGCGCAGCACCTTCAGCGACGCCAGAATTTTCAGCGGCGTGCGAAACCATCCGCCCAGCTTCAATTTTTTCTTCACGCCGAAACGGCGCAGCAGCGGCGGATGCAGATGGTAGCCGATCGATTCCACGCTCTCCCACGTTTCTTCCATTCGCCGCGCGAATTCTTCGCTGGTCAGCAGGCGCGCCACTTCATACTCGTCTTTGTACGCCATCAGCTTGTAAAAATAACGCGCGACGGTTGCTTCCAGCGCCGGCGCGCGCCGCGCGACCTCGGCCACGAAATCGGAATATTGTTTCGCGTACGCGGCGTTTTGATAGGCCGTCAGTTCCGCCACGCAATCGAACGGCCGGGCGGGCTGCGCGGCCGGTCCCGCCAACACTTCCTCCACCGATTTCGCGTCGTGATAATACTTGCGGCCCCATTCGAACACTTGCAGATTTTTTTCAACGTCGACTTCGTTCAACCGAATCGCGCGTTCGATGGCCTGAAGCGTCAACGGGATCAATCCGCCCTGATACGCGACGCCGAGCAGAAACAGATTCACCGCCAGGTGCGTGCCGAACAATCCCTCCGCCAGCCGGTTCCCGTCGACCATCAGGTTGCGCCCGCGCCGCGTAACCGCGTTGATCTCTTCGAGCATCGCCGTCGAACCGCTAACAATTCCGCGGCTGCGGATCGCATCGATGGTCGGCGTGAGATTGGTGTTGAGCACCGCAACGGTTCGATCGGGCGAGGCGAGTCGCAAACTGTCGGGATTCGCCGCGCCCAGCAGATCGAAGCCGAGAATCAGGTCCGCATTGCCGCTGTTGATGCGGTTCGGCCCTTCGAGCGGCCGTCGGCTGAGCAGCAGATGCGAGACCACCGCGCCGCCTTTTTGCGCCGATCCGGTTTGATCCAGCGTCTGAACATACAGCCCGTCGATCCACGCCGCGGTCGCCAGCAGCGCGTTGATGGTCACCACGCCCGTTCCGCCGATGCCGGGCATCACCATGCGATAGCCGTCGCCAATCGCGGCGAATTCGCGCGGCGCGGGAACGGCAGATGGCGGCAAAACCGGCAGCGGTTTTTTTCGCAGACCCGTTCCCGGTTTTAAATTCACGGTGACGAACGACGGGCAATCGCCCAGCGCGCACGAATAATCCTTATTGCAGGAGGATTGATGAATGCGCATCTTCTGGCCGCGCTCGGTTGCCACCGGCGTCAGGCTCATGCAGTTCGATTGCTTCACGCAATCGCCGCAGCCTTCGCACACCTCCTGGTGAATCATCAGGCGCGCGGTCGGCTCGGCCGATTTTCCGCGCGAGCGCTTGCGGCGCTTTTCGGCGGCGCATTCCTGGTCGTAAATCAGCACCGTGACGCCGGGAATTTTTTCAAGCTCGGCGAGCGTACGTTCCAGCTCCGAACGGTCCCGCACTTCGGCGATCGAAGCCAGCTCGGCGCCCTCATATTGCCGCGGATTTTCGGCGAGAATGATCGCTTTTTTCACGCCTTCGGCTTCCAGCTTTTTGGTGAGCCGCGGAATCGGCAGCGCGCCCTGCGCGATCTGGCCGCCAGTCATCGAAACGTGACCGTTGTAGAGAAGCTTGAAGGTAATATTCAGACCGCTTGCCACCAGCGCCTGCACGGCCAGCGAGCCGGAATGAAAAAAGGTCCCGTCGCCGAGGTTTTGAAAGACGTGGGTGTGTTCGGTGAACGGCGCCATGCCGATCCACGGCGCGCCTTCGCCGCCCATGTGCGTGAGAAAGGAAAACCTGCGCGTGGCGTCAAGGCGCATCGCCATGGTGTGGCAGCCGATTCCTCCGCCGCCGATCTGGCCGGGCAGCAGAATGGTCGAGCGGTTGTGCGGGCAGCCGGAGCAGAAATTCGGCGCGCGGGACGGCGACGGTGTGCGCGGGCGCGCGTTGACGTCTTCGAGAAAATGAACGCGCGCGGCCGCCTGCTCCGTTGTGCGCGATTGGCCCAGCAGTTTGCCCAGCACCAGCGCGATGCGATCGGGATCGAGATCGCCCGACGGAGGAAACAGCGGCTGGCCTTCGGCATCGTTCTTGCCCATGAGGATCGGCCGCGCGGGAAGGCTATACAACGCGTCGCGCAGATGCAGCTCCAGAAAACTGCGCTTTTCTTCGACCACCAGAATCGCGGATAAGCCCTTGGCGAAATCGCGCGCGAATTCGCCGTCGAGCGGAAAGGTCATGCCGAATTTCGCGACGCGAATTCCCAAATCCTTGAGCGCAGAGTCGGTGAGGCCGAGATCGCGCAGCGCCTGCATCAGATCGTAATAAGGTTTGCCGGCGCTGGCGATGCCGAACCACGCATCGCGCGCTCCGTGCCAGCGATTCACGTTGTTGAGGCGCGCGAAATCGACCGCGGCTTTCAGGCGCCGCACGCTCACTTCGTGTTCGAGCGCCAGCGTGACCGGCGGAATCAGCCGGGCGTCGACATATTTCTGATAATTTTCGGGAATTTTGATCGGCAGCCGGTCGGGATCGACGGTGACCGTTCCGCCGCCGTCGCAGATGTCGGTGACCACTTTCAACCCCGCCCAGGCGCCCGAAAATCGCGAAAGCGCGATGGCGAGCAGACCGTAATCGAGAATTTCCTGCGTGTTTCCGGGATAAAGAAAAGGAATGCCGGCGTTCAAAAAACTGAAATCGCTTTGATGCGGAACGGTGGAGCTTTTACACGCATGATCGTCGCCGGCGAGCAGCAGCGCGCCGCAATTTTTTCCCGTTCCCGCCATGTTGGCGTGACGCAGCACGTCGCCGCAGCGGTCGACGCCCGGACCTTTGCCGTACCAGATGCCGACGATGCCGTCGACTTTCGGTTTGCCGGCGACTTCGAAAATCTGGCTGCCCATGATGGAGGTCGCGGCCAGGTCTTCGTTGAGTCCGGGCCGGAAGACGATGTTGTTGGCGCTGAGCAGCGCTCCGGCGCGGGCGAGGGCGAGATCGTAACCACCGAGCGGCGAGCCTTCGTAACCGGAAATGAATCCGCCAGTGTTCAGCCCGGCGCGGCGGTCGCGGCGCATCTGGTCAATGGGAAGACGCACCAGCGCCTGGATGCCGGTGAGATAAACATTGCCGCGTTCGAGTGCGTATTTGTCGGCGAGGATCATTCGGGCTGGATAATCTTAGCGTATCGTAACTCGCGGGCGCGCTATGCTCGAAAGACGGCCGCGCTGTTCTTCGGAAAATCGGATGAGGAACCAACCTTTTATTTACGAAAGCCGCGTTCGCTTCGGCGACACCGACGCGAGCGGGCGAATTTTTTACGTCGCGCTGCTCAACCACTTCGATGTGGCGGAAACCGAGTTTATGCGCAGCATCGGCACGGGCTATCGCGAGCTGGAAACTCCGGAAACCAGTTTCCCGCGCGTTCACGTGGAGTGCGATTATACCAGCGCGCTGCGCTTCGACGACCTGATGAAGATTGCGGTGACCGTGGAACGGGTGGGTGGGGCGTCGTTCACGCTGGGGTTCGACGTGACGGTAGAGGATCGCCACGCGGCGCGCGGCAAGATGACGGTGGTGGCGATCAGCCGAAAGACGCAGCGTCCGATCCCATTGCCGGATCGATTGCGCGCAGCGCTGGAGGTGGCATAAGCCGCCAGGCTTGTGTGTTCGCGGCTCGATTTCCAGCGGTCCGTGGCATAAGCCGCCAGGCTTGTGTATTCGCGGCTCGATTTCCGGCCGTCCGTGGCATAAGCCGCCAGGCTTGTGTATTCGCGGCTCGACTTCCGGCCGTCCATAACGCAAGCCTGGCGGCTTACGCCACTCTGCCCTTTCAGGCACGGCCGTCCGTGACTACTGACTTCTGACTTCCCGGTTTGATATTCTCTTCAGATGAATAAAGGCGCGCCGATTTTTATCGCCGGGGCCGCGCTTTTCGCGTGCCTCGGCGCGGATCGCGGGGTGGTCGATTGGGCCGACTGGGGCGGCGATGCGGGCGCGACGCATTATTCCTCGCTCAGCGAAATCAATAAAACCAACGTCACGAAACTCAAGCAGGCGTGGATCTGGAAGACGGGTGAGGCTCCGCTGGCGGAATACAAAACGCGGCCGGGAATGTTCGAAGATACGCCGCTGATGATCGATGGCGTAGTGTACGTGACCACGCCGTACAATCGCGTGGTGGCGCTCGACGCGAAATCGGGTAAGGAGTTGTGGGCGTACGATCCGAAAACTTACGCCGATGGCCAGCCTCCGAATGGGACGGGCTATGTGCATCGCGGGATCGCGGTCTGGCGCAGCGGCGGCGATCCGCGGATTTTTTTGAATACGCGATACCGGCTGATTTCGATCGATGCGAAGACCGGAAAACCGGACGCGTCATTCGGCGATAACGGCGTTGTGGATCTGAGCCAGGGACTGGTCTGGCCGATCAACAAAATGCATTACACCGAGACGTCGCCGCCGGTGGTTTATAAAAATCTGGTGATCGTCGGCAACGGCGTGGGCGACCGGCTGACTTATAAAAATGATCCGCCGGGCGATGTGCGGGCGTTCGATGCGCGGACCGGGAAACGGGTGTGGACGTTTCACACCATTCCGCAGCCGGGCGAGCCTGGAGCCGAGTCGTGGGGCCAAGGATCGAACAAATTTACCGGGCACACCAACGTTTGGGCTCCGATGAGCCTGGACGAAAGACGCGGGCTGCTGTATTTGCCGGTGAGCACTCCGTCCAACGATTTTTACGGCGGCGCGCGGCCGGGAAATAATTTATACGCCGATTCCATCGTGTGCCTGGACGCAAACACGGGCCAACGAAAATGGTTTTACCAGCTGGTGCATCACGGGCTGTGGGATTACGATATGGCGTCGCCGCCGGCGCTGGTGACCATCAACGTGGAGGGGCGGAAAATCGATGCGGTGGTGCAGTTGACCAAGCAGGGATTCGCGTTCGTGTTCGATCGGGTGACCGGCGTTCCGGTGTGGCCGATCGAGGAGCGGCCGGTTCCGGCGAGCGACGTTCCCGGCGAACAGGCGTCGCCGACGCAGCCGTTTCCGACGAAGCCGCCGGCGTTTTCTCCGCAAGGCGTGACGCTCGACGATGCGTTCGACCTGACTCCGGAATTGAAGGCGGAAGCGCAGCAGGAGATGAAAAAATACCGGCTGGGCGGACTGTTCACGCCGCCGTCGCTTCAGGGCACGCTGGGGCGTCCGGGGATTATCGGCGGAGCGAATTGGGGCGGCGGCGCGTTCGATCCGGAGACGGGCATGCTTTATATAAAGACCACGAACTCGCCGGCGGTGTGGAAGATCGTGAAGGCGGAACACACCTCGGAAGTGGATGCGGAGTGGACCGGCGACCTGCGCGCGCAGGCGACGTTTCAGGGGCGGCTGCCGCTGACCAAACCGCCGTATGGTCAGGTGACGGCGATCGATTTGAATCAGGGAACCATCGCGTGGCAGGAGCCGTTCGGGGATTGGCCGGAGCTGCGGAAGAATCCGGCGCTGGCCGGGGTCGAGTTGCCGCGGCAGCTTGGCGTCGGCGGTCCGCAGGGCGGGATCGTGACGAAGGGCGGGTTGTTTTTTGTCGGCGGCGAGGATCGGGCGCTGCATGCGATCGACAAGGCGACGGGTCGCGATTTGTGGCAGGGCGCGCTGCCGGGCCGGGCGTATGGTGTGCCGATGACGTATCGCGCGCGGGATGGGAAGCAGTTTGTCGTGATCGCGGCCGGGCAAGGCGCCGACGCGGCGCTGGTGGCGTTTTCGATAGGTGCCAACTAGTTTGGAACTGGGGGCGGATGATCGTTTTTTCGTGGGGCAGGCCCCTGGCCTGCGGCGGCCTCTCAGGCCGCCCTCGTCGAACCGGCCAGCGGGGCTGGGAGCCCCGCGCAGGCCGGGGGCCTGCCCCACAAGGTCAGGTCAGGATCGAGGATGAGGTTTTGAATGAAGCGCAGGAATTTTTTTGAACGGGTTTTGCTCGGCGCGGCAGCGTTGTTTGCTCCGCGCTGGGCTCGGGCGCAGCAGATGGATCAATCGATGCGCGAGCTCGCTTCGGTGGTGCTGCCGGGGTCGCTGGGGCGCGCGCGAATTGAACAGATCGCCGGGGATTTTCTGGTGTGGATTCGCGATTATCGCGCCGGCGCGGAGATTGCTTCCGGCTATGGGCATCCGCGGACGCAGGTGACTGGGGCGAACCCGTCGGAGCATTATGCCGGGCAGTTGAGCGCGCTGGGGTCGCCAGTTTCGCGTGAGGCGGTGGAGCGGGCGATTGCGGCAGCGAAGGTCGATCGCATTCCGCAGCGGCCGAATGGAAGGCATGTGGCGACGGATCTGCTGGCGTTTTTCTTTAATTCGTCGGAAGGCGAGGATTTTTTGTATGACGCGAAAATCCGCCGCGACGATTGCCGCGGGTTGGGGGATTCGGCGAAACGTCCGGAGAAATTTTTGTGACCTACGAGAGCGATGTCGTGATTATCGGCGCGGGAATCAGTTGCGCGATGCTGGCGCAGAAATTGTCGGAACTGCGGCCGGGCGTGTCGATCCATGTGGTCGA